>JBIODC010000006.1:0-83563 GCA_044440135.1 Steroidobacterales bacterium | reverse complement strand
CCTAGAACATCGCGTCCGCGACGTCCTTCTCGCGCAACATGCGCCGCTTCCATGTGGCGATCTGCGGCACGACGTAGGGCAGGAGCCGCAGGCTGTAATAAGGCGGCAGGATCGGGATGCCGAGCAGGTCGCCCATCGTGATGAGGATGAAGAGGTGCTCCATCGACGCACGGGTGCGCAGGGCCGCGCGGCTCATGTCGTGGGCGGCCATGCCGTAGACGGTTTCGCGGATCGCCTGCCACACGCTCTTGCGCGGCGCTGCCTTGTCTTGCTCGGTCATCGTAGTCTCCTCGTCACAAGCCGTGCAGGTGATGCTCGTGGTCGCTGCCCAGCTCGCGCTCCCGCAGGACGCGGCGCTTCCAGGTCTCGATCTGCGGCACCACCCAGGGCAGCAGGCGCAGCCCGTAATACGGCGGCAGGATCGGCACGCCGAGCATGTCGCCGAACACGCTGAGGATGAACAGCGTCTCCATCGAGGCGCGGATCTCCAGCGCCTGCTGCGTGATCTCGTAGCCGGACATGCCGTAGAGGAACTCGCGCAGAGCGCGCCTCCACCGACCGGCGACGCGCGTGCTATCGTTCCCTCCGCGATGACGGAACTGATTGGTATCGCCGCGGTCGCGGTCGTGGCCTGGTTCGCCGCCGGGACCATCTGGAACGTCGGCAAGGGACGCGCACTGATGCGCTGGATGCAGGGCGGCCTGGCGGCGCTCGGCGAGCGCACCACCGTACGCTGGTTGGGCTCCACCGCGGTCGAGATGGTGATCCGCGATGGCAAGGCCCCGTTCGCCGGCGTGACGGTGGTCATCTTCCTCGAACCGCGCGATGTACCCTGGATGTGGGCGCTCGGCCGCAGCCGCGGCCGCAGCGACACGCTCATCGTCCGCGGCGTGCTGCGCGCAGTCCCGGCCGTCGAACTCGAAGCGCTCGATCCGATGAGCTGGTCCGGGCGCGACGCGCTTCGGCGCGTGCCGCCGGAGTGGCTGGTGCGCCAGGTCGTGACCCCCGGTGCGGTGGTCGTGCATCACGCAGGCACTGCGGCACTCGCAGAGGCCGACGCGCTCCTGGCGTTGGCCCAGCGCGCCGGGCTGGCGGTGCGGCGGCTGTCGGTGCGCCGCACCGAGCCGCACTTCCAGCTTCACGTCAGCCTCCCCGATCGCCGGCGGCCCGCACGCGACTTCTTCGAAGCCGTGCATGCCCTCGCCGAACGCGCATTCCCCTGACACCATCCGGTACCCCTAGGTCGCCCGCGGCGCCGCCGGCCGCGGCGCCGGCGCTGCAGGTGCCGCGCCGTGACGGACATAGGCCTTGTACCCGTCCCACCCGATGAGCACGGCCGCGACGAACAAAAGCGCGGAGACCGCGATCATGGCCCAAGCACCCGCTACGGGCAGCCCCGTCATCTTCGGGTTCGCCGCGATCGTGGCGTAGAGATTCCACGCCGTGATGGCGGTGGCGGCCAGCGTGGTCACGTACATAAAGATCATCGGCAGCAGGGCATAGGTCGGGTTGCGGTTCTCCGACTTGAGCCACACCGCCACCACGAGCAGGCCCAGGGCCGCCATCAGCTGGTTGGACGCGCCGAACATCTGCCACAGGTAGACCCAGGTGCCGGTGAGCACGAGCGCGAGCGTGAGGAGCATCGAGATCAGGCTCGACACGTGCATGTTGCGCACCGCCGGGATGTCGTCGCCGACCCACTCGGTCAGCGTCACGCGCATCACACGGAAGACCAGCTGCGTTACCGTGAGCACGATCATCACGAACGTGCCGAATCCGAGCGCGGTGCCGAAGATCTCGGGCACCAGCCCGAAGGTTCCCGCGTACACGAGCTTGCCGACCCCCATCGCGAACCGGCCGCCGCCACCGCCGACACCGGCGATGGAGACGGCGGTCAGCGACAGCAGCGCCAGTGAGTTCTCGGCGAACATTGCGCCGGCGCCGACCGGCAGGGCGTCGGTCTCGTATTCGAGCTGCCGCGCGGTTCCCACCGAGCCGACGAGCGAGTGCCAGCCCGAGATGGCGCCGCACGCAATGGTCACGAACAGCATCGGCCACAGCGGCTGCCACGCCTTGCCCGCCTCGATCCCGAAGCCGAAGCCCTTGAGGGCGGGCAACGCGAATGTCCCGATGAGGTGGCCCCCCGCGTCCCTGGTGCCGAGGAGCGGTGCGACAACCATCCCCACCGCGCTCAGCAGGATGGTCACCAGCGTGATCCAAAAGCCGATGTAATTCACCGGCTGCGCGAACCGCCAGATCGGTAGATTCGCCCCCAGGTAGCTGAAGACGAACAGGAACACCGTCCACAGGAGGTAACTCGGCAGCGTCCTGAGCTGGCCGGTGGCCGCGTCAAACGTGGGCGTGGTCGGGCGGGCACCATCCTTGCCCGGCGCCGGGATCCTCGGATCCGACAGCGTCGGGTCCTCGAGCGTGAACAGTGGCCGATGGCCGGTGATACCGTCCACCGTATCGTTCACCCGCGCTACCAGGGCCGCCACCGGGCCGTTCACCAGCACGCCGTGCTCGTCCCGGTGCTGTCCCATCGGTCCGGCCGCCATGCCGCCGAGCGTGAGGGCGACGACCAGGAACGTGACGCCAATAATTCCCATCTTCCAGCGGTACATCATCTGGCCGGCGAGCAGTCCCATCAAGGCAAGGATCACGATGCCGAACGGGACGTCCGGACGCGCCGACAGAATGGCCGCCAGGATCCCGACGAATGCGCCGGCCAGCAGCATCAGGTAGAAGAAGATGAACACGAACAGAATCGTGCGCGTGCGGGGAGCGATGAGTCGGTGCGAGATCGCCGACAGGCTGTTGCCGTCGTTACGCACCGCCACCATGATGGCGGAGTAGTCGCTGGCCCAGCCGATGAAGCTGACCCCCAGGATCAGCCACGCCAACGCGGGCGACCATCCCCAGAGATTTGCGGCGGTGATTGGACCGACGATAGGCCCGGCGGCCGCGATCGCCTTGAAGTGATACCCAAAAAGGATGTTGCGGCTGGTCGGCATGAAGTCGACGCCGTCCATGTACATCCTGGCCGGCGTCGCCCGCTTGGGGTCGGACTGAATGACGTTCCGATCGATGCGCTTGGCGTAGTAGTTGTACGCCAGATAGATGGTTACTGCGCTGAGCAGGACGATCCAGAGGGTGTTCATGATTGTGCCTCTACTGCCGTCGAACCGCGGCCCCCTATGTCTCCACGCCTGTTCGCCCAAGAGTTGCCTGATGAGCAGTGTGAAGAATTGTTGTGATGAGAATGATGAGCGGTGACTGATCGGTCAATTAGTAGAAACCCAACCCGACCTGCACCGGTCGCTGACTGGATTCAACAGAACCCACATTGCAATGTCGTTTTGTCTGCGCGATCAGATGCTTAAGTTTGAACTGATGGAGATTCGACCGCGGCAGTTGACAATCAAATCCCCTGGTCCGCAATCCTTGTAGTGATAGAAGAACGCAACGGATTCACGGAAAGTGCGTATCTACTCGAGCTGGCGTTTGGCGCTTAATCTAAACAGAGAGCCATGAGCCCTTTAGTCTACAAAGCCGTGGGCGACGGTGGGCGAGTCACGCCCAATATGACGAGCTACTCCGAGTGGCTGCGCTCGTTTAGCTGGGATACGGTGTGGAAGGAACTCGGGGCTAGCCCAGGCGGTGCGCTGAACATCGCGGAGATCGCGCTGGATCGCCACGCACGCGGCGCAAACGCGGATCGAGTGGCGTTACGGATCATCGATCAGGAGCTGCACGCGGCACCGCTCACGTACCGACAGCTGGCTGCGATCGTCAACCGCTTCGTCAACGCTCTCGGCGCACTCGAAGTTCCCCGCGGTGCGGTGGTCGCAAGCTTCATGGGTCGGCTGCCGGAGCTGTATGTGACGGCGCTCGGTGCCCTGAAATCGGGCTGCAGCTACTGCCCGCTGTTCTCGGCGTTCGGCCCGGAGCCGGCCAAGGCCCGGCTCAGTCTCGGCGCGGTACGGGTGCTGGTGACCACGGATCTGTTGTACCGACGCAAGATCGCCCCGATCCGCGCCGAGCTGCCCGAACTTCGCCATGTGCTGCTGGTCCGCACCTCCCCGGCCTTGGAGCTCCCCCCGGGAACGACCGATTTTCATGCGCTGATCGATCAACAAAGCGAGCACGCCACGGTCGCCGCGACTCGCAGCGAGGATCCCGCGCTGCTGCACTTCACCAGCGGCACCACGGGCAAACCTAAAGGCGTGGTGCACGTGCACGCCGCCGTCATCGCGCAATACCTGGGCGCCAGGATTGCGCTGGATCTGCATCCCGAGGACGTCTACTGGTGCACGGCTGATCCTGGCTGGGTGACCGGCACCGCGTACGGCATCATCGGGCCGCTCTCCTGTGGCGTGCCGGCGATCGTCGATAGCGAAGAATTCGACGTGGAGCGCTGGTACACGATCCTGGAGCGCGAGCGGGTCAGCGTCTGGTACACGGCGCCCACCGCGATCCGCATGCTGATGAAGGCCGGGCATGAACCCCTGGTGGGACGTGACTTCAAGGCGCTGCGCTTTCTCGGCAGCGTAGGCGAGCCACTCAATCCGGAGGCGGTCATCTGGGGTGCGGAGCATCTCGGAATGCCCTTTCACGACAACTGGTGGCAGACCGAGACCGGGGCGATCATGGTGGCCAACTATGCCTGCATGGACATCCGCCCCGGCTCCATGGGGCGACCCCTGCCGGGTGTCGAGGCAGGCGTGGTCGAGCGGCGCGAGGACGGTACCGTCGCGGCTCTGGAGCAACCCGACCAGGTGGGCGAGCTGGCGCTCAGGCCCGGTTGGCCTTCGATGTTTCGCGGCTACCTCAACGATCCGGAACGCTACGCGGCCTGCTTCAACAACGGCTGGTATCTCACCGGCGACCTGGCACGCCGCGATGCCGATGGCTATTACTGGTTCATCGGACGCGCGGACGACGTCATCAAGTCCGCCGGCCATCTGATCAGCCCCTTCGAGGTGGAAAGCGCGCTGATGCAGCACCCGGCAGTGGCACAGGCCGCGGTGATCGGCGTACCGGATCCGCTGATCTACCAGGCGGTCAAGGCCTTTGTGGAACTCAAGCCGGGCGTGACCAATGACGAGGCGCTGTCGCGCGGCTTGCTCTCGCACGCCCGCAAGAGCCTTGGCGCGGCGGTCGCGCCGCGCGAGATCGTAGTGGTCGAGGCGCTGCCGCGCACGCGCAGTGGCAAGATCATGCGCCGGCTGCTGCGCGCGCGCGAGCTCGGCCTGCCCGAGGGTGACTTGTCGACCCTGGAGACCGGTGCATGAGCACTACCGGCGCGTCGCCCCCGGCGAATGAGCCGGACGCGCCCCGCGCTGTCGCTCAGGCGCCAGCACCTACGCGCGAGGAAGTGCTGCATCTGCTCAAGCAGATGCTGCGCATCCGCCAATTCGAAGAACGCTGCGCCGAGCTGTATCAGAACGAAAAAATTCGCGGGTTTCTGCACCTGTACAACGGCGAGGAAGCGATTGCGGTCGGTGCCATGCAGGCACTCACACCACAAGACGCCATTGTCGCGACCTATCGCGAGCATGGCCACGCACTGGCCCGTGGCGTGCCGATGAACGCGGTGATGGCTGAACTGTACGGCAAACGCACCGGAACCAGTGGCGGCCGCGGCGGCTCGATGCACATTTTCAGCAAGGCGGCACGGTTCTACGGCGGCAATGCCATCGTCGCCGCCGGACTGCCGATCGCCGTCGGGCTGGCCCTGGCCGACCAAATGCAGCGGCACAGCGGCGTGACGGCCTGCTTCTTCGGTGAAGGCGCAGTGGCGGAAGGTGAGTTTCACGAGTCGATGAACCTGGCGGCGCTGTGGCAATTGCCGGTGCTGTTTCTGTGCGAGAACAATCAATACGCCATGGGCACGGCACTCGAACGCTCAGAATCCGAGACCGACCTGCACCTGAAGGCCGCCAGCTACCGGATGCGCTCGAGCAGGGTCGACGGCATGGACGTCCTGGCCGTTCAGTCGGCGGTGTCGCAGGCTGCAACGGCGATCCGCGCCGGCAAAGGCCCCGAATTCCTCGAACTGCTCACTTACCGGTTCCGGGCCCACTCGATGTTCGATGCGCAGCTGTACCGCGACCGTGCCCAGGTCGAGCAGTGGCGCAAGCAGGGGCCTCTCATCAGCTTCACCACCCGCTTCAAGGCGGCCGGCCTGATGTCCGAAGAGGACTATCAGCGCCTGGAAAAAGAAGCCGATCGCGAGGTCGATGCCGCGGTGGAGTTCGCCGAGCGTTCGGAATGGGAGCCGATCGAGGAGCTGACCCGGCACGTGTATTTCGAGGGCTCCGGGCAATGAGCGCTCCCGGCACGGCGGTGCGGTTGACCTACCGCGAAGCGGTGCGACAGGGCCTGCGCGATGCGTTGAACGGCGATCCACGCGTGTTCCTGATGGGCGAGGACGTGGGTCGGTACGGCGGCTGCTATGCGGTCAGCAAGGGCCTGCTCGCCGAATTCGGTGAGGAGCGCATCCGCGACACCCCGCTGTCCGAGTCGGCGTTTGTCGGTGCCGGCATCGGCGCGGCACTCGGCGGGATGCGGCCGATCGTCGAGATCATGACGGTTAATTTCAGCCTGTTGGCACTCGACCAGATTCTCAACAATGCCGCGACCCTCAGTCACATGTCAGGCGGTCAGTTCAATGTGCCGCTGGTAATCCGCATGGCCACGGGTGCGGGCCGGCAGCTGGCCGCCCAGCACTCGCACAGCCTGGAAGGCTGGTACGCACACATTCCCGGTTTGCGCATCGTGACCCCCGCCACTCTGGAAGATGCGCGCGGTATGCTGGCCCCCGCACTGGCCTGCCCGGATCCGGTGCTGATATTCGAGCATGTGGGCTTGTACAACTTCGAGGCGGCGCTGGCTGCGCCCGTGCCGCCCGTTGACCTCGAGCATGCCGCGGTCCGTCGCAGTGGTCGCGATGTGTGCCTGCTGACTTACGGCGCGAGTCTGCACCGCTGCCTCGACGCGGCTCAACAGCTGGCAGCGCACGGCATCGAAGCGGAAGTGGTCGATCTCAGGACCCTGCGCCCGCTCGACGATGCGGCCATCATGGCATCGGTGGCCCACTGCCGCCGTGCCGTTATCGTCGATGAAGGTTGGCGCAGTGGCGGCCTGTCCGCCGAGATTGCAGCGCGCATCATGGAGCAAGCCTTCTACGAGCTCGATGCACCGGTGGCGCGCGTCTGCACCGCTGAGGTACCCATCCCCTACCCGAAACATCTGGAGGACGCGGCGCTGCCGAACCCGGCACGAATCGTGGCCGCCGTGCTCCGACTGTGCGGTCGCAACCCCGACGGCGGTCAGCAGGCACCGGCCAGCGCCAGCGGCCGCGCGCTATGACCACCGAATTTCGCATGCCGGCCCTCGGCGCCGACATGACCGAGGGGATGCTGGTCGAATGGCGCATCGCGCCTGGCGATCAGATCAAACGCGGGCAGGTGGTCGCGCTGGTGGAGACCGAGAAGGGCATCATCGACGTTGAAGCCTTTCACGAAGGGAGCGTGGAGCGGCTGCTGGTGGAGCCTGGCACACTGGTTCCCGTCGGCACGGCCCTGGCCTTGTTCTCCGGCGAGGCACCGCAGCCCGCGCCAGGAACCGCGCCCGCGCCAACCGCTCCAGCGGAAGCCCTCGTGTCCGCCACTGCTTTGAGAGGCGGTGGCGCGGAGGCTGTTGCGGCCGTGCCTGCAGCTGCCCCGGCACCCGGGGCACGCCGCGTCAAGATCTCACCCGCGGCTCGGCGACGCGCTGAAGAATTGGGCCTATCGATCGACGAGCTGAGCGGCGCTGATGCCGCTGGGCCGCTCACTATCGCTGACGTGGAAGCTGCCGCGGCCTCCAGAAAAGCGAGCGAACCGGCAACAGCAGGCGCGGCGCCAGCCGCAGCGGCCTCCGGCGCCGAGCGCGCTCAGGCCGCCATGCGCCGCGCCATCGCCGCCTCTATGACGCGCGCCAAACGCGAGATTCCGCACTATTACCTGACCCAGACAATCGATTTCGCGCCGGCGCGCGCCTGGCTGGAGCGGTCCAACGCCGCTCGTCCGGTCGAAGACCGCCTGTTATATTCGGTACTGATCATCAAGGCGGTGGCGCGCGCTGCCGCCGAAATTCCCGGATTTGCAGGCTTCTATCGCAATGGGCAATTCGAAGCCGCCACCGATATTCACGTCGGTTTTGCGGTTGCGCAGCGTGGCGGCGGCCTCTCGGCGCCCGCGCTTCTCAGCGCCGCGACCAAGGACTTGAGCGCGCTGATGCACGAACTGACGGATCTGGTAGCACGCGCCCGCAGCGGGCATCTGCGCAGCTCCGAGCTCGGTCTGCCGGTCATCACCCTCACCAGCCTCGGCGACGAAGGCGTGGATGCTGTCTACCCGATCATCTTTCCGGACCAGGTGGCGATCGTCGGTGCCGGTCGGCTCGCCGAGCGCCCGTGGGTCAACGATGGACAACTAACAATTCGGCCGCTCTTGACCCTCACTCTCGCCGCCGATCATCGCGTCACGGACGGCCGCCGCGGCGCGCGCTTCCTGACGCGCATAGCTACATTGCTTGCCACACCGGGTGAGTTGTGAATGAATCCCTGAAAGAACGTGTCATCAGAGTTCTCATTGGGGTTGCACCGGATATCGACCCGGCACAACTGGTACCGGGTCTCGCGCTTCGCGACCAGGTCGACTTCGACTCCATGGACACACTGCATTTCGCGATCGCTCTGAAGAAGGAACTGGGCATCGACGTTCCAGATGCAGACTTTCGCGAACTGGCGAGTGTCGATCGCTGTGTGCAGTACTTGCAGCGTCGGATGCAAACCGCGGGTTCCGGCTGAACCGCGATTGGAAAGCGCATGCTCAGCGGTATGCCGACCGCGGCATACGATTGCCTTGAACGTGCACGGTTGAAGGTTGCGAATGAAGCCCAAGACGATCATCAGCAAGCGCTGCAGCTGGGCGCGCGACGGCGACCCGCAATACATCCGATATCACGACCGGGAATGGGGACGACCGGTGCACGACGATCGGCTGCTGTTCGAAATGCTGACGCTCGAGGGCGCGCAGGCCGGGCTCTCGTGGTCAACAATCCTGCGCAAGCGCGCCAACTACCAGAAGACGTTTGCGCGGTTCGATCCGAGGAAGGTGGCGCGGTTCGATGCGGCGCGCAAGGCCGCATTGCTGCAGGATCCGGGCATCGTCCGCAACCGCCTGAAGATCGATTCCACGATCAGCAATGCGCGCGCCTTTCTCGAGGTGCAGCGGGACTTCGGCTCGTTCGATCGCTATCTGTGGTCGTTCGTCGATGGCCGCCCGGTCAAGCGGCCGCGCACCGCCAGGACGGTTCCAGCCCGCACCGCGCTCAGCGACCACATCTCCAGGGACCTCAAGCAGCGCGGCTTTCGATTCGTGGGTACCACGATCATCTACGCCTACCTGCAGGCCGTCGGTGTCGTCAACGACCACGCACGCGACTGTTTTCTATACGCGGCTCTGTGAGAATCGGGCCGCTCCACGGCGCCGCATTAATCGTGGAGCGTGCAGCGGCCCGCGAGCGCTTCAGGTGGTCGCGCGCCGGGCGATCGAATGCGATCGCTTGGGCCGGGCGACGGGGCTCGGGTGGCATGCCACGAGGTGGCTCTCGAACTCGCGGGTGCAGGCATCCCAGCTCGACTGCAGCGCGCGCTCGCGACACGCGCGCGGGTCGACGCGCAGCGCGCGCTCGGCGGCGCGCGCAAGATCGGTATCGAGCGCTCCGGTGATGCCGTCCTGAACGACGTCGATCGGGCCGGTGACCGGAAACGCAGCCACCGGGACGCCGCACGCCATGGCCTCGAGATTGACGAGGCCGAACGTGTCGGTAAGGCTCGGAAACACCATCACATCGGCCGCGGCCAGGTGAGCCGCCAGGTCCTCGCCGAAGCGAAACCCCGCGTAGACGGCGTCGGGATACTGTGCCTGCAGCCGTGGCCGCTCGGGCCCGTCGCCGATCACCAGCTTGGTGCCGCTCCAGGGCATCCGCAGGAATGCGGCGACATTCTTTTCAACTGCAACGCGTCCCACATAGGCCGCGATCGGTCGCGCCAGCTTCAGGAAATCCTTGTGCCGCGGCTGGAACAATTGCGTATCGACGCCACGGCGCCAGCGCACCAGGTTGCGGAAGCCGCGCGCGGCGAGTTGGGTATGGACCCCCTGGGTACTGATCATGCAGCTCTGCGCGGCGCCATGAAACCAGCGCAGCAGCGCGTACGACGCGGCCAGCGGAATCGGCAGCCGCGAGCGCAGGTAATGCGGGAACTGCGTGTGATAGGAGCTGGTGAAGTGCAGCCCATGGCTGATGCAGTAGCGTCGCGCGCAAAGACCGAGCGGACCCTCGGTCGCAATGTGCAGCGCCTGCGGCCGGAACGCCTCGATACTGCGCGCGAGCTTGCGCTGCGGCAGCACCGCGATGCGGATCTCCGGATAGGTCGGGCAGGGTACGGTGCGATAGTCGCGCGGAGTCGCGAGTCGCACCTCGTGGCCGAAGCGGCCGAGCCAGGCTGCGGTCTGGGCCAGCGTGTTGACGACGCCGTTGGTTTGGGGAAACCAAGCATCGCTGACGATCATGATCCTCATGCGGCGCGTTCTTTAACTGAAGTCGCGCCTTCGAGTGAAGTCCGTACTTCGATCCCCAATGCTCCTCCGGCGGTAGCTTCGTGCGCGGGCGATCATCACCGCGTCATGTGACGACGCGATGAATGAATTGCAAAGATTTTCTTGCGCGGAAGCCTCCCGGATGACATTGCCCGCCCGCGATCGTGATACTGCGCGGTTGCCCCGGTCCGGGCACCCGGGGCGGTGATTTGCATCACATCCGCTGCGGTAGTGGCGCGACTGTCATGTTCTGGTAATCATTCTCATATATTTGCTTCATGCCCGTGCTTGAGGGCGGTCAACTCAAAGGAATCCGAATGCAAAGCTTCCTTGAAGCGCTGAAGACCCAGCGATGGGATGACCATCGCTACTACCACCACAGCCGCATCAACCAGTCGCTGCACCTGGTGAGTGCGCTGAGCTTCCTGGCCGCGTATTGGACTGTCTTTACCAACCCCGTAGCCTCCGCGATGATCGGCTGGCTGGTGGCGATGGTGACTCGACAGGCGGGTCATTTCTTCTTCGAGCCGAAGGGATACGACGAAGTCAACCACGCCACGCACGAACACAAGGAGGACATCAAGGTCGGCTACAACCTCAGGAGAAAGATCGTTCTGCTGTCCCTGTGGGCGCTGTCGCCGCTGGTGCTATGGGTGGATCCCACGCTGTTCGGTATCTTTCCGCAGTCCGCGGGCGACGGGGTGTACCTGCGGCACGTCGGCCAGGTGTGGCTGAGCCTGGGCCTGGGCGCACTGGCGTTTCGCACCGTGCAGTTGTTCTTTCAAAAGGACGTGCAGACCGGCCTCGCCTGGCTCACCAAGATCATCACCGACCCGTTCCACGACGTCATGCTCTACTACCGGGCGCCGCTGTACCTGCTGCGCGGTGAAATGATCGACCCGATGCAGGAGGTGTCCCAGCGCGCCTGAAGCAGCTCGCGCAGCACGCGCCGCCTGATGGCCTTGTTGGTCAGCGCCGGGCCTTCCCACCACCAGCCATCGCGCAGCATCGACGCGGCCGCCGACAGGATCCGGTCGGTGACCGCGTCGAAGTCGGCGTCGGTGTAGTTGAGGCTGAAGATGAGACGACCGGTGCCCACCCAGCTCAGTGCGAGGCCGGCCGCGCGCAGGTAATACTGGAACATCCAGTTGTAGCGCGACGGCCGCAGGTAGTTGAGGGTCCAGATGGACGAGAGATGTGAAATTTGAACGGGCACGCGTGCCGCATGCAGGCGCTCGTTGAGCTGACGGGCGCGCCGGTTCCATACCTCGTCCAGGTCACGGTAGATCGCGCGGATCGGCTCGCTCTCGAGATGCTGCAGGAACTCGTGCATCGCGCCCATGACGTACGGATGCGAATTGAACGTGCCGCGCGCAATGCAGACGTCCGCCGGCCGATCTTGGCGGAACCGCCTCATCAGGTCGGCGCGACCGCAGACCACGCCCACCGGCAGGCCGCCGCCGAGCGTCTTGCCGTAGGTCACCATGTCGGCGCGCACGCCGAAATACTCCTGGGCGCCTCCCTTGGCGAGGCGAAATCCCACGAATACCTCATCGAAGATCAGCACGATGTTCTTCTCGGAGCACACCGTGCGCAGCTTCGCCAGCCATGCGGCGTACGCCGCACGATCGAAATGCGCGTTGCGTCCGCTGTCGATCAGCGCGGAATCACCCGGCGCGCTGGCGTTCGGGTGCATGGATTGCACCGGGTTCACCAGCACGCAGGCAATGTCCCGGCGGCCTCGCAGGACCCGCAGCGTAGCCTCGTCCATGTCCTTCAGCGTGTAGGTCTCGCGCGCGGCGAGCGGATTGCCGACCCCCGGCTGAACATCTCCCCACCATCCGTGGTAGGCACCGCAGAAGCGCACCAGGTACTTGCGCCCGGTGTGATAGCGCGCGAGGCGCACGGCCTGCATCACCGCTTCGGTGCCCGACATGTGAAGCGACACCTCGTCGAGACCGGAAATCTCGCGCAGGCGCTGCACGTTGTAGGCCATGACCGGATGGTACGCGCCCAGCACCGGCCCGAGCTCGCGCACGCGCTCACTGCCACGCTCGATGCATTCCTTGTAGAAGTCGTAGCCGAACAGATTCACGCCATAGGAGCCGCTCAGATCGAAGAAGCTATTGCCATCCAGATCGGTCACGGTGGTGCCCGACGAGGACTGCAGGAAAGCACCGCCGTGCAGCCGCTCGCGCACCAGCCGGCTGAACTGGAACGGCACTCGGTAGCGAGCCGTGAACTGCAGGTCCGAGACCGCCTCCTCGACCTGCGCCGTCAGGGCGGCGCTCTTGCGATAGCGCTCGGAGTAGAACGCGGCCAGCTGCTCGAATCCGGCGCGCCGCCGCGCCGCGACCTCGGCCGGGGCGTCATCGGCGCTGAAGAACCGCGCCTGGTCGTACTCGTAGTGCGGCACGAGCGCCGCAATGCGCCGGGCCAGGCGGGCATGCCCGGTCAACGAACCGTGTTTCGCCCGCGACAATGCCAGCCTGAGCCGCGCCTGGTGCAGCAGGATCAACAATACCAACGTGCCGCCAACGTACCAAAGCATGAATGTGCTCGCCTCCGGGGGACCGGCTCGCAAACTATTGCGGTTTGGTGACAGTTCGATGACGCCACGATCGATTATCGGCAAGCTGGTTCAACAGGAAAACCTGAACTTCCTGCTGACCAACCGCCTGCCACGCCGCTGGCTGACGCTATTCGTCGGCTGGCTGAGCCGGCTCGAGCAGCCACTGGTGCGCGACGCCTGCATTGCCATCTGGCGCCTGTTCTCGGAGCTGGATCTGAGCGAGGCGCGGACCACGCACTTCAGCAGTCTCCACGACTGCTTCACGCGCGCGCTCAAGGATGGGGCCCGGCGCGTGGACCCCGATCCCGCCGTCCTGGTGAGCCCGTGTGATGCCATCATCGGCGCCATGGGGCCCGTGGGGGCCGGATCGTTGCTGCAGGCCAAGGGATTTCCCTACACGCTGATGGATCTGCTGGCCGACGAGGAACTGGTTTGCAGCTACCTCAAGGGATCGTACGTCACGCTGCGCCTCACCTCCGGCATGTATCACCGCTTCCACGCCCCGTACGACTGTCGGGTCGAGCAGGTGACCTACATTTCGGGAGACACCTGGAACGTCAATCCGATCGCGCTCAAGCGCATCGAGCGATTGTTCTGCAAGAACGAGCGCGCCGTCATCCGCTGCCGCCTGGCGCCTTCGGGCCAGTTGCTCACGCTGGTGCCGGTGGCGGCCATCCTGGTGGCAAGCGTGCGCCTGCACTTTCTGGATGTGCTGCTGCATCTGAGATATCGCGGCCCAAATACGATACCGTGCGATACATCGCTGCTCAAAGGGCAGGAGATGGGCTGGTTCCAGCATGGCTCGACCATCATCGCGTTCGCACCCGAGGGCGTCACGCTGTGCGCGGATCTGCGGCAGGGAAGCGTCATCCGCATGGGTGAGCCGTTGCTCAGACTCGAAGACTGACCCATGAGCGAAGTGGCCGTCATCACCGGTACGACTCACGGCATCGGGCGCGTGACCAGCCGCGAGCTGGCAAAGGCCGGACGAACGGTCGTCATGCTGTGCCGTGACGTTGGCGCCGGGCAGGCGCTGCGCGATGAGATCATCCGGCAGCTACCGGCTGCGGCCGTGCATGTCGTTGAATGCGATCTGGCCTCGCTGGCCTCGGTGCGCGCGAGCGCCGAGGCCGTTCGCGCCAGGTTCGGCGCGATCGGCCTGCTCATCAACAATGCGGGCATGGTCAGCAGCCGGCACCGGATGTCGATCGATGGCTTCGAGCTCACCTTCGCCACCAATCATCTGGGCCCGTTCCTGCTTACCGCCTTGTTGTCCGATCGGCTGAGCGATAGCGCGCGCGTGATCAACGTCGCGTCCCGGATTCACTACCGCGGCCGGATCGACTTCGACCGCATCACCAATCCGCGCGCGCGCTACCGTGCCACGGCCGCCTACGCCCAGTCGAAGCTCGCCAATGTGCTGCATACCTTTGCGCTGGCGCGTCGCTGGTCGGGCACGCCTATATGCGCCAATTGCCTGCATCCGGGCGTGGTCGCGACCAATCTGCTGCCGCGGTGGCTGCGCGTCGTGAAGCCACTGATCAGCCGCGTCATCTTCGATGCCGAACGCGGCGCGCGCACCAGCGTGTACCTTGCCTTGTCGGACAAGGTCGCCGGCATCAGTGGATGTTACTTCGACGAGAATCAGGCTTCGCAGCCCGCGGCGCCGCTTGCGGACGACGTGCAGCTGCAGGAGTCTCTGTGGCAGGCCAGCGCCCGGTGGGTGGGCGTGCCGGCCTGATGGCCGTCGGCCCCCGCGATTCCGCTCGTAGCAATGGGCCCTTGGATCCCTTAAGATTCTTCGGGGCTCGGATTGCACCAGGGGTTGCGATCGGGCAGCGCGAGCCCGCGGGGGGGGTATCTGCTCGCCGCGGGGGAGGCCACGTTTACAGTGCTCCGACCGGACCATTCACGGCGCGGAGTATTTAATTCAACGAATCTTTCGACGTGTGAGACTCGCCATGAAAAAGAAGACCCGATCGCGGACCGCCGAAATGCTGCTGTTTGCCGGCAACTTTCTCCGCCACCCGTACATGCTGGGCTCGATCATTCCCAGCTCGCGCTTCCTGGTGAACCAGGTGCTCGAGCCGATCGATTGGGAGCGCGCCCGGGTCATCGTGGAATATGGTCCCGGGGTGGGTACCATTACCGGCGAGATCCTGCGCCGCATGCATCGGGATGCTCATTTGGTCGCGATCGAGACCAACAGCGCCTTCGTACGCTTCCTGCCGACGTCGTTGCCGGATCCTCGCCTGCACGTGGTGCACGACTCCGCGGCGCAGGTGCAGGCAGTGCTGCAGCGGCTCGGACTGCCGCTGGCCAGTTACATCATTTCCGGTATTCCGCTCGGTAGCATGCCGGAGCGCTTGCGCGCCGACATCGTCGCCAAGAGTCGGGCCGCACTCGAACCCGGCGGGGCATTCCTGGTGTACCAGTTCACCAGCCGGGTGCTGCCGGTCCTGCAGCGAACCTTCGGCGATGTCCGTCGCAGCTTCGAACGGCGCAATCTGCCGCCGGCGCAGCTGTTCGTGTGCGCGACCGAAGCAGCCTGAGCCTTCAACCCCGGTCGTTCAGCCGGGCGCCGCGCGCCGGCAGCCTACGGGTGATCATCGGCTTTGGCCTCGCACGCCGATGCCGCTGATCTCAATGTCCACCTGGTCACCACCGGTCCAGAATCCATGGGCAAAACCGTAGTCGGAGCGCCTGACGCGGGCGTGGGCGACGAAGCCGCAACGGTCGCTCGCTACGGTCGGCTCCGAGCAGCTCAAGTGGCTGATGTCGAGGCCCACGGTCCGGGTGACGCCGTGCAGCGTCAGTTCCCCGGTGGCGCGCGCCTGACCGTCGCCATCGAATTCGACCTGGGTCGAGTGGAAGGTCATCTGCGGGTAGCGCTGCACGTCGAGCCATTCGGCCGAGCGCAGTCGCCCATTCCAGCGCGGGTCGTTGCAGTCCACCGAAGCCATTTGCACGTTGACGTTCACGCGGCTCGCCGCGCCCTGGCGGTCGAGCACGAAGTCGCCACTGAAATGCGGGAATCGGGCGCTCACCCAGAGCACGCCAAAATACTGAATGTTGAATGAAATCCGCGTATTGACCGCGTCCAGGCGATAGCTGTCCGCCGCCTGCGCGCCCGCCAGGCAGAACAGCAGCAGTAACCCGGATGTGTTTTTCATCAGCTCGTCCGCAGCACCGCCCCGCTTCGCGTGGGCCTCGCAGGTATGTGCCGGACGCCGCGCCGCCGGTTGAGGCCGGTCGCGCCAGGCCGCCCGCCGGACCGGTCGCGGATCCCCTATTGATCCAGCGCAGAGCGGGCAGCGGCGATGAGCGCGTCGGTCAATCGATCCAGCATCGGCACCGGCAGCCGCGTGCATTGCCAATACAGAGCGACCGCGAGGCTCCGCCGCGGTACCAGTTCGACCAGGGTTCCGGCCCGAAGTTTTGACGCTACCAGCGGCACCGGGTTCATCCCCCAGCCGATGCCGGCGCTGCTCGCGTCGACGAAGGCCTGCGTCGATGGCAGCCAGTGGGGTGGCGTGTCCACCGGCCGGCGGCAGAGCGCGCGGATCCACTGCCTTCATCGTCGAGCGCCACGTCGATCAGCGCCGGCTCGCGGCCCTGAGCGCGACGCTGATCGCGGCCGGGGTGGCCCCGGGCTGGCCCGCGTCCTCGGCCAGTTGCCGCGGCTCACGATGCTGCTGACGCTGTCGGACGCGGTCTTTCTGACGTGCTACGGCGTGTTGGCGCTGCGGGCGCGCCGCGCGCCCGCAGCGCCTGGGCAGCGCGGCGTGCATCGGCGTCGCCGGGCCGCAGTATCATCGGCCCATGACCCCTGCGGACCGATCGAGCCTGCAGCAGCTTCGGCAGATCGCCCGCCGCGCGATGCTCGAGCGGCATCTGCTGCCGGACTTTTCGGTGGCGGCAGTGGCACAGACGAACTCGATCACCGCACCTGCCCGGGAGGCCGGCGCGGCAGTCCGGGATCTGCGGGGTCTGCTATGGGCCTCGATCGACAACGATGACTCGCGCGACCTCGATCAGCTCTCGGTCGCGCAGCCGATATCCGCCGGGACCGTGAAGATACTGGTCGCCATCGCCGACGTCGACGCCATCGTGCAGGGCGGCTCGCCGATCGACGATCACGCCCGCAGCAACACCACGTCGGTATACACGGTGGCGCAGATCTTTCCGATGCTGCCCGAGAAGCTGTCGACCAACCTGACATCGCTCGGCGCGGGGCAGGAGCGCCTCGCGATCATCATCGAGATGACGGTGGACGCCGGTGGCGCCGTGACCGCCTCCGATGTCTATCGCGCCGTGGTGGTGAATCGCGCCAAGCTCGCCTACAACGGCGTCGCGGCGTGGCTTGCCGGCACAGGCCCCGCGCCGGCAGCGCTCGCTGCCGTCCAGGGACTCGATGCGCAGCTGCGCCTGCAGGATCAGGTCGCGAGCACACTCAAGCGCCTGCGGCACGCGCACGGCGCATTGGATCTCGATACCATCGAGGCCCGGGCGGTGTTTGACGGCGAGCTGCTGACCGATCTGCGTCCCGACGAGCGCAACCGGGCCAAGGAGCTGATCGAGGATTTCATGATCGCCGCCAATGGCGTCACCGCAAGGTATCTTGCGAGCCGGGGATTGCCCTCGCTGCGGCGGGTGCTGCCGATTCCGGAGCGATGGGACCGGATCGCCGCGCTGGCCGCCGGCACCGGCGATCGGCTGCCGGCGGCGCCGAATGCTCCGGCGCTGAGCGAGTTTCTGGTCAGGCGCCGGCAGAGCGATCCGGCACGCTTTGCCGATCTCAGCCTGGCGGTCATCAAGCTGTTGGGCCGCGGCGAATATGCGCTCGAGTCGCCCGGCCAGACGACACCGGGACATTTCGGGCTGGCGGTCGGGGATTACTCTCACTCGACCGCTCCCAACCGGCGATTCCCCGATATGATCATGCAGCGCCTGCTCAAGGCCGCGCTCGAGCGCCGCCCGTCGCCGTACGATGAGCAGCAGCTGCGGGCCATGGCCGCTCACTGCACGGCCCAGGTAGACAACGCCGCGAAGGTGGAGCGACAGCTGCGCAAGTCGGCGGCCGCGCTGCTATTGTCTTCGCGCATCGGTCAGCGCTTCGATGCGATAGTCACCGGCGCCTCGGACAAGGGAACCTGGGTCCGGATCCGTGCGCCGACCGCCGAGGGTAAGCTCGTCCGGGGTTTCGAAGGCATCGATGTCGGCGATCATGTGCAGGTGACACTGGTCGATACCAATGTCGAGCGCGGCTTCATCGATTTCGTACGTCAACCATAGCACCATGCAAACCAACGGCACCCCGGAATCCCAGCTCGCCTACGCGGATAAGAACTTCCTGACCGGCGAGGACGGGCGGCCGCTGCGCATCCTCGCCGAATACCTCGAGCCTCTGCAGCGCTTTCGTCGTGCCCGTATTCACGACACCATCGTGTTCTTCGGATCGGCGCGCCTCGCGCCCGACGGCCCTCTGGGTCATTACTACCAGCCGGCGCGCGAGCTCGCGCGCCTGCTGACGATCTGGTCGAAGGGCCTGTCATCGCACACCCATCGTTACGTGGTGTGCTCCGGGGGCGGCGGCGGGATCATGGAGGCGGCCAATCGAGGCGCCTCGGAGGCCGGGGGCAGGACCATCGGGCTCAACATCAGCCTGCCGCACGAACAGCAGCCCAATGCCTATGTGACGCACGATCTGACGTTCGAATTCCATTATTTCTTCATGCGCAAGCTCTGGTTCGCACCTCTGGCGCGCGCGCTGGTGGTGTTTCCCGGCGGCTTCGGCACGCTCGATGAACTCACCGAGATCCTGACCCTCGCGGAGACACGAAAACTCGAGCGCCCGATCCCGGTGATTCTCTACGGGACCAGCTATTGGAATGAGATCATCAATTTCGACGCCCTGGTGCGCCATGGAATGATCGATCCGGAGGAACTCGGTCTGTTCCAGTACGCCGATGACCCGGCGACGGCGTTGGGGTTGCTGCAGGCGAAACTCGTGCCGCAGGCCGAGGAGGCGACGCCCGGATTCGCCCACTCTAGAATTCAGGAATCGCGCACCGACTGACCGCGCGCATGGCAGAGCAGGACATCGTGGTCTCGCGCCATGGCGTGCGCAGTCCCAGGATCATCTATGGCACCGCCTGGAAGAAGCTGCGCACGCAGGAGCTGGTGCGCACGGCGATCGCGCAGGGATTTCGCGGCATCGACACGGCTTGTCAGCCCAGGCACTACCATGAAGCCGGCGTCGGCGCGGCCGTCGCCTCCTGCCTGAATCAGGGCCTGCGCCGCGCCGACTTCTACCTGCAGACCAAATTCACGCCGCTCGCGGGCCATGACCCGAAGCGGGTGCCGTATGACCCGGCCGCGCCGCCAGCGGATCAGGTGGCGCAGTCGTTTGCGAGCTCAATGCGCAATCTGCAGACGGATTACGTCGATTGCCTGATCCTGCACTCCGCGCTTGCCGATCAGGGCCAGATGACACAGGTGTGGGACGCCATGGAGCAGCTGCATCGCGTCGGCCGCGCCCGGCAGCTTGGCATCAGCAATTGCTATAGCGCGGCCAGCCTCGACGCGTTGCACCGCTCGGCTCAGGTGAAGCCCGCGGTGGTCCAGAACCGCTTTTACGCGCAGACCGGCTACGATCGCGAGATCCGCGCGTTCTGCCGGACACACGGGATCATCTACCAGAGTTTCTGGACCCTCACGGCCAATCCACAGCTGCTCGACCATGCCGGTGTCACGGGGCTGGCGTCGAAATACGCGCGCACAGCGGCGCAGATCCTGTTCCGCTATCTGACCCAGAGCGACGTGGTGCCATTGACCGGCACCACCTCGACAACACATATGCGCGAGGACCTCGAGATCTTCGAGTTCCAGCTGGCGCCCGCGGAGCTCGAGTCGATCAGTGCACTGCTTTGAGTCCGCCCGCGCGCCGCTGCTCCACACCGTCCCCGACCTGCAGCAGGAAGGAGAGCGCAGCCGAGCAGGGCCGTGTCACTTTGAGCGTGAGCAGCGCATCGGCGCGCGTGCGGCCGAGATTGACGGCGGCGATCGGTTTGCCCGCCCGTGCCGCCGCCTGCGCGAAACGATAGCCCGAATACACCATCAGCGAGGAGCCGACCACCAGCATGGCGTCGCAGCGCAGCAGGTGCCGCATCGACGTCTGCACCCGATCCTGCGGGACGCTTTCGCCGAAGAACACCACATCCGGTTTCAGCACGCCGCCACACAGCGCGCAGGACGGCACTTCGAAGCTGGAGAAATCCAGCGCTTCCAGATCGGCGTCGCCGTCGGGCGCCTGCAGCGCATCGCTTTCGGCCCAGGCCGGATTGAGCCTCAGCAGCTCCGCCTGCAGCTGCTCGCGCGCTCGTCGCTGCTGGCAGCTCATGCAGCGAACCAGATCGATCCTGCCATGCAGATCGATCGCATCCGCGCTGCCGGCGGCCTGGTGCAGGCGATCCACATTCTGCGTCACCAGGCACTCGACCCGATCCTGTTGCTGCAGGCGCGCCAGGGCCAGATGGGCATTGTTGGGCCGAGCGCCGCGTAAGCGCTCCCAGCCGACCAGGCTGCGCGCCCAGTAGCGTCGGCGGGTTGCCGGCTCGCCCATGAACGCCTGCAACATCACCGGCGCCGGGCGTTTCCAGCCGCCGTCCGCGTCGCGGTAGTCAGGAATGCCGGATTCGGTGCTGCAGCCGGCGCCGGTCAGAATGAACAGGCGCGAATGCCGCTCGATGAACTCATGCAGCCGCTGATCGTCCATGGAGCGTGAACATAGCACCGGTCCGGTCCGCGCGGTTACCGGGGCGTCCCTCGCGGATCATCGCGCGTTGCCATCGGGCGAGCGTTCAGGAAGCTCGAGCGCTACGCCGACCAGCGAGCCCCGGCCTATGTCCGACCACGACTTCACGTCGAACCGGAACCTGGCAACGGCGCAGGTCGGCAATTGAGTGAGGTCGCGCGAGAAGCGGCGCGCCAGCCCGGTCAATTCCGGATTGTGGCCGAACAGCATCACGCGCTTGAGACGCTCATCGAGCTGATGAATCACCCGTAGCAGATCAGCCGCCGTGCAGGCGTAGAGGCGCGCGTCCACGACGATGTGCTTGCGCTTGTAGCCGAACTGCCTGGCCATCAGCTGCGCGGTCTTCAATGCGCGCAATGCCGGACTCGACAGCATCAGGTCCGGCTTTGGAGCGCGCTTCGCCAGTCGCTTGCCGAGGTCCGACGCGTTGCGCCGGCCACGCCGGGTCAGCGGCCGCTGCTGGTCGGCAAGCGCCGGGTCATCCCGACAGGACTTGGCATGGCGGATGAGAAACAGCGTTTTCATCGGGCCTGGTGTCGGCTCTAGCCGATGCGAACCGAGAGCATCGAGATCGAACCGCCGTCAAATCCTGCGACCGGAAAGCTGACCGATTCGTCCGCCCGCCGCTGCGCCATTACATAGAGCAGCGGCAGGTAATGATCGGGCGTCGGCGCGGCCAGCAACGCGTCGCGACCCAGCGACTCGTAATCGATCAGCGGCGCAAAATCTCCCTTGGCCAGCAGCTGTCGCGCCAGGCGATCGAATCGCAGCGCCCAGTCGTACGGGGCGGCGGAGTGATCGCCCCAGGCATAGGCATGCAGGTTGTGCACGATATTGCCGCTGCCGACGATGAGTATGCCTTCGTCGCGCAACGGCGCCAGGCGCTGCGCGATCGCATAATGAGCCGCCGCGTCCCGGGCATCGTCGATGCTCAGTTGGACCACGGGTATCGAGGCATCAGGATAGACATGCGTCAGCACCGACCAAGTGCCATGGTCGAGTCCCCAGCTCTGATCGAGCTCGACCACAACGGGGGCCATGATTTCGCTGATTCGCCGAGCCAGCTCGGGCGAGCCGGGCGCCGGATAGGCGACCTCGTAAAGCTTCGGAGGAAAGCCGCCGAAGTCGTGGATCGTCCGCGGCCGCGCCATCGCGGTCACGGCCACCCTGGGCACGTACCAATGAGCCGACACGCACACGATCGCGCGCGGCCTCGGCAGGCTGATCCCAAGCTCGCGCCAGCCTTCCGTATACTGGTTACGTGCCAACGCATTCATCGGATTGCCGTGTCCGACGAAGATGACCGGCATGCGCTCGGACTGGGTCATGCGATGAAGCGGCGTCGATCAGCGGGCAAATGACGCCCGTTGAGCGCAGTTTATACCGCGACCTAAGGCGCGTGCAGCTCTGGCCGGCGGATGGAATGGATACTCAATCCATCGGGGAGGGCGGTCCGATCGACAGCGCCGCGTCAATCTCGGCTTCTGCGGCCAGCCAGTGCTCAAGCTCGTGGCCCGGTTCGAAGCCGCGCTGCTCGGCGCGAAAATACGCAGCCTGCGCAATCAGGTCCCGTCTGAGCTCGGGATCCACAAGTCTCGCCGCCCGGCGCGCGACGGCAGGTGGCTGCGGAACATGACGCCTGGCGCGGGGCGCCGATCTTGCGGCGTGCGACAATTTCACACTCATGGTCTTCTCCTCGTTTCAAGGCCGCAAGGCACCGCGGGCTCATGCGTCTTCCGGGCCAGCACCGGCGCGGCCTGCTGACGGCAGCAAGCAGCCCCGGCGGGCAGCCGCCGACCGCGCCCCTACTGCACCTTGATTTCGACCGGCTTCCTGGGCTCGGTCTTCATCTTCGGCACGTGTATCGTCACCACACCGTCCTTCGATTCCGCATTGATGCCGGCCGCGTCGACGCTTTCGGGCAGCGTGAAGCTGCGCGAAAACTTGCCGTAGAAGGTCTCGATGCGGTGGAACTTCTCGGCCTCGTCCTCCTGCTTCTGCCGGCGCTCGCCACTGACGGTCAGCAGGCCGTCATCGAAGGTGATCTGGAGATCTTCCTTTTTTACCGCGGGCAGTTCGGCGCGTATCAGGTACTCCTTGTCGGTTTCACTGATGTCCACCGATGGAGCCCACTCGAAGCGGGATCCAGCGCGGCTCTCGGGCAGAGTCCAGCGGCCCGACGGACCCAGAAGGCGATTGAACGCTTCGTCCATGCCTGTAAATGGTTCCCAGCGAATTAGGCTCATGACACAATCTCCTCTAATACCTGCTGAAAAGCGGTTTTAACTGTAGTGTCCTCCGACACGATCGGCGATTCGGAGATGTACTTAGTGGTGATTTCGCGGCCGCCGGGCTGCGCTATCTACGTATGGCACTTGGCGTCAAGGCGCGCGAGAAATCATCCGGATATCATCGAGACAGCATTGATGGGACTTCGAACGATCCTGAGGATGCATGCGCTGAGTTGCGCGGCACTGCTGATGCCGGCGCTTGCGTCGTCAGCAACCATCGCGCAGCAACAGCGCGATTCGGCCTTACGCGCCCAGCCGGACCTGCAGCACGGCGAGAGCCTGTTCAAGGTATGCTTGGCCTGCCATGCCTCCGACGGGGGCGGCTCGCGCAACGGCGACGTGCCGGCGATCGCCGGCCAATACCGCAGCGTGCTGGTGCGCCAGCTGGTCGACTTCCATTACGGCAAACGCTGGGACGTGCGCATGGAGGGAATTGCCAAGTCGCATTACCTGTCCGACGCGCAGGCTCTGGCCGACATCGCGGCGTACGTCAGCACGCTGCCGCGGATAACCGACCCCGGCAGGGGCAACGGTGAGCGTCTCGAGCACGGCATGAAGGTCTATCAGCAACTGTGCGCATCCTGCCACGGTGCGTCGGCAGAAGGCGACGAGCACGAGGCCATACCGTGGCTCGGCGGGCAGCACTACGAGTATCTGCTGCGGGAGATGTACTACACGTTCGATCACCGGCGCCCAAATCTGGCCGGCCATCTATCGTTGCTGGATCGTTTCACGCGTCCCGAATTCGAGGGCGTGGCCGACTACCTGTCCGGGCTCGCCCCGTCCGCCAGCGGCCGATAACGCCCCGAACGGCTCGCACGTTGCATCGCGACCACGAGCGGCGACAGGCGCGGTCGTGCTGCGCACTCGCGCTACGAGCGCACGCTCAAGTGGTCCTTCACGACCGAGACGCCGGGGGCGGCCCACGCGGCCGCTTCGGCATGCTGCCGCTCCTCCCAGGAATTGACTTCACCTTCCAGAGTCACGGTGCCCTCGGCAGTCTGCACGCGGATCTTGTTCGCATCCAGACTGGCATGACGCCGGAAGGCGTCTTCGATCTTGGCCTTGATGTCCGCCACCGATGCCTGGGGCTTGATCGTAATGTCGTTCGCCAGACCCTTGACTCCCCGCAGATGGGTGACGGTGCGCTCGGCAGCCTCGCGCTGGTACCAGAAG
This sequence comes from Steroidobacterales bacterium, assembly GCA_044440135.1. GTDB lineage: Bacteria > Pseudomonadota > Gammaproteobacteria > Steroidobacterales > Steroidobacteraceae > FEN-1191. The sequence goes on along the minus strand of JBIODC010000006.1, from coordinate 59,056 downwards.
TTCACCTGCCCGCTCAGCGTGACCCAACCGTCGTGCACCACAACCTTGATGGCGGTAGCGGGAATCGACACGTTTGCATTGAGCGCGTGCAGCACCGCTTCGGCAACCTCCGGGTCGCTGCGTTGGGCATCCGAGCCGAGACTCACAACCAGTTCATTGGCGATTGCCTTGACTCCGGCAACCGATTGCGCCGCGTCCTGGGCCGCCCAACGATCGGCGTAGGAGCCGACATGGCCTGACAAAGCGATGACGCCGTTCTTCACGGCCACGCCGATTCCCGTTGAGTCGAAGCGTGGATCCCAGTCGAGCTGCGCCTCGACATCGTGCCGCAGCTGTATGTCTGTTTTCATGTCAATCTCCTCGACCAATTTAACGTCGCAGCGGTTGCGAACAGGATCTTTATATGACCGCGAGCACCGGGTTCGAAATACGCGTTTTCCGCATCGTCGGGCGGGCGGAAGCGGTGGTCAGATCCGGCTTTGCACCCAGCGCACAATATCGGCGCTGCCCATCGCACCCGACTGGCGGGCCGCTTCACGGCCGCCTTTGAACAGCACCAGGGTCGGGATGCTGCGGATATTGAATTGAGCGCCGAGTGACGGCTCGGCATCGGTGTCCACCTTCGCCAGCCGCACCCGGGGTTCCAGCAATCCGGCGGCCTGGACATATTGCGGGGCCATCATCAGGCACGGCCCGCACCAGGGCGCCCAGAAATCCACCAGCAGCGGAATATCATTGCGATTGAGGTGCGTCTGGAAGCCCTCGCCGGTCAGTGCGATCGGATGTCCCGTGAACAACCCCTGATGGCACTGACCGCATTTCGGTTTCTGCGCCAGGCGTTCGCCGGGTACCCGGTTCACCGCACTGCAATGCGGACAGGCAATGTGCAGCGCGTTACTCATGATGCATCAGCCCTCGGTGCGCGATAACAGGATGGCGATTGTGCCTCGTTGCATGCACTATGCTCGCGCCTGATATGGATATCGTAAGCTCCCCCCATCGGGAATCCCATTGGCTTACCAGCAGGCGACAGTCATGACATCAGGCACGGCGCAGGCGAGGACCAGTGTTCGACGAGCCGCAGGCCGGGCGGTCCTAGTGTTGATCGGATTTTACGGCGTGTGCGCCAGCGCCGGAGAGCCGGCGCGCGATCTGGTGGCCCGCGGTGAGCAGCTGGCGCGCCAGCAGTGCTCGGCGTGCCACGTGGTGGCCAGCGATCAGGACCTGCCGCCCCTGCGCCAGCTGCCGACGCCGAGCTTCTACCAAATCGCCAATCGTCCCAAGACCAGTGAGAAGTCCCTGGAGCAGTTCATCGGGACCACTCACTGGGACATGAAGACCGTTCCGATGAGCATGCCCGATCAGATGCTGACCAAGGACGAAAAAGTCGCCGTCTCACGCTACATTCTCAGCCTGCGCAAGCACTGAACATCGGCAGCCTGAGGCCGGCCCCGCGCCCCCCGTCCTGGCATCGCAACGACATGATTTCGCGGGTGTTTCTGTTCCTGCCGGGCGACCGGCGTATCATCACGCAGTCAGTTGCAGCCGGTGCTGCGACGCGCGCGGGGACTCGATGCGGACCGCTATCCTCATCGCAATGTGCATCGCCACGCTCGGCGGCTGCGCCGCGCGCCCACGGCCGGAGCCCCCGAAGCGCGTAGCGCTGCCGCCGTTCGACGATGCGCCGGTATCGTTCGTCGTGGCAGCACCGCGTTTCACCCCGGGCGAGGTCGCCATCGTCAAGGTGTGCGTCGCTCCGGACCGGAGCATCCTCAGTTCCGATGTCATGGCCTCTTCGGGCGATCGACGCTTCGATGAGCTTGCAGTCACCTGGGCGCGCCAGATCAGGGTGCGTTCCGCTCCTGCGGACGGCTCGCCGATTCAAAGTTGCGGCGAAGTGCGTGTCGAGATCAGGCGACCGAGCGAACCGCGCGTGGTATCGGGCCCCGACAGCTCGCTGAGCTAGAAAACGCGTGATTGCGCCCTGCGCGCATGCAATGCCGCCGCCGCTTGTTCAACGCGGCGGGGCAGGGTGTGGAAGCGGCGCGAGCCTGCCGCCGCACGCGGCTACCGGATTGCGCGCGCTGTCAGGGAGCGGCGGCTTCGATCACGATTTCCAGCGTTACTTCGTCGCCGACCAACGGCACAGCCTTGCTCATGTTGAAATCCGAGCGCTTGACCGTGGCGGTGGCGTCCGCCCCGATCGCGTCTTTCTTCATCATGTTCATGCCGTGCTTGAACGACGTCACGGTCAGGGTCACCGGCTTGGTGACGCCCTTGACGGTCAGATTGCCTTCGATGCTGGCCGGCGCGTCGCCGTTGAACTTGACCGACGTTGACTTGAAGGTCGCGGTGGAAAATTCAGCGGTATCGAGATAATCGACGCCCTGAATGTGTCCATTGAACAGATCCGAGCCGGTATCGACCGATTTGGCATCGACGACCACATCCACCGACGCCGTCCTCGCGGCCGGGTCGTAGTTCACCGTGGCCTTGACGGTGTTGAAGCGCGATTCCTGCGTCGAGAATCCCAAATGGCTGTACGAGAATCGCACGAAGGTGTGATTGGGGTCGCTGGTATAGGTCGTCGGCGCCGCGAACGCGGCGGTCGCGAGGGCGACCGACATGAAGAAGGCCGTGGCTGCCAGTTTCAATGGATGCATCGGGGGTTCTCCGGGGATCTTGGGGATGCGCATCTTAGGGCCTTCGGCGGCGACCGCACAATTTGTGCGGGCTGGACCTGCAACCTTTCGGTTGCCAGGGATCGGCCGCCGGTAGCGCGCCTCGGCGACGCCGAATCGCACGTCGTCGGGTCGATGCCCGCGGCGCGCGCAGGCCGTGACGCCCGCGAGCCCCACTGCGGCCAGCGATGCGCACAGCCACCGATGCGTCTTTGCTTTAGGTGCGCACTTTTCCTTCAATGCGGCTGGGCGACGGATCGCGGATGATCCGCTCACGCATAGCGCGAATCAGAACGCCAGCGACAGATTGTGCGCAGCGCCGGCCACCGGCGCGGGCAGTGCGCCTTCGATTGTGAGCAGCCGAAGTTTGGTGGTCACCCCGCCACGGGCGGAGAAGCCGCCGCTTCTGCCGCCCGCCGCGAGCACGCGGTGACACGGCACGATGATCGGAATTGGATTGCGTGCCATCGCCTGGCCGACTGCGCGGGCAGCGTGGCGGTCGCCGCACAGCGCGGCCACCTCGCCATAGGTTCGGGTCCGGCCGGGAGCGATCTGGCGCACGATCGCGTAGACGCAGCGGTGAAATGGCGGTACCGGCGTCAGGTCGAGCCGGGCATACTGCAGATCGCGCGGCTGGCCGGCGAGCAGCCCGACGATGTCGTCGATGACGCGGCGGATCTCGGCAGCGGGCGGCTGCATGCAGGCCGCGCCGTGGGCGCGCAGCAGGCGCGCCCGCGTGACCGATTCGCTGGCTTCAGGCAGCTGCAGTGCCACGATGCCGCGGGCGCCCCAGGCGATGCCGCAGGTGCCGATCGCGCTCTGGAACAGCGTGTAAGCGAATTCCTGCATGCCTGTGGCAGAGCCGATTCGGGCGGCCAGTATACCGCTGCCGCCACGGTGCCCGTGCCGTCAATCGCCAAGTGCCGGCTGTGGCGACTGGGCGTAAACTGCTCCCATGCCCCTTGAGAATTTCCACCCGGCGGTCGCCAGCTGGTTCACGAAACAATTTTCGCTGCCGACCGCCCCGCAGCTGGCCACGTGGCCCGCAATTGCCAGCGGGCGGCACGCGCTGATCGCCGCGCCCACCGGATCGGGCAAGACGCTGGCGGCGTTTCTGGCCGCGATCGATGCGCTGGTCCGCCAGGCGGTCGCCGGCGAGCTCGCCGATGCGACGCAGGTGGTCTACGTCTCGCCGCTCAAGGCGTTGTCGAACGACATCCGGCGCAACCTCGAGCTGCCGCTCGCGGGCATCGCGGCCGAACTCGCGGCGCTGGGCCTGACCGCGCCGCCCATCCGCGCGCAGGTCCGCACCGGCGATACGCCGCAGGCCGAACGCGCTGCGATGCGCCGCTCGCCGCCGCACATCCTCGTGACCACGCCGGAATCGCTGTACCTGTTGCTGACCAGTGAGTCCGGCCGCCGGATGCTGGCCACGACCCGGGCGGTGATCGTCGATGAGATTCACGCGGTGGCGCCGAGCAAGCGTGGCGCGCATCTGGCGCTTACGCTCGAGCGGCTCGCGCAGCTGTGCGGGCGGCCGCCGCAGCGAATCGGCCTGTCGGCGACCCAGAAGCCGATCGAAGACGTGGCCCGATTCCTGGTCGGTTTGCGGCCGGCCGCCGGCACCGCCGGGGAGGTGGATGATCCCGCGGCGGATTGCGTGATCATCGACAGCGGCCACATTCGCGGGCGCGATCTGGCGCTGGTGCTGCCGGATGCGCCGCTCGAGGCGATCATGTCGAGCGAGGTCTGGGAAAACCTCTATGACCAGCTCGCCCGGCTGGTCGAGCAGCACCGCACCACGCTGATCTTCGCCAACACGCGTCGCATGGTCGAGCGCGTCACGCGGCATCTGAGCGAGCGCATCGGCGAGGATCATGTCGCCGCACATCACGGCAGCCTGGCCAAAGAGCAGCGCCTGCAGGCCGAGCGGCGCCTCAAGAGCGGTACGCTGCGAGCGCTGGTGGCCACCGCATCGCTCGAGCTGGGTATCGATATCGGCGATGTCGAGCTGGTCTGTCAGCTCGGAACGCCGCGCTCGATCTCCACCTTGCTGCAGCGTGTCGGCCGCGCCAATCATGCGGTCCGCGGCGTGCCCAAGGGCCGGCTGTTTCCACTGAGCCGCGACGATCTGGTCGAATGCATCGCACTGCTCGACGCGGTGCGAGCCGGGGAGCTCGACGCCCTGAGCATCCCGCCGCAGCCGCTCGATGTGCTGTCACAGCAGCTGGTGGCCGAGGTCAGCGCGCGCGAGTATGGCGAGGATGAGCTGTATTCACTGGTGCGGCGCGCGTGGCCCTACCGCGCGCTGGCGCGCGGTGACTTCGATCAGGTGCTGCGGATGCTCGCGGACGGCTTCAGCACCCGCCGTGGCCGCCAGAGCGCCTATCTGCACCGCGACGCGGTCAATCGCCGCGTGCGCGCACGCCGCGGCGCGCGCCTGACCGCGATCACCTGTGGCGGCGCCATCCCCGACAATGCCGACTACCAGGTGGTGCTCGAGCCGAGCGGCACATTCATCGGTACCTTGAATGAGGATTTCGCGGTCGAGAGCCTGGCTGGTGACGTGTTTCAGCTCGGCAACTGCTCCTATCGCATCCTGCGGGTCGAGGCCGGGCGCGTGCGCGTCGAGGACGCCAAGGGTCAGGCGCCGACGCTGCCGTTCTGGCTCGGCGAAGCCCCGGCGCGCAGCGCCGAACTTTCGGCTGCGGTGTCGCGCCTGCGCTCGCAGATCGATGCCACGCTGCCGGTGATCGATGCACCGACGATCGCGCGCAGCATCGAGCGGGCGATGCAGCGCCACCAGCTCGATCATGCGGCGGCGCGCCAGCTGGTGGAATACCTGGCGGCGGCCAAGGCGGTGCTCGGCCAGTTGCCGACGCAGCGGCGGGTCATCCTCGAGCGCTTCTTCGATGAGACCGGCGACATGCACCTGGTGATCCATGCGCCGTTCGGCGCCCGCATCAATCGCGCCTTCGGCCTGGCGCTGCGCAAACGTTTCTGCCGCGCCTTCAATTTCGAACTGCAGGCGGCGGCCACGGAGGACGCGATCGTGCTGTCGCTCGGCGAGACCCACAGCTTCGAGTTGCAGCAGGTGCCGCGATTTCTCCACAGCGCCAGCGTCGAGCCGCTGTTGGTCCAGGCGCTGCTGGATGCACCGCTGTTCACCACCCGCTGGCGCTGGAACGCGACCATCTCACTGGCCGTCCGCCGCTCGCGCGCCGGCAAGAAGACGCCCGCGCCGCTGCAGCGCATGGCCGCGGAAGACCTGATAGCGGTAGTGTTTCCCGATCAGCTGGCGTGCGCAGAAAACCTGAGCGGCGAGCGCGAGATTCCCGATCATCCGCTGGTGCGCCAGACCGTGTTCGACAGCCTGCATGAGGCGATGGACAGCGACGGGCTGATTGCGCTGCTGCGGGCCATCGAGCACGGCGAGGTGCAGGTGCTCGCGCGCGATCTGCCGCAGCCCTCGCCGCTGGCACAGGAGATCCTGCGGGCCCGGCCCTATGCCTATCTGGACGACGCCCCGCTCGAAGAGCGTCGTACTCAGGCGGTGACGGCCCGGCGCTGGCTCGATCCCGAGACCGCCGCGCAGTTCGGGCAGCTCGATGCGGCGGCCATCGCGGCGGTGCGCAGCGAGGCGTGGCCGAGCGCCGAGACGCCCGATGAGCTGCACGATGCGCTGATGCTGCTCGGGATCCTGGACCCTGAGCGCGACGCCGGCGCGGATCTCGGGGCGATGTTCGCCATGCTGGTGCGCGAGCGCCGGGCGACCGAGCTCACCGCAGCGGAGCGTAGGTTCTGGGTCGCCGCGGAACAGCTGCCGATGATCCGGGCGCTGTACGTGCCGCACCTGGTAACGCCGGCGCTCGAGGTACCCGCGGAATATGCGGGCCGCCGCTGGCAGCCGGCTGATGCGCTGCGCGAGCTGCTGCGCGGACGTCTGCAGGCCATCGGGCCGACGAGCGCGGAGGCGCTGGCGCGCGGGCTGGCGCAGCCGCCGGCCGCGGTCGAGGCCGCGCTGCACGCGCTCGAGGCTGAAGGATTCGTGATGCGCGGGCACTTCACTCCGGGCGGCCAGCAGCTCGAATGGTGCGAGCGGCGCCTGCTGGCGCGCATCCACCGCTACACGATCAAGTCGTTGCGCGCCGAGATCGAGCCGGTCTCGAGCGGCGATTTCATGCGCTTCCTGCTCGACTGGCAGGGCGTGACTTCGCAGCCGCGGCCGGAAGGCGCGGCCAGCCTGGAGCGCATCGTCGAGCAGCTCGAGGGTTTCGAAATTGCCGCGATCGCGTGGGAGAGCGATGTGCTGGCCGCGCGGCTGCGCGACTACGACGGCGCCTGGCTCGACAGTCTGTGTCTGTCGGGGCGTGCCTTCTGGGCGCGCCTGGATGCGCCGCAGAGTGCGAGCAGCGCGCCGGTACGCGCCACGCCGATGGCCCTGCTGACGCGCAGGCATCGCGCGTTATGGCAGCAATTGTCGGAAGCGCGCCGCCCTGAGCCGCAGACACAGCTCTCGGCCAATGCGCGCGCGATGGCCGAGTTGCTGCAGCGCCATGGGGCCTCGTTCTTCGACGAGATCGTGCAGGGCGCCGGCCTGCTGCAGGTGCAGGCGGAAGCCGCTCTGGCAGAGCTGGTGGCAGCCGGGCTCGCGAGCGCCGACAGCTTTGCCGGCCTGCGCGCGCTGCTGCAGCCAATGCAGCGCAAGCGCTCGGCGCGCGCTCGGCGCGCGGGCCAGTTCGGCCTTGCCGAGGCAGGGCGTTGGAGCCTGGTGCGGCGTTCGATGACGGCGCCGGCGGCCGCGACCGCGCAGCTGCCGGCGAGGGCCGGTGCCGCTGCTGAGGCCGACGATGCGCTCGAGGCGCTCGCCTGGGTGCTGCTGCGCCGTTATGGCGTGGTATTCCGGCGCCTGCTCGCACGCGAAGCCGAATGGCTGCCGCCGTGGTACCTGCTGTTGCGCGCCTTGCGTCGCCTCGAGGCCCAGGGCCTGATCCGCGGCGGCCGCTTCGTCGCCGGCATGAGCGGTGAGCAGTTTGCGCTGCCGGACGCGCTCGGTGCGCTGCGCGCGACCCGCAAGCGCGCAGCCGATGGCGCCTTGATTGCGCTGAGCGGCGCCGATCCGCTCAACCTGGCTGGCATCGTCACGCCCGGACCGCGACTGGCCGCGCTTGCGGGTAACCGGCTGCTATTGCAGGACGGGGTCACGGTCGCGACCTATACCGCAGGCGAAGTCCAGTTCCATCGGGAAATGCCGCCGCATCAGCAATGGCAGGCGCGCAACGCGCTGCTGCGCAAGCAGGCGCGCGCGCGACTTGCCCAGACCGGCTGACCCGTCGAGCGGCTAACGATCGATCGCCCGGGCCACGCCCGAGCGCACCAGGTCCGATTCCCAGCGCCGCGACTGCTGCCGTCGCACCGCCGCCTGGATCACCGCGGCGGGAATCTCGCCGTCCAGATCCACGCCCACGCCGCGCGGCAGCGCCTCGGTCGGCAGCAGCGTCAGCTGCTCCAGGGCAGCCCGTGTCGGGCTGCCGGGTTTGTCGCGCTCGGCGTCGTAATCGCCGAGCGAATAGACCTGCTGCGGGTGCCGGTAAAGGTTCGGCAGAAACCACAGATACGGCGAATCCGACAGAAAGGCCGCGAGCGTGCTGAATGAGGACATCGAACACACCAGCAGATCAGCGGCCGCCAGCGCCAGCACGTCGGAGCAGTCGCCGGGCGCAAGATCGTTGGTCGTGATGCAGTGCCATGACCGGTGAGCGGGCGGAGCTGCTCCTCGGATCCGTCGGTGATCAGCAGCAGCTGCCAGCCGTCGCCCAGCGCGCGATCGAGCGCGCGCGCGAGTGCGCACAGCCATTCGATCGGCAGCGAGATATTCGCGGCGCGGTGATAGTCGTGCACGGCGCCCGGAGCCGAAAAGTCGCCGAGCCGCACGTGCATGCCCACGAGCAGCTTGTGCGGATCGATGCGCCCGCGCAATTGCAGCAGATTGTTCGCAGCGTAACGACTCTGATAGAGCGTGCAGCGGATGAAGTCGCGCGCCGCCTGCACGTGGTGGTAGCCGCCCCAGAGTCCGTGCGTCACCAGCAGGTAGGCACGCCGCCGGTGCAGGCGATGGGCATCGGCGAAGCCGCGCAGGGCAGTCACCACATCGCCGCCGCCGTGCGCCAGGTAGTCCGACTCGGTGAACTCGACCACCGGCAGCAGGTATTCAAGCGCGCGGTGATAGATCCAATCATCCGGCGGAGTGTGAAAGTGCCGCCAATACGCGCGCCGATTCATTCCGAAGGCGGGCGGCAGCAGCTTCGCGTTCAGCACCTGCGAAGCGAGGAAGGCTCGCGCCCACGGCAGCAACTCGTTGCCCAGGCCGTAGCCGCGGTTCTTCACCCGCGACAGGCAATAGCGCAGATTAAGGCTCCAGCGGCCCGTCATGGGACCGGCACAGGTCCGCGACTCGCGGGTGCAGGCGATCATATTCATCGTCTGGAAAGCATACCCAGAAGCGACCGTGGACGGGTGGGTTGTCGCGTGGACGCAGCGCAGCCGCGCAACCGCGATGCCCTCGAGCTTCAGCACCGGGCGGTGATGTCGGACTCCGCCGCCGTTGTCGTCGCCACCTCAATCCGGCGCTGAACGGTCCACGCGGCCAGATCGAGCTTGACCGGCGCACAGCTTTCGAGCTGCTGCGCCGTAGCGCCCGCGCGCATCGCTGCCGGTTCGTAGATGGTATCCGCGAGCCTCTGCACGCGCTCCTGGATCGACCCCTCGAGACCGCCGGGCCGGTTGTAGCCGTAATAGCCGGCGTGGAAGGCGCGCGGCACGCACGGGTACGCGATCGGTTGCCGCGACGGCTCCTGAATCCGGCGTATCAGGCCATCCTGCTCGACGAATCCCAGGCCGACCGCGCTCGCGGGAAAATGCCGTCGGATGTATTTCTTGGGTCGGCGAAAGTACGCGATATTCACGTGCGGCGCGATCATCGTCTGCAGCACGCGCTTGTCGAAGCACACGCCGGTCGAGCAGAAATCCCCGCTGCTCAAATAGTAGCCCTCGAGCTCATCGGGAAGGTTCACGGTCCGGTTCGGGTTCTTCACGCCGATCGAGCAGAACAGCGGACCGGCGGCGACATGCACGCTGCGGTGCCAGCGGAAGAAATCGCGCGCGACCATGATGTCCTCTTCGACCAGGAACACGTAGCGGTTCGCTTCGGCTGCGGCGCGCAGATAGCCGAGCAGCAGATTGGCGCTCTGCTTGGTACGCCGGAACGGGCAGGGTACCGGCAGATGAATCTCGTAGCTCGCAAGCCGGTCGGCGAACGACCGGATGACGTCGAGATTGTCGAGCGAAAATCCGGTATCGGGCCTGAACAGCACGTGCACCGCATCGATACCTTCAGCGCGTGTGAGGTTATCCAGGCAATGCCACAGAAATTCGGGGCGCCGCCAGCAGGGCAGCAGCACGACGTCCTTCTCACCGCCAGGGTGGGTCAAGTCCATGCGCGAGGCGTCGAGCACGGCGCGCCGGAAACTCCACCACGTGCGGACGCGCCTCAGCACGACCGCACGGATGCAATCATGACTGAAGGGTAGGCCGCTTCAGCGCTCCCAGTGCCCGCGCATGTAGTGATAGTGCGGTCCGTTGCCAATCCAGGCATCGGGGACCCAGTGATAGCCGCGCCGTTCGACCAGCCAGTGCCCACCAACCCATGCGTGACGATGCCCCCGCCATGCCCAGTATCCGGGCGCCCAGACGTAACCCGGACGCGGCGCCGGGACCACTTCGACCCGCGGCGCCGGCGGCGCCACATCAATGTCGATATCGACGGCCGCTGAGCCGACCGCCGGTGCGATGCTTGCCGCTGCAGCGAGCCACAGCGTCGCGAGCAAGAGTTTGCGCGTCATTCTCGGTACTCCTTGATGCCAAAACTGAAACCCGGTTCAGGCCGCGGCACCAGCGCACTGGTGTGGTCGGGCGGGCGAATCTCATAGGCCTGTACTGGTTTTGTCAACGCTTGGACCAGCCGCTCGGTTGACGGAGCGGGGAGCGGATGCGAGCGCGCCGCGCTGTCAGCCGCTGCCGACGATGACCCGGCGTTGACCCTGCCGCTGGGGCCCCGCGCTCATGTCGCCGGACGAGGTATTGTTCCTAAAAATACCCAGTGTAAGGCCGCAAGGCGATCTAATGTTTCATTAATGACACAAAGTCAGCCTATTCCGAGTTTGCGGCGATCTCGTTGCGATCGGCGTCGGGCGGGGCAAAGTTCGCGGCCTCGGCGCGAATCCAGTCCATGAACGCCTTGACGGCGGGCAGCCCCTGGGCACGGGCCGGACAGACCAGCCAGTAGCCTTCCTCCAGCGGCAGCGCCCGCGCGCTGGCACGCACCAGCACACCGGCGGCAATTTCATCAGCGACCAGACTCCATCGGGCCAGGACCAGGCCCGCGCCCTGCACCGCCATGCGCACCACCGCCACCGAGGCATCGAACACCGCGCCACGAAGGCCGCCCGCCTCCTGCGCGCCACGCCCGTCGAACAGCCACATCGTCCAGGGTTCGCTGACGCTATGCAGCAGCGGGTATCGCCGCAGGTCGTCGGCGGCGCGCAGCGGGCCGAACTTGCGGTAGATCGCCGGCGCACACACCGGCAACACCCATTCATCGAGCAGTTTCTCACTGTGCAGGTTCGCGTAGCCGCCCTTGCCGAAGCGCACCGCGGCGTGAAAATCCTCGCGCACGAAATCCACCGGCTGATCGGAAGCATGCAGATGCAGATCGACCTCAGGGTGGCTGACTCGAAATCGTTCGAGACGCGGCAGCATCCACTGCTGCAGGAACGAGGCGATGGTGCTGACCCGCAGCGGTCCGGCAGTGCGGTCGCGGCGCGCGTCATCGACCGCGCGCTCGAGCTGCTCGAGCGCCGCGCGTACCCGCGGCAATAACGCCGCGCCCTCGGCGGTCAGATGCACCTGGCGGCCATCGCGGCGGAACAGCGGCCGTGACAGGTATTCCTCGAGCGAGCGGATCTGCAGACTCGCGGCGCTGACGCTGACCCCGAGGGCGTCGGCCGCGCGCGTGAAACTCAGGTGATGGGCGACCGCAATGAACACGCGCAGGCTGCCCAACGGCAGCCTGCGCACGGAAGGGGGCGGCGCGCGGCGCGCGGCGGGCCGCGTGCGTATCGTTCTTGCGTGCTTCTCGACAGCGATAGCCAACTCCCCCGCGCTAGCGCTGCGCAATTGTCGGATCGCAACGGGCCGCACGCGCCACCTGCCGTTCATGGTAAGCGCTGAGTGCGTGGCGATCCACCGGCGCCACGGCCTGAGCAATCGCGGCGTTGACGCTGGGCCGGTAATCGGGCGGCGCCGGCTCCGACAGCGTCAGCTCGCGCGCGCCGCTGGTGCTGCCGGCGGCAGCGGTGTCGGCCGCGAACAGTGCGCCCTCGCCGACGCACAGCAGCAATGCCGCGAGGCTGGCAAGCAGGAATTTAGCGATGGAGGACATGTTGATCTCCTGGTCTGAGTGAAAGTGCTGGCAGACAGGATGCGCGGGCGCGCGCTGGCTGGATTGCAAAGCGCTCATGTTGCGTTGAGATTTGCTCAACGTCGGCGGAAAGTGCAGTGACGCACCGGTTTTGGCAGCTGCACGCCGATGCGCCTATCATCGGCGCCGCATGAATGAGCGCCCACCGACGCCTGGGATTCGCCGCATTGCGCACCTGGACATGGACGCGTTCTATGCCTCGGTCGAGTTGCTGCGCTACCCGGATCTGCGCGGGCTTCCGGTCGTGATCGGCGGCAGCCGGCGACGCCTCGGACAGGCCGATACCGCGACCGGGCAGCATGCACGACTGCGCGACTACGTCGGCCGCGGCGTGGTGACGACGGCAACCTATGCGGCGCGCGCCTTCGGCGTGCATTCGGCGATGGGACTCATGAACGCCGCCCGGCTGTGTCCGGATGCGATCTTGCTGCCGGTGGATTTCGACGAGTACCGCCGGTATTCACGGCTGTTCAAGGCCGTGATCGCCGAACTGGCGCCGGTCGTCGAGGATCGCGGAGTCGACGAAGTCTATATCGACTGCGGCGCCGCCGAGGGCGGCACCGAGATGGGCGGCAGGGCGCTCGCGCTTCGCATCCAGCGCGCCATCCACGAGCGCACCGGCCTGACCTGCTCGATCGGCGTGGCGCCAAACAAGCTGATCGCCAAGATGGCAAGTGAGTTCCAGAAGCCGAATGGCATCTCGGTCGTCTATGAGTCGGAACTGGCGGAGCGAATCTGGCCGCTGCCCTGCCGCCGCATCCATGGCATCGGTCCGCGCATGAGCGCACGGCTCGAGCAGCTTGGCATCGGCAGCATCGGTGAGCTTGCGCGCTGCGAACGCGGCTGGCTGGTGCAGCACTTCGGCCGCAACCAGGGTAGCTGGATGTACCAGGCCGCCTGGGGTTGGGACGACCGGCCGGTAGTGACCGAGAGCGAGCCGGTGTCGATGAGCCGGGAAACCACCTTCGAGCGCGATCTGCATGCGGTGCGCGACCGGGCGGAATTGCGCGGACTGTTCACCGCGCTGTGCGAGCAGGTGGCCGGGGATCTGCAGCGCCACGGCTACGTGGGCAAGACCATCGGCATCAAGCTGCGCTATGACAATTTTCAGCGCGCCACGCGCGACCAGACCATCGACGGCTATACCAACGATGCCGCGCTGATCCGGCGCACCGCCCGACTGTGCCTCAAGCGCGCGCCGCTCGAGCGCCGGCTGCGCCTGCTCGGCGTGAAGGTCGCGGGCCTGGTGCGCAGCGATTCGGCGGCGCTCGAGATTGGGCCGACCGCGCCGCCGGCCGAGCTGTCATTGTTCTAGCAGGCCGCGCGCTTCATATGACGGCGGGCTTTCCGGCCGGTGCGTCGCTGCTCCATACGGGCTCGATGCGGATCTGCGCGCTCACCGAGTGCGCGATGTAGCACTCCTCGTGGGCGCTGTGGTGCATCGCTTCGATCTGCTCGCGCGTGGGCAGCGGCTTGCCCGAAAACTGTACGTCCGGACGCAGCGTGACCGTGCTGATGCACCAGTTGCCGTCGGCATTCTTCTCCATGATCCCCGCGGCCTGGTCGCGATAACGATCGATCCGGAACCCGCGTTTCACGGCAATCGACAGAAACCAGAGCATGTGACAGCTCGACAGCGCGGCGACGAACGCCTCTTCAGGGTCGAGCGCGGCCGGATCCGATAACGGTACCGGCACCGAGTGCGGTGAGGACGAGCCCGGCACCTCGAGGCCGCCATCGAAGCGCCAGCGGTGTCTGCGGGAGTAGCGGTTGTCGGTGAACACCGCATCGCCCCGCTCCCAGATGACGTCGGCCGAGTACTGAGCCACTGCTGCTCCAGGACGCGCGTTCCGGCGTGAACGCGCGAGCGAAGCTTAGCGCAGGATCGCGCGCTTGCGCACACCCGCGATCGTATCGATCATGGTCGCGCTCATCGTGGCAGCGGGAAGAATCGGCGTGAGTGTGAACCCCGGCAGGCGGCGATCACCTGGTGCAGACCGCGCGCGCAAGCGCCGGGCCGCGGCCGCCGGCCGTGGCCCGGGCGCCGATGAGCCCGGAGGGCGCGTCAGCGCGGGAGCGTTGCGTGGCCATCTCGACCACGCGCTGCGACTGGCCCAGCTCGCTGCATTGGCGCGTTCGGGCGCGCTACTGTCCCGCTTCGATCTGAAGCCCGGGCAATTCGCGGTGCTGATCGTCATCGATCGAAATCCGGGCCTGAGCGCCACCGATGTCTGTCGGGTGCTGGGCCTGCAGAAGGCGAATTTCGCGCCGCTGCTGCGCGCCTTCGAGCGACGTGGCCTGGTACAGCGGCGCCGCTTCGCGCTCGATCGACGCAGGCAGTGCCTGCAACTCACGGCGGCCGGTGCACGTCTGCTCGCCCGTGCACGCCGCGCGCATGAACGCGACCAGCGCGCGCTCAGTGCGCACCTGGGCGTAGCGGCGACGCAGCGGCTGATCGCACTATTGCTCGAGATCGCGCGGCGGGGCTGAGGCGCGCGGCGCGGCGAATTCCTGCACCCAGTAGATGCGCGGCGTACCGTTGCCGCTGGCTGCGTACGCGATGCCTGATTCGCGGAAGCGCGGGTCCATGATGTTCTCGCAATGAGCCGGGCTCGCAAGCCACCCCGCGGCGGCATCCGCCGCGCTCTCCGGCCCCGAGGCAATGTTCTCGCCAACGACCTGGTAGCGATAGCCGGTGGTGGTGACGCGCTGCGCCGGCGTGCTGCCATCGCGGCCCTGATGGGCGAAGTAGTCGTGACTGAGCATGTCCTGCGCGTGCGCTGCGGCCGCGAGACGCAGCAGCGGACTTGGCTGTAGCGCAGGTGCCGCCGCGAAGGCCCGGGTGCCGCAGCGCCTCGGCTGGGCGCGTGCAAGATTGATTCGCAGCAGCAGCTCCCGCGCGATGGCATCGGCATCGGAGCGCGCGGGCGGCGCGAATGGCGCCGCGATGATGATCCAGGTGTCGTGGCCGCGTTGAAAGCTGCCGAGATCGATGAAACTCGGGTCGCTGAGTTCGGCGCAGAGCTTGCCGGTCAGCGCCCGTTGCATCGCGGACGCATCGCCGCTGACATGCAGCGCGGCGGACTGTTGCTCGCGGTAGCCGGACTGTTCGACCGCGGCCTTGAGATTGGCTCCGCGCGACCATTGCAACGCTGCGGCGTTCAGGGAGCGATTGTCTCGCAGCGCCGTGGCGATGCCGACGTGGCCGCCACAGCCGTGGCTGCGCAGGTTGCGCGCCACGGACGGCGCGCTGCTGGCGAGGTTCGCAGCCGGAGCGGCGGTCGCGCCCGGCCAGAGAGCGGCGGCGCCAAGGGCGGTGAGCCTGATGAGCAGGGCGCTGACGAATGCCGCGCTGACGCAATCAGCCGCGCTGAGCATGGCGCGCGGTTGCGACCACAACGACGGCCGCAGCGTCAGGGGGCAATGAGTTCTTCGCGCTCCGCATCCGGTCGCGCGGGATCGTGTTCTTCGGTGTTGAACGACACCAGCACCGTCGGCTTCGCTCCGGTGTTCTTGAACGCATGCGCAGTACCCGGAGGAAACACGAAGCGCCAGGCCTCCCCGAGCGGCACCTGCCGTTCCTCGATTTGCCCGCCGCTGCAATAGCGCACCAGCGCGGGTCCGAGCACCGCGGTCACTTCGGTGCCGCGTCGATGGCGATGATTGCCACGGATCATTCCAGGATCCGTCACCACGGCGTGCACATTGCGCCAACCGGCCAGCAGCGCCGGTTCGAGCGGCTCGAACACCGCACCGCGCCCATCGGCATGCACCTTGAGCTTGCGGATCTCGACCGCGGCAGGCGTCATCGGCATCACCGTGACCGTCAGCGTCCGTAGTGCGCCGTGATGCTGGCCTTCGCAAGCGTATTGGCGTGGATCATGAAGCCCACCATGGCCGCACTGGCCGCATCCGGCACGTCGATCCTCTCGGACTTGAGCGCGTAGACGGTGAAGATATAGCGATGGGGTTTGTCGCCGGCCGGCGGACAGGCCCCGCCAAAGCCGGCCGTTCCGAAATCGGTGTGACCCTGCACCGCGCCCGCCGGCAGCGTGCCGCCGGCACTGCCGGCGCCTGTCGGCAATTCGCTCACGCTGGCCGGAATGTTATAGACCAGCCAGTGCCACCAGCCCGACCCGGTCGGTGCATCCGGGTCATAGACGGTGAGCGCAAAGCTCCTGGTGCCCTTCGGGGCGCCGCGCCAGGCGAGCGCCGGTGAAATGTTCCTGCCACTGCAGCCAAAGCCGCTGTAGACCTGATCGTTCGACAGCGTGCTGTTGGGCGCGACCGCGGGGCTGTGCAGTGTGAATGCGCCGTCCGCCGCCACGGCAGCGCTTGCAAGCGTCAGCGCGCCGGCGGCTATGGCGGCCAGCGCCATCGATACCCGATCCGAATGCGTCTCAGCCATGCGTGCTCTCCCGTCAATTGCCTTAACATCGGCGCTGCCGGCGCGATGCTATCACTTCGCGCCGGCAGCGAAACGGGCGCGGGCGGCTGCGCGCGCGGCGCCCGGCGGCAGCCGCGGGGCGCATCCCGGGTGACATCGGATGTTCGGGCCGTGGCAGCGAGGACTTGACGATGCTGATGCTGATCGCCGGGCTGATCCTGTTCTTCGGGCCGCATTCGATCGCTATCGTCGCGCCGGGCTGGCGTGATCGCATCGTGATGCATCTGCGCGCCGGCGTGTGGAAGGCGGCGTACTCACTGATCAGCGCGGCCGGGTTGACGCTGATCGTGCTCGGTTTTGCGCATGCACGAGGCTCGTCGCTGGTGCTGTATGTTTCGCCGGCCTGGTTGCACGATGTGACCTGGATCATGATGCTGCCGGTATTTCCGTTGCTGGTGGCGGCCTACCTGCCCGGGAGAATTCGCAGTGCGATCAGGCACCCGATGCTCGCGGCGACGACGATCTGGGCGACGGCGCATCTGCTGGCCAATGGCACGCTCGCCGACCTGCTGCTGTTCGGCAGCTTTCTGATCTGGGCGATTGCCGACCGCATATCGCTCAAGCGTCGCGTCGCGGCGGCGCCGTCCGGGGCGCCATCATCGCGTTACAATGATCTGATCGCGCTGGTGCTCGGCGTCGGACTGTACGCGCTGGTCGTCTGGCGCCTGCACGCGCTGATCATCGGGGTCCCGCTGCTGCCTTCGCCGGGACCGCTCCAGTGACATCGACGACGTCGTCCATGCCCGCCCGGCGTCAGCTCGGTAACGCCGGGCCGCGGGTATTCCCGCTGGCGCTGGGCTGCATGGCCATGTCCGGCATGTACCGGGCATCGGACGACGCCGAGAGCATCGCTACCATCCAGGCGGCGCTCGACGCCGGCGTGAGCGTGCTCGACACCGGCGATTTCTATGGCAGCGGTCATAATGAAATGCTGATCGCGCGCGCGATTGCGGGGGCGCGGGCATCGACCCGGTGCCCGCCATTTCAACCGGCGCGGCTCAATAGGCGTAGTAGGGACCGGTAGCGCTGCCGGCCGTCTTGCCTTCAATGGCCGTGTAGACGCTCTGGCCGTAGAAGAACGGCAGTCCCCAGTCGAAGGAGCTGCCCAGCCCAGGAGTAGCCGAGGCCGGACCGCCGACGGTCGGGGCCGCGTAGAAACTGTTGTTGAGGCTGTTCAGGCTCGTGATCTGAAATGACACCGAATTGCTACTGCCATTCTGGCCCTGGTTGGTGGCCTGCAACATCTGCGGCGACGACGGGCAGTAGAAGTCGCTGGCCGTCGGGTTCGAAGGCGTATTGGTGCATATCGTGATGCTGCTGTCCGGAAAATAGAGTCCATTGGAACCCGAATCGATGAAGCTGGCGAGCGTCTGGGTGTTGAACATCGTGGTGAAATTACCTGCGTTGTCGGTCGTGAATACCGTCGCGCTGCCCAGCGCGTTGTCGCTTTGCGTACCGATGCCGAAGGTCAGCGTGCCGCTCGCCGTGGTCTGGCCGGCCGCGGGCACCGACGGCAGCTGCAGGATCACGCCGTTATTGTCGCTGGCGAACAGTGCCACCGGATTTCGCACCTGCGCCGTCAACGCTACCGGGGTGACGTTGCAGGTATTGGTGCCGGTATTACAGCTGTAGTAAATGTCGTTCGTTCCAGTGCACCCCCCGGTGACACTGGCGCAGTTGGCGCAGGACGGGCCGCAATCCTGGTCGAACACGCCGATGCCGAGCACGCCATTGGCGGCGAAAGCGCTGACCGAATTCAGCGACGTGCTGCTGTTCAAATTCTTGCAGCTGCTGGGCGCGGTCGCCGGGTACGACGAGGTGTCATCGATGATGTTGATCGACACGCTGCTCGCGGCCTCACCGGCCATGCTGACGTCGACCCTCGCCACCGGTCCCCAGGTGTAGCCGTCGGCAAACGGCAGGCACTCGGCGATGCTGTTGCCCGCCGTGGCGGGGTCGGCCATCGTGGTCAGCGACAGGCCCGCCGCCTGCAGCGCCGAGGCCATGATGCGCAGGCCGTAGGAGCCGGTATCCACCAGCACGTTGTCGATGGTCGCGCAGGTGCTGGTACCCGGACGGCACAGCTGCACGCTCGCGTATGGAATGTTGAATGTGCCGCCGGCCGCCGCCGCGGGCCCGGCGTCGACGGCGACCGGGACGACATTGGCGACGGTCGCACCGCTCGAGCTGCCCGAACTGCTGCTCGAGCTGCTGGTGGAGGCCGGGGTCTGGCCGCCGCCGCAGCCGGCAAGCGCGCACACGCCGAGCAATACGATCCAACGAAAGCGCTGGCTCATGCATTCGCCTCGCTATTGAAGATCGGCGACGGATACACCGGCCGGCACCAGACTCGGGACATAAGCCCGGCCTCGAAAATCGCGCAGGTGACCGGTCGACTGCACCACCAGGTCGCCCGCGGCGATCATCAGCTGCCGATGCATGCCCGGTCGGGCCTGTGTTGCGGCCGCGCTCTGGTATTTCTCGAAATAGTTGCCAAATAGCTGGCGCAGATCGGGCGGCAGCGGACCCTGCCAGGTGACCGCGAAAACGGTGCCCTGTCGTGTGGTGTATTCGTGGACACGTGTACCGCCCGCCGTGCTGATTTCATGCAGATCGTAGTGCTGCATCGGCGTGCTGTGCAGCTCGGCGCGCAGAGCGTCACGATCGGCGCTGACGGAATCGGTATCACCGCCCAGATGTGCCAGCGCCGGTGCCGGCAGCACCAGGGCGCCGAACAGGCCGAATAGGCAGGCCGCGAGCGCAGCACGGGAATCGTAGGGTTTCACGGAGGATTCGGAGACTGCCTGAATTCGGGTGTTGCCAGTGTGGCAGAATTTTGTGGGTAAGCGTGAGACGGAGCTCACTATGGCAAAGTTCCGCTGCGATGTCGCCGCATGGAGACATTCAGGCACGAACCAGATGCCTGATTTCAGTCGGTTATCCGGATCACGGATTTGCCGCGGGTGTGGCCGGCCTGGCTGTACTGCCAGGCCTGGAGTACATCGCTGAGCTCAAAGGTCCGGTCGACGTTGACCTTGAAGATCCCGGCCTGGCACCAGTCGGCGATCTGCCGCAACGCCAGCCGAATCGGCGTGCCACTCGGGGTACGGCGCGCGCAGATCACGCCGCGTGCCGCACATTGCGCGGCCGCCGGCAGCCCGACCGACGAGACCAGATAGCCGCCGCGCCGGACCACGGCGAGCGCGCGGTAGGCGTTGTCGATGTCCACGGTATTGATCGCCACGTCGATATCGCGCAGCTGATCCTCGAAGTGCTGCGCGCTGTAGTCGATCACCGTGTCGGCCCCGAGGGCCTTGAGATACGCGGCATTGCGCGCCGACGCGGTCGCGATCACGTGTGCTCCTTTGTTCTTCGCGATCTGCACCGCCGCTGAGCCCACGCCGCCGGCGCCTCCGAGCACCAGTACGCTCTGGCCCGAGCGCAGTCGGGCCTGATCGATCAGCAGGTTCCAGGCTGCAAGGCTTGCGTGCGCAACGCCGGCGGCCTCGGCAAACGACAGACCTTCCGGCTTCAGGGCGATCGTATCCGCGGGCACGGCGACGTACTGCGCATAGGTACCGCGTGCCTGCGCCCAGACGATCACGGGATCGCCGATCCTGAAGCCAGTGACGCCGGTCCCCAGCGCGGCGATCACTCCTGAGCCATCGAAGCCCGGTATCGGTATCGCAGCGCGCTCGGGGCTGTCCCCGCGAGCGCCGGTGCCCGCAGCATCGGGCGCGGTCGGATCCTCGGCGGAGCCTGCAGCGGTTTTCCAGTCGCCCGGATTGACGCCGGCGTAGCGAATCTTCACTAGCACCTGCCCGGGGCCTGCGACCGGGCGGGCGACGTCTCGCAGCTGAATCCGGCCGGGACCGATGACCGCGGCTTGCATCGTGGCGGCGACCGCCGGGGCCGCGCCGGCAGCCGTTGCAGCCAGCAGCACGATCACGCACGACCAATGAATGCGCATGAGCTCCCCGGTTTAGGCGGTCCGACGCAGCGCGCCGCAGCCTCAATCCTGCCACGCTCCGGCGTGGCACGCCGACCCGCGCACCGCCGTGCGGCTCGCTGAAAATAGCACTAAGATGGCTGCCCGTATGAGCCGGCGTCGCGCAGAATTCTGGATGCTGTGGTTGCTGCCGCTGCTGGCGATGCGGCTGCTGCTGCCGAGCGGCGTGATGCCCGCGCACAGCCCCCACGGTTTCGCGCTGGTGCTGTGCAGCTCGCAGCACCTGCGATCGGCGCCGGACCCGGGCCATGCTCATGCCGAGGCGCTGTGTCCATTCGCCGCTGCGGCGACTCCCGCGCCGCCCGCCAGCCTGATGCAAGCGGCCGTTGCCGCTGCGCCCTCGAGCCTCGCGCCGCTGACCTGCCAGGCGCAGTGCAGCGGGCACAGCGGCGCGGCGCGCAGCCAGTTTGCGCGCGCACCCCCGTCGTTCTCCTGAAACCCTGCAGTTGATCATGGCGCTGTGAGCGCCCACCTGCGGCACGCCTGGGCGTGCCGTCGCTTTCGGGGAACGACATGGCTCGGATTTGTTCGCGCTGGCCCTATGGGGTGCTGGCGCTTGGGTTCGCGATCGGCGCACCGCTCCCTTCCTGGTCCTGTGCCACCTGTGGCTGCACGCTCAGTGCCGATGGCGCGATGGGCTATGCGGTGGGTGCCGGATGGCGGATCAATTTCGAATATGACTATATCGACCAGGACGAGCTGCGCCGGGGCATGCACACGGCGACGCCGGAGCAGGTCGTCGATGTGCCATCATTGCCGCCCCTGGGGGGCGGCGAGATCGAGCGCGACACGCTCAATCGTTATTTTACGGCCGGACTGGGATACAGCCCCAATGCCGATTGGAACTTCGACCTGCGCGTGCCATACGTGGTGCGCGGCCATTCGACCTACGGCGTACAGCTGCAACCGTACCAGCCGTCCGAATCGGCGCCCGATCAGCTCAGCGGCACGCGCGTCTCCGGCCTGGGCGACGCCCGCTTGATTGCGAGCTACCAGGGCCTGCTGCCGACGCACGACCTGGGGTTGCAGCTGGGCGTCAAGTTGCCGACCGGCAGCTACGGAACTGCAGTCAGGTTCAGCAACGGCCCCAACGCCGGCGCGCCGCTCGATGCAAGCCTTCAGGCCGGAACGGGCAGCACCGACGTGATAATAGGCGCCTACTATCATCGCGCTGTCAGTGAGAATTTCGGTGCTTTCGCAAATGTTCAGTTGCAATCGACGCTGGCGCATCGGCAGGACCAGCCGGGCAATGATTTCCGTCCCGGCAATGCCACGACGCTGAGCATCGGTATGCGCTATGAGGCCAACCCGCGATGGGTGCCACAATTGCAGATCAACCTGAGCCACAAGGATGCCGATCAGGGGGCGCTGGCGGATGTGCCCGACACCGCGGGCACGGTCGCCTATCTGAGTCCCGGCACGACCGTCGAAATCGTCCCGAGCGTGCACCTGTACGCTTTCGTGCAAGTGCCGATCTATAGCAACCTCGATGGCTATCAGTTATTTCCGCATTGGACCGCTGCGATCGGAGCGAACTATGCACTATAGCCGCAGGCTCCTGGCCGCCGGATTGCTGAGCGCGATCGGCTGGGCAGCGGGTGCGCCCGGCGCTCAGCCGTTACCTGCGGTCCAGGCCAGGGACGCCTGGGTCCGCTGGCTGCCGGGGAACCTTCCCGCCGGCGGCTATGTCACGCTGGTCAACACCAGCGATCAACCGGTCAGACTGGTCGCAGCCTCGTGCCCGGACTACGGCGTGGTGTCGTTGCATCGCAGCCTCAATGTGGGGGACACCGCCCGCATGCAGCCAGTGGAGCAGATCACCATCGCGGCGCATTCGAGCCTGCAATTTGCCGCCCAGGGATATCACCTGATGCTCGAGCGCCCCCAAAAGGCACTGCAGCCCGGGGATCGCGTCTTGATCACGCTGAGCTTTGCGGATGCTGCCGCGCTTACGGTGCCGTTTGAACTGCGTCGGCCCGATGCGTCGGCCGAGATGCCGGGGATGCCGGACATGCCGGGCATGGCCCATTGAAAATCCGGGCGCGCTTCGACCCATCGATCCTCGACCTTGCCGCGGTCGCTATCGGGGCGGAAACATCCCGCGGGCAATGCGCACGTGAATCCCCTTGCGGCCATCGACTACCTGGGTGACGCCGAAGTCGGCGGCGACGCTCATCAGCGAATAGGCGTCGTTGCGCGACAGCCGCTGATGTTCGGTGAGCAGCTGCAACATGTCGAGTGCGGCATGGCGCATGGCCTGTTCCAGATCCTCATCGAAACCGTGCACGATCCAGCAATCCGGGGCCTCGAGCAGCGGCGACGGAAAGCTGAAGTCCTTGCGCAGCACGATCTGAAACAGCACGTTCAGTGAGGCTTCGATCGCGGTGCCTGACAGCTCGCCGTCGCCCTGCGAGAGGTGCGGATCGCCGACCGAAAACAGCCCGCCATCGACCGCGACCGGGTAGTACATGGTGCTGCCGGCGCCGATGCGCCAGTTGTCGATATTGCCACCGTGCCTGCCAGGCGGAATCGTGGAGACGCGGCCCGCCACGTCGGGGGCGACGCCGGCGGTTCCCAGATGCGGTCGCATCGGCACGCGCACACCTTCCAGCGCGCTCTGGCGATCGCATTCAGGGCAGTGGGTGATCAAACCGGGGGTGCGATCCTTTCCCTGGAAATCGTAGCCGTACAGCCCCGCGGCCTGATTGCTGTGCCGGTCGATGCGGTAGATCGTGACGCGCTCCTTGGCGGCGAACTCCTGATACAGATAGCCCCAGCTGGCGGCCAGATTGGAGCCGTAGTCCAACCTCGGCGTCATCTGCAGATAGCGCACCTCGAGCATATCTCCGGGCCGGGCGCCCTCGACGAAAATCGGACCCGTCATGATGTGCACGCCGGGACGGCGGTCGGCGGCCGGAATCTCGCGATACAGCCGCTGAATCGTCTCATCCATCATCAGATCGGGCGCGTCGCCGGCACGATGCGTGATCGCCTCGGCGAGAACCAGATCGCCGCTGCGCACGCGCAGCGCCGGAGCGAGTGCGGCGTCGAAGTAACCCCAGTGAACGGTCTTGGGGGTGGCCGGCAGCTGGTGCAAAGCCGTGGGGACCGTTGCCTGTTGCGCCATCATGTCGCTCCCTTGTATCCGTTGTGGTGCCTGTGCCGTCCCGCCCCGCGGCGGCAATCGCTGACGCTAGAAACTGAACAATCCCTCGCACACGCTCTGACTCACCGGGCGCCGGTCGCTGGGCTGCTCGCGCCCCTGCAGGCTCTCGGGCAGCAGCAGCGCGTCTCCCGGCCTGCCGACCACGGCCATTGCATCGACCTCGAAGTCGCTCGGAATCTTCAGCTCGGTGCGCGCCCGATCGTAGTCAAACCCCTGCATGCCATGCACTACCAGGCCGCGCTCCGATGCCTGCAGCGCGAAATTCTCCCAGGCGGCGCCGGTGTCGAAGGCATGCGTCACGCTCGGGCGGCCGTCATCGAAAGTCTTCTTGGAGATGAACAGCACCAGCGCGCCGCCGTGCTGCGCCCAGCGTCGATTGCCCTTGCTCAGCAATCCGAGGAACAGCGGCCAGTGCGGCGTATCGCGCAGCGCGTAGAGCATGCGCCAGGGCTGATAATTCCTCGAGGACGGTGCCCAGCGCGCCGCCTCGAACAGCAGCATCAGCTCGGCCGCGGGGATCGCAGCGCCCGACATTGCGCGCGGCGACCATCGATCGACGAAGATCGAGTCGATCGCGTGCTCGGTCCGACGGCTGTCACTGCCCTTGCGCATGTCCGAACCTTGTCGCGGGGAAAACGGGCGGGTAATGTGCAGGCGAGCCCTATCGGCCGTCAATCGCCTTTGCCCGGGAGCCTCGCGATGAGCCAGGGAGTGGATGCATGGTCATGACGCAGTCGCGCATGCTGTCGCTCGGCACTGTCGCGCCGGATTTCTCGCTGCCCGACCCGGCCGGAAAGATCTACCGCCTCAGGGATTTCGCCGACGCGAAGGTGCTGGTGGTAGCCTTTATCTGCAATCACTGTCCCTATGTGAAGCACATCGTCGACGGTCTGGCGCAGTTTGCGCGTGACTACCAGCCGCGGGGCGTCGCGATGGTGGCGATCAACTCCAACGACGCCAGCCGCTACCCGGACGATAGCCCGGCGAACATGGCGAAGCTCGCGGCGCAGAAGGGCCTGGTGTTCCCGTACCTCTACGATGCGTCGCAGGCGGCGGCGAAGGCCTATCAGGCGGTGTGTACGCCGGACCTGTTTCTGTTCGACCAGGCGCGTCACCTGGTCTATCGCGGGCAGTTCGACGCCAGCCGGCCGGGCAACCGGCAGCCGGTGAGCGGCGCGGATCTGCGCGCCGCCACCGATGCCGCGCTTGCGGGCCGCACGATCGAGCAACAGATTCCGAGTGTCGGCTGCAACATCAAGTGGAAGCCGGGCCAGGAGCCCGATTGGCTCTGAGCCCGGCCGGTCTCAAAGCCGCAGCCGAAGCCGCAGTCGGCGCAGATGCCGGCGACTACGCCGTGCCGCCCGAAGATGCGCCCGGGGCGGCACCCGACGGGCTCGATGCGCCCGGTGCAGTCGGTGCAGTCGGTGCCGTCAGCGCGCCGGTCGCGGAATACTCCGCCGGCCAGCATGCGTAGACCAGGTCGATATGCTCCTTGCGCACCAGCGCGACGATCCGCTCCGCATCGGATTCGCTGACGATGAACTCCGTGACCACGGGCAATTCGCCGGCGAGCTCGAAGTAGCGCTGTTCGTGCAGCACGCCATGGCGCCCGTAGCCGGCGACTGCGCGAAATGCCGAGCCACCGTGGACCCCGAGTCTGCGGGCCTGCTCGAGCAGCCATTCGTACAGCAGCATGCCGCGGAAACGGCGGCTTTCGTGCATGTACAGCCGCAGCACTGTCGCCTTCATGCGATTCCCCTGAGGCCAAGCATCAGCCGCACACAATATACGCCGGCGATGGTCAACAGCAGCGAGCCGATCAGATGCGCGCCGATGATGGCGGCCGACCACGGCAGGTCACGGCGCAACAGCAACGCCGTGGTCTCGGCCGAGAAAGTTGAGAAGGTCGTCAGTCCTCCGAGGAAGCCGGTCGTCACCGCAAGCCGCATTTCCGGAGGCACCGCCACCGTGCGACTGAAATACTCCATGCATAGCCCCACGATGAAGCCGCCGAGCAGATTGGAGGCCAGCGTGCCGAATGGTATCGTGGGGAATACCGGGTTCAGCCAGGCGCCGAGACGCCAGCGCAGCAATGCGCCTAGTGCGGCGCCGATGCCGACTGCCAATCCCTGCCAGATCATGGGGCTTATTCCGGATTCGATGCCTGGGGAGCTAAGGCTGATGCTCAAGGATTTCGGTGCCGCTTGGCAAGTAGCGTGACCCGCCTGCTGCTGATCCGGCACGGCCATGTCGAGGGCATCGAGCCCGAGAGCTTCCGCGGACGGGCGGACATTGCGCTGACCGCGCTCGGCCGGCGACAGGTGCAGGCCACGGCGCATCGCATCGCCACGCACTGGCGGGTCGACGCCGTGTATACCAGTCCGTTGCAGCGCTGCGTGCATACCGGGGCCGCGATCGCATCGGCCTGCGCCGTGTCGTGCGCTGCGCTCGAGGCGCTGAGCGATATCGACTATGGGGTCTGGCAGGGGAGGCCGGTCGCCGAGGTACGTGCCGCGGTGCCGGAATTGGTCGAGCGCTGGCACAGTGCGCCGCAGCTGATGCGTTTCCCCCGGGGCGAATCGCTGCAGGATCTGGTGGCGCGCGTGGCCGGTGCATTGATCGATGTGCTCGCACGCCACGGCGGCGACACCGTGGTGCTGGTCGGCCACGACAGCGTCAACCGCGCACTGCTGCTGCAGCTGCTCGATCAGCCGCTATCGGCTTATTGGGTGCTGCAGCAACAGCCTTGCGGAATCAGCGAGGTGGTGCTCGACGGCATGCAGGTGCGGGTGCTACGCGTCAATGAGACGGCACACCTCGATCAGATTGATTGAGCTGTGCCGCGTCCCAGCCGCCGCCCAGCTGCGAAATCAGATCGACGCTCGACACCAACCGCTGGCTCTGGATGCTGAGCAGGCTGATCTCGTCGACCAACCGGGCGGTCTGCGCCGTGATCACGCTCGAATAGGCCACGATGCCGGATTTGTACTGATTCAGCGTCAGCTGCTCGGACAGCCGCGCGTCCCTGACCGCGGAATTCTGCAGTTCTCCCTGCTGCTCGAGTACCCGCAGGGTCACCAGGTCGTCCTCGACCGATTGGAACGCGGCCAGCACGGTCTGGCGGTAGGTCGCGACCGCCTCATCGTAGTTGGCACGCGCCTCGCGATTCAGCGACAGCGTAGCGCCGCCATTGAAGATGTTCTCGGCCAGCGACGGTCCGAACGACCACAGCGAATTGCCGGTCTTGAGCAGTCCCGGCAACACATTGGAGGTGAAGCCGTAGGATCCGGTCAGCGTCAGGCTCGGAAACCAGGCAGCCTCGGCAACCCCGATCAGTGCGTTGGCGCTCGCCACGCTGCGTTCGGCCGCGGCGATGTCGGGACGCCGCTCGAGCAGTGCGGACGGCACGCCAGCCGGGACCACCGGGACCGTGCTGGCAAAGCTGCCCTGGTCGATCGCGAGTTCCGAGGGTGGCTTGCCGGTCAATACCGCGATCGCATGCTCGAACTTGGCACGCGTGAGCTGCACATTGACCGCCGACGCCTGCGTGCTCTCGAGCTGCGTCTCGGCCGCGTACACGTCCGCCAGCGTCGTGATGCCGGCCTTGACCTGATTCTGCGTGATCGTCAGCGCGCTCCTGAAAGCCTCGATCTCGGTCTGGTAGAGCCGCACCTGCTCATCGGCGGCGCGCAGCTGGAAATAATCCTCCGCAAGCGTGATCTGTGCCGACAGGCGCGCGGCGGCGACGTCGGCGGCGCTCGCCTGCGCCTTGGCGACATCCGACTCGACCAGGCGCCGGATGCGCCCCCAGACATCGATCGACCAGCTCGCCTGGGCTCCAGCGCTGTAGATGTTACGGTGGCCGCTGGCACCGGTTCCGGGTCCGGTGGTCACCGCGGTGCCGGAGGCCGTGGTAATGGCCTGGTTGACGCCGCTGGCGCTGCCGCTGCGGGTCTTGGCACCCGTGATCGTGACGCTCGGGAACAGCGTGCCCCGGTCCACGCCAATCGCAGCCACGGCCGACCGATACGCGGCTTCATTGGCCTTGAGCGTCTGGTTGGAGACCTCGACCTGTTGTTCCAGACCATCGAGCACCGGATCGTCATAGATCGACCACCAGGGCTGATCGCTTCTGATCTCCCCGGGCGTCGCGGGCTTCCAGCCCTGCTCTTCCTTGAACGCGGGGGCATCAGCAGCCGTCGGGCGATGATAATTGGGGCCGACCGCACAGGCGGCCAGCGCCACCGTCAGCGCCAGCATTGCCGGGCGCACCACCGCGACTGCGCTGGCCGGCAGCGCCCACGGCGCACGCGATGCTGGCCGCGAAGGCAACGAATCCATGTGCGGCTGCAATGGCGTCATGGACCCGGCTCCACGGCCGACCCGCCGATCGCGGGCTTCGCGCGGCGCGCGCCAAGGCTGCGCAGCCACAGGCGGAATCGATCCATATAGATATAGACGACCGGGGTGGTATAGAGGGTCAGCACCTGACTGAAGATCAAACCGCCGACGATGGAAATGCCCAGGGGTTGGCGCATCTCCGCGCCGCTGCCGGTGGTAACGGCCAGGGGTACTGCGCCCAGCAGCGCGGCGAGCGTGGTCATCATGATCGGGCGGAAGCGCAGCAGACAGGCATCATAGATCGCGGTGCGCGCGTCCAGGTTTCGCTGACGCTGAGTATCGAGCGCGACATCGATCATCATGATGGCGTTCTTCTTGACGATGCCGATCAGCAGGATCACGCCGATCAGCGCGATCAGGCTGAATTCGGTGCCAAACAGCAGCAGCGCGATCACGGCGCCCACGCCGGCGGACGGCAGGGTGGAGAGAATCGTGATCGGATGCACGTAGCTCTCGTACAGTATCCCGAGCACCACATACACGGCAACGATCGCGGCGAGGATCAGCCAGGGTTCGTTCGCGAGCGACTGCTGGAACACCTTCGCGCTGCCGGAGAACGACCCATGCACCGAGATCGGCACGTGAATCGCCAGCATCGTGCGCTGGATCGCGGCGATGCCGGTACTGAGCGATTCACCTTCGGGCAGATTGAACGAAAAGGTGGTCGCGACGAACGGGCCCTGGTGATTGATCGCGAGCGGCGTCGTCTTCGGCCCATAGGTCGTGAATGCGGCCAGCGGCACCGTGGTCTCGCTACCGGTCGCGATCGAGGAGCCGGTCGAGGCGCCGCCGCGCGCGCTGTTGGCGAGCTGATTGAGCTGCAGATTCTGCACCGCGGATGCCGGTGCCTGCGACACGCTGCCACTGGTGCTGCTGCTGGGGCTCGCGGTGCTGATGCTGCTGGCGCTGGCCGCGCTGCTGGCGCTGCCCGCGGCTGAAGACGGGCTGAACGCGCCGACCGCGCCGGCGGTGGACTGCGTGCCGCTGAGCGCGCCACCGGAGGTGCTGACCCATACCTCCTTGAGCGTCTCCGGGCTCTGCCAGAAGCTCGGGTCGACCTCCATCACGACGTGATA
Source organism: Steroidobacterales bacterium (assembly GCA_044440135.1). Lineage (GTDB taxonomy): Bacteria > Pseudomonadota > Gammaproteobacteria > Steroidobacterales > Steroidobacteraceae > FEN-1191. The sequence continues at coordinate 29,738 of JBIODC010000006.1, read as the reverse complement.
CTGATTCATGTCGTTATAGATGGTCGACACCTGGCGCTGGCCAAACGCGTCGTACAGCGTATTGTCGATCTCCGACAGATTGATGCCCAGACGTGCCGCGGTGTCGCGATCAATATTGAGGGCAACATCGAGGCCGTTGTCCTGGCGATCGGAATTGACGTCGACCAGTTGCGGTACCGTCTTCAGTGCCTCGGTGATCTTGGGCGTCCAGTGATTGAGCTCGGCCAGATCATCGCTGAGGATGGTGTACTGATACTGCGAATTGCTCTGCCGGGCGCCGGCGCGGATGTCCTGCACCGCCTGCAGGTACAGGCGCACACCGGTGATGTTGGCGAGCTTGATGCGCAGACGGGCGATCACGCGGTCGCTGTTGACCTTGCGCTCCGACAGCGGTTTCAGGCCGAGGAAAATATTGGCAGTGTTGGTGGCGCCGCCCGGACCGCCGCCGCCGCCGGTAAAGCCGACCACGTCCTTGACGGCCGGATCCGCCTGCACGATCGCCATTACATTGCGCAGCTTCTGTGCCATGGCCTGGAATGAAATGCTCTGATCGGCGCGCAGGTTTCCGGCCAGCGTACCGGTATCCTGCTGCGGAAAGAATCCCTTGGGGATCTTCGCGTACAGATAGCCGTTGAGCGCCACCGTGATGCCCAGCACGATCATCACCGTGCGTGGATAGAACAGGGCCACGCGCAGCGTGCGGCCATAGAATGAGCGCATCGCCTCGAAACCGCGTTCCGACAGGCGCATGAACCGGCCCTGCGAACCGCGCTGGCGACGCAGCACCTGGGCGCACATCATCGGTGTCGTCGTCAGCGATACCACCAGCGAGATCAGGATCGCGACCGAAAGCGTCAGCGCGAATTCACGAAAGGTGCGGCCTACGATGCCGCCCATCAGCAGAATCGGCAGGAACACCGCGATCAGCGACAGGCTCATCGCCAGCACCGTGAAGCCGACCTCGCGCGCTCCCTGCAGCGCGGCCTGCACCCGCGACATGCCTAGCTCGACGTGCCGCGATATGTTCTCCAGCACGACAATCGCGTCATCGACCACGAAGCCGGTGGCGACCGTGAGCGCCATCAGCGACAGGTTGTCGAGGCTGAAGCCGAGCAGGTACATCGCGCCGAAGGTGCCGATCAGCGACAGCGGCACCGCGACACTGGGCACCAGCGCCGCGCGCGCATTGCGCAACGTGGCGAATACCACCAGCACCACCAGCACGACCGCGATCATCAGCGTGCGTTCGACATCACGCAACGAGGCGCGAATGGTCTCGGTGCGGTCGTTGGTCTGAATGATGCGGATACTGGCCGGAATCGAGGCCTGCAGCTCCGGCAGCAGCACGCGGATCCGATCCACGACATCGATCACGTTCGCACCCGGCTGGCGGTGCAGCACCAGCAGCACCGCGGGCTTGCCGTCGGCGAGGCCGAGATTGCGCACGTTCTCGACCCCGTCGGTGACCGTGGCGACGTCCTGCAGCCTGATGGCCGAATTGTTACGGTAGGCGACGATCAACGACTGGTATTCGGCGGCGCGCTTGGCGGTGTCGTTGACGTAGATCTGGTAGCGCTGCTCGCCGATATCGATCCCGCCCTTGGGGCTGTTGGCGTTGGCGGCCGACAGCGCCGCACGCACGTCCTCGAGCCCGAGGCCGTACTTGAACAATGCGCGCGGGTTGAGCTCCACGCGCACCGCCGGCAACGAGCTGCCGCCGATGCCGACGTCGCCGACGCCCTGCACCTGCAGCAGCTTCTGCTGCAGGATGGTCGACGCCGAGTCGTAGATCTGTCCGCCGGTCAGGGTATCGGAGGTCAATGCCAGGATCATGATCGGGGCGTCGGATGGATTGAGCTTGCGATAGGTCGGATTGCTGCGCAGCGAGCTCGGCAGGTCGATGCGTGCGGCCTGGATCGCGGCTTCCACGTCGCGTGCCGCGCCGTCGATGTTGCGGCTGAGGTCGAACTGCAGCACGGTACTGGAGCTGCCGACGGCGCTCTGCGAGGTCATCTCGGTGACGCCGGCGATCGTGCCGAGGTGCCGCTCCAGCGGCGTGGTCACGCTGGTCGCGACCGTCTGCGGGCTCGCACCCGGCAGCGTGGCCGATACCACGATGGTCGGCATGTCGACGCTGGGCAACGGCGCGACCGGCAGCAGGAAGAAGGCCACGCCGCCGGCCAGCGCCAGTCCGATGGTCAGCAGCGTCGTGGCGACCGGTCGGCGCACGAATGGCGCGGAGATGCTCATGGCTTGCTCATGACCCGCTCAGCGCACCTGCGGTGCCGGCCCGGGTGCCGCGCCCGTGGGCGCTTGGTCGGCCTGAGCAGGCGCTCCACGGCGCTGGCGCACGCGGGCGGCCAGCCGGTCGAAGAACAGGTAGATCACCGGCGTGGTGAACAGTGTCAGCAGCTGGCTCATCAGCAATCCACCCACGATCGAGATTCCGAGCGGCGCCCGCAGTTCCGATCCGGTACCGGCGCCGAGCATCAGCGGCAGTGCGGCAAACAGCGCGGCCACCGTGGTCATCAGGATCGGCCGGAAACGCAGCAGCGCCGCCTCGTGGATGGCATCGCGCGCCGATTTGCCCCCCTCGCGCTCGGCGGTGAGCGCGAAGTCGATCATCATGATGGCGTTCTTCTTCACGATTCCGATCAGCAGGATGATGCCGATGATCGAGATGATGTTGAGATCGAGCCCGGCGATCATCAGTGCCAGCAAAGCGCCGATGCCGGCGGACGGCAGCGTCGACAGGATCGTCAGCGGATGGATGTAGCTCTCGTACAGCACGCCGAGGACGATATAGACGGTGACGATCGCGGCCAGGATCAGCAGTACCTCGTTGCGCAGCGAGGACTGAAACGCCAGCGCTGCGCCCTCGAACGTGGTCGAGATGCTCGCCGGTATGCCGATGTCGTGTTCGGCGGCACGGATCGCGACCACCGCATTCTCGAGCGAAGCCGAGGGCGCGACATCGAACGAGAACATCGCGGCCGGAAACTGGCCCAGATGATCGATTTCGAGCGGCGCCTCGCGCACCGAGATGCGCGCAATCGAGCCCAGCGGCACCTGGCCGCCGCCCGCGGAAGTGGCGGACGGCACGTAGATGTCGTTGAGGGAATCGATCGACTTCGTCAGCTTCGGGTCGCCCTCCATGATCACCCGGTATTCGTTCGACTGGGTGTAGATGGTCGAGATGATGCGTTGGCCGAAGGCGTCATACAGCACGTTATCGATCGTGGCCGCGGTCACGCCAAAGCGCGCGGCGGTATCGCGATCGATGTCGATCTGCACGGTCAGACCGCTATTGAGGAAGTTGGTCGAAACATTGGTGAGCTCCGGGGCGCGCTGCAGCCGCTCGAGCAGCTTCGGCACCCAGGGGCGAAGGATGCTGCTGCCGGCCGCGCCGAGGATGAACTGGTACTGCGCCCGGCCCACGGTGGAATCGGTCGTGAGATCCTGCACCGGTTGCAGATACAGCCTGATGCCGCTGACGCCGCGCGCGGCATCGCTCAGGCGCGCCATGGTCTGCACGATGCTGTCGCTGCGCTGATCCTTGGGCTTGAGGTTGATCAGATAGCGGCCGTTGTTGAGCGTGGTGTTGGCGCCGTCGATACCGACAAACGACGACAGGCTGTCGACGTCCGGGTCGTGCAGGATGAGCTCGGCGAGCTGCTGCTGCCGGTCGATCATTGCGGCGAATGACACCGAAGGCGCGCCCTCGGTCGTGCCCTGCAGGATGCCGGTATCCTGCACTGGGAAGAAGCCCTTGGGGATCACGATGTAGAGGACGACCGTCAGCACGATGGTGCCGGTGGCGATCCACAGCACCAGCCCCTGATGGTCGAGCACGCGGATCAGCAGCCGGTCGTACTGGGCGATCAGGCGCTGAAACGCGCGCTCGGCGTGGCGAGCGATCGCGCTTTGTCCGCGCGCTTCAGTCTGTGCGCGCGTGCGCAGCATCTTGGCGCACAGCATCGGCACCAGCGTCAGCGACACGACCGCCGAGATCAGAATCGCGATCGACAGCGTGATGGCGAATTCGCGAAACAGCCGCCCGACCACCTCGCTCATGAACAGCAGCGGAATCAGCACCGCGATCAGCGACACGGTCAGCGATACGATGGTGAAGCCGATCTCCTCCGAGCCCCTGAGCGCCGCCGCCAGCGGCTTCTCGCCCTTCTCGATGTAGCGCGAGATGTTCTCGATCATGACGATCGCGTCGTCGACCACGAATCCCGAGCCGATCGTGAGCGCCATCAGCGACAGATTGTTGAGGCTGAAGCCGCACAGGTACATGACCGCGAAGGTGCCGATCAGCGACAGCGGCACCGACAGGCTCGGAATGATGGTCGCCGGGACGTTGCGCAGGAACAGGAAGATCACCAGCACCACCAGCGCGACCGCAAGCGACAGCTCGAACTGCACGTCGTTGACCGAGGCGCGGATCGTGTTGGTGCGATCGGACAGCACCACGACGTCGACGTTGGCGGGCATCGAAGCGCGGATGTCCGGCAGCTGCTTGCGGATCTGATTGACCACGGCGATCACATTGGCGCCCGGCTGGCGCTGCACGTTGACCAGAATGGCCGGCGTCGAGTTCATCCAGCTGGCGAGCTTGTTGTTCTCCGCACTCTGCGTCACGGTGGCGATATCCGACAGGCGCACCGGGCTGTCGTTGCGATAGGCGATGATGATGTTGCTGTACTCTTCGGCGCTCGAGATCTGATCGTTGGCGTCGATCGAATACGAGCGCGCGGTGCCGTCGAAGCTGCCCTTGGGAGCATTGGAATTGGCGTTCGACACCGTGGTGCGCAGATCGTCGATGTTCAGGTTGTAGGCGGCCAGCGCCTGCAGGTTGGCCTGGATGCGCACCGCCGGACGCTGCGCGCCGTTGATGCTGACCAGGCCGACGCCGGAAATCTGCGAGATCTTCTGCGCGATGCGGGTGTCGGCCAGGTCCTCGATCTGGGTGATCGGCATCGATGTGGAGCTCGCGGCGAGCGTCATGATCGGCGCGTCGGCGGGATTGACCTTGGCGTAGATCGGCGGGGCGGGCAGGCTCTGCGGCAGCAGGTTGGAGGCGGCATTGATCGCCGCCTGCACCTCCTGCTCGGCGATATCGATGTTGAGCGCCAGCTCGAACTGCAGCGTGATCACCGAGGCGCCGGCCGAGCTGCGCGAGGACATCTCCTTGAGGCCCGGCATCCCTCCGAACTGGCGCTCCAGCGGCGCGCTGACCGTCGAGGTCATGACCTCGGGGCTCGCCCCCGGCAGGAAGGTCTGCACCTGGATGGTCGGATAGTCGACCTCCGGCAGCGCCGACAGCGGCAGGAACAGGTAACCGATGCCGCCCACGATCAGGATCGCCGCCATCAGCAGCGAAGTCGCGACCGGTCTCAGGACGAAGGGGCGTGACGGATTCATGGTGCGACGCGAGCGATCAGGGCGACGGCGCCCCGCCGGCGTTGCTGCCGCCACCGCCACTGCTGCCGGAGCCCGCGCCGTGCCGATGCGGGTATGGGCCGCCGCTCGATGCGGCGCCCGTGGCAGGCGCTGGCCCCGGTACCACCACGTGCGCGCCGTCGCGCAGCTGGTCGGCACCGTCCACGACCACGCGCTCGCCGGCCTGCAAGCCTTTGGTGATCGACACCAGATCGCCACTCGACGCACCGGCCGTGACCGCGCGCAGGCTCACGGTGCTGTCGGCGTTGACCACGTAGACGTAGCTGCCCGAGGCCCCCTGCTGCATGGCCGCGCCGGGCACGACGATGACGCCGTGCAGGGTATCGAGCAGCAGCCGCACGTTGACGAACTGGTTCGGAAACATTTCGAAATTCGTGTTGTCGAACATCGCCCGCAGCTTGAGCGTGCCGGTCGTGGTGTCGATCTGGTTGTCGGCGTTCGATAGCATGCCGCTGGCAATCTTGTTGCTCACGCTGCGATCATAGGCGTCGACCGCGAGCTTCTGGCCGGCCCGCAGACGCTGCAGGATGTTGCTGAGACCGTCCTCCGGGACGGTGAACAGCACCGACATCGGCTGCAGCTGCGTCACGACGGCGATCGTGGTGGCGCTCGCCTGCATCAGATTGCCGACATCGACCTGGCGCAGGCCGACCAGGCCCGACACCGGCGAAGTAATTCGGCAGTAGTCGAGGTTGAGCTGCGCGGCCTCGAGCGCGGCCTGATCGCTCGCGATCGTGGCTTCCTGCTGCGCGACCGTCGCCACCTGCGTGGCGTACGTCTGATCGGACACCGAATTCTGCGCCAGCAGCGTCTTGTAGCGATCGAGATCGACCTTGGCGTTGGCGAGCAATGCCTGATCGCGCTTGAGCTGGCCGGCGGCCTGATCGACCGCGGCCCGGTAGGGGCGGGGATCGATCTGCACCAGCAGGTCGCCATGCTTGACCATCTGACCTTCGGTGAAGGCGATCTTGATCAGCGGCCCGTTGATCTGCGGGTGGATGGTGACGGTCGCCAGCGGCGTCACCGTGCCGAGCGCGTTGATCGTGATCGGTATGTCGCCGGTCGTGACGCTGGCGACACCGACCGTCAACGGCCCGTTCAGGCCGCCGCGCCCGGAGTTGGCCGGCGTGGCGGCGCGATAACGCGCGCCCATCACGATCAGTACCAGCAGCACCAGGCCGCCGATGATCCACCAGATCACCCTGCGTCGGCGCGGCTCGGGTTCGCCGTAGGCGCCGTGCTCGGCTTCGCTCGGCGGAGGTTGTAGGCTCATGTGTTGTTCCGTCTCGACCAGTCAAGCGCGCCGCGCTTACGTGGACATTCGACCCGCGCGATAGTTAACCGGACTATTCGTAAATCATTGATTGGTTAACAACATTTAATATCGACGGTGGATTATAGAACGCCCGAGCGAGGAGGCGGCGCCCGTTCCGGCAAGGGCCGGGCAGCGAGTTGTCGGGGCGCGCCGAGCCGGTTCGCGCGGCGCCTCGAGCCTTCAGATGGCTGGAGCGGCCAGCAGCTGACCGGCGATATACACCGCAGCCGCGGCGAACAGGCAGTAGTAGCCGAACAGGTGCCAGCGCCCATGCTCGAGCCATCGCGACAGCCATTTCAAGGCCAGCCAGCCCGCCGCAAAGCTCAGCAGCATGCCCGCCACGCATGGCCAGATCGGTCCGAGACTGGCGCTCGCGCCGCCTGCGAGCGGCTGCGCGTGCAGCAGCCTTAGGCCTTCGCGCGCGATGACCGGCGGGGTCAGGACCACGGCCAGCGCGAAACTGAAGTCCTCGAGCAGATCCTTGCGCACACCCCGAAACAGCCCGGTGGAAATCGTGGCGCCCGAGCGCGAGAAGCCCCTGAAGGGCAGGCACAGTCCCTGCACCGTACCGATCCAGAGCGAATCCGACAGCAGCAGCGAGCGCTTTTCGTTCGCTCCCGCGGGGCGCAGTCCGGACCAGATGATCATGACACCGACCGTCGCGAGCGCTATGGCGATCAGCGTCATGTTGCCGAACAGCTGCTCGACCGCTGCGCCCGGCGCGCCGCGCAGCACCCCGCGTTCGATCAGCAACATCAGCCCGAGGCCCACGATGCCGGTGCAGGCCGTAGCCGCGACCAGGTTGCGCGCGAATGACCAGAAGGCCGCTGTGGACGAAAAAAAGCGGCTGCGCCAGGTACTCCAGAAGTAGACAATCACGGCCAGCATGGTGCCGGTGTGAAGCATCACCAGCAGGAATGTCATCGCCGGTGTCGTGGGATCGAGTCCCATCAGCTTCTCGGCAACGATGACATGCGCCGAGCTTGAAACCGGCAGCAACTCGCAGAATCCCTGCACCATCGCCAGCACGAACACCTTGAGCACTACCGGCATCGGACATCCTCGTCGTTGAGCAGCATCGGGGATCGCGCGACTATACCGTGCCCGCTGGCGTTGCACCGAATTGAATCTGCCTGCATATAGGGTACCCACCTATCCTACATGCTGCTAATCTGAGGCGATGTCGCATACCGCTCGCGAAAAGCAGAAGCTGCTGGCCCGGATACGCCGTATCCGCGGGCAGGTGGAGGCCATCGAGCGTGCGCTGGAAGCAGAGGCCGGCTGCGAAACCGTGATGCACCTGATCGCAGGCGTGCGCGGTGCAACCTCGGGTCTGATGGCCGAGGTGCTGGAGGATCACGTTCGCACTCACCTGGTGGATGCCGAGCGCAAGCGCGGGGCACCGGGCACAGGCGCGGCGGACCAGCTGGTCGAGGCCGTTCACGCCTACCTCAAGTAGGGGCGGTTGCATGAGTGGATACGCTGCTGGCGGTCTGGTGCATGGGCATAGTCACGTGTTCCTGGCTGCCGACCATGAGCGCAGCGAACGCCGCACCTGGGCAGTGATCGTATTGTGCGGCGTAATGATGGCAGCCGAAATCGTCGGCGGGCTGCTGTTCGGATCGATCGCGCTGGTGGCCGACGGCCTGCACATGAGCACCCATGCCGGTGCATTGCTGCTTGCCGCGCTCGCGTACCGCTACTCACGCGGGCATGCCCATGACGCCCGGTTCAGCTTTGGCACCGGAAAGCTCGGGGATCTGGCCGGCTTCACCAGCGCCGTCATCCTGGCGATGATCGCCCTGCTGATCGGCTACGAGTCGATCGCGCGATTGTTGCAGCCGGTCGCCATTCATTTCGCCGAGGCGATTCCGATCGCCGGTCTCGGACTCGCGGTAAACATCATCAGCGCGTGGCTGCTCAGCGGCAGCAATGCTCACCACCACGGAAACGATGCCCAGGCGCACGCCGCCGGTGCCGAAGAGCACACGATCGCAGCCGACAGCGGCGAGCTGTATCTTACGGTCCACGAAGATCGTGTCCCGCCGCGCTTTCGGCTGCGCACGAGCGACCCGGCACGGCTGCAGGCACAGAGCACGACGATCGAGACGGTACGGCCGGACGGCGCACGTCATCTGTTCGCGATGAAACAGCAGGGCGAGTACCTGGAGTCGGTCGAGGAGATTCCAGAGCCGCACAACTTCACCGCGATCGTTCGCATCGGCGCCGCAAGTCAGTACCGCGCAGTGTTTGCGGAACACCATCACGGATCCGCAGGCGCCCATCGCGACAACAACATGCGCGCCGCGATCATTCACGTCGCCGCCGATGCGGCAGTATCGATGCTGGTGATCGTGGGCCTAGTGCTCGCGCGCTCATTTGGCTGGCTGTGGATGGACCCGCTGGCGGGCATCGTCGGGGCATGCGTGATCGCAAGCTGGTCCTATGGTCTGGTGCGCGATACCGGAGCCATCCTGCTCGACATGAATCCGGACCCAAAGCTGGCCGAGAATCTACGCACCACCATCGAGGACGGGGGCGATCGGCTGGCCGACCTGCACCTGTGGCGGGTCGGTCCGGGACACCTCGCGGCAATCATTTGCGTGGTGACCAGTCAACCGCGTCCTGCGCGCTATTACCGTGAGCGACTGGCACGCTACAAGATTCTGTCGCATGTGACCGTAGAGGTCATGCCGCACAACGCGATGTAACAGGCGCCAATGGCCGGTCGCTTCTGCATGATGCCGGCAGACCGGCCTCAAAGCGCTTTCGACAGTCCGAAAAACAGGCCGCGTCGCGGGCCGAATTGCGGTGCGCCGACCCCCACCCCGGTGCCGTTCCTGATCTCGTAGATCCGGTCGAACAGGTTGATGACGTCGAAGCGCGCCGTCAACGGCCGAGTGCCGCTGAATTCGAACGCATGACTGACGCCGAGATTGACCTGCGCGTAGGTGGGCAGATGAGTGCCATTGGGGATGGAACCGCCGTCCGGGAGCGGCTGATTGGCGCGCAGGCCGCTGCCGAACAGCATGTCGGCGCTGAAGCGGGTGCCGTCCCAAAGATACGATGCGCCCGCCGAGGCGTTTACCCGCTGTTCATGATCGAGGTGAATGTAATTGTCAGTGATGTACGCCAGATCGTCCGGCGAGAAATTGAACTGCGCCGACTCGATGTGGCGCCCAATCGCAGTCTGGAACGACAGGTTGGCATAGGCGGAAAAGCTCCTGGTGGCATAGTTGCCGGTGAACTCGATGCCCTCGATCTTGCCCTTGAGATAATTGAACGGCGTGAGAATGATCGGCGCGCCGAATTGGCCCTCATCGATCAGGTTCTGCGAACGCCGGTAGTAGCTGTCGACGCCTACCGTCAGGCCGTCAAGCAGCTTCTGTTCCACACCGGCATCGAAGTAGTTGGCCCGCTCGGCCATCGGCGCCGTGTCGGTGAGCACCGCCGGGGCGGCGCTGCTATTGGCGAACTTGGAGATCGTCTCGCTGGCGATCAGCTCGAACGGCGGCGGCGTGAAGTAGCGCGAGAACCCGGCATGCAGCGTGGTGCCGGTCCAGGGCTTCCAGACGACGTTGACGCGCGGACTGAGCTGGCTGCCATTCGAATAGGCGTTGTAGTGATCGAGGCGCAGACCGTAGTTGAGGGTGAGTGGCGCGGCGATCTGCCACTCATCCTGCAGGTACAGGCTCTCGATCCATTGCGTCTGCGAGCCATTGTCGGGAATCGACGATGGCGCCTGGTTGGCGGGCGGCCCGACGTTGGTAGGCAGCACCAGCGAGGTGGTGGTGTTGATCGCGCTGTCGTGCTGCAGGTACCAGCCGCCGCGTATCGTATGCGCGTCGTTGAGCCTGTAGGCGGCATCGGTCTGCCAGCCGAACGCGTCGTCACGCTTGTAGGCCCACTGTGAGATGCCGTTGTAGAGCAGGTCGCCGATCGGGTCGGGCTCGAAGGTCAGACTCGAATAGCGGGCGCTCAGCGAGCTCTGCCAGTCGAGCGCATCCTCGGCGTGCTGCCAGCTCAGGATCGCGTAACTGGTCAGTTCGCGCTGGTTCTCGTTCAGATCCTGGCTCGGAAACGCCGTCTGGCCGTTGACGCTCAGCCCGAGGCTCGGTTGCAGGCCGCTCTGGTTCGGGATCTGGAACGTGTCGTCGGAGGTGCCAAGGATCAACGACAGGCGATTATCGGCATCCAGGATGTCTTCAAAGTAGCCGAAGCCGTGATATTGCGCCGAGTGGTCGTGGATCGGATTGGAGCTGCCATCGGGTGACTCGATCCCCAGATCGTTACGCAGCATGTCGCCGGACACGAAGTAATTCAGATTGCCGGAACTGCCACCGTAGTCGAAACTCGGCTGGAAGGTGCCGTGGCTACCGCCATAGACCGAGATCGAGCCGCCGGGATCGAGCACACCGCTCTTGGTGGTCATGTCGATGATGCCGGCGGTGCGCAGGCCATACTCGGCCGGCAGCGCGCCGGTAATCAGCTTGAGCGAGGAAATCAGCCGCGGGCTCAGCGATTGGCCGAACACGCTGATGCCTTCCGGCAGGATGATGCCGTTCAGCCGGTACTGCAGATCGTTGTGATCGCCACGCACGTGAAACTGGCCGAAGGAGTCCTGGGCCACGTCGGGCGCCTGCAGTATCACCTGGTTCAGCAGCGTGTTATCCGCGCCAGGTGTTGCCGCGATCGCGGCATCGTCGATGTTGTAGGTCGAGGCGCCGGTCTGGGTCTCGATGCCGGCGCGCTTTTCATTGAGCAGCTGCGCGGTCACGACGATCGTCGGCAGCGTGTTGTCGGCGCTCGCCGCCGACATCGCGGTGTCGATCGTGGGCGCGATGGTGGTGGTGTCCGGGTGGTCGGCTGCACGCAGCGCCGGTGCTGCGAGCAACAACAGTTGCGCCACAGCCAGCGTGATTCGGGAGATCGGATGTGCCACGAAACTGAATCCTGTGTAAGCCAAATCGAGCGCCCACGGTGCAAGCCGTGGAGCGCAGGCAATTGCCGGGAGCCCGCCGGACGGCGGGCGAACAGGATCAGATCAGCGGTGGACCGCGGGCGTCGTAGAAGCCGGCGTGCGGCCGGCTCGGGCCAGCAACGGCGAGCGGCGCGATGACCGTGCTGACGGCCAGCGTCGGACCGGTGTGCTGCGGCAGCTCGGGCGGTCCGGCCCAGCGATCGGCGTGCACGCACAGCAGGCACTGCAGGTGCGTCTCGGCGCCACGGGCACCCTCGTTCTTATGAAAATGCGCCGCTTGCGCGAGCCCGGCGCCCAACACCGCGAACACGGCGATGAGCGCGATCAGCCGCCGCAGTGGCGAGCGTCGTAGCCGGTTCAATGCTGCAAAGGGCTTCATACGTACGGGCCTGGAGGCTCCCAACCGCGACCAGCGAGGTTGGTAAGGATACCCCAATTCCCGGCGCTTCAGGAATGGCCGGCGCGCAACGCCGCCGCATCCCGCGCCAGCAACTCGATCGCCGCCCAGTCGCCCGCAGCCAGCGCCGCGGGCGGCGTGATCCAAGAGCCGCCGACGCACAGCACGTTCGGCAGCGCCAGGAATTCGGCCGCGTTGGCGCGCGTTACGCCGCCGGTCGGGCAGAACACGTGATCCGGAAACGGTCCGCCCAGGGCCTTGAGCATGCCGACGCCGCCGGCCTGTTGCGCCGGGAACAGTTTGCAGGCGTCGAAGCCCGCCGCGCGCGCGGCGATCAACTCGGTCGGCGTCATGATCCCGGGCAACAGCGGAAAGCCCGCTTGTGCCGCGGCCGCGCTGAGTTCTGCGGTCAGTCCCGGCGTCACGCCGAACTGCGCGCCGGCCGCGGCGCAGTCGCTGAAATCGCGTGCCCGGGTCAGCGTGCCGGCACCGACGATGGCATCGGGTAGCGCGGCGCGCATCGCGCTGATCGCCTCGAGCGCGCAGGCCGTGCGCAGCGTGACTTCCAGCACCCGCAGTCCCCCGTGCACCAGCGCTTTGGCGAGCGGCACGGCCTGCTCGAGCCGCTGGATGGTCAGCACCGGAATCACCGCCGAGATCGCCATGATCTCGCGGATCGGGCGAGCGTGCGCGCTTGCCGGGCCCGCGCTCGCCGCTCGCGCGGTGCGGTTCGAGGCCTTGTCAGACGACGGCATGTCGGGGAGCGCTCATGCGTAGCAGCTCAGCGCGCCGGATTCGGCATCGCCGGCCGCCGCGCGGAAAGTGCCGAACAACTCCCGGCCCATGCCGTGCTCATTGCCCGACAACTGCGGCTGCGGCAACTCGCGCCGCGCCCAGCTGTCTTCGGGCACACGCGCCTCGAGCGTGCCGGCGACGCTGTCGAGCCGGATGATGTCGCCATCGCGCACGCGCGCCAGCGGACCGCCATGCACGCATTCGGGGCAGACGTGAATCGCTGCCGGCACGCTGCCCGACGCACCCGACATGCGGCCGTCGGTCACCAGCGCAACCCGATGGCCGCGCTTCTGCAGCACCGCCAGCGGCGGAGTCAGCGCGTGCAATTCCGGCATGCCGTTCGCCCGTGGCCCCTGGAAGCGCACCACCACGACCACGTCGCGATCGAGCGTGCCGGCAGCGAACGCGGCCGACACCGCGGCCTGATCGTCGAACACGCGCGCCGGGGCCTCGACGATGCGGTGCTCGGCGGCGACCGCCGAGGTTTTGATCACGGCGCGCCCCAGGTTGCCACACAGGAGCTTCAGGCCACCGTCGGGGCTGAACGGATCCGCGGCCGGCCGCAACACGCTGCGATCGCCGCTGTGCTCGGGGGCGCCCCGCCATCGCAGTTCGCCCTCGATCAGCACCGGCTCCTCGGCGTAGGACGCGAGTCCGGCACCCATGACGGTCTGGACATCGGCATGCATCAGCCCGGCGCCGAGCAGCTCGCGAATCAGAAAGCCGGTGCCGCCGGCGGCCTGGAAATGATTCACGTCGGCGCTGCCATTCGGATAGATGCGCGCCAGCAGCGGCACCGCGCGCGACAGATCACTGAAGTCGTCCCAGTTGATCGCAATGCCGGCCGCGCGCGCGATCGCCACCAGGTGAATCGTGTGATTGGTGGACCCGCCGGTGGCGAGCAGTCCGACGATGGCGTTGACGATCGCGCGCTCATCGATGGTGTCGGACAGCGGCAGGTAATGCGGGCCGAGCGCCGTGATCGCGGCGACGCGCCGGGCCGCGGCGCGCGTCAGTGCGTCGCGCAGCGGCGTGTTGGGCGGCACGAACGCCGAACCCGGCAAATGCAGGCCCATGACTTCCATGAGCATCTGGTTGCTGTTGGCGGTGCCGTAGAAGGTGCAGGTGCCGGGCGCGTGATAGCTGCCGGCCTCGGATTCGAGCAGTTGCTGCCGGTCGGCCTTGCCCTGGGCATAGAGCTGGCGCACCCGCGCTTTCTCCTGGTTCGCGATGCCGGAGGGCATCGGGCCGCCCGGCACGAAGATCACCGGCAGCTGGCCGAAGGACAGCGCGCCGATCAGCAGTCCGGGCACGATCTTGTCGCACACACCGAGGCACAGCGCGGCGTCGAACATGTCGTGCGACAGCGCCACCGCGGTGGCCATCGCGATCACGTCGCGGCTGAACAGCGACAGTTCCATGCCGGGCAGGCCCTGCGTGACGCCGTCGCACATCGCCGGCACGCCGCCGGCGAACTGCGCCACGGCGCCGGCCTCGCGCGCCGCCAGCTTGATCAGCGCGGGAAAGCGCTCGAGCGGCTGGTGCGCCGACAGCATGTCGTTGTACGCAGATACAATGGCAATGTTCGGCCAGACCAGGGCGCGCAGTGCCTGTTTGTCCCCCGGGTTGGAGGCCGCGAAGCCGTGCGCGAAATTGGCGCAGCCGAGACCGCCGCGCGCGGCCCCGCGGCTGCGCGCCGCCTGCATGCGGCCGAGGTACTGATGCCGGCTGTGCCGGCTGCGCGCCCGGATGCGCTCGGTGACCTCCGCGACGCGCGGATCGAGTGGCGCAATGGGAAATTTGGGCTGGGTCACTGGTGCGGTACGCGCATAGGCTGTCTTCCGGAATATAGTACAGGCTGGCCCGGATGTGACCATATAAAGGAGTGCGCTTGGCTTCTTCCAAGGACCGTTCCACGCAGGGCAAACAATTGCCCGACTTCGATCTGGTGCTGTTCGGGGGCACTGGCGATCTGGCGATGCGCAAGCTGCTGCCGGCGCTGTTCCGCCGCTACCTTGCGGGGCAATTTCCCGCGCATGCACGAATTGTGAGCGTCGCGCGCAGCAGCATCGAGCGCGACGATTATCTGGCGCAGGTCGAGGAGAGCAGCAAGAAGTATCTGCCGGCGGGCCTCGACGCGACCCGCTGGACCACCTTCAGCCGCAGCCTCGACTACCTTGGCGTGGACGCCACCAATCCGTCCGACTACCAGAAGCTCGCGGCCAAGCTGGCGAACAACCCGGCGGCGGTGCGGGTGTTCTTCCTGTCAACGGCGCCGGCGCTGTTCGAAACCATCTGCCGCAATCTCGCGTCGGCGCAGCTGGTGACGCCCGGAGCGCGCGTGGTACTGGAGAAGCCCCTGGGCCATGACCGCGCCTCGGCCGCCAACATCAATGAGAATGTCGGTGCTATTTTTCCGGAACGCCAGATCTATCGCATCGATCATTACCTGGGCAAGGAGGCGGTGCAGAATCTGCTGGCGCTGCGCTTCGGCAATAGCCTGTTCGAGCCGCTGTGGCGCCGCGGCCGGATTCGGCACGTGCAGATCACCGTTGCCGAAGAACTCGGCGTCGAGGGGCGCGGCGCGTTCTACGATCAGACCGGCGCGCTGCGCGACATGGTGCAGAACCACATGCTGCAGCTGCTGTGCATCATGGCGATGGAGCCACCGGTATCGAATCATCCCGATGCGGTCCGCGACGAGAAGCTCAAGGTGCTGCGCGCGCTGAAGCCGCTCGAGGGCGCCGATGTCGGCGCCAATGTGGTGCGCGGTCAGTACCGCGCCGGTGCGGTCAAAGGCGCGCCGGTCGTGGGTTATCTCGAGGAGCGCGGCATTGCGCCCGACAGCACTACCGAGACCTACGTGGCGCTCAAGGCGCACATCGACACCTGGCGCTGGGCCGGGGTGCCGTTCTATCTGCGCACCGGCAAGCGGCTGCAGGAGCAGGTGGCCGATATCGTGATCAACTTCGAGGATGTGCCGCATTCGATCTTCGAGCGCGCGCCGTCGGCGGGCGCGAACCGGCTGGTGATCTCGCTGCAGCCGCGCGATTCCATCACGCTCACGATTCTGGCGAAGAACCCCGGCGAGACCATGCGATTGCGTCCGGTGGACCTGCGGCTCGACATGGCCGAGAGCGCCAAGACGCCACAGCTCGACGCCTATGAGCGACTGCTGACCGATGTCATCAAAGGCAACCTGACGCTGTTCATGCGCCGCGATGAACTCGACGTGGCCTGGCGCTGGATCGACCCGGTGCGCGACGCGTGGCTGCAATCCGACGAGCGCCCGAAGAGCTACACCGCCGGCAGCTGGGGCCCCGCGGCCGCCAGTTCGCTGATCGGGCGCGATGGCTATGCCTGGCACGGCGAGAGCTGATTCGCGCCTGCGCAGGTTTCCGGACACAGCCGCGCTGACCGAGGCGCTGGCGGCGGACATCGTCGCGTCGCTGCAGAACGCATTGCAGGCGGGCCGTAGCGCGAGTCTGGTGGTATCGGGCGGGCGCTCGCCGGTGGCGCTGTTCGAACGGCTCTCGAGCGTGCAGCTCGATTGGCGCCGCGTCGGCATCACGCTGACCGATGAGCGCTGGATCGAGACCACGAGCAGCGACAGCAACGAGCACCTGCTGCGCGCGCACCTGCTGCGCAATGCGGCCGCAAGCGCCAGGTTCATCGGCCTGAAGACTCCCGCAGCACAGCCGGACGCGGCGGCCGCGAGCAGCTGGTCGGCGATCGCGCGGCTATCCAGGCCGTTCGACTACGTGCTGCTCGGAATGGGTGATGACGGCCACACCGCCTCGCTGTTTCCGGATTCGCCCGGGCTCGACGTCGCGCTCGATCCACGGCAGCCGCCCGCCTGTGTCGGCATGGTTGCGCCGCTGCCACCGCGCTCGCGCATCAGCCTGAATCTCTCCGCGCTGCTCGACTCGCGGCGCATCGGGCTGCTGATCCTCGGCGGGGGAAAATGGGCCAGCTACGAGCGTGCCGCTATGGAGGGTCCGGTGGGCGAGATGCCGGTGCGCGCGCTGCTGCGGCAACAGCGGGTGCCGCTGTCGGTGTACTGGGCGCCTTGACGATCAGCTAGGCGCGGCCGTAATCGCGCGAACCGAGTGCGCCCGCTCGACCGCCGCGCGCACTGTAGACGGGGGCCGCCGCCGTGCCCCGGATCACGCGCAGCAGCTGCTGCACGCGCGACAGCTTGGCGGTGACCACGGCGCCATTGGCGTCATTGAGCTGCTGGCAGCGCCGCGCAATCTGCAGATTGGCGAGCCAGCGCGCGTTGAGGGCGCCGCTGGCGTCGCTCCATTCGTACAGTTTGGTGAGGGCGCCGCGTCCCTGGCCGAACGAGAGCATGCGGCAACTATCGGCGCGTTCGCCGTCCAGGCGCGTCAGCGCAGCGACGCAGTGCTGACGCTTGGAGCCGATCTGCGCGATCGCCTCGACGTCATCGCGCCGCAGGATCGTGGTTTCCTCCCGCAGCAGCGCTTCCAGCTCGGTGAGCAGCCGCGACTCGGCGTCGAGAATGCGGCTCAGATGCTCATGGACGTCGGCGCGCTGCAGGCTCATGGCGGCGAGTTAGTGCGCGCCACGCAGGTCCTGCTCCATCTGAAGCAGTCGGTCGGCGATGCGCTCTGGGCTGATGGTGTACTGGCCGTTGCTGATCGACTGCTGCAGCGCCGAAACGCGCAGCGGATCGACCTCGGGCGCAGCCTGTACCGCCTGCGACAGCGCCAATAAGCTACGTGCGGAAGCAGTGATGTTCACGCTGTCCACGCTCGGCTGCGGCGCGCTGGTCGGCGTGCTGACCGGTGTGCTGGCACGGATCTGCTCGATCGGGGCGCCAGTGCTGCTGGCGCCGAGCGAGCCACTCTCCAGTCCTTTGATTCGGTCTGCCACGACGGTCTCCTTGAGGTCGTTGAAGGCTCTATCGGCCAGCAGCGCTCAATCTTTAGGGCTGTGGCTTGTCATAAGGGGACTTCGACCACGCTGTCCGAGCGCACGATGCCTTCGACCACGCGCTGCGAGCTCAGATTCTGCACGCGAATCCGGTCGGCGACGCGCCCATCGGACAGCGCGACCGCGCTCATGCGTACCTGAAAGACGCCGGTTCCGGCGATCAGCGTGATCTGCTGGCCCCGATGAATCACATTGCTCGGCGTCAGGGCCTCGAGGCTCAAGGCCTGGCCACTGGCAAGGCCTTGCCGCAGACGCTGGCCCGCGAGCAGCTCTGGCCGGGTGACATAATCTGTCGTCAGGCCGGGCAGATGCCGCGGCATCAGCTCGAAGTCGAGCGCACTGAGCTCGGCATCGCGCGCCATCGCATGTTTGGCGACCAGCACGGAGAATTCCGAGTCGATGGTCACACTCAGATAGATCGTCCAACGGACCGTGCCCTCGCACCGCACCGCGACGGTGGTGTGTGCGCGAACCTGGCCATCGCCGGCGATAGTGGCGTTCAACGGGAGGTCGCATGCGGCCAGGCGCAAACGCGGATCCAGATTCTGCGCGTGCATGACGACCTGGCCGTCAGCGTGCGCAATCTCACGCCGCACCGCTTGCTCGGCTGCGCTCTGGAGTGATGCGATATCGGCCACAGGGCCGGCCACGGTGGCACTGGCCGCTGCCAGACTCAGCCAGATCCACACCGGCCCCAGCGTTTGCATCGAAGTCATGGATATCCCTTTATATGTTCTGCGTGAGCAATGTCCTGCCACAGCAGGGGAGCAATTGCCGTGCCAGTAGCGCAGCGTCGGATTTCTGACACTCAAGCCCGAAGGCGCGCGGTCGATAACACGCACGTAGCCGTTGAGTGTCGTGCGCCGCTGCGCGCAGCGGCCGCGCATGGCCGGTCGGCGGCAACCGTTTGCCGCCGCGAGTGCGCACCATCGAGCCGTTTACCTCGCTGAACGGCATCGCATCACACATTTGGCCGTGATCGGCTGCCCAGCTGCCGCGTGGCACAAGCCTTGCTCCTGCACTCCCGAGTGAATATTTGCACGAGGGCGGCATGGCACTGAACTTGGACAGCTATCTGGGCGTACATGCGCAGGCGCTGACGCTGGAGGCGCAGCGCACTGAGCTGTTGGCCGCCAACATGGCCAACGCCGACACGCCGAACTACAAGGCGCGCGATATCGATTTCAAGGCCGCTCTGGCTGCCGCCGCCGGCGGCAACAGCGCCACCAGCGGCCCCGGCAGCAGCGGCGGCACGCTTGCCATCGCGACCACCAACGCTGCGCACCTGCCCGCGCACGGCGTGGACAGTGCGGATGCGGGGCTGGGCTCCAATCTCAAGTATCGGGTTCCGATGGCGCCTTCGCTCGACGGCAATACCGTCGATTCGCAGCTCGAGCAGGCGGCCTTTGCCGAGAACTCGGTGCGCTATCAGGCCACGCTCACCTTTCTGAATGCGCGTCTCAAGGAATTGATGACCGCGATCGTCGGCCAGTAACGCAAGGCAAACCCCATGTCGTCATTCAAGGTATTCGATATCGCCGGCTCGGGCATGAGCGCCGAGTCGGTCCGGCTCAACACGGTGGCCAGCAACCTGGCCAATGCCGACAGTGTCAGCGGCGATCCGACCCAGGTCTACCAGGCCAAGCACCCGGTGTTTCAGTCGGTGCAGGCGCTCGGCGCCGCGGCCAGCAGGACCGCGGAACAGGCCAGCGCCAGCGTCAGGGTGCTCGGCGTCGTCACCAACACCGCGGCGCCCGAGACGCGCTATGACCCGAGCAATCCGCTCGCCAACGCCGACGGCTACGTCTACGGCCCCAACGTCAACGTGGTCGAGGAGATGACCGACATGATTTCGGCTTCGCGTTCCTATCAGAACAACGTGGAAGTCATGAACACCGCCCGCAATCTGATGCTCGACACCCTCAAGCTCGGCCAGTGACCGCCTAATCACGGAGCAACCGCATGACCGTTTCCAACGTAACCAACAGCACCAGCCAGACCAACTCGACCAACGCCAGCAATACCGCGGCGGCCGCAGCGGCCGCGGCCTCGGTGTCGGCGCTGAGCGTCAACGACTTTCTGACCCTGATGACCGCGCAGCTCAAGAATCAGGACCCGTCGCAGCCGCTCGACCCGTCAACGTTCGTCACCCAGCTGGCGCAGTTCGGTACCGTCTCGGGCATCGATGCCATGCAGAGCTCGCTGTCCACGTTGAGCTCCACGTTGCTGTCGAACCAGGCGCTGTCGAGTGCCAGCCTGGTCGGACATTCGGTGCTGACGCAGGCGAGCTCGGCGCAATACACCGCCGGTCAATCGATGCCAGGGGCGGTGCAGGCACCGACCGGAACCAGCAGCGTGGTGGTGAACATCAACAACAGCAGCGGCCAGATGGTGCAGCAGATCAAGCTCGGCGCCGGCTCAGGCATGAACTCATTCAACTGGGACGGCAGCACGCTGAGCGGTGCCGCCGCACCGTCCGGCAGCTACAGCTTCCAGGCGATCGCGAACGTCAATGGCGTCTCCGTGGCGGCCCCGACCTTTCTGGCCGGCACCGTGTCGAGCGTCTCGCTCAACTCGGGCGGCAGCGGCGTCACGGTGAACACGCCGCAGCTCGGCTCGATCTCGCTCGCCAACGTCCAACAGGTCGATTGAAACCCATTTAACACCCATTTTCCCGAACAGGAGCCTTCCACATGTCATTTGGCACCGCATTGACTGGTATCGACGCCGCGCAGGCGGATCTGAACGTCGTATCCAACAACATCGCCAATTCGAACACCACCGGATTCAAGCAGTCGGTGACAGAGTTTTCCGATCTATTTGCCAGCTCGCAGAACGGCGTCGCCGCCGACGCGATCGGCAATGGCGTGCAGGTCGCGGCCGTCGCCCAGGACTTCTCGCAGGGCTCGATCCAGACCACCGGCAATAATCTGAACCTCGCGATCAGCGGCAACGGCTTCTTTACCGTCGGCGGCAGCAACGGGCTGGCGTTTACGCGCTCGGGGGATTTCTCGACCAACAGCGCCGGCCTCGTGGTGAATCCGCAGGGCCAGACGCTGCAGGTCTACGCACCGACCGCCAATGGCGGCTTCAACACCAGCTCGACCACCGGGCTGCAAGTCTCGGCCGCCGACAGCGCGCCGGTGGCGACCCAGAACGTCAATATGGCACTCGACCTGCCGGCCAATGCCGCGGTGCCGACGGTCGCGGTGTTCGACCCGACCAACGTCAACAGCTACAACAATTCCACCACCGCGACGGTGTACGATTCGCTGGGCGCGGCGCATACCGCGACGGTGTATTTCGCCAAGACGGCCGTTGCGAACCAGTGGGATTCCTACCTCACGGTCGACGGCGTGGCGGTGGGCGCGGCGCAGCCGCTGGCCTTCTCGGCCAATGGCGCCCTGACCGCACCGGCCACCGGCAATATCGCCTTCGGCCCCTACACGCCGACCACCGGCGCCAATGCGCTGGCGATGAATTTCAATTTCAGCAAGGCCACGCAGTACGGCGATGCGTTCGCCGTGAGTTCGATCCAGCAGGATGGCTTCACCACCGGCACGCTCAGCGGCATCAACATCAGTACCGCCGGGGTGGTCGAGGCGCAGTACACCAACGGCCATTCGGTGCAGCTCGGCCAGGTCGCGCTGGCCAACTTCGCCGATCCGGGTGGTCTGGCGCAGCAGGGCAATTCGGTCTGGCAGCAGACCGCGGCGTCCGGTCAGGCGCTGTACGGGCAGGCGGGTACGTCCGGTCTGGGCCAGGTGGAGTCGGGTTCGCTCGAGCAATCCAACGTCGATGTGACCGCGCAGCTGGTGAACATGATCACGGCGCAGCGCGCCTTTCAGGCCAACGCGCAGATGATCTCGACGCAGAATCAGATCACCCAGACCGTGATCCAGATCCCGACTCAGGGTTGAGCTGAGCACCGCTGCCCATGGACCGTCTCGTATATGTTGCGATGTCGGGCGCGAAGCAGAGCCTGCGCGCCCAGACGGCCAACAGCTACAACCTGGCGAACATCAGCACCATCGGCTTTCGGGCCGATCTGTCGGCGTTCCAGGCCGAGCAGGTGCAGGGCGCGGGTTTGCCTTCGCGCGCCTACGCCACCGACAACAGCGTCGGTTGGGATGCCAGCGGCGGCACGCTGCAGCAGACCGGCCGCGAGCTGGATGTGGCGGTGCAGGGCCAGGGCTGGATTGCGGTACAGGGTCCGCAGGGTACCGAGGCCTATACGCGCGCCGGGGATCTGCACGTGGATCCGAACGGCCAGTTGATGACCGCGGCGGGCTATCCGGTGCTCAGCGATTCCGGTCCGGTGGCGGTGCCGCCGTACGCGTCGATCTCGGTCGGGCACGACGGCTCGGTATCGATCGTTCCCCTCGGCCAGACACCGGCGACCGTCGCGGTGTGCGGACGCATCAAGCTGGTGAATCCTCCGAGCGACTCGCTCGAGCGCACCGACGGCGGATTATTCCGGTTGAAGAGCGGTGGCGATGCAACGGCGGACGCCACGGTGCAGCTCGTGCCCGGCGCGCTGGAATCGAGCAACGTCAACATGGCCGCAGCGATGACCAACATGATCGAACTGGCGCGCAACTACGACATGCAGCTCAAGTCGATCAAGGCGGCCGAGGACAACGATGCGTCCTCGACCAAGCTGCTGCAGACCAGCGGTTAAACCCATGACAGGAACTATGAAGCCATGAACAGCGCACTATGGGCAGCGAAGACCGGGCTTGATGCCCAGGAAACCAAGATGGCGGTGGTGGCCAACAACCTCGCCAACGTCAATACCACCGGGTACAAGCAGTCCCGTGCGGTGTTCCAGGATCTGTACTATCAGAACGTGCGCCAGGTGGGCGCTTCGACCACCCAGGATACGCTCGCTCCCACCGGCTTGAACCTCGGCACCGGCGTGCAGCTGGTGTCGACCGAAAAGCTCTATACCCAGGGCAGCGTCAACCAGACCGGCAACTCGCTCGATCTGGCGATCAACGGCCGCGGCTTCTTTCAGGTGCTGATGCCCGATGGCACTCTGGCTTATACCCGCGACGGCAGCTTCCAGACCAGCGCCACCGGCCAGGTGGTCACGGCCAGCGGTTACGTGCTGCAGCCGGCGATCACCATCCCGCAGGGCGCGCAGACGGTCACGATCGGCACCGATGGCACCGTCAGCGTGCTGGTGGCGGGGCAGACCGCGCCGACCACCGTCGGCACGCTGCAGCTCGCGGATTTCGTCAACGAGGCGGGGCTGCAGCCGCTCGGCCAGAACATGCTGGTGCCATCGGCCGCGAGCGGCACGGCCCAGACCGCCAACCCTGGTCTGTCGGGCATGGGCACGCTGCAGCAGGGCGCCACCGAGAGCTCCAACGTCGATGTGGTCTCGGAGATGGTGAGCATGATCGAGACGCAGCGCGCCTATGAAATGGACAGCAAGGCGGTCCAGACCACCGACCAGATGCTGCAGAACCTGAGTCAGTCGCTGTGATGGCGCGCGATAGCTCGATGACACGCGCCGCGCGCGCGCGCCGCGCCGCACCGTACGTCGGCCTGATGGCCATCATGATCGGCCTCGCAGGCTGTCACGCGCAGCATCCGCCCAAGACTGACTTCGCCTCGACATTGCCCGAGGAGATTCCCGCGGTCGGCGACGCCAGTGGTGCGATCTACCAGGCGGGACACGACCAGGGGCTGTTCGACAACGCGGTGGCACGCCGCGTCGGCGACATTCTGACGATACAACTGCAGGAGAGCACCAACGCCTCCAAGAGCGCGGTCACGACCACCAAGAAGAACACCACTGCGACGCTGCCGGGCGCCAACATCCTGGGCGGCACCCTGACGATTCACGGCAGGAACGTGCTGAGCGGCTCACTGGCTGACAGCAGCGCCTTCGATGGCGAAGGCACCAGCGCGCAGAGCAACCAGCTGTCCGGCTATATCTCGGTGACGGTGGCCAAGCGGCTCGCCAACGGCAATCTTCTGGTGCGCGGCCAGAAATGGCTCACGCTCAATCAAGGGCGCGAATACGTGCAGATTCAGGGCATCGTGCGTCCGATGGACATCGGGCCCGACAACATCGTGCCCTCGTACGCGGTGGCGGATGCGGCCATCTCCTATGGGGGCCAGGGCACGCTGGCGGATTCGAACACCAAGTCCTGGCTCGCGCGCTTCTTCGATTCACCTTACATGCCGTTCTAGCCATGACGCCACCCATGCACAGATTCCGCTTCAGCCTGTACGGCTTGGTGATCGCCCTGGGCCTGCTGCCGGCGCTCGCCCCGGCTGATCGGATCAAGGATCTCGCGGTCGTCTCCGGGGTGCGCAGCAACCAGTTGGTCGGCTACGGGCTCGTGGTCGGGCTCGACGGCACCGGCGACCAGACCACGCAGACGCCGTTCACGGTGCAGAGCATCATGAACATGCTGGAGAAATACGGCGTCACGATCCCCGCCACCGTCATCCCGCAGCTCAAGAACGTTGCGGCCGTCACGGTGACCGCGCAGTTGCCGCCGTTCATCAAGGTCGGTCAGACGATCGACGTCACCGTAGGCACGATCGGCAATGCCTCGAGCCTGCGCGGCGGCGATCTGCTGATGACACCGCTGCGTGGTGCTGACGGCGAGGTTTACGCGATGGCCCAGGGCAGCGTCGTGGTCGCCGGCTTCGGCGTCTCGGGCAAGGACGGCTCGCGCGTGAGCGTGAACGTCCCGAGCGGTGGCCGCGTACCCAATGGCGCCACGGTGGAGCGCGAAGTGCATAGCGACTTTGCAAGCCAGCCGTTCGTGATGCTCAACCTGAATACGCCGGACTTCACCACCGCAACCCATCTGAGCGATGGCATCAACAAATTGCTCGGCGGTGCGACTGCGGTCGCGCTCGATCCGGTGTCGGTCAAGGTGGTGGCGCCAGTCGACGTCAATCAACGCATCGCTTTCGTGTCGGTGCTGCAGGAGCTGGAGATCGAGCCCGGCGATGCCCCGGCACGGGTGATCATCAATTCGCGCACCGGCACCGTCGTAATCGGCTCGCGCGTGCGCGTGACACCGGCGGCGGTCGCCCATGGCTCGCTGTCGGTGACGATTACCGAGCGCAGCGATGTCAGCCAGCCCAACGCGTTCAGCCAGGGCACCACGACGATCACGCCGCGTTCGGATATTTCGATCAGTCAGCCCGAGGCGCGCATGTTCGTGTTCAACGCCGGCGTGAATCTCGATGAGATCGTGCGTGCGGTGAATCAGGTCGGTGCGGCTCCGGGCGACCTGGTGGCGATCCTCGAGGCGTTGAAAGAAGCCGGCGCCCTGCACGCGCAACTGATCGTGATCTAGTGGCAATGAGCGCCCCGCCCCCGACCGTCGCACCGAGTTTCTATGCCGACTTCCAGGGACTGGACCGGCTGCGCGCCTCGGCGGCTCGCCAGGACCCGCAGGCGCTGCGCGAGGCGGCGCGGCAGTTCGAGGGTCTGTTCACGGCGATGATGCTGAAATCGATGCGCGAGGCATCGCTCGGCGGCGGCCTCGGCGATAGCCAGGAGACCCAGACTTATCAGGAGATGTACGACCAGCAACTCGCCTTGCAGATGGCCCACGGCAAGGGCCTGGGGCTCGCCGAGATGCTGATGCAGCAGCTGACGCGCGCGAATGCCGCGCACTCGGCGGCGACGTCGGGCCCCGGCAGCGGCGCAACCGGCGCCAACGCGCCGACGCCCGCCGCCAACGCCGCGGCCCCGCCGCCGTCCGGCGCTGCCACGCCCACCGCGGGCGCCAACGCTGCCGACCCAGCGTCGTCGGGCGCTGCCAGCGGCGGCGACAAGATTTCCAGTGCGCAGCGCGCCGAGTTCGTGCGCTCGCTCGAGCCATTGGCGCAGAGCGCCGGCA
The DNA here is from genome assembly GCA_044440135.1 of Steroidobacterales bacterium. Classification (GTDB taxonomy): domain Bacteria; phylum Pseudomonadota; class Gammaproteobacteria; order Steroidobacterales; family Steroidobacteraceae; genus FEN-1191. The sequence continues at coordinate 3,948 of JBIODC010000006.1, read as the reverse complement.
ACAGCCTCGGCGTCGCGCCGGACACCCTGATCGCACAGGCGGCGCTCGAGACCGGCTGGGGCCGCAACCTGCCGGCCGATGCCTCTGGTCGCAGCAGCGCCAACCTGTTCGGTGTCAAGGCAGGCGAGTCGTGGCATGGAGCCTCGGTACAGGCGGCGACCACCGAATACGACCAAGGCACGCTGAGCAGCACCCGGGCGGCCTTTCGCAGCTACGGCGATGCGGCTCAGAGTGTCGGTGATTATGTCTCGTTGCTGCGCAACAGTCCGCGTTATGCCAGCGCGCTGGGTGCCGGATCGGACGTGCAGGCGTTTGCGAACGGGCTGCAGCAGGGCGGTTACGCGACCGATCCGAATTATGTGAACAAGCTGGTCGCGACCGTGGCGACGCTTCGTCAGCTGCGTGCGGCGGGGCTCAAGTCGTGAGCCGCGCCGCCGACAACGGTAGCTGCAGAGTCGGCGTGGAGCGCGCCGAAGTTGCGGTCATGCAGGAGTCTTCATGGGCGACATGCTGAGCACGGGCGTATCCGGCCTGCTGGCGTTCCAGCAGGCACTCGATACCACCAGCAACAACATTTCCAATGCGAATACGCCCGGCTACAGCCGCGAGAGCGTCAATCTGGTCAGTGTGCCGGGCCCGTACATCGGCGGCGTCTCGATCGGCAACGGCGTGGCGGTCAATAGTGTCGAGCGCACCTTCAATCAGACGGTCGCCTCGCAGGTCGTGTCGGCCACCAGCGCCTATAACCAGCTCAACAGCTTCGCCAGCCAGGCCGCGCAGGTCGACAATCTGCTCGGCAGCACCACCAATGGACTGGCCTCGCAGCTGCAGAATCTGACGACTGCACTGCAGACCGTCGCCAACGCGCCGACCTCATCGGCGTCGCGTCAGGCATTCCTGAGCCAGGCACAGCAGCTGGTGAGCAATCTGCAGAGCACGGACAGCAGCCTGAGGAATTTGAATTCACAGGCCAATGCGCAGATGACCAGCGATGCCAGCCAGGTCACATCGCTGGCGCAGAGTATCGCCGCGCTGAACCAGCAGATCATGGCGCAGACCTCGCCGAGCATGCAGGCGCCCAACAGCCTGCTCGATCAGCGCAACCAGCTGATCAATCAGCTGGCCACGTTTGCCAATGTGACCACCACGCAGCAGGCCGACGGCTCGGTCAATGTCTACCTCGGCGCCGGACAGACGCTGGTGACCGGCACCACGTCTTCCGGCCTGTCGACCACGGCGAACCCCTATGACGCCTCGCAAGACAATCTGGCGCTGACCACGGCCGCGGGTGCGCTCGATGTGACGCAGCAGATTACCGGCGGCACGCTCGGCGGCACGCTGCAGTTTCGCAGCCAGATGCTCGAACCGGCCCGCAACCGTCTGGGCCAGATCGCCGTCGTGCTGACCAGCGCCGTCAATGCGCAGAACCAGGCCGGACTCGATCTGTCCGGCAATCCCGGTCAGGCCGTGTTTTCCGTCGGCGCCGTGCAGGTGCTGCCCAACAGTGGCAATAGCGGCAACGGCGCGATCACCGCGAGCGTCAGCAACGCCAATGCCGTGACCACCGACAACTACATCCTCAAGTACGACGGCACCAACTGGAGCCTGAGCAATGCGAGCTCCGGCGCCAGCGTGGCGCTGAGCGGCGCGGGCAGCGTCGCGAGCCCGTTCACGGCCGACGGCCTGTCGATCGTGGTCGGCGCAGGCGCTCTGGCCGGCGATAGTTATCAGATCGAGCCGACCCGCGCCGCCGTGTCCGGCATGCAGCTGCTGCTGACCGATCCGAGCCAGCTGGCGGCCGCCGCGCCGCTGCTGACAGCGGCCAGCAGCAGCAACACCGGCAGCGGCAGCATCGACCAGGGCTCGGTGCCCACCAGCGCCACCTGGGTGCGCGGCAATTACACCCTGAGTTTCACCAACGCCACCACCTATCAGGTAACCGACAGCGTCGGTGCGGTCGTCGGGACCGGAGCCTATACCTCCGGCAATCCCATCAATTTCAACGGTATCCGCGTGACGGTGTCGGGCGCGCCCGCGAGCGGCGACAGCTTTGCGATTGCCGACAACGCCAGTGGCACCGGCGACAATCGCAACGCGACCGCGCTGGCGGGCCTGCTCGACCAGCCGCTGATCGGCGGCACCACATCGATCAATGCCACGGTCAATCAGCTGGTCACCGGCATCGGCATCCAGACCAGCCAGGCGCAGACCGGCGCCTCGGCGCAGCAGTCGGTGCTGACCGATGCCAGCAATGCGCAGCAGAGTGTCTCGGGCGTCAATCTCAATGAAGAGGCCGCCAACCTGGTGCAGTACCAGCAGGCCTATCAGGCCGCCGCCGAGGCGATCAAGGTTGCCTCGACCCTATTCACGTCGCTGCTAGCCGCCGTGCAGGCCTGATCCATGCGCATCTCAACCTCGGAAATGACCGCGCAGGCGATCCTCGCGATCGACAATCAGTCGAGCGCGCTGCAGAAGACGCAGAACCAGGTCTCGACCGGCCTGGCGGTACAGACGGCGGCCGACAATCCGGTCGCGGCCTCGCAGATCGTGCAGCTGTCGCTGCAGCAATCGCAGCTCACGCAATACGGCAGCAATCTGCAGTCGGCCCAGACCCGCCTGTCGCTCGAGGAGAGCTCGCTGTCGACCGCGACCACGACGCTGCAGAGCATTCGTGACCTGGCGGTGCAGGCGGGCGATGCCACACTCAACGGCAGCAACCGGGCGCAGATCGCCACGCAGATCCAGACTCAGATCCAGGCGCTGCTCGGCACCGCCAACAGCAAGGATTCCAACGGCGAGTACCTGTTCTCGGGCTACGCCGCGCAAACCCAGCCGTTCGCGACCGACAGCAGCGGCAACGTCAGCTATCAGGGTGATGCCGGCAATCGCCTGATCCAGATCAGCGCCAACCAGAGCGTGGCCGACAGCGATACCGGTGCCACCGCCTTCATGAATATCGCGGCCGGCAACGGCACGTTCACCACCGCGGCCAATGCCGGCAATACCGGCAGCGGCGCCATCGACACCGGCTCGGTGGTCAACGCCACGCAGTGGGTGCCCGACCACTACACGGTGAGCTTCACCAGTCCGACCAGCTATACGGTCACGGACAACACCAGCGGCACCACCATCGTGCCGAATGGGACCTATACCGCGGGCACCGCGATTCAGTTCGCCGGCGTACAGATGACCGTGACCGGCTCGCCCGCCACTGGGGATTCGTTCCAGGTTGCGCCGAGCGGCCAGCAGAGCATGTTCGCCACACTCACGCAGTTGGCCACGGCGCTGACCCAGCCGGCCGACACGGCCGGCGGCAAGGCTCAGCTCGCGACCAGCGTTGCCAGTGCCCTGACCAATCTCGACCAGGTCATCAATCACCTGTCCACGGTGTCGGCCAGCGTCGGCGGACGGCTCAATATGCTGACCGCGCAGGGCACCACCAATACCGCGAGCGGCACGGCGCTGACCACGCAGAAATCCAGCCTGCAGGACGTCGACTACGCCGCGGCGGTCACAAGCCTGAATCAGCAGATGGTGGGTTTGCAGGCGGCCGAGCAGTCTTATGCGGCCATTTCGCAGCTGTCGCTGTTCAAATATCTGAATTTTTGACCGGGCAGCGCCGGTGGCCATCGGGCCATTCAGGGTTGGATTGTGACCAGTTGCACAATTTCACCAATCCCCGGCATCGAGGCTCAAGTTCGATTGCAGCACACCGATAACGGACATGAACAGGGCGGCCACGCGGTCGCAAACGGCAGCAGCGCGGCGGACGGGAGTCCGGCGTCTGACCCACAAATTACGGAGCAAAGGCAATGTCACTGGTTCTAAACACGAACATCGATTCACTGGTCGCGCAGAACAGTCTGTCGTCCTCAGGCAGCCAGTTGTCCACTGCGCTGGCGCAGCTGTCTTCGGGTCTTCGCATCAACACCGCTGCCGACAACGCGG
>JBIODC010000005.1:0-89917 GCA_044440135.1 Steroidobacterales bacterium | reverse complement strand
GCGTCGGCACCAGCACCTTGCCGCCCATGTGGCCGCACTTCTTGGCCGACGACAGCTGATCCTCGAAATGCACGCCGGCGGCGCCGGCCTCGATCATCGCCTTCATCAGCTCGAACGCGTTCAACACCCCGCCAAATCCCGCCTCGGCATCCGCCACGATCGGTTTCAGCCAGTCGATGCTGTCGTCGCCCTCGGCGTGATGCAGTTCGTCGGCCCGGCGCAGCGTGTTGTTGATGTGGCGCACGATCGCCGGCACCGAATCCGCGGGGTACAGCGACTGATCCGGATACATCTGCCCGGCGAGATTGGCGTCGCCAGCGACCTGCCAGCCGGAAAGATAGATCGCATCCAGGCCGGCCTTGACCTGCTGCATCGCCTGGTTGCCGGTCAATGCGCCGAGCGCGTTGACGAATGGCTTCTCGTTCAGGTAGCGCCAGAGCTTTTCGGCCGTGGTGCGTGCGATCGAATGCTCGATCGGTACCGTGCCGCGCAAGCGCACCACGTCCTCGGGCGCATAGGCGCGCTTGATCCCGCGCCAGCGCGGGCTGTCCTGCCAGTTGCGACGCAGATCCTCGGCACTGGCCATCGTTCGCTGTTGCATCGTCATCGTCGCTTGCTCCTTCAGGCGCCCTGACCGCGTCAGCCCAGCAGTTCGTAGGCGGGCAGGGTCAGGAAATCATCAAACGTATCGCTCTTCACCATCGCCGAGAACAGACGTGCCGCGCTCGGAAACACCCCGGCCAGCATGCGCGCGCCGCCGACTTCGCCGTGGATGCGTTCGATCTCCTCGGTCAGCGTCTGATCGAAGCGCTCCAGTGAAATCTGCCGGCCATCGCTGGTGCGCGCTTCGTGCCGCAGCCATTGCCACAGCTGCGCGCGGCAGATCTCGGCCGTGGCCGCGTCCTCCATCAAATGGTAGATCGGCACGCAGCCGGAGCCGTCGAGCCAGGCCTCGATGTACTGCAGGCCGACGCGGATGTTGCGGCGTAGGCCGGCATCGGTGATCGCCCCATGCGGCGCCCGCAGCAGATCGGCGGCGCTGACGCTGACCTCCTCGCGCAGCACCTGCAGCTGATTGGGCCCCTTCATGAACTCGTCGAATACCGAGTTGGCGATCGGCGCCAGCGCCGGATGCGCGATCCAGGTGCCATCGTGGCCGGCGCGCACTTCACGCAGCTTGTCGGCCCGCACCTTGAGCATCGCGGCCTCGTTGGCCTGCGCATCGCCGCGGATCGGAATCTGCGCGGCCATGCCGCCGAGCGCGTGCGCGCCGCGGCGATGACAGGTCTTGATCAACAGCTCGACGTACGACTTCAGGAACGGGGTATCCATGGTCAGCGAGTCGCGGTCGGGCAGCACCGCATCGCGGTGGTTTCTGAAGGTCTTGATGAAGCTGAAGATGTAGTCCCAGCGCCCGCAGTTCAGGCCGGCCACATGCTCGCGCAGCTCGAACAGGATCTCGTCCATCTCGAAGGCGGCGAGCAGCGTCTCGATCAGCACCGTCGCCCGGATGGTGCCGCGCGCGATGCCGAGGTGGTCCTGCGCCGCGTTGAACACCTCGTTCCACAGCCGGGCTTCCAGGTGGCTCTCGAGCTTGGGCAGATAGAAGTACGGTCCGGTGCCATTGCGCGCCAGCGCTTCGTGGTTGTTGGCCAGATAGAGCGCGAAATCGAACAGCGCGCCCGAGACCGCCTGGCCGTCCACCTGCACGTGCTTCTCGGGCAGATGCCAGCCGCGTGGACGCACGATCAGGGTCGCGGTCCGCTCATTGAGTCGATAAGTCCTGCCCGAGGCCGGATCGGTGTACGCGATGCGCCGCCGGATGGCATCGCCGAGGTTGATCTGGCCGTGGATCAGGTTCTCCCAACTCGGCGAGCACGAATCCTCGAAGTCCGCCATGAACGTGCGCACCGGCGCGTTCAGCGCGTTGATGATCAGCTTGCGCTCCGGCGGACCGGTGATCTCGACGCGGCGATCGACCAGATCGGCCGGCACCGGGGCGATGCGCCAGTGATCGGCGCGGATCTGCGCCGTCTCCGGCAGGAAATCGGGAAGCTTGCCGCGATCGATCTCCGCCTGGCGTCGCGCCCGCAACGCCAGCAATTGCAGCCGGCGCGCATTGAAACTGCGGTGCAGAATCGCCAGCAATTCCAGCGCCTTGGCGGTCAGCACCTCGTCGCTACGCTCGACGTGCCGGCGGCTGACGTCGATCGCGGGCCAACCTTCCTGATACTGCAGTTGGGTATTCATGGGGCGAGCATAACGCCCGAAATCAGCAATATTTGACTCACAAAACTTCACAATGTAAATTTCACAGAACTTCACATTGTAAATTTCACAGATAAATGGCCAACCTGCTTCGCAAGGGTCACTTCCTGGGCGCCAAACTGCGCAGCATCCGCAAGCGCAACGGCCTGACGCTGGAGGAGCTGTCGACCCGCTGCATCCAGACCGACGCGCAGCTCGCGCCGTCGGTCTCCTACCTGAGCATGATCGAGAGCGGCAAGCGCATGCCGTCAGAAGACGTGCTCGGCCTGCTCGCCGGAGTGTTCCAGCGCGAGGTCGGCTGGTTCCTCGACGAACAGGTCGACATGACCGGCGACCGCGCCGCGCCGCAGGCCGGCGGCGCGACCCGGGTGCCGCTCGAGCCGGCGTTTCTGTTTTCCAAGGAGTTGCTGCAGGCCGCGATCCCCGAACTGCTGTCGCAGACCGGCACCAGCGGCCGGCAGTTTGCGCACCTGCTGATCCGCTCGCATCAGGAGATGTCGCGCAACGACTTCCCCGATCTCGAGCGCACCGCCGAGAGCATCGGCGAGCGGCGGCTGCCGCTGGGCGTCGAGGACCTGATGGGCATGGCCAAGCATCACGGCCTGCAGCTGCGCTGGTTCGAACGCCGCGCGGCGCTGGTGCGCGACAACGACCAGGAAGTGCGCAGCACCGTGCGCTCGTTCTTCGAGGCGCCGCACACGGTGTACCTGAACCAGGCGCTGCGCGCCGATCCGGCGCGGCTCAAGTTCGACCTCGCGACGCACATCGGCCACAAGGTGCTGCACGGCGGCGACGGCATGAAGTCGCCGCACGCGACCGGCGGTGAAATGGGCGGCAGTCCCGAGAGCGGCTCGGAGAACGCGGGCCTGCGTGCGCAGGACGTGCTGCACGCCTGGCGCGACTTCGAATGCAGCTTCTTCGCCGGCGCGCTGCTGTGCCCGAAGATTCCGTTCCGGCGCTTTCTGGCCCGCAATCAGTACCGCATCGAACCCGCCACCCGGCTGCTCGAGCTCACGCCCGCGGTCGTGATGCGTCGCATGACCAAGGTGTCACCGTATCCGTACTGGCATTTCTTCGATGCCTACCCGCCCGGTTACCTGCGCGCGGTCTACCGCGGCAACGGCATTCCGCTGCCGTGGGGCAACATGGCGCAGGTCAGCGATCCTTGTCCGCAGTGGGCCGTGTTTCGCATGATCGACGGCCACCAGAAGGAAGCCGGCTCGCAGATCTCGGTGCTGCGTGACCAGGACCGCTCGCTGCTCTACTGCTGCCACTCGGTGCGCACGCGCGACATGGCCGGCAACCCGCACGTGCTGTCGGTCGGCATCGACCTGGCCCCGGCGCTGGATGCCAACGGCGCGAACTCGAGTGAGATCGTCGCCGCGATCACCGATGACTGCCTGCGCCGGCGCGGCGACACGGCCATCCCGGCCCCGGCCGCGCAGGCGCTGCGCGCGGCGGCGCGCGTGCTGAACATCGCCTGGATCGAGGAAGCGCTCGCACACCCGGCGCGCATCATCTGTCCGCGCAGCAGTCGCTGTCCGCGTCCGGATCGGTGCGAATCGGCGCTGCCGTCCAAGGCGCGCGAAATCACCGACATCCGCGCCGAAATACTCGGCCGCCGCGATCAGCCGCGAAAGTGACCGAACCGCGCCGCGGCGGCGCCAGGCCGCCGCAGCGCACGCTAGCGCCCGGCCCGAATCAGCCGTTCGAGCTCCGGCACGATCTGGAACAGGTCGCCGACCAGACCGATATCGGCCACTTCGAAGATCGGCGCTTCGCTGTCCTTGTTGACCGCGACGATAGTGCGCGCGTCCTTGATCCCCGTCAGATGCTGAATAGCGCCCGAAATGCCGAGCGCGACGTACAGCTCCGGCGCAATGATCTTGCCGGTCTGCCCGACCTGCAGCTCGTTGGCCGCGTAGCCCGCATCGACCGCGGCACGTGAGGCGCCGACCGCGGCGCCCATCGCATCGGCCAGGCGGTACAGCAACTGGAAATTCTCGGCGCTGGCGAGCGCGCGGCCGCCGGAAACCACGCGGGTCGCGGTCTGCAGATCCGGCCGGTCGGCATTGGCCGCGGAGCGCGAGATGAAGCGGGTATGCGCCGGCAGCGCCGCCTCGACCTGCGCGCGTTCGATCGCCGCCTGGCCGCCGCCGGCCGCCGGTTGAAACGACGCGGTGCGCACGGTCCCGACCACGATCTGATCCGCCGGGGCCTCCACGGTCACGATCGCGTTGCTCGCATAGACCGGCCGGCGGAAGCGGAACGGGGCCTCGACGCCCATCAGGTCGCTGATCTGCCCGACGCCGAGCAGCGCCGCGATGCGCGGCATCAGATCCTTGCCGAAGGTGGTCGTCGGCCCGAACAGGTGCGTATAGCCGCGAGCCAGCGCCGCAAGCTGCGGCGCCCACACGGCCGCGAGCGCCTCGGCGTTCTCCGGCCGCTCGATCACCCGCACGCGCCGCACCCCGGCGAGCGCGGCCGCCTCGGCCGCCACCGCACCGGCATCGGCGGCGAGCACTGCGACATCGATCTCGACATCGCCGATGGTCTGCGCGCAGCTCACGCACTTGGCGGTGCTGACATTGAGCTTGCCCTGGAAGTGCTCCGCTACGATCAGCGCCTTGTTCATCTACAGCACCCCGCGCTGCTTCAGCGCTGCGACCAGCTCGGCCGCATCCTTGACCATCACGCCGCGCGAGCGCACCGCCGGCGACTCGAATTTCAACGTGCGTATGCCGCAGGCCGCGGCTGCGACGCCGAGCTCGGCCAGCGTCGTGACATCGAGCGGCTTCTTCTTCGCCTTCATGATATCGGGCAGCTTGATGTAGCGTGGCTCGTTGAGACGCAGGTCCGTGGTCACGACCCCGGGCAGATCAATCTCGATCGTGTCGAGCCCCGCATCGACCTCGCGCGTCACGCGCGCGCGACTGCCCTCGATCTCGAGCTTCGAGGCATAGGTCGCCTGCGGCCGGTCCCACAGCGCCGCCAGCATCTGGCCGGTCTGGCCGTTGTCGTCGTCGATCGCCTGCTTGCCGAGAATCACCAGTTGCGGCTGGTGCTTCTGCACCAGCTTCAGGAACACCCGCGCCGCGGTCAGCGGCTCGGGCGGGCTGTCCACCTGCACCAGCACCGCGCGGTCGGCCCCCATCGCGAGCGCGGTGCGCAGCTGCTGCTGGGCTTCGGCCGGGCCGATGCTCACCGCGATGACCTCGTTCGCCAGGTTGCGCTCCCGGATGCGCAGCGCCTCCTCGAGCGCGATCTCGTCGAACGGGTTGATGCTCATCTTGACCCCGTCGGTCACGACACCGGAACCGTCCGGTTTGACTCGCACCCGCACGCTGTAGTCGATGACACGCTTGATGCCTACGAGGATCGGACTCATGCAGTTTCAGGCTCCGGTGTGAATCAGGGCCGACATCATAACGCTGACCGGCATCGCCTCGAGCGCGGGGCGGTCCGAGAACCGTTGCAGGATCTGCCCCGCCTGTGGCTCGCTGAAATGCCCGCGCACGCTGGCTTCGAACTTGCGCTTCAGCAGCGGCAGCCCTTCCGCACGCCGCAGGCGATGCCCGATCGGGTAGTCCACCGCCACCCGGCGCGTGGCCTGGCCGCCGCGAAAGAACACCTGTACCGCGTTGCCGATGTAGCGCTTGGCCGGATCGTAGTAGTCGCGCGTGAAGGCCGGATTTTCGACCACCTGCATGCGCGCGCGCAAGGCATCGATGCGCGGATCGAGCGCCACCGCGTGCTCGTAGTCGGCGGCGCCGAGGCGGCCGAGGATCAGCGGCACCGCCACCATGTACTGGATGCAGTGATCGCGGTCGGCCGGGTTGTCCAGCGGCCCGGTCTTGTCGATGATGCGCACCCCCGGCTCCTGGGTCTCGATCACGATGCGCTCGATCTGCTCCAGCCGCGGTGCGGCCTCCGGATGCAGCGTCATGGCCGCCTCGACCGCGGTCTGCGCGTGAAACTCGGCCGGGAACGAGATCTTGAACAGCACGTTCTCCATCACGTAACAGCCGAACGAGCGTGCCAGCGCGAAGCTGTTGCCCTTGTAGAGCACGTCGTAGAAGCCCCAGGTCCTGGCGGTCAGCGCCGACGGATAGCCCATCTCACCGCGCAGCGCGACCAGCGCGTGCCACACCGCGCGACTGGTGGCGTCGCCCGCGGCCCAGCTCTTGCGCGAGCCGGTGTTCGGCGCGTGCCGGTAGGTGCGCAGCGCGCCGCCGTCGATCCAGGCGTTCGAGACCGCATTGATGACCTGATCGCGCGTCGCACCGAGCATCGCGGCCGCCACCGCCGTCGACGCGACGCGCACCAGCAGCACGTGGTCCAGGCCGACGCGATTGAAGCTGTTCTCCAGCGCCAGCACGCCCTGGATCTCATGCGCCTGGATCATCGCCTGCAGCAGCGCGCGCACGCTCACCGGCTCGCGGCCGCCGAGCAGCGCGCTGCGCGACAGGTAGTCCGCCACCGCCAGCAGACCGCCGAGGTTGTCCGAAGGGTGGCCCCACTCGGCCGCCAGCCAGGTGTCGTTGAAGTCGAGCCACCGGATCATCGCGCCGATGTTGAACGCGGCCGACACCGGATCGAGCTCGTAGCCCGTGCCCGGTACCCGGGCGCCGCCGTGCATGCCGGCACCGGGTACCACCGGGCCCAGCAGCCGGGTGCAGGCCGGGAAGCGCAGCGCCTGAAAGCCGCAACCCAGCGTGTCCATCAGGCAGTAGTACGCCGTCTCGCGCGCCAGCTCGCTCGGCGAGCGATAGCCGAGCGCGTAGTCGGCGATCGCCGCCAGCACCGCATCGGGGGCGGACCGCTGCGCCGATTTGAAGTCCTGCGACATGGTCTGGCTTGCCGGGGCGTGCTTCAGGGCCGGTCGGCGAGCGCCACGAACGGCTGGTTCCCGGGGCCGATGTAGTTGGCGCTCGGCCGGATGATCTTGCCGTCGATGCGCTGCTCGATGATGTGCGCGGCCCAGCCGGCGCTGCGCGCGATCACGAACAGCGGCGTGAACATCTCGGTCGGCACCCCCATCAGGTGATACGACACCGCCGAGAACCAGTCGAGATTGGGAAACAGGTTCTTGACCGCCCGCATCACCGACTCGATCCGCACCGCGATCTCGTAGTGCCGCAGGTCGCCCGCGGCCTCGCCCAGCTGCTGCGCGACGCGCTTGATGACCTCGTTGCGCGGATCGGCACTGGTGTAGACCGGGTGGCCGAAGCCGATGATCACCTGCCGCCCGGCAACCCGCGCCCGGATGTCGGCCTCGGCCGCATCGGGCGAGTCGTAGCGCTGCTGGATCTCGAATGCGACCTCGTTGGCGCCGCCGTGCTTCGGGCCGCGCAGCGCGCCGATCGCGCCGGTTACGCAGGAATACAGGTCCGAGCCGGTGCCGGCGATCACGCGGGCGGTGAACGTGGAGGCGTTGAACTCGTGCTCGGCATAGAGGATCAGCGAGGCATGCATCGCCTGGATCCACAGCGCGCTGGCCGGCTTGCCGTGCAGCAGATGCAGCAAATGCGCCGCGATCGAATCGTCGTCGGTGCGCGTCTCGATGCGCCGGCCGTGATGGCTGTAGTGATACCAGTAGCACAGCATCGACGGCAGCATCGCCAGCATCCGGTCCGAGCGCTTGCGCGCCGCCTCGACCTCGTGCCCGGGGCTCTCGGGCTCGAGGCAGCCGAGCACCGAGACGCCGGTGCGCAGCACGTCCATCGGATGGCTGCCCGCGGGCAGCAGCTCGAGGGCGCTGCGCAGCGCCGGCGGCAGTTCGCGCGCGCTCTTGAGCCACGCCTTGTAGGCCGCGAGCTCGCGCACATTGGGAACTTTCCCGTGGATCAGCAGATGGGCGATCTCCTCGTACTCGCAGCGCTGGGCGATATCGAGAATGTCAAAGCCACGGTAGTGCAGGTCGTTGCCGCTCAGGCCCACCGTGGACAGCGCGGTGTTGCCGGCCACGACGCCCGACAGCGCGACGGATTTCTTCGCCACTTATCTGCCCTTCCCGGCCGCGAACAACCGATCCAGATGCTGTTCGAACGCATCGTAGTCGAGATAGCGGTACAGGTCGGCGCGCGTCTGCATGCGCGCCAGCATGTTCTGCTGCGTGCCGTCGCGCCGGATCGCCTCGTAGGTCGCAAGCGCCGCGGCATTCATCGCGCGATAGGCCGCGCAGCAGTACAGCACGATGTCAACGCCGACCGCGCCGAGCTCATCGCGCGTGTAGAGCGGCGTGCGGCCGAACTCGGTGATGTTGGCGAGGATCGGCACGCCGACCGCCTGCCGGAAGCGCTGGTACTGCGCCAGCTCGGTGACCGCCTCGGGGAAGATCATGTCCGCGCCGGCTTCGACGCACGCCACCGCGCGCTCGATCGCGCGCTCCAGGCCCTCGCTCGCGAGCGCGTCGGTCCGCGCCATGATCACGAAATCGCGATCCGGGCGCGCATCGACCGCCGCCTTGACGCGATCGACCATCTCGGCAAGCGGCACGATCTCCTTGCCTGGACGGTGGCCGCAACGCTTGGCCTGCACCTGGTCCTCGATGTGCAGCCCGGCCGCCCCGGCCTTGGCGAAGCTGCGCACCGTGCGCGCGATGTTGAACGCCCCGCCCCAGCCGGTATCGGCATCGACCAGCAGCGGCAGGGCGCAGACGTCGGTGATGCGGCGGATGTCCACCAGCACGTCATCCATCGTGCTGATCGCCAGGTCCGGCACGCCGAGCGAGTTGGCCGCCAGCCCGCCGCCCGACAGGTAGATCGCCCGAAAGCCGCTGGCCGCCGCCAGCCGCGCGACATAGGCGTTGATGGTGCCGACCAGCTGCAGCGGCCGCTCGTCGCGCAACGCGGCGCGAAAACGCGCTCCGGCGGATAATGCGGGGGTGGGTGCCGTTTCCATCCGCCGAACCCTACACCAGCTGACACGCTTTATGGAACTGACTCGACGCCCGGTGACCGGCCAGCAGCACAGCGTGCCCCGATGCCGTACCGACGCTCGGCGCTGATGCAGGATCGGCTGGCCGACAATCGCGCGCGGATCATGCGCGCGACGCGCCAGCTGATCGCTCGCGGCGGCTTTCGCGCCGCGCAGATCGCGGCCGTGGCCGGCGCGGCCGGACTGTCCACCGGGTCCATTTATCGCTATTTCCCGTCCCAGGCGCAGCTGTTCATCGAGGTGCTGACGGCAGCGGTCGCGCACGAGATCGAGCTGCTCGAGCGCATCACCGGCGCGCCGGGTCCGGCGGCGTCGCGGCTGAAGAGCGCGGTCGAGTCCTTCGCCCGCCGTGCGCTCGAAGGCCGCAACCTCGCCTACGCGTTCATCGCCGAGCCGATCGGCGCTGAGGTGGACGTCGCCCGGATGCGCTCGCGCCGCGACTTCAGCGACGTATTCCAGCGACTGCTGCTGGCCGGCATCCGCAGCGGTGAATTCCCGCCGCAGGACGCGGAGGTCGCCGCGGCCTGCATCGTCGGCGCGTTCACCGAGGCGCTGGTCGGGCCGGTCGCGCCGGGCAGCAAAGCCGTCACGCCGCGCGCGCGCGCGCGGCTGATCGCGGCCATCGGCCGGTTCTGCGTCGCGGCGGTCAGGGCCTAGCGCGTTCGGACCACTCGCGCCAGATCGCCAGCGCGATCGCGAGCACCACCGGCCCGGTGAACAGTCCAATGAGCCCGAAGGCCTCCAGGCCGCCGAGCGCGCCGAACATCACGATCAGGAACGGCACCCGGGTGGCACTGCTGATCAGGATCGGCCGCAGCACATTGTCGGCCGGATGCACCAGCACCGCGCCCCAGATCAGCATCACGATGCCTTGCCACACCAGTCCGGTCGCCAGCAGGTAGATGCCGACCGGCACCCACACGATCGCGGTACCGACCAGCGGCACGATCGACAGGATGCCGGTCAGCGCGCCGAGCAGCACCGGCGCCGTGACGCCGACCACGCGATAGCCGATGCCGGCCAGCAAGCCCTGCGTGATCGCCGTAATCAACAGCCCGTACACCACCGCGCGCGTCATCCTCGCGGCCGTCACCACATACGGGGTGAGCCGGTCGGCGAAGAATCCTTCGACGACCTGCTCGGCCTGGGCCGTGATGGTCTCGCCGTCGCGATAGAAGAAGAACAATGTCAGTAGCGTCAGCGTCAGTTTGACGACGTTGCGGCCGACGCTGCTAAGGACGCGGCCGAGGTCGCTCGCCCAGCTCAGCATCCACGAACTCAGTTCCTGGGTCAGCACCGACGAATCGGTCGCATACCGGTGCATCGCTTCCTCGACCTTAGGCCCGACCCAGGGGATGCGACCGAGGAGGTTCGACACTGCCTGCGGCTCTTGCGCGAGGTACTTCGTCAATGCCTGGTAGGCCGTGATCAGCTCGCCCTGCACCAGCACCAGGATCCACAGCACCGGCAGCACCACCGCGCAACCCAGGATCAGCGTCATCAGCAGCGCCGCAATGGTCCGGTAGCCGTGCAACAGCCGCCGCAGCTGCCGATACAGCGGCCAGCTTGCATACGCGAGGATCGCGGCCCAGACAATCGGCGTGATGAACGGCGCCAGGATCAGCAGGCACAGCAGCGCAAGCCCGGTCAGCAGCAGCGCGAGCAGCAGCGGTCGGACCCAGGCGGAGGCCGGTACACTCATGCGGGTGATGCCCCTTTAGGTTGCCGGCCGCGCAAGCGCGACCCGCGACTGCGTCGGCCGCTGCAGCGCGTCGCAGATGTAGCGATCGGCCGCAAGCAACGCGTCGAGCCGCACGCCGGTGTCAATCCCGAGCCCATCGAGCATATAGAGCAGATCCTCGCTCGCCAGATTTCCCGAGGCGCCCGGCGCATACGGACAGCCGCCCAATCCCGCCACCGAAGCATCGAACACCGCGACCCCGAGCTGCAGCGCCGCGTAGACATTCGCCAGCGCCTGCCCGTAGGTGTCATGGAAATGACCGGCGAGCCGCTCGATCGGCACGCGCTGCGCGACCGCCTCGAGCATCGCCACGGTGCGCCCCGGCGTGCCGACGCCGATGGTATCCCCGAGCGAGATCTCATGACAGCCCATCTCATGCAGCGCGGCGGCGATGCCGGCCACGGCCGCTGGCGCGATCGCGCCCTCGTAGGGACAGCCCAGCGCGCACGACACGTAGCCGCGCCCCGGTACCCCGCGCTCCCGCGCGGCGCGCATGACCTCGTCGAACCGGCGCAGGCTCTCGGCGATCGAACAATGAATGTTCTTCTGCGAGAAGGTCTCCGAGGCAGCGCCGAACACCGCGCCCTCGTCCACGCCGGCGGCCATCGCCGCCTCGAAACCGATCAGGTTCGGCGTCAACGCCGAATAGATGAGCCCGGGGCGCCGCGGCACCGCGCGCATCAGCGCGTCGTGATCGGCCATCTGCGGTACGCGCTTCGGCGATACGAACGCGGTCGCTTCGATATGCTCAAGGCCCGCATCGGCGAGCCGGCGGATCAGTTCCAGCTTGACCTCGGTGCTCACGATCGCGCGCTCGTTCTGCAGCCCGTCGCGCGGACCGACCTCGACCAGCCTGACGCGTGCGGGCATCATGGGGACGGGGACCCTGGGCACGGGGACCCCGGGGTGGCCTCGAATTCGATCAGCTCGCAGCCTTCCTTGACCTGCTCGCCGACGGCGGCGCGATAGCCGCGCACGGTGCCATTGGCCGGCGCGCAGATCGTGTGCTCCATCTTCATCGCTTCCAGGATCAGCAGCGGCGCGCCCCTGGCCACCGTCGTGCCCGCGACCACCAGCTGCGCGATCACGCGGCCCGGCATCGGCGCCGCGAGGCTGGCCTCGGCCACATACGCATCGGCCAGGGACTGCAGCGGATCGCGCCGGCGCAAGCGGTACTCATCGCCGCCGATCACGATGCGCAGCTGGCCCGCCTCGGTCTCGATCTGCAGCCGCACGCCGTCGGCACCGAACTGCAGATGATGGAAATCATGGCCCTGCGCTCGCAGTGCCGCCAGCTCGCTGCGCTCGCCGATCGCGAGTCGCAGGCCTTCGGGGCGATAGGTCACCGCGACGGTGGCCATTGAATCCGCTGCGCCTGACGTGCCTACAGTGCCTGCGGTGCTCGTGGCGTCGAACTCGAGCGTTCGCGTCAGATAGCCGTTGAGCCGCCAGCCATCGCTCGCATTCCAGGCCGAAGGCGTCAGCGCGCGTGCCGCGTCGGTCGCGGGCGACGGCCGCTCCTGCGCCAGCGTCCAGAGCGCGGCGGCTGCGAGCACTTCGGGCTTGACCGGCAACGGCGTGCCGCCGACCAGTTCGGGCTCGCGTTCGATGAAACCGATGTCGAGCGCGCCGTGGGCAAACGCCGCGCTGCCGGCCAGCCGGCGCAGGAACATCACGTTGTTGCCGACGCCGGCGATGCGCACCTGCGACAGCGCGGTGCGCAAAGCCGCGACCGCTTCCGGCCGCGTGCCCGCGTGCACGATCAGCTTCGCGAGCATCGGATCATAATCAATCCCGACGCGCTCGCCGGCCTCGATGCCGGTCTCGAGCCGCAGTGCGGCGGAAGCGGCCGGCAATTCGAAGCGCTGCAGCGTCCCGCTCGAAGGCAGGAATCCGGCCTCGGGCACCTCCGCATACAGGCGCACTTCGATCGCATGGCCGCGCAGGGCGACCTCGGACTGGCGCAGCGGCAGCGGCTCACCGGCCGCGACGCGCAGCTGCCATTCCACCAGGTCCAGCCCGGTGATCATCTCGGTGACCGGATGTTCGACCTGAATTCGCGTATTCATCTCGAGGAAGTAGAACCCGCCGGCCGGATCGAGCAGGAATTCCACCGTGCCCGCGCCGGCATAACCGACCGCGTGCGCCGCATCGCAGGCCGCGCGCGTGAGCGCCGCGCGCTGCGCGGAGCTGAACTGCGGCGCCGGCGCCTCCTCCAGCACTTTCTGGTGGCGTCGCTGGGCCGAACAATCGCGCTCGTACAGGTGCACGATCTGGCCATGGCTGTCGCCGAACACCTGCACCTCGATGTGCCGCGGACTGTGCACGTACTTCTCGAGCAGCACGCGATCGTCGTTGAAGCTTGCGCGCGCCTCGCGCTGGCAGGCCGCGAGGCGTTCGTCGAACACTGCCTCGCTGTCGACCGCGCGCATGCCCTTGCCGCCGCCGCCCGCGGTGGCTTTGATGAGCACCGGGTAGCCGATCCGCGCCGCCTCGCTGCGCAACCGCGCCGGGTCCTGGTCCTCGCCATGGTAGCCCGGCAACAGCGGCACGCCACAGGCCTGCATCAGCTGCTTGGCGGTCGCCTTGGAGCTCATCGCGCGCATCGCCGCGACCGGCGGTCCGATGAACGTCAGGCCCGCCGCGGCGCACTGCTGCGCGAACTCGGGATTCTCGGACAGGAAACCGTAGCCCGGATGGATCGCCTGCGCGCCCGAACGCTGCGCCGCGTCGAGGATCACGGGGATGCGCAGGTAACTGTCGCGCGCGGCGGCCGGACCGACGCACACCGCCTGATCGGCCAGGCGCACGTGCCGCGCGCTCGCGTCCGCTTCGGAATACACCGCGACCGTGGCGATGCCGAGCCGGCGGCAGGTCGCAATGACGCGGCAGGCGATCTCGCCGCGATTGGCAATGAGGATCCGGTCGAACATCTAGTCGGTCCAGCTCGGCCTGCGCTTGGCGAAGAACGCCGCGATGCCTTCGCGCGCCTCCTGCCCGGCCCGCACTTCCGCGATGCTGCGCGCGGTCTGCTCCGCGACCTGCGGGTCGAAGGCATCGTGACCGCGCAGCGACGCCAGCAGCCGCTTGCAATGCGCCTGGGCCTGCGGGCCGGCGCTGCGCAGCGCCTCGAGCAGCTCGACGAGGCGCGCATCGAGCGCGTCGGGCTCGACCGCTTCATGGACCAGTCCGATGCGCAGCGCCTCATGGGCATCGAAGCGCTCGCCGCTCAGGAAATAGCGGCGCGCCGCGCGCTCGCCGATCGCGGCAATCACATACGGTGCGATGGTCGAGGGGGTCAGACCCAGGCGCACCTCGGTGGTGCCGAAACTGGCCTCGCGCGAGGCAAGCGCGATATCGCAGGCGGCGACCAGCCCCATGCCGCCGCCGAGCGCCACGCCCTGCACACGCGCGACGGTCGGCTTCGGGAATTGCGCCAGCGTGCGCAGCATCCACGCCAGCCGGCGCGCATCCTCGAGGTTCGCGTCGTAGTCGGCGCGCGCCTGGCGCTGCATCCATTCCAGGTCGCCGCCGGCACAGAAGCTGCGGCCGCGGCCGGCGAGCACGATCACGCGCACCGCCGCATCCTGTGACAGCAGATCCAGGCAGCGCGGCAACTCGGCCAGCAGCCCCTCGTGGAACGCGTTATGGCGCTCCGGGCGGTTCAGCCACACGATCGCGCAGCCGGCACGGTATTCGAGCTGTAGGAACTGATAGTCCGGCATCGTGCCCTACATCCGGAACACGCCGAAGCGCGTCGCGCCGATCGGCGCATTCAGCGCCGCCGCCAGACCCAGGCCGAGCAGGCGCCGGGTCTGCGCCGGATCGACGATGCCATCGTCCCACAGCCGCGCGGTGGCGTAGTACGGATTGCCCTGCTGCTCGAACTGCGCGCGCGTGGGCTGTTTGAAATCCTGCTCCTCCTGCGCGCTCCAGCTCTTGCCCTGGGCCTCGAGCGCGTCGCGCCGCACCGTGGCCAGCACGGTAGCGGCCTGCTCACCGCCCATCACGCTGATGCGCGAGTTCGGCCAGCTCCACAGGAAACGCGGTCCGTAGGCGCGGCCGCACATGCCGTAATTGCCGGCACCGAACGAGCCGCCGATCAGGAGCGTGAGCTTAGGCAAGGCGCTGGTCGCGACCGCCGTCACCAGCTTGGCGCCGTCCTTCGCGATGCCGGCGTTCTCGTACTTCTTGCCGACGATGAAGCCCGAGATGTTCTGCAGGAACAGCAGCGGGATGCCGCGCTGCGACGCCAGCTCGATGAAGTGCGCGCCCTTGAGCGCCGATTCTGAAAACAGAATTCCATTGTTCGCGAGCACCGCGACCGGACAGCCATGGATGTGGGCAAAGCCCGCAACCAGCGTGGCGCCGTAGCGCTGCCGGAATTCATCCAGGCGCGAGCCGTCGACGATGCGGGCGATCACCTCGCGCACATCGTAAGGCTTGCGCGTGTCAGCCGGGATGATGCCGTAGAGCTCCTCGGGGTCGTAGCGCGGCTCCTCGACCGCACGCTGCGCGACCGGCGGCGATGGCGGCCGGTTCAGGTGGGCGACGATCCGGCGCAGGATGGCGAGCGCATGCGCATCGCTGTCCGCGTAGTGGTCGGCGAGCCCGGAGATGCGGGTGTGCACGTCGGCGCCGCCGAGTTCTTCGGCGCTGACGACCTCGCCGGTCGCGGCCTTGACCAGCGGTGGCCCGCCCAGAAATATCGTGCCGTTGTCCTTGACGATGATGCTCTCGTCGGCCATGGCCGGCACATACGCGCCGCCGGCGGTGCACGAACCCATCACGCAGGCGAGCTGCGGGATGCCGCGCTGCGAGAGCCTGGCCTGGTTGTAGAAGATGCGCCCGAAGTGCTCCCGGTCCGGGAACACCTGGTCCTGCAGGGGCAGGTAGGCCCCGCCCGAGTCGACCAGATAAATGCACGGCAGGTGGTTCTCGGCCGCGATCTCCTGCGCCCGCAGATGCTTCTTGACAGTGATCGGGTAATAGGTGCCGCCCTTGACGGTCGCATCATTGGCCACGATCACGCATTCGCAGCCGCTCACCCGGCCGATACCGGTGACGATGCCGGCCCCGGGCACCTCCCCGCCGTACATGTCGTAGGCGGCAAGCGCACTGAGCTCGAGGAACGGCGCCCCCGGGTCGAGCAGCAGGTCGATGCGCTCGCGCGCCAGCAGCTTGCCGCGCGCGCGATGACGCTCGCGCGCCGCCTGCGATCCGCCCTCGGCCGCCGCCGCGACGCGCTCGCGCAGCTGCGCCACCAGCGCCCGCATCGCCGCGGCATTGGCCTCGAACTGCGCCGCGTCGGCGCGGATGTGGGATTGGATGACGTTGCTCATGCCGGTAGATCCGCGTCGCAACTGTACTCCAGCGAGCACAAATAATGAATCAGAATTCACTTTTTTGCCGGCTGGCTCACATCGGGCTTATCGGCGCGTCCCGGCAGGGCCTGGTGGCCGCCGATCGCTCGCCGCCACCCCGGCCCGGCAAGGGTCGGGAATCCGAGCGCCGACCCTGCCACCGGGCGAGGCGCCCGCGACCGGCTCCGCGGGGCCGCCCAGCCCCTGTTCCCACCGGCCGACGACGTAAACCCTGATTCTGGCTGGCGATCCGGCACCTCTGGCGCGCGTGCGTTCAGCGTTGATTCATTGCGATCGCGTAGCCTTGCGGCGCACGGAGCCGGGCGTGCCGACCGGCGAGCGAAGTCCGACAAGCGTATCGGAGAATTTGCCACTCGACCGTCGTCGGCGCCTTGGTCACAATGTCCGGTACACGGAAGCCGCCGGTGCCGCGCATCAGCCATGTCGGCGCCCGGTCGGCGCCCATGGAGGCCCCGTAACACCGACCCCAGGAGTAGTGCGTGGATCCGCGACGATGGTTACTGCTCTCAGTGACAACGTTCGCGGTCTTGTTGCAGCACTCCAGTGCCCTGTCGCCGCGCATCCGTCCGCCGCAGCCGCAGGCCGCCCCGCGCTTCGGCTTCGACAGCGTGCAGCGGATAGCGCAGCAGCGCGCCAACGAGCCGTATCGCGATCACAGCGGCAGGCTGCCCGACAGCCTGTCGAAGATCAGCTACGATGATTACCGCACCATTCAGTTTCGGGCCGACCAGGCGCTGTGGCGCCACCAGGCACTGTTCGAAGTGCAGTTTTTTCATCGCGGCTTCGCCTACGACAAGCGGGTCAACGTCACCGAAGTCGGCGATGACGGCGTGCTGCGGGCTGTCAATTACACTCCGTCGCAATTCGAATTCGGCAAAGGCCCGCCGCCCAAGGACTTGCCGGGCGATCTCGGCTTCGCGGGGCTGCGCGTTCACTTCCCGCTGCAGACCCCGGACTACAAGGACGAGCTGATCGCGTTCCTGGGCGCCTCCTATTTCCGGCTGCTCGGGCGCGACCAGAAATATGGGGCCTCGGCGCGCGGGCTTGCAATCAACGTCGCCACCACCGGCGGCGAGGAGTTTCCCTACTTCACGGATTTCTGGTTGGTGCGTCCGTCGCCCGAGCAGCGCACGCTGACCATCTACGCGGTGCTCGACAGCCCGAGTCTGACCGGCGCCTATCGCTTCGAGATCAGGCCGGGGATGACCAGCACGGTGGAGGTCACGGCGACCCTGTTTGCGCGCAAGGACGTGGAAAAGGTTGGCCTCGCCCCGTTGACCTCGATGTTCCTCTATGGCGAGGACCGTCCGCGGCCGTTCGATGATTATCGCCCCGAGGTGCATGACAGCGATGGCTTGCTGATGCAGACCGGGCCCGGCGAATGGCTCTGGCGGCCATTGCTCAATCCGCGCGCGCTGCGCGTCTCGAGCTTCTCGGACGAGCATCCCCGCGGATTTGGCCTGAGCCAGCGTGATCGCGACTTTGCGAATTACCAGGATGAGGATGCCCATTATCAGCGCCGTCCGAGCTATTGGATGGCACCGCTGGGTGATTGGGGCAAAGGCACCGTGGAGCTGGTCGAGATCCCCACCGGTGAGGACATTCACGACAATATCGTCTCGTACTGGATACCGGCGCTGCACCTGCAGCCGCACAAGCCGTTTACGTTCTCCTATCTGATGTCGGCGTACTCCAACGCGCCGCAGTGGTCGCCGGGCGGCCGCGCGATCGCGACCCGCACCGCGGTCGCGCACGGGCGCAGCAGCGGCGATACGGCGCGGCGCATCCTGATCGACTTCGCCGGGGGCGACCTGGACTCGATGGCCGGCACGCAGCCGGTCAAGCCCGAGATCAGCTCGCACAATGGCGACGTCGACAACGTCTCCATCCAGCGTCTGGTGGAGAACGGCGTCTGGCGCGTCACGTTCCGGCTGCTGCCCAAGAATAGCCAGGCCATGGACCTGCGCTGCTACCTGACGCTGTACGGGGAGGCCCTCACCGAAACCTGGACCTACCTTTGGACGCCATGACATCGACCGACCCCGCAAGCCCGGAAGCACTCGGCGAGCGCTCGATGCGCCGCCAGGAGCTGTGGCGCCGCTCGGTATTCTTCGGCCTCACGTTCCTGACCGCGCTGGTGGCGGGATTCCTGATGCTCGACATCCTCAAGGTCAACGGCCAGACGGTGCTCAATATCGTCGCGTTGCCGCTGTTCATCGTGCTGTTTACGTGGATTTCCGGGGCGTTCTGGACCGCCGTGGCGGGCTTCATCGTGCGCCTCGTGGGCCGCGACCGCACCGTGCTGCATTCCCGGGATGTCGCATCGCAGCCGCTGCACGGCCGAACCGCGATCGTCACCCCGGTGTACAACGAGGACACTGCCCACGTATTTGCCAACGCCGACGCCGTCTGGTCGTCGCTGCAGCAGCAGCCGGCCGCCCCGGCATTTGATCTGTTCATCCTGTCCGATACGCGTGTTCCCGAGATCGCCGAGGCGGAACTGGCCGCCTGGCGTGCGCTGGTGGCACGACGGGACGCCGACGGCCGGGTGTTCTACCGCCGCCGCAGCGACAACATCGGGCGCAAGGCCGGCAACCTCGCCGAATTCGTGCGCAACTGGGGCGGCGCCTACGACTACATGATCGTACTCGACGCGGACAGCATCATGTCCGGCCAGGCGCTGGTATCGATGGCGCAGCTGATGGACGCCCACCCCGACGTCGGCATCGTCCAGACACTGCCGCTGCTGGCCGCGCGCGACACGCTGTTCGCCCGCGTACTGCAGTTTGCTGTCCGCATCAGCGGGCTGATGCTGGCCGACGGCCTCGCGTTCTGGCAGCTCGGCGAGAGCAACTACTGGGGCCACAACGCGATTCTGCGCCTGCGCGCGTTCGCGCAGCATTGCGCGCTGCCGCGATTGCCGGGATCGCCGCCGTTCGGCGGCGAGATTCTGAGCCACGACATCGTCGAGGCGGCCTTCATGCGTCGCGCCGGCTATAAGGTCTGGCTGGTACCCGACATCACCGGCAGCTGGGAGGAAGTGCCCTCGAACGTCATTGACTACGCGGCGCGCGACCTGCGCTGGGCGCAGGGCAACCTGCAGCATGCCGGCGTGCTGCCGATGAAGGGATTGCACTGGCTTAGCCGCACGCATCTGCTGACCGGCATCCTGTCGTACGTCACCTCGCCGCTGTGGCTGCTGGTGCTGATCATCAGCTCGATCGTCACCTGCATCCAGGCCGTCAAGGGGCATGAGTACTTCCAGCCCGGCGCGTTTTCACTGTTTCCAAGCTGGCCGCAGTATCGCGACAGCGAAATCGCTGCGCTGCTGAGCATGACCGCGGTGGTGCTGCTGGTGCCGAAGATGCTCGGCGCCACCCTCGCAATCAAGGATCGCGCGCTGCGCAGCGCATTCGGCGGCACGCGCAAGATCATCGGGGGCTTTCTGTTCGAGCAGGTCCTGAGCATGCTGTTGGCGCCGACGATGATGCTGTTCCATTCGGAATTCGTCGTGCGCGCGCTGCTCGGCCGCAGCGTCGGCTGGGAAGCGCAGGCTCGCGGCGATCGCGGTATCAGCTGGCGCGAAGCGTTTCAGCGCCACAAATGGCACCTTCTCATCGGCCTCGTCTGGGGCACCACGATCCTGGTGCTGGCGCCCAACTTCATCTGGTGGATGTCGCCGGTGATCCTCGGCATGCTGATTTCGGTGCCATTCACGGTACTGACCAGCCGTACGGATCTGGGCCTCGCGCTGCGTGCCCATGACTGGCTGCTGACGCCCGAGGAAACCGCGCCGCCGCCCGAGCTGGCGGCAGCCGCCGCGGCGCGCTCGCTGGCGCCGCGGCCGGAGGATTCCGGCATCGAGCCGATCGCGGTTCCGCCACGCTCACCGCTGCCGATGGTCGCCGAGGCTCCGGCGTACCTGAAGGTGCGGATCCCACCGCGCAGGCGCTCGCCACATCCGCCTGACGTGCGCCTGAAGTCCGCCTGAAGTCCGCGGCTGCGCTGCTGCGCGGCCGCGATCCCCCGCCATACGGCTTGCGGCGAAGCGAGCTTTGATTCGGGTGCCTTGGCGCGTCGACAATGGCATCATTCTCAATTGCACTCGAATCATCGCAGACGCCGGGGTAGCCATGGGCCGCATTTTTGAAGTTCGCAAGCACGCGATGTTCGCGCGCTGGAACCGCATGGCGAAACAGTTCGCGCGCATCGCCAAGGACATCAACATGGCGGTGAAGGCAGGCGGCGCGGACCCGGCTTCCAATCCGACGCTCCGGCGCATCATGCAGAACGCGCGCGCCGTCAATATGCCGAAGGACAAGGTCGAGGCGGCGATCAAGCGCGCCAGCGGCCACGACGCGACCAACTACCTCGAAGTGCTGTATGAAGGCTATGCACCGCATGGGGTCGCGCTGCTGGTCGAGACCGCGACCGACAATCCGACCCGTACCGTGGCGCATGTGCGCAACATCATGAGCAAGCACGGCGGCAATCTCGGCACCACCGGCAGCGTGAGCTTCCAGTTCCAGAAGATGGGCGTGTTCCGGCTCGATCCGGCCGGTATCGACCAGGATGAGCTCGAACTGGACATGATTGATCACGGCCTGGAGGAAATGGGCGAGAGCACCGGCGACAAAGGTGAACCACAGCTGGTGCTGCGTTGCGCGTTCGAGAACTTCGGCAAGCTGCAGGAAGCGCTGGAAGCGCGACGCATCGTGCCGCTCTCGGCCGAGCACGATTACGTGTGCCGCACGACGATCGAACTGCCCGAGGTGCAAGCCACCGAGGCCCTGGAGCTGATCGACAAGCTCGAACAGGAAGACGACGTGCAGCGCGTGTTTCACTCGCTGGCCTGACCGCGCATGCGCGAGCAACCGCTGCCGACGCTGCTGCTGCCGGGCCTGGCGTGCACCACGCGACTGTATGCCGCGCAGCTGCCGCTGCTGTGGCAGTTCGGACCGGTGATGGTGGCCGATCACCGGCGCGACGACAGCATCGCGTCGATCGCGCGCCGCGTGCTCGATCACGCACCCCGGCACTTCCGGCTGCTCGGGCTGTCGCTGGGCGGCTATATCGCGTTCGAGCTGCTGCGCCAGGCGCCCGAGCGCATCGCGCGACTGGTGCTGCTCGACACCACGGCGCGGCCCGATGCCCCCGAGCAGAGCGAACGCCGCCGCGAACTGATCGGCCTCACACGCACCGGCAGGTTCGGCGAGGTCGCCGACCTCGCCTACCCGGGGCTGGTCGACCCCGCACGCCATGCCGACCAGGAGCTGCGCGAGATCGTGCGCGGCATGGCCCGGGAGACCGGAGCCGAGGCCTACGTCCGCCAGCAGACCGCGATCATGACTCGGCGCGACTCGCGGCCGGATCTGGCCGCGATCGGCTGTCCGACCTTGGTGCTGGTCGGCGAGGCCGACCAGATCACGCCGCCGGACCGCGCGCAGGAGATCGCCGCCGGCATTCGCGGTGCGCGACTGGTCAGACTTCCCGCGAGTGGCCATCTGTCGACGCTCGAGCAGCCCGAGCGCGTGAATGCAGCGCTGCACGGGTGGCTCTCGGGCGACTCCCCGTGACTTCCGGCGTGACCGTCTGGTTTGGAACGCTCGGCCCGGCATCGGGGCCCTGGCAGCCGCTGTCGCCACGGGCCTGGACCTGCGTAGGCATGCTCGCAATTCCGTTGTGGGCGACGTGGCCGACGCTGGCGCTGCGCGCGCTGGCGCTACCCGCGTTCGAATGCCTGACGATCGCGTTCGCGTTCGGCTGGCTGGTACTGGCGCGGTTGGAAAGATCATCGGTCTCGGCGCGCTGCTGCGGCTGTTCAAACTGCGGCCGCGACACCTCGCCGGACTCGTCACGGGCTTTGCCGGCGCGCTCATCCTGATGGGCGGCGGTGCGCTGTCGCTGTACGCGCGGCCCGGTCTGGCCGCGAGGCGGCAATCAGTGACGCGTGCGGGCCAGCAGAGTCTTGACCTGCGCAAGCGGTCGGGCGTTCAGCACATCCTCGGGCCGCAACCATCCGCGCCGCGCCTGGCGTATGCCGCCGGCCAGGTCATCAAGTTCGGCACCGGCGTGCGCGTCGCTGGCAACACTGACCAGGATCCCCTGCTCGCGGGCCGCCCTGCAAAGTATATCGTCCATGTCGAGCCGCCGCGGCTGGGCGTTGAGCTCGAGGAAGCAGGGGCGGCTGCGTGCAGCCTGGAGAATCCTGGTGAAATTCACGGCATAGGCCGAGCGCTCGCCGAGCAATCGCCCGCTCGGGTGCGCCAGAATGGAGACGCAAGGGCGCTCGAGCGCGCGCAATATCCGCGTCGTCTGTTTCGCTTCCGATAACTCGAAGTGACTATGAATCGCCGCCACGACGACGTCGAGTCTGCGCAGCACGGCATCGGACAGCGCCAACCGCCCGTCCTCCAGAATATCCACCTCGGCGCCCTTCAACACCTCAAAGTCCTTTAATGTCGCGTTCAGCGCATCGATTTCATCGATCTGCCGCGCGAGGCGCCCCTGATCCAGCCCACGAACGATTCCCAGATAACGCGAGTGATCGGTGATCGCCATGAAACGAAGGCCACGCGCGCGCGCTGCGCTGACCATCTGTGCCAGCGTCTCCCGGCCATCGCTGGCTTTGGTATGCGCGTGCAAATCCCCCTGCAGGTCCTTGAGCTCGACCAGCTGCGGGATCTCGCCGCGCTCGGCCGCTTCGATCTCACCACGGAGCTCGCGTAACTCAGGAGGAATCCATGAAAGTCCCAGTGCCGTAAGGATTTCCTGTTCCGTTTTACCGGCGACGCGTCGGCGTCCACGAAACAGCCCGTATTCATTGAGCTTGAGGCCGCGCTCGGCCGCCCGCTGGCGCAGTTGCACATTGTGATCGCGGCTGCCGGTGAAGTAGTAGAGCGCTGCGCCGACGCTCTCTGGCCCTACGAGGCGCAGGTCCGCATGCAGGCCATTGCGCAACACCGCCGTGCAGCGCGTCGGACCGGCGGCCGTGAGTTCCCGGACGTCGCCATAGCCGCGCAGCGCGCCGGCCAGATCGAGCTCGCCGCGTGCGCAAACGACCAAATCCAGATCGCCGAGCGTATCCCGGCCGCGTCTATAGCTGCCGGCGATCTCCACCTGTGCCACGCCGGCGAGCGACTGCAGGTAGTCGCGCAGCGGCTCGGCGTACTGCGCGGCGACCGACCAGAGCCAGCGTTGCGGCGCCTCGCCACGTTCACCGAGTCCCTGGCGCAGACGCGCCTGGATCGCGGGCCCGAAACCGCGCAGCCCCTTCAATCGGTCCTCGTCCAGTGCCTTGCGCAGAGCCTCGATGCCATCGATGCCCAGCGCGGCATGCAGCGCGCGCACGCGCACCGGTCCGAGGCCCGGCAGCTTGAGCAGCTCGCGCAAGCCTGCCGGCACGTGCATCCTCATCTGCTCCAGCGCCTTCAGCGTTCCTGTTCGCAGCAGCTCCTGGATCTTTGCTGCGAGATCCGGACCGATTCCTGGAAGTTGATCCAGCTCTTTTGCGCCGCCGAACTCGGCGAGCGGCCGCGGCAATGTGCGCACCACCTGCGCGGCACGCTGGTAGGCGCGGATGCGAAACGGATTTTCCCCGCTGATCGCCAGCAATTCCGCCATTTCGTCGAATGCGACGGCCACATCCTCGTTGCGCAACGCCGGAGCATCGCTACGATGGCCGCTGGTGACGGCAGAATCCGCCCGCATCGTCTTAACCATGACTTCACCGGCCCGACTTCGCGGGGATCGGCAAATCCTCCACTACGCATTGCCTGCAGCAATCAGAGCGTAGGGCTTTCTCCCGTTCGCGCCATTGGTATTTTCCACGCATCCAGGTGCGCCTGCCGCCGTAGTGGATCATCCGCTTGAATTGCCCCTACGCTCACCTATAGCCTGCAGTGGATGAAATGCAAACACCCAGTTGACATGCGTCAGCGGAAGATCGTTGAGATGTTCCGTCGCCTGAGCCGCTCTCCGGGGCGATCTGGCCGCATTGATGTCATCGAAACACATTTTGCCTGGGTGTTTCTGACGCACGCGCTGGCCTACAAGATGAAGAAGCCGGTGCGCCACCGCGGCATGGACTATCGGACGCTTGCACGGCGCGAGCGGGGCTGCCGTAATGAAATCCGGCTAAACCGTCGCCTTGCTGAGTCCACGTATCTCGGTGTCGTGCCGGTGATGCGCAGGAAGGATGGCAGTTTGGGGCTAGGATGGGGCCTGCGCGTGGTGGACTGGGTCGTCAAGATGCGACGGCTTCCGGCCGCGCGAATGCTCGACCGCGCCCTCGCCAGCAACGCCGTGACACGGCGTGATGTCGAAGCTGTGACGCGGTTGTTGTCCGCGTTCTTCACGCATGCGCGGCGTGCCCCCATGAGCCCGCGAGCCTATGTTGCCCGCCTGCGCTCACAGACCTTGGAAAATAGCCGTGATCTGCATGCGCGGGATCTGGGCGTGAGCAAGCGTCGTGTGGATGAAGTGATCCGCGCTCAGCTGCGATTCATTGCTGAAAGTGCGACTCTTCTGGGAAGCCGCGGTTCACACCTGGTCGACGGGCATGGCGATCTTCGTCCGGAACACGTATTCCTCGGGTCTGCTTCTGATGAGCCCTGCGTGATTGATTGTCTGGAGTTCGATCGCGACCTGCGTCGACTCGACCCGGCAGAGGAATTGGCGTTTCTCGGCCTCGAATGCGCGCGGGTCGGAGACCGGGGCTTTGCAGGCGATGTGACGCGCAACGTTCAGCTGACGCTGGATGACCCGGTAACGAGCCCACTGATGCACTTCTACATGAGTCAGCGAGCTGTCATCCGCGCCAAGACGGCAGTCTGGCACCTCCGTGATCCCCAGTTTGCAGGGCAGTCCCGATTCTGGAGGGCGGCCGGCAACTCGTATCTGGCGGACGCGCTGCGCTACATCCGCCTCGCGCTGCGGGAATTGGCCGGAAGACGTGATTAATCGTCGAACGCCACTGGCCAGCGGCTGAACAGCGGAGCCAACGGCTTGCCCGCCTCCATTCGCCTGATTGCCTGACCGAAGAGCGGCGCGACCGACAGCATCGTGAGCTTGGCAGCCGTTCCTGGGGTGTCTGGCAGCTGGAGGGATACTCCGACGCTATCCGTAGTCACGATGCTGGTGATGTTGTCCGCCCGCATGAGGGTCTGAAGCCCGGCCGCGAGCGGCCAGTGTGTCACCGCAACGTGGACCCTGGCCGCGCCCGCCTGATGACACACGTCGGCTGCGCGAATCAGAGTGCCGCCGGTGGCGCACAGGTCATCTAGCACGATAACGTCGCACTCGGCGACCTTGCCGACGAGCATGCCGCCGGAAACCACCCCTTGTGCCCTGCGCTTTTCGATGAATGCCAATTCGACTTCCCGGCCAAGCCGCCCCTCGAGCAGCTCGCGAAAGATCTGAGCCCGCTTGATGCCGCCGATGTCCGGTGACGCGATTGCGAGGCTGGCTCGAGCAAGCCGCGTCGCGAAGTGATCGACGAACATGGGCAGCGCGGTCAGATGATCGACCGGAATTCGGAAGGAGTTATCGAGCGCCGCCGGATTGTGGACGTCCAGCGCGATGAGTCGATCGACGCCCGAGGCCTCGAACAGTTCTGCAACGTAGCGCGTGTTGACCGGATCGCGCAGTTGGGTGCGTCGCTCCTTACGCGCAAACGCAAGATAGGGTACCAGCGCGACTCGCGGGTCGGCGCCAGCATCGCGCAGCCCATTGATCAGGAACAGGAATCGCACCAAACGCTCGCACAGGGGGGCATCTGGCGTCGCTGCAAGCGTCTGAAGCACGTACGCCGAGCGACCACGCACCGACTCGAGCGGGCGCAACTTGAATTCTCCATCCTCGAAACGCCGCTCCTCCAGCGCAGCGAGCGTCAGTCCCGCATCGTGAGCGATCGCAGCCGCAAGCGTCTGGCTTTCGCGGAGTCCGAATAAGCATGAATCGAGCCGACGGGTCGTCATGATGCAGTCTCGTTCGCTTGGTTACATGGGGGTCACTGTCTTCCGCTGGGCACCGCACCCGCGTCGTGGAGACTACGTATGCACGATCTTCTTTCAGCGACCGACTAGCGCTTGCGCGCCGGTACAGCAATCAGCAGAAACACGTGGTTGGATCGTGGCTTCACCCGATTACCACCGGGCTCCACGATGGTAGCGTTTATTCGATGCGAATTTGAAAGCGCCAGCTGCTCCATCAGGCCCACCAGAGGACGAGGTTCCATGTATAAGAATATCCTAGTGCCCGTTGATGGAAGCGACACCTCGACATGCGGCCTGCTGGAAGCCGCCAAGTTGGCGCGGGACGGTGGCGCCACGGTGCGGGCAATGCATGTGGTCAACAGTGCCTATATCGCTTTCCCGTATAGCCTGGCTGTCTACAGCCTTGGCGATATCAACGAAAAACTGCTCGAAGATGGGAAAAGCCTTCTGAAGCAGGCAGAGCGACTGGCTCGCGAGCATGGCCTCAAAGTCGAGAGCGTGCTTCTTGAGACGTCAACGGACAACACGGGCGAACTGATCGTTGCTCAGGCGAAGGCATGGCCAGCGGATATCATCGTCATGGGTACGCATGGGCGGCGCGGGCTCGGTCGAATGGTGCTCGGCAGCGAGGCCGAATATGTTGTGCGTCATACGCCGGTACCCGTGCTGTTGGTGCGCAAGCAATCAGCGAGTTGATCCCACACAGGCCGGCACGCGGCCGCGACGCTGATCAAGGGCCTGCTGTTGCTGTTTCTATCGCCCCCAGGGGGTGGCGGCACTTTTTCAGCGCGAGCTCATTCCTCGTTCGGGTCGAAGCTGTCCGCCAGAGCGACAAGGCCACTCGAGATGGTCACCGGGTAGATCGACTCCTTAGCGTCGGTCTCCCCGAGCAATCGCAGCGGTGACGGCAGACTCATGAGTTGCTGACGACAATCGTTGCGGATGCGAGTGAGCTCCGGCAGATCGACCACGCGCTGCCCTGCACGCATGATCTCGCGCAGCAGCGGCGTGCCCGCGATCGGCTCATCGATGAGTGCAATGCTGTCGCCAACCGGTGCACCGAGCGCATCGCGCTCACGAAATACCTGCTTGCAGCCCGGCCACGTCACCTTGCCAGGCGAGCGCTTGCGCCGTGCACGGCCGGCGTATTCCTGCAGCTTGTACGCCATGTCCAGCGCCGGCGCGTCGGTTGAGACATCGAGATTCGTGCCGACACCGAAAGCATCGACCGGTGTACCGGCCGCAAGCATGCGCTCGATGCGGTGCTCGTCCAATCCGCCGCTCAGGATGATCTGCAGTTCCCGGCAGCCCCCGGAGTCGAAGATTCGACGCACCGCCTGCGCCTGCGCACTCAGATCGCCGCTATCGATGCGGACACCGAGAATGCGCCCGGGACGCGTATCGGATTCGGGCTCGTGAGCCAACCTCACCACGCGGCGAGCCGCTCTCTCCGTGTCATAGGTATCGATCAGCACGGTTGTGTCGCCAGGCCGTATGGCGAGGAAGTTGCGCAGCGCCTGATCCTCGCGATCGTGCGCTTCGATGAACGAATGCGCCATGGTCCCGGATAGAGGAATGCCGAACAGCCGGCCTGCCTCCACGGTAGCGG
Organism: Steroidobacterales bacterium; assembly: GCA_044440135.1. Taxonomy (GTDB): domain Bacteria; phylum Pseudomonadota; class Gammaproteobacteria; order Steroidobacterales; family Steroidobacteraceae; genus FEN-1191. The sequence goes on along the minus strand of JBIODC010000005.1, from coordinate 61,981 downwards.
TGGCGTCGAAACCGGCCAGATACGCCGCACGCGCCGCGAGCAACGCAGCCTCGGCCCCGTGGGCGCGTCGCATGCCGAAGTCGACCAGGCGCCGGCCCCTGGCCGCGAGCAGGTAGCGCACTGCCTTGCTTGCGATGACCGTTTGAAAATGCGCCAGGTTGAGGATGCGGCTCTCGACCAGCTGCGCTTCCAGGATCGGCGCGGTGACGCGCAGAATCGGTTCATTGGCGAAGAATGGCGTGCCCTCCGGCATGGCATGCAGCGAGCCGGTAAAGCGTACACCGGCCAGATGGTCGAGAAATTTGTCCGGAAAGCTGTGCAATTCCTTAAGGTAGGCGAGGTCGTCAGCACTGAAACGTAGTCCCTCCAGATAGTCGACGACCTGTGCCAGGCCCGCGGCGATGAGAAAACGGCGCGCTGGCGGCAGTCGGCGCACGAACAACTCGAACACCGCCGTTTCGCGCATGCCGAGTTGAAAATAGGCATGCGCCATCGTGAGTTCATAGAGGTCGGTCAGCAGCGCTGACACTGGCGGACTCATGACACCGATCGCATCGAAGCGAGATAAGTCACGTATTGGCTCATTACGGATGATCGCTGAAGGTCAGCCTCTATCCTTTGATGCACACGAGGGGCACAAGCTGCGCTACCTTGTGTGCAAGCCCAGCGGCCTCCGCGGCGTCCACGACGGTGGTGACGTCCTTGTAGGCGCCGGGTGCTTCTTCGGCGACGCCGCGCATCGACGGGCTTCGAATCAGGATACCGCGCCGCGCCAGTTCGTCGACCAGCTCCCGTCCCTTCCAGGTGCGCAACGCCTGATGACGGCTCATCGCGCGGCCCGCGCCGTGGCATGCCGAGCTGAACGCCAACCGTTCAGACGCGTTGGTGCCGGTTAAAACGTATGAGCTTGTGCCCATCGAGCCGCCAATGAGCACGGGCTGACCCGCATCGCGCAGCGTCTCGGGCAAGTCCGGGTGCCCCGGGCCCAGGGCCCGCGTTGCACCTTTTCGGTGAACGTAAAGCTTGCGCAACACGCCCTTGACGGCATGTTCCTCGACCTTGCAGGTGTTGTGAGAGACGTCATACAGGAGCCGCAACTGTGCTCGTGGCACGATCTCGGCGAACACCTGGCGCACCAGATGCGTGAGTATCTGCCGATTAGCCAACGCGCAGTTGATGGCGGCACGCATCGCGCCCAAGTATTCCTGCCCGACATCGGAATTGATTGGCGCGCATGCAAGCTCGCGGTCTGGAAGACTTATTGCATATGAGGCAGCACTCGTCGCCATGCGCTTCAGAAACTCGGTCCCGATCTGGTGGCCGAGACCGCGTGACCCACAGTGGATGCTCACTACGATGTCGCCGAGCTTGAGCTCAAAGGCGCGCGCGATCGCTGTATCGAACACCTCCGTGACCTCCTGCACCTCGAGGTAATGATTGCCGCTGCCGAGTGTGCCCATCTCGTCGCACTGGCGTTTCTTCGCCTGTGCGGACACGCGGCCGGGCTTGGCATGGAGCATCTGGCCATGCTCCTCGATGCGTTCAAGATCATCAGACGTGCCCCAGCCCTGTTCGATGGCCCACTTCGCCCCACCGACAAGCATCGCGTCCATTGCCTGCGCGTTCAGATGCACGACGCCGGTGCTGCCCAGGCCCGCCGGAATTCGTACGGACAATGCGTCCGCCAGTTGCTCATGGACCGCGAGTACGTCGGCACGCACCAGCCCGGTACGCAAGCAGCGCACGCCGCAGGATATATCGAACCCCACTCCGCCGGCCGACACCACGCCGCCCTCGTCAGGATCAAACGCGGCCACACCGCCGATCGGGAAGCCATAGCCCCAGTGCGCATCGGGCATCGCATATGAGGCCTGCACGATACCGGGAAGCATTGCCACATTGACCGTCTGTTGATAGACCTTCTGATCCATGTCGCGTATCAATGCTTCGCTGGCGTAAATGACGCCCGGCACACGCATGGCCCCCAGTTGGGGAATTTCCCACTGATACTCGGAACGTCGGATTAATTGCGGAAGATCCATTCGTCAGACATCGAGCACGGTCTGCGCTACCCACTCGCCGCCCCAATTGCGCACGCACAACGCCGTATAGGTCGCGCCTTTGATTTCCACCGCCGGCTCATGCCGGGAACGATCGATCGGCTCACCCCACGCCTGGCCGTGCAGGCGGCTACCCTCGATCTCGACGACGAAGCGACTGAAGAGCATTTTGCGCGTCGACATTTCGAAGATCAGCTGGTTCAACCAGTCGGCGAGCAGCAGTTCAACATCGGGGGCCTCGCAGTTCAATACGACCTTCTCGCGCGCCCGCACGGTATCGAGATCGCATACCACAGCGGTCATCGCCAACGCCGCCTGCTCAAAGGCCTGCGCCACGGAGGCACCAAAGCCGCGAATTCCGACGTCAGCCGCGTGCGCAAAGTGTTCCCAACGCGCCATCACCCTCGGCATTCTCGCAGTCATTCGTGGGCTCGCGGCCGCTCCGCCCGCGCGGGCTTGCCAACGGCAGGTCAGCGCAGGCGAGCATTGACGACCGGATTGTCGACTACAAACTCCTCCTCCGGTGCGCCCTCCCCCTCTGGATCGCGCTCCGCTTCATCCGTCGTCTCTTCCCAGGCCTCGCGCGGCACCTTCAACGGCTGCAGCGGTGCCGACCAATCCGCAGCTGTCATCCCGGTCTCGCTGTAGCCGAGGTCGTCCACTTCCACATCATCGAGCGGACCGGTCGAATCTTCGGGTGGCTCCGCGAATTCGAGCGGCAAGGTAGTCCAAGCCTCTTGATCGATCTCATCGATGTCGCCGTCGAAGTTCTGGATTTCGATGGTGCGCGAACTGTCGTCATAGCCCGTTACGAGAAACGCCTCTCCCTTGTCCTGGCGCAGATACCACTGACCGATCCGCGCCTGGCCTACACCGGTATTCATCGCTGACTCCTTTTCCGTGGCGGCAGTTGAGAGCCTGCGCCCGCCAGGACAACGATGGAATAGGCGAAAATGCTTAGGCTCACACGCGACTGCAGCTGCGAAACGACGAACGGCAGATGCGCTCAAGCAAGCATCCGCTCAGCCGAGATCAGTCGCGCCCCGCTGTCGCCGATGTCTTTGAGAGCTCGCTGCCCGTCTCCCGGCCTGACATTGACCGCCCGGACGGCATCTTCGATCACAATGACCTCGAGGCCCGCCGCACGAGCATCCAGTGCGGTCGCCCGTACACAATAATCGGTTGCCAATCCACCCATGAGGATGCGAGTGCAGCCGGCATCGGCCAGTTGCGCGGCAAGATCTGTGCCCTGAAAGCCTGAATAGGCGTCGGCCTGAGCGGTGGTGGCCTTGGAAATAATCCGCACATTGGGCGGTAACGACAGCGGCGCGGGGAACTCGGCGCCCGGCGTCCCAGCCACACAATGCCGGGGCCAGATGCCCCCTTGTGACTGAAACGAGCAGTGATCGGCTGGATGCCAATCCCGCGTCGCAAAAATAGGCAAGCCCTGACGCTCACACGCTGCGATGCAGCGGTTGAGCGGTTTAATCACGGCATCTCCCATCGGCACCGCCAGGGTGCCACCCGGAAGGAAGTCGTTCTGAACGTCCACGATGATCAAAGCGTCGCCGTTGCGCAGCATGGTCACGCCGCTCCGGTTGCATTCGACGTCATTCGTCGCCAAACGAAAATACGCCAAAGCCACGACTTAATGGCACTGAATGAGGGCAACCCCTTATGGCGGCCGCGGCCGTGGCAACTCACGATGAAATGGAGGACGGATTTCTCAATCCTTGATCCGCGGCTTGATTGGGCGCGATCGAGCTAGGGCTCTTGCGGATGAATTCGATGGCCACACCGGCTACTGGCTTACAGCGCGTCCTCCCGATCTCGGCTGAGGCCGTGCTGCAAGTCGTGAGCTCCCTGTATTCGGAGCTGCATGGCGCTCAGCCCGATGACGGTGTCGTCGGATTGAGCAGTCACCTTGAGCGCGATCTGGGGTTCGACAGCTTAGGGCGCGTCGAGCTGGTGCTGCGGTTGGAGCGCGCATTCGACGTGCGTCTGCCCGAGGCGAAGGTCGGTTCGGCCGAGACCGTTGCGGAGCTGTTAGGTCTGGTCAACTCGGCAGCCGCAGCCGGTCCTGTCCCCAGTCAGCCATCCGGAACGACGGTCCCCGCCGAGCTCGCTCTGGCGCCTCGTCAGCCATCGGGCACGCCCAGCACGGCGGGCACGCTCATCGACGTACTGGAATGGCATGCGCAGCGGCATCCGGACGTCATTCACGCCGTGGTGCGCGACGGCGAGTCCTCATGCACGGTGACCTTCGGCCAGCTTCGCGAGGCGGCTCGCCGCATCGCCAGCGCATTGCAGCATTCCGCAGTACAGCCGGGCGCGACCGTCGCGCTGATGTTGCCGACGGGACCCGATTACCTGTACTCATTCTTCGGCGTCCTCTATGCAGGCGCCGTTCCGGTGCCGATCTATCCGCCCACGCGCCCGTCGCAGATCGAGGAGCACGTGCATCGCTATGCGGGCGTCCTCGCCAATGCGGCCGCCGATGCACTCATCACCGTTCCCGAGGGCCGATCCATAGCGCATCTGCTGCGGGCGAGAGTCCCAAGTCTGCGCCACGTCTGGTCGGTCACCGAGCTGACGCAAGCGGGGGCCTATCAGCCGCCGCCCAATCCGCCCGCTGCGGATTCGATCGCGCTGCTGCAGTACACCTCCGGCAGCACGGGATCGCCGAAGGGGGTCGTGCTCACCCATGCCAATCTGCTCGCCAACATCCGCGCCATCGGCAAACTGATCAAAGCCGATGAGTCAGATGTGTTCGTCAGCTGGCTGCCGCTCTATCACGACATGGGTCTGATCGGCGCGTGGCTCGCATCGCTCTATTTCGGCTGCCTGCTGGTCATCATGCCCCCAACTGTCTTTCTGGCGCGCCCGGCACGCTGGTTGCAAACCATTCACCAGTATCGCGGCACCCTGACGGCCTCGCCCAATTTCGGGTACGAGCTTTGCGCGCGCCGCCTGGCAGACCAGGATGTCAGCGGTCTCGACTTGTCCTCCCTACGAGTCGCGTTCAATGGCGCGGAGCCGGTCGATCCCGACACGCTCGAGCGATTTGCCAAACGTTTCGCGCCGTTCGGGTATCGAGCCGAGGTGATGACACCCGTCTACGGTCTGGCCGAGGCCGCCGTGGGGCTGACCTTTCCGCCCCTTGGGCGCGGCCCGCTCGTGGACAGTGTCGACCGCGCTGTGATGACGGCGCGTGGTCACGCTGCCTCCACGCCGGCCGGCATGCCCAACGCTCTGCGATTCGTCTCCTGCGGCCGGCCGCTGCCCGGATACCTGCTGCGTATCATCGATGAGGCCGGTTCCGAGGTGCCTGAGCGGGTCGAGGGCACGTTGCAATTCACCGGCCCGTCCGCCACCAGCGGCTACTATCACAACCCCGATGCCACCGCGCGCCTGCTGAGCGGAGATTGGCGCGATACGGGTGATCGCGCCTATCTCGCGGCCGGCGAGCTTTTCATCACGGGCCGCGTCAAGGACATCATCATTCGGCGCGGGCGACACCTCTATCCGGAGGAGATCGAAAGCGCGGTGGGCGAGCTCGAGGGTGTACGCAAGGGCTGTGTGGTCGCGTTCGGTACCAAAGATCCCCGGACCGCAACGGAACGGCTCGTCATCGTTGCCGAGACCCGCATCACCGACTTGACGATGCGTTCCGAGCTCAAGCGACACATCAACGAGTGCGTCGTGGAAAGCGTCGGCGAGCCCCCGGAAGTCGTTGTGCTCGCGCCCCCTCACGCGGTACCAAAGACGTCAAGCGGCAAGTTGCGTCGCGCGGCCACTCGCGCCGCGTTCGAGGACGGTTCCCTGGGCCGCGCACCCGCCGGGCCCCTGCTGCAGATGCTGCGCCTGACGGTCGAAGGTGCCGTTGCGCGACTTCGCCGTACATTGGAGGCCGGATCGCATATCGCATATGGTCTATACGCCTGGGGTGTCTCCGGCATCATCGGTGTGCCGGCTGGATTGCTGATCGCGTTGCAGCGCGATCAGGCTCGCGCCTGGCATCTGAGTCATCGTGCTGCCCGCTGGCTCGTTCGCGCCTGGTGCATCCCATTTTCGGTGAATTGGGAAACGCCCAAGCCGCTGCCGGTACCGCACGTCATTGTGGTCAACCATTGCAGCTACCTCGACAGTATCTTCGTGGCTTCTCTGCTACCCGACCCGCATATCTTGGTCGCAAAGGCCGAGCTACGCCGTGTGCCGGTACTGCGCACCTATCTGGACAAGCTGGGGATCATTTTCGTGGAGCGTTCCGAAGCCGAACAGCGTCTGCTCGAGGTGGAGCGGCTGAAGGACGCGCTGGCCCGTGGACATTCCGTCATCATTTTCCCCGAGGGCACATTTACGGCTGTGACGGGCCTGCGGTCCTTTCACCTCGGAGCGTTCGAGATTGCCGCGGCGACGGGCACACCGGTGATTCCGGTGACGCTACGCGGCACCCGTTCGGTGTTGCGCGATGGCCAGCGGCTGCTGCGCAGGCTCCCGGTCGAGGCCGTCATCGGGAGTCCTCTGATCGCGAACGCGCGCGACGATGTGTTCGCCGCGGCCATCCAGCTGCGCAGCGCGGCTCGCACGCAAATCCTGCGGCATTGCGGCGAGCCCGATCTGTGCTAGCCCGCACCTCGTGCAATGCGCCGCGCGTACCGCACAAACCGATAGGTACATTCGCGGATCGCAGTCACACCAGCCTCGGTCCAACATTTCCCCGCTGGTTCCAGATCAACCCATCCTATCGCTTAAGGAGAACGTCATGGCTGTGATACGTTGGGATCCATTCGGCGATGTCGATTCGCTATTCAACCGACTGATGCCCGCTGGGCTGGCCGGGTGGCCGCGGCTTGGCTTGCCAAGTAATGGCAAGAAACTTGACTGGGCACCGTCTGCGGACATCAGCGAGACCGACAAGGAGTACGTTATCCGAGCGGAGCTGCCCGCCGTAAAGAAGGAGGACGTCCAGGTCACGGTCGATGAGGGCATGATTACGATCAAGGGCGAGCGCAAGCAGCAAAAGGAGGACAAGAACGAGAAATTTCATCGCGTGGAGAGCTTCTACGGCAGCTTCGAACGCAGTTTCTCGCTGCCCGAGAACGCGAACATCGATGCGATCCGCTGCGACAGCAAGGATGGCATCCTGAGCGTGCACATCCCCAAGACCGAGACGCCAAAGCACAAGCCGAAACAGATCACGGTACAGTAAGGCCGCTTCGGGTCCATGGGGCGAGAGCGCACCGCTCTCTGACGGCGCTGTTAGGTAGTGATACGCATGGCGCAGCATGTTGAGCGCACTTACGCTCCCGCCCCATGGCCGCAACCGACGAGCCTTTTGCTGATCGTGAAACCGCAGGCGTTGCGCTGGGTGAAGCCCTCCGCAAGTGCCGGTTGACGGCACCGGTGGTCGTCCTGGGATTGCCTCGAGGCGGAGTGCCGGTCGCTTATCAGGTCGCCCAGGCGCTGCAGGCGCCGCTGGACGTGATGGTTGTAAGAAAAGTCGGCGCGCCCGACCAGCCGGAGCTGGCCATCGGCGCGATCGCCACCGGCGATGTGATGGTGCGCGAGCCGTATGCGTCAGAGTACCTGGCCGGACAAGAGGCGATGTTTGAGCAGCTTGCGCAACGTGAGCGCCTGGAGCTGGCGCGACGCGAGCAGGCTTATCGGGCTGGCCTTGCGCCGCTTGCGCTGGCGGGAAAGACGGTGGTACTGGTCGATGACGGCGTCGCGACAGGCTGCACGATGCTGGCAGCGATCCGCGCCGCCCGCAAAGGTGGTGCCGCCCGCATCATCGCTGCCGCACCGGTGGCGTCGGACGAAGCCGCCGCCCTCATTGGCAATGAGGCCGACGAGACGGCGTTCCTGAACATCCCACCGTACCTGCACGCCATCAGCCTCTGGTACAGAGACTTCCGCCAGACCGGCGACGACGAGGTTTGCAAGTTACTCGCCCAGTCGCGGATGTCGGTCCCGCGTGGAGCAGAAGTGATAAATGCCCCTCTGCGCGCCGGTCCGGCCAGCTAAAGAATTCACATCATCACGCAGCCGCCGCCACCGGCATAGTCTTGGCTACCGCCTGTCTTGCGGCCTTCACCGTCAGCAGGCCGTCTTCGAGTGCCGCGCTCACCTGATTGGTGTCGACAGCGTTGGGAAGCTCGATCCGGCGACAAACCTGGTTACTTCGGAACTGGCTCCACCGGATAACGCCCTTGGCTGACTCAGGCTGCTTGGCACTCGCCTGCTTGGCCGACGCGGCACTGATAATGATCTCTTGCGGCGTGACCGTCACATCGATTTCCCGCGCGCTATATCCGGGCAAAGCCACCTTGAGCTGATAGCCTCTGTCGTCCTCAACCAGCTCGGCTGCCGGCCAGCAGATTTCACGCTCGGCCTTGAACCAATCATCCCACGCTGACCCATCTTTGAATCCACGCTGCGCGCACAGCTCGTAGGCACGGCTTCGAATGCTCTGCAGCAGCGCATTGACGGCAGCGAACACGGGCTCGGTTCGCTGTGTGGCATCCGGTACCTTCTTGACTGAAATGTTGGTAGACACTGGCGATCTCCTCGTCCCGATGGTTGCGGTTATCTGGACAGCCCCGCGGCGGAACGATCGATGAGAGTAGATTCCCGCTCCCGCGCCCCGCCTGCAAAAACAAACGTAAGGCTGCGTCCACATCGGGGCAATAAGTAATCTCCACGCCAAAGCGCCGACAATTCATCGCGCTATTGCTGCACCGCGCTGATGCTGCCGGAAGCAGTCATCAGCAGCCGTGAGCGCTGGACTCAACTACTCCTCGTCCAGCGCCAGTAGCCGCGTGTCGCCGCCGACCGCGGCGGTGTTGATGCTGACCGACTGTTCGATCAGCAGTCGCTCGAGCGCGTAATCCTCATTCGCGACGATCACCGGCTGCAGCGGACCATCGGCCGCCGCCAGCGCCTGGCACAGCTGCCGCAGCCACAGCGGCTGCAGGCGCGCTTCGGCCGCGTCGACCAGCACCGCCTCGTAGTGCGGCGCGCAGCTCGGCAGCGCTGCGCGCAGCGGCTCCGGCAGCGATGTACGCAGCGTCGCGGCCAGCTCCGCCTGATCGGCGAGCAGCGTGTTGCCAGTCGCCAACGCCGCCGCCAATTGCGCCAGCAACGCGCCCGCCGAGCGCGCGGTGCCGCGCAGCACCCCGCGCGCACGCAGCCGCAGCTCGTTGCGCTCGCCGACATAGCCGTCGAGCGCCATGCGCGCCTCGAGCAGCGTCGCGTCCGCATAGCGCTCGGCTTCGGCCAGCAGGTCCGAGCGCTGCTGCGCCGACAGCAGCGCGTCGTGTCGCTGGCGCAGCCAGTCGATCAACTGGCGCAGTCGCAGCGGCACGCGGGTGCTCTGATGCGCATGCCAGCGCGGGCCCGGCGACTGCCGCAGCAGGCGGTGCAGGTAGAGCGGGCCGCCGGCTTTCGGTCCGGTGCCAGACAATCCCTGTCCGCCAAACGGCTGCACCCCGACCACGGCGCCGATCATGTTGCGATTCACGTAGATGTTGCCGACGCGGGCGCGCTGGACGATCGCCCCGACGGTGCCCTCGATGCGCGAGGCGATGCCAAGGGTCAGGCCGTAGCCGGTGGCATTGATCGCATCGATCAGCGCATCGAGCCGGCTGCGATCGAAGCGCAGCACGTGCAGCACCGGCCCAAAGACTTCCCCGGAAAGATCGCTGATCGAGCCGATTTCGATCAGCGTCGGCGCAACGAACACACCGCGCGCGCACTGCTCCGACAGCGGGCTTTGACAGCGCACCCGCGGGCGCATCGCCTGAAGATGGGCCTCGATCGGAGCGCGTGCCTGCTCGTCGATCAGCGGGCCGACGTCGGTCGCGATATCGGCCGGGTTGCCCACGCGAAGCTCGCGCATCGCGCCCTCGAGCATCGTCAGCACCGGCTCGGCGATTTCGCGCTGCAGGCACAGCACCCGCAGCGCCGAGCAGCGCTGGCCCGCGGAATCGAACGCCGAGCGCAGCACGTCGCCGACGACCTGCTCGGGCAACGCGGTCGAATCCACGATCATCGCGTTCTGCCCGCCGGTCTCGGCGATCAGCGGCACCGCCCCGCGCAGCGCCAGCGTACGCGCGATCGAGCGGGCCGCGGCGGTCGATCCGGTGAACACCACGCCGCCGATGCGCGCATCGGCGACCAGCCGCGCGCCGACGCGCTCGCCGTCGCCGGGCAGCAACTGCAGCGCCGAACGCGGGATGCCCGCCTGATGCAACAGCTGCACGGCGCGCGCCGCGATCGCGCTGCTCTGCTCCGCCGGCTTGGCGAGCACGGTGTTGCCCGTGGCCAGCGCAGCCGCGACCTGGCCGGTGAAGATCGCCAGCGGGAAATTCCAGGGACTGATGCAGGCCACGGTGCCGAGCGGCTGGTGCGATGCCTGGTTGAACTGCGAGCGGATCTGGGCCGCGTAGTAGCGCAGGAAGTCCACCGCTTCCCGCACCTCGCTGACGGCATTGGCCAGCGTCTTGCCGGCCTCGCGCACGATGAGCGCCACCAGGTCCGGCAGCTGCTCCTCATAACGCTCGGCGGCACGCTCGAGGAGCCGGGCACGCCCATCGATTTCGGTTTCGGCCCAACTGGGCGCGCCCTCGCTGGCGGCCGCGATCGCCGCATCGACCACGCTGTCCGCGGCGTCGATGACGCTGCCGATGAGCTCGTCGCGATCGGCCGGATTGCGGATCTCGCGCCGCGGCTGCGCGCCTTCGGCTGTGCCGCCCGGCGCCGCAGCGGTCAGCGGCCCGATCTCGATCACCTGATGACGGCTGTGATCGATCGCCGCAACCAATGTCGCGCGCACGGCGGCATTGGCCAGGTCGATGCCGAGGGCATTGGCCCGCTCGGGCGCGAACAGTTCGCGCGGCAGCGGTATGCGCGGATGCGGCGCGAACGCGTGCCGTGCGGCCTGCTCGGCCGGATCGGCGCACAATGCTTCGATCGGCAGTGTCGCGGCGGCAGCGCGATGCACGAACGAGGCGGCGGCGCCGTTTTCGATCAGTCGTCGCATCAGATAGGCCAGCAACGTCGCGCGCGTGCCGACCGGTGCATAGATCCGAACCGGTCGGGCGATCCCGGGGATCTCGCGCAGCTGCCGGTACAGTGCCGCCCCCATGCCATAGAGGCACTGGAACTCATAATCCTCGACAGCGGCGCGCGCGGCGATTTCAACGATGGCCGCGACGGTCTGGGCGTTGTGGGTCGCAAACTGCGGCAACACCCGCCCGGGCGCGGCCAGCAGCCGCCGGGCGCAGGCCAGGTACGCAACATCGGTATAGGCCTTGCGGGTGTAGACCGGATAACCGGCGAGTCCCTGCATCTGTGCCAGTTTGATCTCGGCGTCCCAGTAGGCACCTTTGACCAGCCGCACCATCAGCGGTACACGACGCCGGGCTGCAAGGGAAACCAGGTGGTCGATCAGCGCCGGCGCCCGCTTCTGATACGCCTGCACCGCGACGCCGAGCCCGGCCCAGTCGGCCAGGTCGCCCGAGGCCATCAGCGCCTCGATCAGATCGAGCGAGGGCTCCAGCCGATCGGCTTCTTCCGCATCGATCACCAGCGCGATGTCATAGCCGCGCGCCAGGCGCGCCAGCTCGAGCAGGCGCGGCAGCAGCTCGCGCTCGATGCGGCCGTGCTGGGTGTAGTCGTAGCGCGGATGCAGCGCCGATAGCTTCACCGACACGCTGGCCGCGGCCACCGGTCCGCGCCCGAGATTCGCGGCGCCGACGGCGTGGATCGCCTGTTGATAAGCCAGGAGATACCGCTGCGCATCGTGCGCGGTCAGCGCCGCCTCGCCGAGCATGTCGAACGAATAGCGGTAGCGCTGGCGCGTCGCACGGCGCGCGCGCGCCAGCGCCGCCTCGATGGTCTCACCGAATACGAACTGATCACTGAGGGCGCGGATCGCCAATCGCATCGCGGTGCGCACCAGCGGTGTGGTGAATGCGCGCCAGCCGCCACCGGCCGCCCGCAGCGCATCGTCCTGCGGCCCCGACACGCAGGCCGTCGCCAATCGGAGTGCGCCGGCCAGCACGCCGGCGCCGCGTTGCGCGCTCCAGTCGACCCGGGCGAGCCGGTCGCGCAGCAGCCGATCGGCATTCGCGGCGTCGGGCACGCGCAGCAGCGCTTCTGCCAGTGACAGTAGCGCCAGGCCGGCCGCGCTGTTGAGCGGGAACGCGCGCGTCAGTGCCTCGATGCCGCGCCGCTGCTCGTGGCGCCGCGTGCCTTCGATCAGGCGGCGGGTCAGCGCCGCGGTGCGCTCGCGCTGTGCGTCATCGAGCCGCGTGGCGGCGACCAACGCTGGCACGCAGGCACTCTCATCGGTGCGCCACGATGCCGCGATCGTCGCGCGCGCCCCGGAGGCAGCGGCACGCCACTGCGCGCCGGGATCGGCCGACGGCATCGGTACGGGGCTGATCACGCCGGCATTATCGCATCAGGCAGCCGGGCAGGCAGAACCACCGCCCCCGCTGCCGGTCTAGCTCAAGCCGCCGATGATGCCGAGCAGCGTACCAACCACGGCGCCGACGCCGCCGAAAGCGACAAAGAAACGCCTGCGTGACAGGAAATAGAGCGAGGACATCACCAGTCCGAGCTCGAGAAAGCCCTCCCCGACATCGAAGCGCAGCGCGCGGCGCTCGGCGTGCTTCGATTGCTCGTCGCGCTCCTGCGCGATCGACCGGATCTCCTCGGCCTCCTTGGTATAGCGCTCGCTGTCCTGCGTCAGCTTGGCACCGAACGCGGCGACCTTGGCCGGATCGGCGGCCAGCGCGTTCAGCAGTGCGGCGCCGATCTGTGCATTGTGCTCGCGGATTTTCTTGGCCTGATAAAACGCCCACTGATCGTTCGCTTCGGTCTTATGCACCACGGCGGCAGTGTGCTCGCGATGACCGAGAATGGTCACGATCGACAGCAGGATGCCGATGATGCCGACCATGATGCCGACGCGCTGGCCGAAGGTATCGGCCCCATGATCGTGTCCGGTATGAATCTCGATCTCCGCCATGTCTGCTCCGCGCTGCCCATTGCTGATCCGTCAAACTGTAGCAGACCCGCCGCGACCGGCCGCACTGTGCTCCAGCCGTTGCGCCACGGCCTCGAGACGGCGCAGCGTGGCTTCGGCCGCGAGCGCCGATGATTCTGGCGCCACAGGCGTCGGGTGCGAAAGCCCCCGATAGACCAGCTCGGTCATCGCGTCGGCGGCCGCGTCCGGGGAGAAATCGCCTTCGCCGCGCAGATACACCCAGGTGTGGTGCTCGACACCGCCGTAGATCATGTCGCGCACGATGCGCAGCGGCAGATCGGCTCGCAACTCGCCGGCATCGATCGCCTGCTGCAGGATCTCGAGCGTGCGCCGGGTGTATTCACGCGTCAGGTCGAACACCGTGGTGCGGCGATACTCGGGCCACGCTCGCAACTGATTGAAAATCAGCCGGCACATGCCGGGCTCGTTGTGGATCACCGTCAGATGCCGCCAGATCAGGAACCGCAGCCGCGCGCGCGTCCCCTGCAGGCCTTTGAGCTGCTGGTCGTAGTCGGCGAGGATGCGCTCATACCACTGCTCGACCACGCGGATCAGCAGCTCGCGCTTGCCGGGAAAGTAGCGGTAGATCGTGCCTTCGACCACCCCGGCGCGCGCCGCGATCTGGGCGGTCAGCGCCTCGCTGTACCCGTGCTCGCGAAACACCTCCGCGGCGACCTGCATGATCTCGCGCAATCGCTGCTCGCGCGGCAGGCGTGAACGCCGTCTCTTGACCATTAATGAGTATCACTCATCAGTTCACATTGCCTCGTGGTGCACCGCAAGACCAGGCGTTTCTGGCGTTTTTTTCCGCCATTATGCTGCGTTGCGGAACCGTGAGCCCTGATATCAGAAGCGCGCTGCCGATATGGCTTGCTATAATAACTGAGTCGTATTCATTAGTCTCCCAGCGTACGCCGGAGGTGTTCCATGCTCGAGCGCGCCGCAGCCAGCCCATCCGCAGCCAGCCCATCCGCAGCCGGATCAGCAGCTGCCTTTGACCTGAGCCCCGAGCAGCGTGAAGTACTCGATGCCGCCGACCGCTATGCGCGCGAGCAGTTGCACCCGCTGGCCAGGCGCATGGACGATGAGGAGTGGTGGCCGGCCGAGGCATTCGCGCGCTTGGGGACCGACGGCTATCTCGGCATCACGATTCCGCAGGCGTACGGCGGCGCGGGACTGGACCTGGTGAGTACCGGCCTGGTCGCCCAGGCTTTTTCGCGCTGGAATCACGCGATCGGATTGTCCTTTATCGCGCACGACAATCTGTGTTGCAACAATCTCTACCGCCACGGCAATGAAGCGCAGCGCCGGCGTTACCTGCCGGGTCTGTGCAGTGGCAAGCTGATCGGAGCGCTGGCGCTCACCGAGCCCGGCGCCGGCTCCGACGCCCTCGGCTCGATGCGCATGACCGCGCGCCGTGACGGCGATCACTACGTGCTCAACGGCAGCAAGATTTTCATCACCAATGGCCCGGTCGCCGACGTGATGGTGACCTACGCCAAGACCGCGCCGGAACTCGGCACGCACGGCATCACGGCATTCATCGTCGAAAAGAATTTTCCGGGCTTCAGTGTGGCCCAGAAACTCACCAAGATGGGCTTTCGCGGCAGCCAGACCGGCGAGCTGGTGTTCGACAATTGCCGGGTGCCGGTCGACAACCGGCTCGGCGCCGAAAACGACGGCCTCGGCGTCGTGATGACCGGCCTGGACCTGGAGCGCGCGACCATCGCGCCGATCTGCCTCGGCGTGGCCGAGCGCGCGCTGCAACTGTCGATCGAGCACGCCCGGACGCGCAAGCAGTTCGGTCGCCCGATCGCAGAGTTCGAAATGATCCAGGCCAAGATCGCCGAGATGTACGTCGGGGTCGAGACCATGCGCTGCTTTCTGTACCGCGTGCTCGCGGCCACCGACGGCATCGGCGCCGATCGCGGCGGCCGCGGTGAGATTCATGCGCTGAGCGCCGCGTCGGTGATGTACGCGGCCGAAACGATGGCCAGGGTCGTGGCCGATGCGCTGCAGATCCACGGCGGCATCGGCTACATCTGGGAGTCGGAGGTCAACCGCCTGTATCGTGCGATCAAGATGCTCGAGATCGGCGCCGGCACCACCGAGGTCCGCAAGCTGATCATCAGCCGCGAGCTGCTGACCCCATCACAGTCTCAGTGAGCCTGAGCAGCGCGCTCCGACGCGCCCAGGCGCACCCAACGCGGCGCGGCTAGCGCTGCTCGCCGGCGCCCGCCGGTTGTTCGTGGCGGTTCTTGCCGTGCGCTTCTCCGCCCTTGCGCCCGGCGATGCGCGCGCGCTCGCGATCGTGCCAGAAATTGCCGCGATTGTTCTCCTTGCCCTGGCTATGTCCACCTTTGCTGGCGATCTCACGCTGCGTGCGCACGTCCATCGCCGCGAATCCGCGCCGCGAGCCTCCGCGGCGCGGCGGCGCGCCGGCTTTGGCGCCCGTTGGCGCGGCTTCGGTGACATCATTGCGATCGTCGGGGGTATTGTTCGGCATGTGGTCTCCTCGCGCGTGGCGAAGTGAATGCAGCGTCCCTGCCGATTAGTCCTCCTGGACAGGTATTAAGTTGCGTTGCAATCGCTATGCCAAGCGCGGCCGCATCGCAATCAGGCTGTTAGCCGCGCCGTGGCGGAAAATGCTGCACGATTTGCCGCTCCTGTGCACTAATTGCGTTGAAATATTTGCAAATCCCCAGGCTGGGCGCCGGCCGGTCTACGACTCGCGGATGGCCGGCAGCACATGCGTGTCGCCGGTCGCTTCGTACATCGCCTGCAGCGTCGCGAAATCGCTCTGCTGCGGGTTTCCGGACAGCATGTGGTCACGGATGATCTTGAGCTGATAGCGCAGGTACGGCAACAGCGACTGCACCAACGAGGTCTCGCCGCCGTATTCCGCCAGCAGCGAATCGCCATAGGCGCGATAGTATTCAGTATAGGCGTTCTGGTAGTGCGACAGCGCCTCGCAGAACGTCGCATCGCCGAGGACCTCGCCACAGAGTGCATCGGTGCAGATGAAACTGCAGGCCGAGCTCAGGAACGCGCGATGTTCGCGCACCAGGCACTGCGCGTAATCCTGCGTGCCGAACAACGCCCAGATGAGCTTGCGCCGCTCCGGACCGGTCACGTGCCGGTCGCGCATGTACTCGAACGGCGCCTTACGGTGCAGCATCAGAAACGCCGCGTGCCTGAGCTCGTTGACCTTGGCATCCTGGTGTGAGAGCGCCGCCACCGCGCGCATCAGCCGGCTGTGCGCATGCTCCCAGCGGCGATGCAGTGGTGCGTCCCGAAGCAGCCGCGCCGCGATCTGCGATTGTGGCGCCAGCGCCGACTGCGCGGCGCGCACCAGGCACTGTTCCGAATACTCCATCAGGCGCGCGGCCGTGAATCCGGCGTCGACCGAATTGCGCAGAGATGTTGCCAGACCGGTGGCCATGGATGCCTTGCTGCGACAGGCGGCGCGTACGCGCCGCCCCGAACATCATCCTTATATATAGCACCGACGCGCCGAAACGCCAAAAACCGGGCGACGCGCCGCGACGGCACGCTGGCGTTGCCGCTGCCAATCCGGAACTCGGGCTCTGGCGGCACGCCAAAGCCCGCTGCCGCCGTGCGCCGTCAGGCCGCGACCGGTATCGGACGGCCCAGCAGCTTCTCGATCGCGCGCAGCCGTTCACGCTCTTCCCGGCTGACCAGCGACACCGCCCGGCCGCGCAGGCCGGCCCGCCCGGTGCGACCGATGCGATGCACATAGTCCTCGGGCACGTGCGGCAGCTCGAAGTTCACCACATGCGGCAGCTCGGTGATGTCCAGTCCGCGCGCCGCGATGTCGGTGGCGACCAGCACCCGGATCCGGCCTTGCTTGAAATCATCGAGCGCGCGCGTGCGCGCGCCCTGCGATTTGTTGCCGTGGATCGCCGCGCACGCCAAGCCGTCGCGCACCAGGCGCTCGGCCAGTCGGTTGGCGCCGTGCTTGGTGCGGGTGAATACCAGCGTCTGGCGCACGCCGCCGTCGACGATCAGGCGCGTCAGCAGTGGATGCTTGGCGGAGGTATCGACGTGATAGACGCTGTGATCGACCAGCTCCGGGGGCGCATTGCGCGGCGAGACGTCGATGCTGACCGGATCGCGCAGCAGCGTCTTGGCCAGGACGCGGATGTCGTCGGAAAAGGTCGCCGAGAACATCAGGCTCTGCCGCTTCGCCGGCAGTGCGGCGATGATGCGGCGGATCGCACGGATGAAACCCATATCGAGCATCCGATCGGCTTCATCGAGCACCAGCAGCTCGATCTTCGACAGGTCGACCGCCCTGCTCTCGAGGTGATCGAGCAGCCGGCCCGGTGTTGCGATCACCAGATCGACTCCGCCCGCCAGCGCATCGAGCTGCGGCTTCGGGCTGACACCGCCGTAGATCAGTACCCCGCGTATCGGCAGGTTGCGCGACAGCGCGCGACAGACATCGCTGACCTGCGCGGCGAGCTCGCGCGTGGGCACCAGAATCAGCGCCCGCGGGCTGCGCTGGCGCGCCGGGTTCTGCAGCAGCCGCTCGAGCAGCGGCAGCGCGAACGCGGCCGTCTTGCCGGTGCCGGTCTGCGCCGCGGCCATCAGGTCGCGTCCTTGCAGCACGATCGGAATCGCGCGCTGTTGAACCGGGGTCGGCTCGGTATAGCCGAGCGCTTCCACCGCCTGCAGCAGCGGCGGACTCAGTGAAAACTCATTGAACAAATCAATACTCCGCAACGGCCTCGCTGCCTTGGGCAGCCCATCGGTATGGCGCGTGTGTCATGGATTGGATCGGCCGCGCCTTTCAGACGAGGACTGCGATGGGCTTGCAGGAGGGGCGATAGGTCCCGGGGATGGCCGTTACGTACGGCCTTAGAGGGACGCTGAAGAACCTCGGCGCGCAGACCGAACCGCGCATTCGACAAACTCCGATCAGCAGTCTAACTCATTGCGGACCGAAGCGCACATCGCGTCGTTCCGGTCCCGACAGCGAGAGCACGACCAGCAGCACCGCGACAATGCCGACGGTGAGCGTGAACGCAAAGGCATAGTCGGGATGCGCAGCGCTGCCGTGGCTGGTCGCGATGCTCGCCTGCAGCGTCGCATTGTAGGAGGCCAGCAGATTGCCCAGTTGGTAGACCACGCCCGGAAAGGTCGCGCGCACGCCTTCGGGTGAGAGCTCGTTCAGATGCACCGGCACCACGCCCCAGGCCCCCTGCACCATGAACTGCATCACAAACGCTGCGATCGCCAGCGCCACGGGCGTCAGTGAATAGGCCCAGAACGGCAACACCAGCAACGACAGCCCAGCGGCGATCGCAATCACCCGGCGGCGACCGATGCGGCTCGACAGCGCGCCGAAGAGGATTCCGCCACAGATCGCGCCGATGTTGTAGACGATCGCAATGATCGATTTCGTGCCGGTGGAAAATCCGCGCTGCGTCTCGAGAAACGTCGGATACAGGTCCTGCGTGCCGTGGCTGAAGAAGTTGAAGCACGTCATCAGCGCGATCGCATACAGCGCCAGCAGACAGTGACCGGCAAGCGCGCGGCGCAGGCTGCGGCTGGCAGGCGCAGCGCGACTCGCGACCCAGACCGCGGACTCCGGCACCGTGCTGCGTATGTACAGCACCAGCAGCGCAGGTAGAGCGCCCACCATGAACATCCCGCGCCAGCCGATATGCTCGAACAGCAGCCCGAACACGATTGAGGCCAGCAGATAGCCGGTTGAATAGCCGACCTGCAGCAGGCCCGACACCACGCCGCGCGATCTGATCGGTATGCTCTCGAATGCCAGCGAAGCGCCCACGCCCCACTCCCCGCCCATCGCGATGCCGTAGAGCGCGCGCAGCGCCATGAACCAGCGCAGTGACGGCGCGAACGCCGAGGCCAGCTCCATCACCGAATACAGCAGCACGCTCGCCATCAGCGCCGGACGGCGCCCGAAGCGATCGGCGGCACGGCCGAACAGGAATGCACCCACGGGCCGCATCGCCAGCGTCAGGAAGATCGCGTAGGTGACGCTCTTGACGTCGGTGCCGAAGTCGCCGGCGATGCGCTTGAGTACGAATACGACCAGGAAGAAATCGAACGCATCGAGCATCCAGCCCAGAAAGCTCGCGAGCACGATATGGCGCTGCGCCGGGCTCCAGGCTTCATTCGATGTCACGCTGCCCTCCGCATCATCCCCGGGCTCGATCAATGCGCCGTGTCGCCCGGGTGACCGGCCTCGCGGGCGCGGGCGACCGGCCGCGGCGGCCGGTACAATGCCGGCCACTCGCTGTGCGGGTTCCCCTCAATTATTGGTGCATCGGTGCTGCTTCGTCTAGACAAAGTCTCGCTCGCATACGGCTCGCGGCCGCTGCTCGATCAGGTATCGCTGCAGCTCGAGGAAGGCGAGCGCGTCGGCCTGGTCGGGCGCAACGGCGAAGGCAAGTCCTCGCTGCTGCGACTGGTGCGGCATGAGGTCGAGCCCGATGCCGGGAGTCTCTGGCTCCGGCCCGGTGCCCGCGTAGCGCATCTGGCGCAGGACATCGCCGTGCTCAGCGGCGAGAGCGTCGCGCAGATCGTGACCGGCGGGTTGCCGCAGCAGGGACAGGCCCTGGCCGAATACCAGACCCTGGCCGCGCAGGGCCTGCACACTCCGGCGCAGCGCCGGCGGCTCGATGAGCTGCACCACGCGCTCGATGCCGCGGACGGCTGGCAACTCGAGCGCCGGGTCGAGAGCGTATCGTCGCGACTGCAGCTCGAGCCCACGGCGCGTTTCGACGAGCTCTCAGGCGGCTGGCGCCGGCGCGTGCTGCTCGCGCGCGCGCTGGTGTCGGAACCGGACATCCTGCTGCTCGATGAGCCGACCAACCATCTCGATATCGAGGCGATCGAGTGGCTGGAGCAGTTCCTGCTCGAGTTTGCCGGTGCGCTGCTGTTCGTGAGCCACGATCGGACTTTCATCAACCGCCTGGCCACGCGCATCGTCGAATTGGATCGCGGCCATCTCAGCGTCACGCTCGGCAACTACGATGACTACGCGCGCGTCAAGGCGCAACAGCTCGAGGTCGAGGCGCAGCATCAGGCGCTGTTCGACAAGAAGCTCGCGCAGGAGGAGGCCTGGATCCGCAAGGGCGTGGAAGCGCGGCGCACGCGCAACGAGGGCCGGGTACGCGCGCTGTACCAGCTGCGCGCGCAGCGCCGCGCGCGGCGCGAGCGCACCGGCAGCATCGAGCTCGAACAGCACACGGCAGCCGAGTCCGGAGCATTGGTATTCGAAGCCGAGCACCTGGGCGTCGAATTCGACGGCCATGTCGTGATCCGCGAATTCTCCGCGCGCATCATGCGTGGCGATCGCATCGGACTGGTCGGACCCAATGGCGTCGGCAAGAGCACCCTGATCAAGGCGCTGCTCGGCGAGATCACGGTGCAGCACGGCCGCGTGCGCCGCGGCAGCCGGCTCGAGGTCGCCTACTACGACCAGGAGCGCGCGCAGCTCAATCTGGACGAGTCGCTGATGCACAACGTCAGCGGTCGCAATGACCAGGTGATCGTCAACGGCAGCAGCCGGCACGTTTCCGGCTATCTGCAGGACTTTCTGTTCCGCCCCGAGCAGCTGCATACACCGGCGCGCGCGCTCTCGGGCGGTGAACGCAATCGCCTGCTGCTGGCGCGGCTGTTCTCGCAGCCGGCCAACGTGCTGGTGATGGACGAGCCGACCAACGATCTGGACATCGATACGCTCGAGCTGCTGGAAGAGTACGTGGCCGAGTTTCCCGGCACGCTGCTGCTGGTCAGTCACGATCGGACCTTTCTCGACCACGTGGTGACCAGCCTGCTGGTGTTCGAGGGCGATGGGGTGGTGCGCGAATTCGTCGGCGGCTACGAAGACTGGGTAGGCTACCGGCGAGCGCGCGACTCGGCGCCGCGTGCAGCGCGCGAGCCGGCCGCGGCGGGCGCCGGGCCGGAGGCGCCAGCGGCTGCGATCGATCCGCGGGCCGGCGCGGCGCCGAAGCCGGGCCGGCTCTCGTACAACCAGCAGCGTGAACTGCGCGCGCTGCCCGAGCGGCTGCAGAGTCTGGAGGCCGAAAAGGCCCGCATCGAGACCGAACTCGCCGATGCATCGCTGTATCGTGGCAGTCCGGAGCTGCTGCACGAGCGCTTGCAGCGTCTGGCAGCGATCAGTGGCGAGCTCGAAGGCGGCTACACGCGCTGGAGCGAGCTTGAGGCCCTGAGCGGCCGCCGATAGCGCCCGCCGATAGAGAGCGCCCGCTAAGCCGACATAACACACGTTCGCTCTCAGCACTGACGTCCACAAAGCCAAACGTCGGGGGTCAGGATGTGGTAATCTGAGCACCTGATTTCTCGTGCAGCAGGCCGTGCTGCAGCCCCCAATCGTGACTCACTCGCGCTCGGGAGCACCTTACGAACGACGGCCGGAGATGCGCTTGGCCAAGCCGAATTATCGCCACCAGAAGAAGCAGAAGGAGCTGGCGCGCAAGACGCGCCACGCGGAAAAACTCAAGAAACGCCTCGAGCGTGACGATACGGCTGAGCCGACTGGCGCGGACCGTCAGGTCAGCGCGCCCGACGGCCCGGCGAACGAATCGAAGCCATGAAGATCGCTGCCCGCAAGAATTCCTCGCTCGACGAACAACGGCGCTACCGCCGCCAGTACGATCGCGACCGCTCACCGCCGCTGCGCAACGCGTTCCCGCAACTGCTGCAGCTGAACATCGAATTGTCGTTCGGTGAACGGACCGGCGCTGCGCCGAAAGAAGTGGTCCCGTCCTCGCAATCGCACGCTTTCTATCCGCCGGCCCAGGCGTTCTTTCGCTTTCGCTGCCCCTGTGCCGACTGCGACGGAGAATTCGACCTGAGTGCCAATGTCGCGCAGCTCGCGGCCACCACCGGACGCGGCAGCCGCTCCGTGAGTGCCAAGGTGCATTGCGCCGGCACCCGCGCGCGTGATCGCGCCACTGGCATCACCTGCCCGATCGAACTCAACTACCGCATCGTCGCGCTGGGAACGCCATGAACTCGTGGCGCAGTGCATTGCCCCTGGCGGGTGAACCGACGGCGGATTTTCGCGAACGCCTGGCAAGGCAGCAGGCTGAAGCCGCCGAGCGGCGCCAACAGGCGCTGACCGAGCAGGCCTCGCCGCTCAATTCCGCCCAGGCGCGCATCAATATCTGGGAACAGCTGCACGCCATCGAGCTGCCGCGCGATGCGGCGCATCGGCTGGTGGCGCTGATTGCCGCCAACACCGGCCTGAGCATCGCGCAGGTTCGCGCCGAGCAGCAACGACGGGCGGCACCTCGTATGACTGCGACCGATCTCCCGGAAGTGCCCGCTCCGCCGGCCTGAACGGTCAACTGCGCACGCGCCGCGTGCGATGGATTCCGACCGGAGCCGTGAACAGCACATCGCCTGCGCTCGCCTTGACTATGCGCGCCGCGACGCTGCCGCAGAGCTCAGACGGCTCGCCATGCTGCGGCTTGCCCATCGCCACCAAGTCATAGTCGCGTCCAGCGACCATCGCCGGCAACACCTCGGTCGGCTCCCCGTTCAAATACTTCAGACGGCTCATATCCAACCGGTGCGCCCGCCCGATCGCGTTCAGCGTCGTGGTCAGCCGTTCCGGCGCGAATTCTGCCCCCGAACCGGCGTGCGCAAACAGGATCTCCAGCTGCGCCCCGCAGCTGTGACTCAGGCTCTCGCCGATCGCCGTGATGGCATTGCTGAGCGCCCGGCCGTGTCGATCCTGCAGATCGACCGCGGCCGCAAAGCGCGGCACCGGGTGCCAGGGCCGGCCGCGCGTGAGCAGCAGTGGCGCGGTACAGCTCGCGACCAGCGGCCAGTCGATCGCGACCTGGTCGCGGCCGTCCTGGATCGCCGGCATCGCCTTGACCACCAGGTCGATTCCGCCACGAAGCAGCTTGTCGGCGAGCGCCGTGCGCAGCGAGACATGGCACACCGCTTCGCTGCTGACCTCGATGTCGGTCACCAGCATGGACTTGCGCAGTGCCCGCAGGTATTCACGCGCCTCCGCGACCCGCTCGCCCAGCGAGTCCTCGGCGCCCCCATCCCCGCCCAGCCGGGCGATCGGATAACGCTCGGTATCGCAAAGGAATAACTCGAGGCGCGCATGCAGATGGCGCGCCAGCAGCAGCGCCTTGTTGAGCGCATGCTGGCCCTGGTCGCCGCGCTCTACCAGCAGCAGGATTGAGGATAGGTTCTGCATCGATGGCTGGGCATAGTCGTGTCCGGCACGCTACAGTGCCATGCGATGCTGTGCCTATAGGCTACTGGGAAATACCTATTGCATGAACGAGTCCAACACGCCTTCCTCGGAATTGCAGGCCGTACTCGACGCGGCGGTCGATGCGATCATCCTGATCGACCACGCCGGCCGCATCCAGGTGTTCAACCGGGCTGCCGAACGCCTGTTCGGCCACACCGAGCAGCAAGTGCTCGGTCGCAACGTCAGCATGCTGATGACCGAGCGCGACCGCGACCAGCACGATGCCTATATGGAGCGCTACCTGCGCACCGGGGTCGCCCACATCATCGGCATCGGGCGCGAGGTCCAGGCCCGGCGCAACGACGGCAGCGTGTTCCCGGCCTTCCTGTCGATCGGACGGGTGGCCGGCTCGGATCCGCCACGCTTCGTCGGCTTCATTCACGACATCACGCTGCGTATCCAGGCACTGGCCGCGGTGCAGCGTGAGCGCGATCGGGCCAATCGCTACCTCGAGACCGCACAGACCATGCTGGTGGCGCTGGATCTCGATCATCGGGTGACGATGGTCAATCGCAAGGGCTGCGAGGTGCTCGGCCACGAGGAGGACGCGTTGCTGGGGATGGATTGGTTCGAAACGGTGGTGCCGGCCGAGCAGCGGGCCAAAACGGCGCGGGAGTTCGCTGCGCTGATGCAGCGCGAGCCGCGGCTGCCGTTCCACTACGAATATGAGGTCGTCACGCACAGCGGCGCACGCCGCCTGATCGCCTGGCGCTGCGTCGTGGTCGGGGACTCGCCGCGGACCGCCAGCGGAGTGCTGTGCTCGGGCGACGATGTCACCGATGTCCGCCGCGCCGAGGCCGACGCGCGCGAGGCGAGCGAACGCATGATGCACGTGTCCCGTCTGGCGACCCTGGGCGAGATGGCCAGCGGCATTTCGCACGAGCTCAATCAACCGCTGTCCGCGATCGCCAACTACGCCCAGGCAAGTTCGCGGCTGCTGTCCATGGACACGATCGACCTCGCCGACGTTCGCGAAGCCGTGGAGCAGATCACCGTACAGGCGCTGCGGGCCGGCGAGATCATCCGGCGCCTGCGCAGCCTGGTGCGCAATCGCACCACCGACCGGCAGCTCGCCAGCGTCAACGAGGTGATCGAGGAGCTCGGTACCCTGACCCGGGCCGATGCGCGCGCCAGCGACGTACGCATCGTGCTCGAGCTCGAGCCCAAGCTGCCGCGCATGAACGTCGATCGCATTCAGATCCAGCAGGTGCTGCTGAACCTGCTGCGCAACTCCCTCGATGCCCTCGAGGTCACGCCGCCCGGGCTCAGAGAGGTGGTCATTCGTACCAGGCTCGACCCCACAGGCGAGATCCTCATCACGGTCGCCGATACCGGACCCGGCGTACCGGAGTACCTGCTGCCCCGGCTGTTCATGCCGTTTGCGACCAGCAAGGCCCAGGGCACCGGACTGGGACTTGCGATCAGTCGCACGATTGTGGAAGCTCATGGGGGCAGACTGGACTATCAGGGCGACGGGCGACCGGGTGCCACCTTTACGGTGAAGCTGCCGGCCGCACAGGAAGCAGACATATGATGGACACGGCCCCTACCGTGTACGTGATCGATGACGACGACGCGGTACGCAACTCGCTGCGGTTGCTGCTCAAGTCCGTGGGGCTGCCGGTGCAGATCTGCGCTTCGGCACAGCAGTTTCTGCCCAGCTATGACCCGCGTCAGCCCGGCTGCCTGGTACTCGACATCCGCATGCCCGGCATGAGCGGACTGGAGCTGCAGCAGCAGCTCAATGTGCGCGGCGCCATCATCCCGGTGGTGTTCATCACCGGGCACGGGGACATTCCGATGGCGGTCGAGGCGATGCAGCACGGGGCCTTCGACTTCCTGCAGAAGCCGTTTCGCGATCAGGACCTGATCGACCGCGTGCAGCGCGCGCTCGAACGCGACGCCGCCAATCGCGCCCAGCTGAAGGAGACCGACCGGATCCGCACGCGGCTGGAGTCGCTGACGCCGCGCGAACGCGAGGTGCTCGAGCTGGTGACGCTGGGCAAGGCCAACAAGGTCATGGCTCACGAGCTCGGCGTGAGCCAGCGCACGGTCGAGATCCATCGCGCCCGCGTGATGGAGAAGATGGCGGCGCACTCGCTCGCGCAGCTGGTGCGCATGATGCTGACGCTGCGAGGCGGCGGCGCTGCAGCAGCGGACGCGGGTTCCGACGGCGCGAGGGATGCATGACGTCCCCGATCTACCTGCTGAACGGGCCGAATCTGGATCTGCTGGGGGAGCGCGAGCCTGCGCTCTATGGCCATTACACCCTGGCCGACGTCGAGGCCCGGTGCCGTGAGGTGACCGACCGTCACCGGCTGCAACTCGTCGCGCGCCAGAGCAATGCCGAGCACGAAATGCTCGCGTGGCTGCATGAGGCGCGGCACGCCGCCGGCATCGTCATCAATCCGGCCGCATTCTGCTACCACTCGGTCGCCATTCTGGACGCACTGAAGATGTGCGAGTGTCCGATCGTGGAAGTGCACATCAGCAACATCTATCGGCGTGAGGACTGGCGCAGCCGGTCGATCCTGGCGGCTGCCGCGACCGGTGTGATCACCGGCCTGGGCATCGACGGCTATCGGCTGGCGATCGAACATCTGGTCACGCTGCTGGCCAAGGCCTGAACGCATGCGGATGCACCGGCGGATTCGACGGATTCTGGTCGCCATCAAGGATGCACGCGCCCGTTCGTCGCCGGCGTTGACCAAGGCCGCGCAGCTCGCTCGCGCCTGCGGTGCCGAGCTCGAATTGTTTCATGACATCACGACGCCGGTTTTCGTCGAGGTGATCGATATGCCCGCGGCGCTCAAGGCCGTGACGCGCGATGGGCAGCGCGCGGCGGTCGCGGCGCTGGAGCGCCTGGCGGCGCCCTTGCGGGCCAGCGGATTGAAGGTGCGAACCTCGGCCGAGTGGGACTACCCGGCGAACGAGGCGATCATCCGGCGCGCGCGGCGCGCGGGCTCGGATCTGATCGTCACGCAGTGCCGCGCCCGCCACCGCGTGCCCGCACTGCTCGGGTACACGGACTGGAGCCTGCTGCGCGACAGCCCGGTGCCGGTGCTGATGGTCAAGTCAAACCGCGCCTACCGCCGCCCGAAGATTCTCGCGGCGATCGATCCGATGCATCGCTACGCCAAGCCGAGCGGACTCGATCAGAACATCCTGCGCGAAGCCCAGACGCTCGGCCGCGCGTTGGGCGGTGGATTCGACGTGGTCTACGCGTACCGGCCGCAGCCCCTGGCCCCGCGCGGCACGGCCGCTGCGGTCAGCCGCAAGGCCAGCGCCATCGAGACCCGCGCTCGCGCCGCCGCACGCGCCGCGCTCGAGCGCGAGCTGCGACACCGCCCGGTATCCGCTGCCCGACGTCACCTGGTCGAGGCGCATCCGGTGGACGCCATCACCGCGACCGCAAGGCGGCTGCCGGCCGCCATCGTCGTGATGGGTGCGATCTCGCGTCGTGGCCTCAGGCGGCTGTTCATCGGCAACAGCGCGGAACAGCTGCTCGACGAACTGCGCTGCGACCTGCTGGTGGTCAAGCCGGCTCAGTTCGTGTGCGACGTGCCGCGCGCCCGCCGCGGGGTGTACCTGGTCTCGACGATGCCGTTTTCCTAGCCCGCGACACTCAGTCCGCGGCGCGGCGCCAGCTCGCCGCCGAATGCCGCCGCGATCACGTCTTCGACCCGTTCCGCCCAGATGAATTCCAGCGTCTCGCGCACGCTTGCCGGGATATCCTCCAGGTCGCGACGGTTGCGCGCCGGCAGGATCACGGTCTTGATGCCCGAGCGTGCCGCGGCCACGGTCTTCTCCTTGATGCCGCCGACCGGTAGCACCAGGCCCCGAAGACTGATCTCGCCGGTCATCGCCACATCGTGTCGCACCGTACGCTGGGTCAGCAACGACACCAGCGAGGCAAAGATCGCAACCCCGGCGCTCGGTCCGTCCTTCGGCACCGCTCCCGCGGGCACATGAATGTGCAGATCCGATTTCTCGAACAGCAGCGGATCGACGCCCAGCCGCTCCGCCTGCCCTTTGACCAGCGTCACCGCGGCCTGCGCACTCTCCTTCATCACATCGCCGAGCTGGCCGGTGAGAATCAGCTTGCCCGAGCCGCTGACGCGGCTGGATTCGACGAACAGGATATCGCCGCCGACCGGCGTCCACGCCAGGCCGGTCGCCACCCCCGGCACGCTGGTGCGCATCGCGATCTCGTTCTCGAAGCGCGCCGCCCCGAGGATGCGCGGTATATCGTCGGCGTCCAGCGCGATCGGTCCACTCTGCCCGGAGGCGATCGCGACCGCACTGTGGCGCAGCACCGCGCCGATCTGTCGCTCCAGGCCCCGGACACCGGCCTCGCGCGTGTAGTCGCTGATCATGCGGCGCAACGCGGCATCCGTCAGCTGCACCTGCCCGTCCGCCAGGCCGTTGGCGACCAATTGCCGCCGCAATAGATAGCGCTTGGCGATCTCGAGCTTCTCCTCTTCGGTGTAGCCGCTGAGCTGGATGATCTCCATGCGATCGCGCAGTGGCGGCGGCATCGAATCGAGCATGTTCGCGGTGCTGATGAACAGCACCTTGCTCAGGTCGAACGGCAGGCCCACATAGTTGTCGCGGAACGTGTGGTTCTGCTCCGGATCGAGCACTTCGAGCAGTGCCGAGAACGGATCGCCCTGATAACTGGCCGACAGCTTGTCCACCTCATCGAGCATCATGACCGGATTGCGCGTGCCGGCCTTGCGCAGCGCCTGGATGATGTTGCCGGGCAACGCCCCAACGTAAGTGCGGCGGTGGCCGCGGATCTCGGCCTCGTCGTGCACGCCGCCCAGGGCCACGCGCACGAATTTCAGCCCCAGTGCGCGCGCGATCGACTGACCGAGCGAGGTCTTGCCGACGCCCGGCGGACCGACGAAGCACAGGATCGGGCTGTGACCCTCGGGGTTGAGTTTTCGCACTGCCAGAAACTCGATGATGCGGCGCTTGATGGTCTCGAGCCCGAAGTGATCCTCATCGAGGATGCGACGCGCCTTGTCGATGTCGATTTCCTCCTTGTCGAGCTTCGACCACGGCAGCGACAGCAGCCACTCCAGGTAGGTGCGGGTCATCGAGTATTCGGCGCTCGCCTCGCCCATGCGCTCCAGCCGCGCAATCTGGTTGCGCACCTGCTCTTCGACCTCGGCCGGCATCCCGGCCTTCGCCAGCGCTTGCTTCAGTTCCGCGATCTCGGCGGATTCTTCCCCGTCCTCGCCGAGCTCCTTGCGGATCTGGCGCAGCCGCTCGCGCAGCACCGCCTCCTTCTGCCGTTCGTCAAACGCCTCCTTGGCGCGCTCATCGATCTCGCGCGAGATGCGCAGCACCTCGACGCGCTGGCGCAGGTGGTTCAACACCAGATCGAGCCGCGCGCGCAGGTCGAAGGTCGCAAGCACCTCCTGCTTTTCGATCGGCTTGAGATCGAGGAAACTGGCGATCAGGTCGACGATCGCCGGAATCGATTCGATGTTCTGGATCGCATTGACCAGCTCTGCGGGTGCCTGCGGCAGCAGCCGCAGCGCCTCGATCGCCAGCTCGCGCAGGCGCAGCGCGCGCGCCTCGATCTCCGGGTTGGTCAGCGTCGGTTCCGGATGCGGCGTGATGCGCGCGACCAGGAACGGATCGCGGCTGACAAAATCCAGCACGCTGAAGCGCTGCTCGCCCTGGCAGATCAGGTGATGCGTACCATCGGCCGCGGTCACATAACGCACGATGGTGGCCATCGTGCCGACCGGATACAGGCCTTCCGCGCCCGGATCGTCCTGGTCCGGATCGCGCTGCAGCAACAGGCCCACCTTGCGCCCGGCCTTGACCGCCTCCTGCGCTCCGGCGACCGAGCGCTCACGCTTGATCGCGATCGGCAGCACGACCTGCGGGAACAGCACGCTGTTGCGCACCGGCAGGATGATCAGTACGTCGTCGCCGACCACGCGCGGCTCGTCGGCGGCCTTGCCCGGCGTAGCGTCACGCTGCACGGTGTCGCTCATAGCGGCGCTCCGCTCAGGCGCACGTGCAGGCAACCCTCGGCGTATTCATGGCTGAGCAGCTGATAGCGCCCGGGGGGCAGATCGATGCGCCGCTCGATGCGGCCGTACGGAATCTCCAGTCGCAGGATCCGCCCGCGCCCGACCTGGAGCGGCAGGCTGCTCTCGGCGCGCACCCACAGGCCGCTCGCTGCGAGCTCGATCGAGGCGCCGCCCGGACGCACACCGGGCAGGGCGACCACGATGTGCAGTTCGCGCTCGAGCAGGAATACATCGACCGGCGGCTCCCATACCGGGGCTCGCGCGGGCGCGCCCAGCAGCTCGAAGAAACGCCGATGCCGCCGCTCCGCCTCCTCCAGCGCGGCGCAGGCCTGCGACCACATCCAGATTCCACGGCTCTCCGCACTCATGTTCGATGACTCCCGTAAGCTCCTGACCCGCACAACGCCCTGTCCGCACCACCCGCCCATCGATCACACTACCGCAGGAGCGCTGCTCCACAGCGATGGGGGCGCCGGCGATGAAATGCAACTTACCCGGCATCTCAAGGGGCTGCTCCCGGCGCCAGTGGCGCCGCCGGTATCGTCGCCGGGCTCGCAGGCGCGTGCGCCGGCTCGCAGCGCACCGACACCCGAATCCGCGCCAATCGCTGATACAGCCGGCGCTTGCGGTACCGCGGCACCCAACCGTAGGCGAGCACTTCGATGGGACGCCACAGCGCGACCCAGCCGAGCACGATCAGGCCTTCATCCAGGCCGCGTGACAGTCCATGCAGCGCGCTCGCAAGCACTCCCCGCAGGCTGATGCAGATCGAAAACACCGCCACGCCAACCAGCAGCGCAATCTCGCCGATGCGCGTCTGTTCACGCAACCCCAGGCGCGCCGAGTGCGCGAGGCGCTCGTAGTAGTGCTCGATCGCGGCCTGAATGTCGCTCGCGGAGGCCGCGCCCTCGTGCGCATGGATGTGCAGATGCCATTGGTCCGCGGCAAGCTTTTCCCCGAATTCGTCCTCGATGAACTCGGCCGCAGCGCGATCGAGATCACGGTCCCAGAACGGTGAAGGATCGAGTGAATTGAACATCTGTGCCAGGTCGCGCACATGAATGTTCACGCTGGCGCGACCGCCGCGCCGGGCTGCTGTATGCGCTTTCATGGCTCGGCCAGTGCGCACCCGAATCGGCGGATCATTGGGCCAGCCCCGGATCGCGACGTTCACGTGCGACGGTTTCACCCTGCTCCGGTACGCTGACTTCGGGGCAGTAGTCGCGGCGGATCCGCGCCCGCAGCGCCTCGGCCGCCGCCGGCTCGCCGTGGGTGACGAACACGCGCTGCGGTGGGGAGGCCGAGCCGCGCAGCCAGGCCAGCAGCTGATCGGCATCGGCGTGACTCGAAAGACTGCGCAGTTGCACGACTTCAGCGCGCACCGGCACCCATTCGCCGTGAATCTTCACCGCCTCGGCGCCGCCGACCATGGCTGCACCGCGGGTTCCGGCGGCCTGGAAGCCCGCGAACACGATCGTGTTGCGCTCAACGGGCGCAAACGCCTGCAGGTGATGCAGCACGCGTCCGCCCGTGGCCATGCCACTGGCCGAGATGATGATCATCGGCTCCTGGCGCGTGTTGAGCCGCTTGGATTCCTCGACGCTGGCGACGAATTTCGCGACCTGGCGGAACGCCGCGCACTGCACTGCGCCGAGACGATGCTGATCGGCGAACGCCTGATAGATGCCGCTGACATCACAGGCCATTGGACTGTTCAGATAGACCGGCACGTCGGCAATGGCCGCCCGCGCCTTGAGCTCGCCGATCAGATGCATCAGGGTCTGGGCGCGGCCGACGGCGAATGCGGGAATCACGATGACGCCCCGCCGCTGCACGGTGCGATTGATCACGTCCGCGAGCTCGGCGTAGGGGTCGAGCCGCGGATGTCGCCGATCGCCGTAGGTGGACTCGATCAGCACCCAGTCGGCGACCGGCGCGCTCGCCGGCGGCCGCATGATCAGGTCATCGGGCCGCCCCAGATCGCCCGAGAACAGCACCCGGCCCGATCCGGTCTCGAGCAGCACCGAGGCCGCGCCGAGCAGGTGTCCGGCGGGGTAGAACTGCGCCCAGATACCGGGGGCGGCGACCCAGCGGGTCGCCCACTCGATGGGCCGCAGCAGGCGCAGCGCCGCCTCGGCATCGGCACGCGTATAGAGCGGCAGCGCCGGCGAATGCTTTGAAAAGTGATGCCGGTTGGCGAAATCGGCCTGCTCCTCCTGCAGGTGCGCGCTGTCGGTCAGCATCAGCACCAGCAGACGACACGTGGCCGCGGTGGCATACACCGGCCCGCGATAGCCCGCGCGGACCACGACCGGCAGAAAACCCGAATGATCGATATGCGCGTGCGTGAGCACGATGGCATCGAGGCGCTTCGGGTCGAACGGCAGCGGCTGCCAGTTGCGCTCGCGCAGCCGCTTCAGGCCCTGAAACAGGCCGCAATCCACCAGCACCTGCCGCTCGCCGTCCGCGAGCAGGTATTTCGAGCCGGTCACCGTGCCGGCGCCGCCCAGAAAGGTCAGTTTCACGCGGCCAGTCTAAGGCCCGCGCTGCCGCGTTCGCCTTGCGCATAAACCGCAGCCCGGGTAGGCATAGATTCGTATGCCCAGCGGGCTCCGGGCTATGTCAGCCTGCCGGCGCAGATTGCCGGCTTGCCGCTCGCAACGTTACTGTGCGCGCCCTCGCCGCAGGCATTTCACCCGACCGCACCATCGCCATGACCATCGCCCAACCGGATCCGCCACCGCCCGAGCTGGCGCCGCGCCTGGCCGAGCTGCTCGACCCCGCGAGCTTTGCGCACCCGGTCACGCAGCTGCAGCTGCGCGAGACCGCGATCTCGTGGGTGCTGCTGACCGGCAGCTACGCCTACAAGATCAAGAAACCGGTGCGGTTCGATTTCATCGACGCCTCGAGCCTGCAGCGCCGGCAGTTCCTGTGCGCGGAGGAGCTGCGGCTCAATCGCCGCTTTGCACCCGATCTGTACCTGGAGGTCGTGCCGATCGTCGAGCAGCAGGGCCGCCTGCGCATCGGCGGGGCCGGCACGCCGCTCGACTACGCGGTGCGCATGCGGCAATTCGCCGCCTCGGAGGAGCTCGGCAACCAGCTGTCGCAGGCGCGGGTGACGCGCGAGGACATCGCAGCGCTCGGCCACTCGATCGCCGCGCAGCATCGGCGCGCCGCGGTGGCCGCAGTCGGCGATGCGTATGGCGACCCGGAACTGATCCGCGCGCAGCTGCAGGAGAACTTCGGGCCGCTGCGCTGCGCGCTGACCGATGCCGCCGAGTTGCAACTGCTCGAGCGGCTCGAATGCTGGAGCCGCCAGAGCATCGACCGCCTGGCGCCGCTGCTGCGGCGGCGACGGGATGGCGGCCGGGTGCGCGAGTGCCACGGCGACCTGCATGCCGGCAACATCGTGCGCTGGCACGGCCAGTTCGTGCCGTTCGATTGCCTCGAGTTCGCCCCGGCACTGCGCTGGATCGACGTGATCAGTGACATCGCGTTCCTGTTCATGGACCTGCTGAGCCACGCTCGCCCGGATCTCGCCTTCGTGTACCTGAGCGCGTGGCTCGAGGACAGCGGCGACTACGAGGGACTGCGCCTGCTGCCGCTATTCGCCGTCTACCGCGCGCTGGTGCGGGCCAAGGTCGATGCGCTGGGCGTCGCGAGCGCCGCGACCGACGTGGCCCAGACCCTGCGCGCGCGCCTGCGCGCACGGCTCGATACCGCGGCCGAGCTGATGTCGGAGCGTGCGCCGGCGCTGCTGCTGATGCACGGCGTCACCGCGTCGGGAAAGTCATGGCTCAGTGAACAATTGATCGGCGCGCTCGGTGCGGTGCGCATGCGCTCGGACCTCGAGCGCCGGCGGCTGGAGGAGAGACCGGGCGCCGGGCCCGCGGCCACGCCAGCGGCCGCCGGCGTCGGCGAAGGGGCGTACTCCGCGGTGGCGCGGGAGCGCACCTATCGGCGTCTGCTCGACTGTGCCGACAGCGCGCTCGCGGGCGGCTGCCATGCGATCGTCGATGCGACCTTTCTCGATCGGTCGGCTCGGCAGCAATTCGAAGCGCTTGCACGGCGCCGCCACTGCCCGCTGCTGATCGTCTCCTGCCGTGCCGAGCGCGCCACGCTGGAGAATCGGCTGCGCGAGCGGTCACGGCGCGGCGACGATCCGTCCGAGGCAACGCTCGCAGTGCTTGAATCGCAGCTGCAGGCCGCTGAAAGCTTCAGCGACGAGGAACTCGCCAGCACCGTGCAGATCGACACCGGCTCGCAGGCCGCGATCCATGCCGGCATCGACGTGGTTCAGGCGCGCGTGCAGCGCCTGACTGCGCGGAAGGTCACCCGCAGGTCGGATTAGCAACCATCGGCGGGCGACGGGCGGCGGATCGTCAGTTGACCGCCGCAAGCTGGGGCGCGTTGCCGATGCTGCTCTCCAGGGCTGCGATGCGGCGCACCGTTGCGACGATCGAATCCGGATTCAGGCTGATCGAGTCGATTCCGAGCCGCACCAGGTATTCGGCCACTTCCGGAAAGTCGGACGGCGCCTGGCCGCAGATCCCCGAGTGGCGATGATTGCGCTGGCAGCCTTCCACCGCCAGGCGCAGCAGTTGCATCACGCCGGCGTCGCGTTCGTCGAAATCGAACGCCACCAGCTCCGAGTCCCGGTCCACACCCAGCGTCAGCTGCGTCAGGTCGTTCGATCCGATCGAGAATCCATCGAACTGGCGTGCGAACGCATCGATCTGCAGCACGTTATTCGGAATCTCGCACATCACGTAGACCTCGACCCCGTTGCGCCCGCGCTCCAGGCCGAACTCGCGCAGCGTCGACAGCGTCCGTTCCGCCTCCGGCACGCGCCGGCAGAACGGGATCATGATCTTCAGATTGGTCAGGCCCATCCGCTCGCGCACGCGCTTCACCGCGGCGCACTCGAGGCCGAAGCCCTCGCGGTAGGCCGGATGCGAATAGCGCGCGGCCCCACGGAAACCGAGCATCGGATTGGCCTCGACCGGCTCGAACCAGTGTCCGCCGAGCAGGCTCGCGTACTCGTTGCTCTTGAAGTCCGACATGCGCAGGATCACCGGCTTCGGATAGAACGCGGCGGCGATCGTCGCGATGCCCTCGGACAGCCGCTCGACGAAAAAATCCGCCGGTCGCGGGTAGTTCCGGGTGAGCTGCAGCAGCGCCTGGCGCTCCTTCGCATCCATCACCTTGTCCGGGTGCAGCAGCGCCATCGGATGCGCCTGCACGTACTCCGAGACGATGAATTCCATGCGTGCCAGCCCGACGCCGTCGTTGGGCAGGAAGCTGCACTGGAAGGCGATCTCGGGGTTGCCGAGAATCAGCATGATCTGGGTGCGTGTCTTCGGCAGGCCGCTGACGTCGATGTGCTGGATATCGAACGGAATCGACCCCTTGTAGACGTGGCCGGTTTCCCCGCCGCTGCAGGCCACGGTCAGCAGCTCGCCGGTATGCAGCACCTCGGTCGCGGTACCGGTGCCGACCAGCGCCGGGATGCCGAGCTCGCGCGCCACGATCGCGGCATGGCAGGTGCGGCCGCCGCGGTTGGTCACGATGGCGGCGGCGCGCTTCATGATCGGTTCCCAGTCCGGCGTCGTATTGTCGGTCACCAGCACTTCGCCGCTGACGAATTCTCCCATCTGCGCCGCGGACGCAATCACATGTGCCCGGCCGCTGCCGATGCGGCTGCCGATCGCCCGGCCCGAGAGCAGCACCGGACCGCTGCCTTTGAGGCTGTACTCGTCGATCAGGTGCGTCGCCTTCTGCGAGGCCACGGTCTCGGGCCGCGCCTGCAGCAGATACAGCTCGCCATCGGTGCCATCCTTGGCCCACTCCATGTCCATCGGCACCGCTCGCCCGGCGCGCGCGCTGAAGTGCTGCTCGATCACCTGCGCATAGTCGGCCAGGCGCAGCACCTCGGCGTCGCTGAGGCAGAAGCGCTGCTGTTCCGCGGCCGTGGTGTCGACGTTGCGGGTCGAATTGCCGGCCGCGAATGTGGCGGCCGGCCCCCCGGCATAGACCAGCTTGAGCTTCTTGCTGCCGAGCTCGCGCCGCAGGATCTCGCGGCAGCCACGCGCCAGGGTCGGCTTGAAGACGTAGAAGTCGTCGGGATCGATGTTGCCCTGCACGATGTTCTCGCCGAGGCCGTAGGCGGCGCTGATCAGGATCACGTCGCGAAAGCCGCTCTCGGTATCGAGCGAAAACATGATGCCGCTCGCGGCCAGATCCGAGCGCACCATTTTCATCACCCCGATCGACAATGCGACCCGCAGGTGATCGAAGTGTTGGTCGATGCGGTAGTGGATTGCGCGGTCGGTGAACAGGCTCGCAAAGCAGCACTTACAGGCTTCGAGCAGCGCCGCCTCGTCGCGCACATTCAGATAAGTCTCCTGCTGGCCGGCGAAGCTCGCGGTCGGCAGATCCTCGGCAGTGGCCGAACTGCGCACCGCGACACCCACGGCGAAGCCATACTCGGCCTGCAGTTGCCGGTAGGCCTGCAGGATCTCGGCCTGCATCGCGGCCGGCAATGGCGCGTCATGGATGATGGCGCGCGCGCGCGCGCCACGACGCCTGAGGTCTTCGGTGTCATCGGGCTTGAGGCCGTCGAGCGCGGCTCGCAGCGGTTCCCAGGCGTTGGCGGCGTCGAGCATGCTGCGATAGGCCTGGGCGGTGATGGCAAAGCCATTGGGAACCTTGACCCCCTTCCCGGTCAGTTCCCGGTACATCTCCCCCAGGGCCGCGTTCTTGCCGCCGACCAGCCCGACGTCGTCAATGCCGATGTCGCGGAAGAAGCGAATGAACTGATAACCCTCCATCATCGGCAATCCTCCGCAGGCCGGCATGCAGCGCCAAGTTAGCAGATCGCGGCGCAGCAGCTGTATCCGCGCAAGTGCGCATAGCCTGTCTCGGCTTGTGCGTATTCCTCAACCTTGCGCGCGGGCTTACAAGGAATGCGGGAGTCGAGCCCCGCCGGTCGATCAGCCGGTGGATCAGCGCTTTGGCCGGCATCAGGGCGGTCGGCGGGCGTCCGCCGGGCAGCCGGCTCGACGCGAGGCCGATCACACAGATAAGGAGATGGCAACGATGTACGACGATACCCAACTACGGCACGATGTCGAGGCCGAGCTCGACTGGGATCCGCGCTTCGACTCGCGCCAGATCGGCGTCGCGGTCAAGAATGGTGTGGTGGCGCTGACGGGTCATGTCGGCTCCTATTCCGAGCGGCGGGCCGCGCAGGAGGCCGCGCAACTGGTGGCGGGCGTCAAGGCCATAGCCAACGACATCGCGGTCGAACTCGCGTTCAGCGAGCAGCGCAGCGATCCGGAGCTTGCCGAGGATGCGCTCGCGGCATTGAAGGGCAACGTCTCGGTACCGGCGGCCGACATCCGGCTGGTGGTGCACGAGGGGTGGGTTACGCTCGAGGGCCAGGTCAGCCTGTGGCACCAGAAGAGCGCGGCCGAAGCCTGCCTGAGCGGTCTGCGCGGGATCAAAGGGATCAGCAACAACATCTCGATCCGCAGCCGCGCCTCGGCCGGCAACGTGCAGGAAAAGATCGAAGACGCGTTTCGCCGCCGCGCGCAGCTCGACGCCAAGAAGATCACGGTCAAGACCAGCGAGGGCACGGTCACGCTGGAGGGCGAGGTGCACTCCTGGCAGGAGCGCCAGCAGGCGGAGATCGCGGCCTGGCAGGCCCCGGGGGTCTCGCAGGTGATCGACAAGCTGAGCGTGCGCCCGTAGCGGCGCAAATCCGGGAGGCACTGACGCGTGGCCCACAAGGAGTTGACCTTTCGCGCCGCGGCACGGGAGAAGATCCTGCGCGGCGCGAGCCAGCTGGCGGACGCGATTCGCATTACGCTCGGTCCGAAATCCAAATCGGTGCTGATCCAGAAACAGTGGGGCGCACCGATCGTGTGCAACGACGGCGTCACGATCGCCAAGGAGCTGACGCTGCAGGATCCCGCGGAAAACCTCGGGGCCCAGATGCTGCGGCAGGCGGCGGAGAAGACCGGCGATGTGGTGGGCGACGGCACCAGCACCGCCACCATTCTCGCGCACGCGATGTATGCGGACGGCGTGCGCAACGTGACCGCCGGCGCCAGTGCGATCGACATCAAGCGTGGACTGGATCGGGCGCTCAAGGTGGCGATCGGGGAGCTCAAGTCCCTGTCGCGCCCCGTCAAGACCCGCAACGAGAAGGCCCAGGTGGCGACGATATCGGCCCACAACGATCCGGCCATCGGCGAGCTGGTTGCGCAGGCGATGGACAAGGTCGGCGGCGAGGGCGTGATTACGGTGGAGGAATCCAAGACCACCGAGACCGTGCTCGAAGTGGTCGAGGGGATGCAGTTCGACCGTGGTTACCTCTCGCCCTACTTCGTGACCGACCCGCAGAACATGGAGGCGGTACTCGAGGATGCCTGCGTGCTGCTGACCGACCGCAAGATCAACATCCTCAAGGACCTGATCCCGCTGCTCGAACAGGCGGCCAAGAGCGGCCGCTCGATGCTGTTCATCGCCGATGATGTCGAAAGCGAGGCGCTGGCAACGCTGGTACTCAACCAGATGCGCGGAATTCTCAAGAGCGTCGCCGTCAAGGCGCCCGGGTTCGGCGATCGGCGCAAGGCGATGCTGCAGGACATGGCGGTGCTGACCGGAGGCACGCTGATTTCCGAGGAACTGGGACTGAAGCTGGAAGGCGTGCGGCTCGAGCAGCTCGGTCACGCCAAACGCGTGGTCGTGGACAGCGACAGCACCACCATCATCGGCGGACTCGGGGATCGCAAGGCGATCGACGCGCGCATCGGCCAGATCCGTCATGAGATCGAAAAGACCAGCAGCGATTACGATCGGGAGAAGCTGCAGGAGCGGCTCGCCAAGCTCTCCGGCGGCGTGGCGGTGATCCGCGTCGGCGCGCCGTCTGAATCGGAGATGAAAACCAAGAAGGAAGCCCTCGATGATGCCATCAGCGCGACCAAGGCGGCGGTGGCCGAGGGCATCGTGCCCGGGGGCGGCATGGCGCTGCTCAAGGCCATGCCGGCCATCGAGCGCCTGGAAAAGCAATGCGACGGCGACGAGCGCACCGGCGTGCAGATCCTGCGCCGCGCGCTCGAAGCCCCGACGCGGCAGATCGCGGAGAATTCGGCCGTCGACGGGGGTGTGGTGGTCGCCAGAATGATCGAAGCGAGCGGCAACGTCGGATTCGACGCCGCGCGCAAGCAGTACGTGGACCTGTTCGAGGCCGGAATCGTCGATCCGACGAAGGTGTTGCGCGTGGCGCTCGAGAACGCGGTCTCGGTCGCCGGCGTATTGCTGCTGACCGAGGCGACGATGACCGAAAAACCCGACGACAAGAAGGACGCGGCCGCGGCCGTCGAGGCCTGAGCTCACGCGAGGGTCACCCGATGAATACCGTTCGCGGTGCTCACCGATATCGACGTCGCCGCGACGATCAAGGCCAAGCTCGGCCTCGACATGCCGCCCGACCGGATCCGCGGGGCGTGCAATCCCGCGCTGGCGCATCGGGCGATCGCGACCGAGCCGTCGATCGGGCCGAGATCAGCGAACTCGGCGCCCAGGTGCGACACAAGCTCGAGCGCGTGCTGGCGGCGCTCTAGCGGCCAGCGCTGCTCGTCGCCCCGTCGAGCAGGCGCCGCGTATGGCGCGCTACCATCAGATTCTCGTCGGTCGGTATCACCCAGGCTGAAGGCGCCGATGCGGCGCGCGAGATGCGCGGGCCGCCTTTGCGATTGGCCGCCTCATCGAGCGCAATGCCGATCCACTGCGCGTCCTGGCACACGCGCGCGCGGATCTGCCAGGCGTGCTCGCCGATCCCGCCGGTGAACACCAGCGCATCGAGGCCGCCGAGCGCAGCGATCAGGGAGCCCAGTTCGCGGCCGATCCGATAGACGAACAGGTCGATCGCCTCGCGTGCCGCCGGCAAATCGCTCGCGAGCAGCGTGCGCATGTCGCTCGACAGCCCGGATACGCCCAGCAGACCCGAGCGCTCATAGATAAGGTGTTCGATCGCGCTCGCATCCATGCGCTCGTGCTGCATCAGATAGAGCAGGACGCCGGGATCCAGTGCCCCGGTGCGCGTGCCCATCGGCAATCCGTCGACGGGGGTCAGGCCCATGGTGCTGGTGACGCTGCGGCCCTGATCGATCGCGCACATGCTCGCGCCGTTGCCCAGATGCGCGACGATGAGCTTGCCGCGGGCACAGTCCGGAGCGATCTGCGGCAGCGCCGAGACGATGTATTCGTAGGACAGTCCATGGAAGCCGTAGCGCCGGATACCCCGCGCGGTGAGTTCGCGCGGCAACGCGAATTCCTGCGCCAGCTGCGTCTGGCTGCGATGGAAGGCGGTATCGAAACAGGCCACCTGGCGCACCTTCGGCGCCGCGGCGCTGACCGCGCGAATGGCCGCGATCTGGTGCGGTTCGTGCAGTGGCGCGAGCGGCACCAGTGCCTGCAGATCGGCCAGCAGCGCTCGATCGACCAGCGCCGGCTGGGAATACTTCAGCCCGCCATGCACCACGCGGTGCCCGACGCCGTCGAAGCCGGACTCGCTGCCGACATGAGCGGCGAACCAGGCGTGGATCGCCGCGATCGCGCCGTCGTGGCCGGCGGCGCTCAGCGGCTGTTCGGCGAGCTTTCGGCCCCGCGGATCCCCGACTTGCAGTCGCGGCGAGCCGCCGATGCCCTCGACCTGGCCGTGCACACCGGCCGACAGCGAGCGGTCGGCGGCGGTCTCGAACACCGAGAACTTGATGCTCGATGAACCGGCATTGATCACCAGGATCGGCTCTCGCATCGGCATCATTCCGCGAGCTTGCCGAGATTGAACGTGGCCGCGGCCTGGGCGTGGGCATAGATCGCGGCGACCGCGCAACTGGCCATGCGGGTGCGCAGATTGTCGGCCCGGCTGGTCAGGATGATCGGCACGCGCGCGCCCAGTACGATCCCGGCGGCATCGGCGTTGGCGAGAAAGCTGAGCTCCTTGGCCAGCAGGTTGCCCGCTTCCATGTCCGGCACCACCAGGATATCGGCATCGCCCGCGACCGCCGAGGTGATGTGCTTGACGGCCGCGGCCTCGCGATCGATCGCGTTGTCGAGTGCCAGCGGGCCGGCGAGCAGCGCCCCCGAGATCTGGCGGCGCGCGGCCCTCGTGCACAGCGCCGCGGCGTCGATCGTCGACGGAATCTTCGAGGTGACGGTCTCCACCGCCGACAGGATCGCGACTTTCGGCCGCTCGATCCCGAGCGCATGGGCCAGATCAATCGCATTGCGCACGATGTCGGCTTTGTCCTCCAGGTCCGGCAGGATGTTCACGGCCGCGTCGGTGATGAACAGCGGCTTGGGATAGGTCGGTACGTCCATGATGAACACGTGGCTGATGCGCCGGGCGGTGCGGATGCCGCTGTCCTTGCGCACCACTTCCGCCATCAGCTCATCGGTATGCAGGCTGCCTTTCATCAGTGCATTGGCCTGCCCGGCCCGCACGATCTGAATCGCCTTCTCGGCCGAGGCATGGCTATGCGGCGTATCCACGATCTGCCATCCATTCAGGTCCCGATGCAGCGCGGCGGCCACAGCGGCGATGCGCGAGCGCGGACCGACCAGTATCGGCTCGATCAGCCGGGCGGCAGCCGCCTCCAGGGCCGCAGCGAGCGAGCTGTCGTCGCAAGGATGCACCACCGCGGTTCGCATCGGCGCCAGCGTCTGGCAGGCGCGGATCAGGGCATCGTATTTCTCGTGTTTGCGCGCTTCCGCCATGATGGGGCACTCCCTGCAGGGCATCGTCTATAGCATATTCCGGGTGGGGCCTTGCGCACCCGGCCACGATGGTACGGACAAGCCCCTATACGCGTGGCCGCGGGAGTCTGAAAGTATCACCACCGGCTTTGCGGACACCGGCCTCTCTCAATGAAGCGAAGGATCATTCAGTGGACCGCGGCGACGATCGGCGCCTGGGCACTGTGCTCATTGAGTGCCGGACAATCGGGCCCGCCACCGCCCGATGCGGCGCCGAGCGCCGGTAGCGGTCAGCTCAGCCCCGCGCAGCTGGATCAGCTCACGGCGCCGGTTGCGCTCTATGCCGATCCGCTGCTGGGCAATGTGTTGGCGGCCGCCACCTATCCGCTCGAGGTGGTCGAGGCGGCGCGCTGGTTGGCGCAGCCGGCGAACGCGGCCCT
The DNA here is from genome assembly GCA_044440135.1 of Steroidobacterales bacterium. GTDB lineage: Bacteria > Pseudomonadota > Gammaproteobacteria > Steroidobacterales > Steroidobacteraceae > FEN-1191. The sequence goes on along the minus strand of JBIODC010000005.1, from coordinate 20,306 downwards.
GAAAGGCGATCCACTGACGGCGGCTCTGCAGCAGCAGAGCTGGGACGACAGCGTCAAGTCGCTGGTCTCGGTCCCCGAGGTGTTGCGCATGATGAGCAATAACCTGCAGTGGACCGAGCAGCTCGGGGATGCCTTCCTCGCGCAGCAGGCCGACGTCATGGATTCGGTGCAACGTCTGCGACAGCGTGCCGCGGCCGCCGGCACACTCACGAGCACGCCGCAGCAGACCGTGTCGACCGAGGATCAGGACATCCTGATCGAACCGGCGACGCCGGACGTGGTCTACGTGCCCTACTACGTTCCGACCGATGTCTACGGTCCGTGGCCGTGGCCGGACTACCCGCCGTTCTACTTCGCGCCGCCACCGGGCATTTTTCTGGGCGGCGCGCTGATCGGGTTTGGGATCGGCTTCGATCTCGTCGGATCGTGGGGCTGGTACCAGTGGAACTGGCACGGCCACGGATTCAATATCCAGCCGCGCCGCTCGCCGCAGCCGATTCAACCGTGGCGCCACGATCCGATCCATCGCCGCGGCGTGCCCTATCGCGAAAGCGCAACCTCGGCGCGCTTCCCGAGGCCGAACGCGGGATCGGGCCGGGACTTTCGCGGCTTTCCGCAGACCGGGACGCCGCGCCCCGCGACCGTCCCGGCCGCACCGCCCCCGGTGGAGCGTCCGGCAGCCCCGGCGTTCGAGTCCTTCGGTCGGGGAGCGCAGGTGCGTGGCGAGGCTGCCCGCGGCTCATCGAGCCGTTCGGCACCGGCGCCGCGATCCGCACCCGCATCGGGTTTCCACGGCGGCGGCCGGGCCGGCGGGCCGCACAGGTAGGTTGAGGCAAAAGCAATGATCGCGCGACGAACTGGCAAACTATTCCTGTTGACATTCTGGCTCGGTAGCGCCGCGCTCGGCACGGCCGTGGCTGCGGCGCCGGCCCCACAGCAGCTGTTCCGCTCGCCCGAGCAGGCGGTCGACGCGCTGGTCGAGGCGAATCGCGACAATCGCGTCGCGGTGCTGTCGCGGATCCTGGGGCCCGCGGGCAGCCAGCTGATTCATTCGGGTGACCCGGTGGCCGACCGCAGCGGCCGTGCGCATTTTGTTGCGGCCTACGACGCGGCTCACCGGATCGAGCTCGAGAGCGCCGACAAGGCGGTGTTGATCGTCGGCACCGAGGACTGGCCGTTGCCGATCCCACTGGTCCGCAATCACTCCGGCTGGCGCTTTGACACGCCGGCCGGAGAGCGCGAGATTCTCGATCGGCGCATCGGTCGCAACGAGCTCAACGTGATCGAGGTGTGCCGCACCTTCGTGCAGGCGCAACGCGAATTCGCGGCCCTGCAGGCCGCCTCCGGTGCGCGCGCAGAATTCGCGCAGCACTTCATGAGCCGGCGCGGCCGACACGACGGGCTCTACTGGCCCACCGCCGCCGATGAGCCGGAGAGCCCCCTGGGTCCGCTGCTGGCGCAGGCCCGTGCGGCCGGATACGCGACCGAACCGGCACACGGCAAATCGGTGCCCTACCATGGATACTATTATCGGATGCTGACCGGGCAGGGATCGCATGCGCCGGGCGGGGCCAGGAATTACATCGTCGATGGACACATGAGCGGAGGCTTCGCGCTGCTCGCCTACCCGGCGATCTATGGCGACTCGGGCATCATGACGTTCATCGTCGACCAGGACGGCATCGTGTACCAGAAGAACCTGGGTCCGGACACCGCTCGCAATGCGCCGCGCATCACCCGATATGACCCCGACCCGAGCTGGCACGCGCCCTAGCGGCAGCGCATAGGTGTTCATTCGTATGTCGAAAGCCCTGGCAGCATGACAACATGATTTCTCGTGAGCCCGCTTCGAAGTAGGCAGGTGGAGATTCGCTCACGGCAACAGGCGTGATCCAGGCAGAGGCGTCCCCCGTTGTTCAGCCTATGTTCCAAGGATCACATCAAGCCATTGCCGTGGGCCTTTTACTGTCGTCCGCACCCGCGGCAATGCGATGGCAGGCGGATCTGGCTCGAGCAGCCGGCCAGGCGCAAGCGCGCCGCCGGTAGCCGCCGATTACTTGCGCTGTATCGAGCGCAGGTAGTCGACCAGCCGGCCGACGAGATCGTCCGCCGACCGTGGCCCGGGCGCATCGGATACCCCCGCGCGGCGAAACTCGTATCCCCAGACCGGCATCTCACGGGTCCCATGCGGCGGCTGCACCGCACGCCCGTCGATGATGCGCTGGAGCTGCTCGGCCGGAAAGGTGCCGCCGTGACGCCTGCTAATCTGGGTGAGATCCGGAACCATGCTGTTGAGCGAAGCGGCCACCGGCCCGTCACCATGGCCGCTCGCGCCGTGGCAGCTGGCGCAGAAGCGGTGGTAGAGCTGCGCACCGCTGTAGCCGGAGATCTCCTCCGCCGGGCAGCGACTGATCGGCAGCATAGCCAGCGCCGTGGCCGCGGCGATCGACGCTGGCCCTGCTCGGAAACGCAACTTCATCGGTAGGTCCTCCGGCCCCGGTCTGTGCTCAAGGGGCCTTGTCGCACCAGCGCCCATCGTTTGGCCTGTGCAATCGCGATGCGAATGGCGCGGCCCTCCTCATAGCGATCTGACAGCAGCGCGTTGGCGATTGCAATCGCCTTTTCGCGCACTGGCGCCGGCAGGTACCGCATGGCGGGGGGAAACCTCTGGCTGGTCCACGGCATCTGTTGAGCGCTCTCCCCGATAATGCGGCGGCGCGGCCGGTGCTCTCATCTGTTCTTCGGACGCGGGCGCACGCGCTGGCGGCGCGGCCAGGACCGGGAAGTCACCGTGGGCGAGCGCGCCTGGCGCGCATGGGGCTCAGTCTTGGCGCTCGCTGCCTTCCCGTCGCCCGAAATCCCGAAAGGCGCCGCGCCATCGTCCGCGACCGCCCGCGCCTCGTCGTCCCGGGAATCGTCCCGCGCCTGGAGCCTCTCCAGCTCCAACGGCTCCGACCATGGCGCCGGCCTGGCTTCACTATCCAGGTCACTGGCAGCGTCGCTGTCCATATCGTCGATCGCGCCGGCAGGGTCCTCCGGCGGTTCGGCTTGGGCAATCGGCAGCGTGTCCCAGACGTCTTCGTCGATCTCGTCGATATCGCCGTCGACCACCTGGATCTCGATCGTGTGCGAATGCTCGTCGAAACCCACGACCTGAAACAGGTCGCCCTTGTCGAGATGCCGGTACCAGCTGCCGATCAACGGCGGTCCCGCAGTGCTGTTCATGCTCCCTGCCCCATTCCGTGGTAGTGCGTCGAAGTGCCGGCGCTTCGGTAGATGATGCTAAGGACTCCCGCAGCACACGGCATCGGTACTAATGCGGATTCCCGGGCGAGGCGGCGCAAGCCCGGGCGCAGTGCGGCTCAGCGACCCCCTTCATGCAGCGATTGCGTGCCGATCAGCTTCGCCAGGGCATTCAGCTCCGCCGCCACCGCCGGCAGCAGATCATCGATCGTCACGATACCGACCATGTCCTGCGCATCGTTCACGACCGGCGCGCGACGCACGCCGCGCTCGTGCAGCGCCGCGATCGCCTCGCTGATGCCAGTGCTCTCCGGCAGCGTCAATGGATCGCCGGTCATCACGTCCCCCACGGTCAGGGAACGCAGGTCCGCCTTGCGCAGCAGCTGACCGCAGACGATATCCCGGTCGGTGACGATACCCATCGGGCGCACCGGTGTCGCGAGGTCGGTCACGACCACCAGCGCCCCGATCCGGCGCCGTTGCATCTCGCGTGCGGCATCGGCCAGCGGCTCGCCGGCTTTGACCAGGTACACCTGTCGATGGCATATGTTCCCAATGTTCATGCGCGCTCCTTCCCGACGCTCAGGCTATAGTGCGCCCTCACGGGGCGCCTATCCGCATTGCTACGCATTGCCGTGCACGCCGGGTCGTGGCCCAATGACAATAGTGTCATCCGGAAACCAGAAGCCATGACGGTGGGAAAGATCTGTGGCCGGCGCGTGGTCAGCGTGCCCGGCAACGCGCCGTTGTCGGAGGTGGTGCGGCTGATGCACCAGGAGCGCGTGGGCGCGGTGATCGTCACCTACGCGCCGGCCGATCAGCCGGTCGTGGTCGGGATCATCACCGATCGCGATATCGTGCAGGCACAGCTGGCACATGTGGCCGATTTCTCCCAGCTCAACACCGCCGATACGATGAGCCGCGACCCGCTGGTACTGAACGAACACGACGATATCGAGGAGGCGCTGCGGCGCATGCGCGCTCGCGGCGTACGTCGCGCGCCGGTCGTCACCGGCAGCGGCGCGCTGCTGGGGCTGGTGTCGACCGACGATCTGCTGGCGCAGATTGCACGTGACCTGAGCGCACTGGCGGGTATCGTCGCGCGCCAGTCGCCGCGAGTCAGGGGCTGACCGGCGGTGTCCGGTCCGCTGCCCGGCTGGCCGCAGAACCAGGAGGCTTGGATAGCATGAAAATCTACATTGCCGTTGCCGATCAGAGTGAAGCGCGATTCTATGAGGTCGAGCATCCGGCCGGCCCGTTGCGGCTGACGGGACAGCTCACCGATCCGAAGGCACACTTGCATGATCAGGAATTCACTTCCGATCGAGCGGGCCGAATGTCCGATGGCGGACCGATAGGCAGCGGCCGTCACGGCGCTTCCAGCCACGGAACCGAGAGCGAGCGCCGGCCACGTGAGCGTGAGGCGCGGCTGTTTGCGCAGCAGATTGCCGCGGCGATCGAACACGCGCACCGCGACGGCCACATCGAGCGGCTGATCTTGATGGCCGGGCCGCGCTTCCTGGGCCTGCTGCGTGAGGAGCTGTCGCCGGCGGTTCGCGGCCTCGTGACCGAGGAGATCCACAAGGACCTGGTGCACGAGCCCGAGAGCGCGGTCCTGAGCCACCTGCCGGCCGAGGCCTTTCACCCGCACCCGGCCTGACGTCGCGCCGGCGCGCATCGAGCGCACCGGTTGACAGCCTGACGCCCGCGGCCACACCCCAGCGGCACTACGCCAGCAGTTAACCCGGCGGCGGCGGCGCTGGCTGTGCCGTCCACCAGCCGCCGCCGAGCGCGGCATACAGCGCCACCGTGTCCTGGTAGCGCACCGCGATGGCCTGCAGATCGTTGATCTGCGCCTGATGATATTGCGCATCGGCGTTGAGCACGTCGAGATAGGTATCCAGGCCCGCGGCGTAGTTGGTCTGAATCAGATGCAGCGCCAGCCGTGTCGCCTGCAGTGCCGTGTCGTCTGCATCGAGCGTTGACGCATCGTGCTCGAGTGCGCGCAGCGCGTCGGCCACCTGGCCGAAAGCGCCGAGGACCGTCTGCCGATACAGCGCCGAGGCCTGGCGATAGTTGTCGATTGCGGCCTTGCGCCGGAACCACAGCGTGCCGCCGTGAAACAGCGGCGCGGTCGCATCGGCGCCGACACTCCAGGCGCGCCCGCCGGCGTCCAGCAGGGTTCCGGTCGTCAGACCAATGGCGCTGTAACTGCCGCTCAACGTGACGCTCGGCAGCAGCGCCGCGGTCGCGACGCCGATATTGGCGCTGGCCGCATGCGCGCTCGCCTCGGCCAACAGGATATCCGGGCGCCGGCGCACCAGTTCCGCGGGCAGGCTCACCGGCAGCTCGCTCGGCAGCGTCAGCTCAGCCAGACCGATGTCCGGCGGATTCCAATCGGCCGGGACGTGTCCGGCCAGTGTCGCGAGCAGATCGTCGCTCTGCGCGAGCCTCTGCTCGAGCTGCGGGATCGTGGCCTGATAGGAGGCGAGTTGACTCTTCAGGCTCAGCACATTGCTGTAGGGAACGGTCCCGGCCTGCGACTGGACTTCCGCCAGCTTGACCTGCTCGCCCTGCAGCTCGATGAGCTGCCGCGTGGATTCGATTTCCGCGCGATAGGCTGCACTGGCAATGACCGTGTTGACGATGTTGGACACCAGTGTCAGGTAGGTGGCCTGCTCGCTGGCGCGTTGCAGATCGACCTGCGCCTTCGAGGCTTCAATCAGCCGCCGCTGTCCGCCGAACACGTCGAGCGCGTAGCTGACGCTCGCCGACAGTGTGAACAGGTTGAAAATGGTCGACGGCGCAGCCGCCTCGCCGAACCGCAGCGCCGAGAATCGCTGCCGGGTGGCCGCGGCATCGGCATCGACCTGCGGAAAGAAGATGCCGTAGCCGCTGCGCAGGCTGTCCTCGCTCGCTCGCAGGCTCTCCTGCGCGGCCTCGAGCCCGGGATTCCTCGCCAGCGCCTCGGCCACGATCGCATCGAGCTTCGCGCAGTTGAACAGATGCCACCAGTCCGCCTCGAGCTTCGCGCCGGGGCTGAAATGCTGCGCCGTGCCCTGCGCAGCGCTCGTCACCAGCGGATCCTGGCCATACGCATAGTGCGTCACCGCGGGAGGGCTCGGGCGCACGAAGTCCGGGCCGGCCGCGCAGCCGCACAACAGGCCGGACAGGCCGAGCGCCACGCAGCATCGCCGCAGCCTGCGACCGGCCAGGCTACTGTTCGCCGACATAGACGTCGACCAGCTGGCCGGGGTACAGGTGCAGGTTGGTGGAATTCTCGAAGCGGAAGATCACCGGCAGCACGCGCACGTCCACGCGCTCCTGGCGTCCGTTGGAGAGCTCGATCTTGGGCGAGACGTAGGGCTGGATACGCGCGAAGGTCAGCGGCACGTGGGTCTGGGTACCGCGGATGAACATCTGTGCTCTGATCTTGCCGGGGTCGGGCAGGCGCTCGATCAAAATCTCGTCGACGTAGGCGCGCACCTGAAGATGGTTCTGCGGCGTCGCCATCACGATGAGCGGATCGTAGCCCTGCGTAGACGAATCGTAGGCGCCCTGCGGGGACACGTAGCTGCCGACGCCGGTTTGCACGGTGAGCACGACGCCATCGGCCGGCGCTCGGATGGTGTATTTGGCCAGCAGCGCCGCCGCTGCCGCGTACGCTTTCGACAACGCGGTGTACTGCCGCTCCTGATTCTGAATATCGTAGCTCCAGGCCCCCGCGCGGGTGAGCTCATACTGCCGCTCGACGACCTGCAGATTGGTGCCGGCCACCTTCTGGGCATTCCGGGCATTGTCCAACGCGTCCATGCTGACCGACCTGGGGTCCAGGTCGTAGGCGTGCTGCTGCTTGGCCAATTCGTCCTCGGTGGTCTTGAGGCTCGCCCGCGCGCTCTCGACCTGCGCCTGCGCTACCGCGAGATTCTCGGGTCGCGGCTCGGCCTTCAACTCGTTGAGCATCGCCTGTGCGGCGTCCGCCTGCGAGCGCAGCTGCTCCGAGGTGGCACGCTGCACCGAATCCTCGATCGTCAGCAACGGATCGCCGCGGCGCACCTGCTGACCCTCGCTCGCGAGGATCTGGGTGATCGGGCCTGAGACCTCGGGGAAGATGTTGATATTCTGGCCCTGCGCCTGATCGCTCTCGACCAGCCCTTCCGCATAGATGCCCTGCACGTAGGGGTTGGCCGCCGGCGTGAACAGCGGCGGCTGCGCCTTGGGTTGCTCGGCAAAAATGTAGGCGCTGACCAGCGCCAGGACCAGGCCGATGCCCGATAGGACGAACAGGATCTTATTGCGCATCGAGATTTCCTTCCTTCAAGCTGCCCTTGTCGAAGCCGGACAACTTCCCGTCCTCCATCCTCATGATTCGGTCCGCGAACTCATAGATTCGGCTGTCGTGCGTGACGATGATGATGCAGCGCTGCGCCGTCAGAATGTGCTCGCGCACGAACTGCACGACATTGCGTCCGGTATCGCCATCCAGCGATGCGGTCGGCTCATCGAGGATCAGGATGTCGGGGCGGCTGACGATCGCGCGCGCGATGGCGACCCGCTGCTGCTCGCCGCCGCTGAGCTTCACCGGCGGCAGGTCCCCCCGCCCCTTCAGGCCGACGATCTCCAGATCCTTGGCGGCCTCGGAGAGCGCCTGGTCCCACGGGCGCTTCTGCAGGATCAGCGGGATCGCGACGTTCTCGAGCGTCGTGAGCCGCGGAAACAGGTGGTAGTCCTGGAACACGAAGCCGATCTTGTGCAGCCGGAACTCCGCCAGGTGATCGTTGCCGATGCTCCAGATGTCGGTGTCCTCGACCTTCACGCTGCCGCTGTTCGGCCGCAGGATGCCGGAGATCATGCTGAGCATTGTGGTCTTGCCGCTGCCGGACGGACCGACGACGTACAGCATCTCGCCGAAATTGGCCTCAAAGCTCAGGTCCTTGACGGCGTGCGTCTTCGCCTCGCCTTCGCCGAACCACTTATTGAGGCCTGCGGCCTGTATCGCGCTGTTCGGCATCGCTAGCCTCGAAAGATGTCGAACGGTTCGATTCTCAGCACCTTGCGGACGCCGATATAACTGGAAATCGACGCAATGACGACCACCAAGACGAAGGCGAGGCCGAGGTTTCCATAGGTGACGATGGCGGCATAGTCGGGCAGGTAGAGTCGCGCCAGCCAGATGACGAGCGCGCATAAGCCGACACCAAAGCCATAGCCGGTGAGCGCCACGAACGTCGCCTGGAACAGGATCATGTAGACCAGCTCGCGTCCCTTGGCGCCGATCGCCTTGAGAGCGCCGAACTTCTCGATGTTCTCCAGAATGAAGGTGTAGAAGGTCTGACCGGAGATCGACAGACCGACGATGAAGCTCATCACCGTCATGATCAGCAGGTTGGTGCCGAAGCCGGTCTGATACTTGTAGAAGTAGGAAATCTTCTGGATGAACTCCTCTTTGGTCAGCGCGACGTATCCCGCGGCGTTGACCTGTTGCTTGATGTTTGCCACGTCGGCCGGCGTCTTGGGTTCGACCAGCACGTAGGAAATCGTGAATCGGGTGGTAGGGATGTACTGCAGTGTCCGGAAGTAGGTCGTATAAAGGGTAGGTACGCCGAACAGCCCGCTCGAGGCGACGTGCGCCAGGCCGACGATGACGCCGCGATGATCATTGAGCTCGAACTCGGTGCCGATGTTGGCGCCCTTGAGCTTGTAGAACTCGGAATCCTTGATCGCGATGAAGGCGTTTTCAGCGAAGATGTCCTGGATGTTTCCGGACAGAAGCTGCGGCCTGCCGAACAGACTGCTGTCATCGAGTCCGATGACATTGGCCGATTGATAGGTGCCGTCGCGCAACTTCAGCAGTGCGGCGCCCGAATACAGCGGCACCGCATACTTGACCCCGGGAATGCTGCGCACCTCGTCGAGCACGTAATTCGGCAGCGGGATGCTGTTGGCCACCGTCTGCACCGCGGGGTCCATGACCCAGATCGATGCACCGATATTGATCACGGTCGAGGAACCGCGGCTCAGGACCCCGGCGAACAGCGAAGTCATCTCGATCATGAGGAACACCGCGAAGGTGATACCGACCAGCAGCGCGGCAAACTTGGCCCGATCGTTGACCAGCAGTTTGTAGGCAATTCTCAGTATGCCCGGCATAGCGGATATCTCCGGGGGCGCAGGGACCCGCGGCTCAGCTGCGAAGCGGACGCGTGCACGCCCTGGGCAGCGGGCGCACAGACATCGATGTCCTCCTGACAACCGGCCGCCACGCGGATGCACCGCGTCGAACGAGCAGCAGCTTGTAGACGATGTTCGGGATGCCAAGCATGAGCGACAGAATGCTGGGCCGCCCGGCGAACCGGAATAAGTACTAGTAGCAACCCCGTAGGGACAGCTACGAATCGCGACCACGGCACGCTAAAGTGCAGTATTCATCGGCGTGCTGTCGGGGTGCCCGCTTTTCAAGGAGAGCTTATGCGTTCGGTTCGCCGGATTCTGGTTGCGGTCAAGGAGCCGGCCTCGCGCGCGACGCCGCCCGCGGTCCGCAAAGGCCTGCAGCTGGCGCGCGCGCTCGGCGCGCGGCTGGAGCTGTTTCATGCGCTGACGGCACCGATCTTTGCCGAGACCTTCATCTACGGCGACCGCGGCTTCAGCGACGTCACGCACGATCTGCAGCAGCTGGCCCTGAAGGGGCTGGAGGGCATGGCAGCGCGGCTGCGCGGCCACGGCCGGCAGCGCCGGCTGAAGATCAGTGTCGCGGCCGAATGGGATTCCCCGGCCTATGAAGCCATCATCCGACGCGCGCACGCGACCAGGGCCGAGCTGATCGTGGCCGAAAGGCATGCGGGTCGGCACATCGCGCCTGCGCTGCTGCACCTCAATGACTGGGAACTGCTGCGCCGGAGCCCGGTGCCGGTACTGCTGGTCAAGAGCGCCGCGCCCTATGAGCATCCGGCGGTGCTCGCCGCCGTGGATCCGGGCCACGCCGCCGGCAAGACGGCGCGACTCGATGTCGCCATCCTGGCCCTCGGCGCTGCCGTCACCGCGGCCCTGGCCGGGCGGCTGCACGCGGTCCACGCCTACGTTCCGGTCTCCGGCGGACGGCGACCGACCGACGCCCTGGATTCCACCACCGCGGCGAACATCAACGCCCGGATGGCCGCTGGCGCGCAGGCTCGGTTCGAGCGTGTGCTCGCTGGCGTGCGCATTCCGCGATCGCGGCGGCTGCTGCTGGACCTGCCGCCGGCCGAGGCGATCGGGACCGCGGCGGTGCGCGTTCGCAGCGCCATCGTCGTGATGGGCGCGGTTTCTCGCTCAGGCGTGCGTCGCTGGGTGCTCGGCAATACCGCCGAAAGCCTGCTGGATCGGCTGCCCTGCGACCTGCTGATCGTCAAACCACCGCGCTTCAACTCCGGTGTCGCGCGCCGGCCGAGTGGGCCGCGCCTGGTCCCGGCGATGCCGTTGGTGCCCTGACAGACCGTACCGTCCATCGCCCGCGCAGAGCGGCCGCGATCGCTACGGAAGATACGTAACGACATCGATGCGACGCCTGCCCTAGCATCTTTTGCCATGAAGGACAGCCCACCGATAGTGTACGTGGTCGACGATGACGATGCCGTCAGGAGCTCGCTGCGCCTGCTGCTCAAATCGAGCGGCCTCGCGGTGACGGCGCTGGCTTCGGCGCACGAGTTTCTGGACAGCTACGACCTTGCTCAAGCCGGTTGCCTGGTGCTCGACGTGCGCATGCCGGGCTTCAGCGGACTGGAGCTGCAGCAGGAACTCAACCGCCGCGGGGCGATCATTCCGGTGATCTTCATGTCAGGCCATGGCGACGTGCCGATGGCGGTGGAAGCGATGCAGCATGGCGCCTTCGATTTCCTGCAGAAGCCGTTTCGGGACCAGGATCTGATCGATCGCATCCAGGCCGCATTGCGCAAGGACCGTGACAATCGCGAACAGCTTCGCAACAGCCCCCTGATCCGCGAACGCTTCGAGTCCCTGACCCCCCGCGAGAGCGAAGTACTGGCATTGATGGCGGACGGCCGGCCGAACAAGATCATAGCGGCCGCGCTCGGCATCAGCCAGCGCACCGTGGAGATTCACCGCGCGCGGGTTATGGAAAAAATGCAGGCCTCATCGCTGGCGCAATTGGTGCGCATGACCTTCCAGCTCGCCCTGACGCCTGCAAAGCTCACTCCGCCCGGCAACGTGCAGTCGCGCGCGAGCTGGAAATTGTGAGCTGAGGCGTAGAAATTTCTTCGCCGTGACTTCATGGTTACCCTCCCGCTTGGTTAAACAATAGTCTGTCGCCGAAAGAAGACCGTTGCTCTTTGCAGTCGAATGGAGAGAAAATTAACTGCGGTCGAATCGTGACTTTATCTGTGAGGAATCTATGGCAGCTACGACTACCCCCGCCACACGCAGCACCCGCCGTCCAGCCCCAAAGACCATGCGCCCGCTGCGTGCCGATGTGGTCGCCGCGGTGATCGATCCGGAGCATCGCCGCGCGTTGATCGCTGAGGTCGCCTACTATCGTGCCGAACGCCGTGGCTTCGAGCCCGGACACGAAACGGAAGACTGGCTGAGTGCCGAGGCCGAAGTGGACACCGCACTGACGCTGGGAGTCGTGAAATCGGGCAACTGATCGCAACCTCCTAAGCGCCAGCCGGCGCTGTTGCTTCCCGGGTGCCTGCCAGGGCTGCGCAGGCGGGTAGGCGTTTGTCGGACCGAAGAATGCAGCCCCTTCAACCGCCGCTTCCGCAAAGAACGCGAATCGCTGCCAGTCCGATTCGCTTCCACTCCCGTCCTTAAGATCGCCGATGGAAGATTCGCGCGGTTCATCGCTGCACTGCACACTGCTGCCTATGGTCCGCGTAAGCTTCGCCCTATGAGAGCCTGGTTTGTTGCCGCGCTGCTGGCCGTGCTGGCCGCAGCGGCGTGGCCGATGGTCGCGATGCCCGCGATGCCCGCGCCGGCGGATACGCTTGCGGAACCGGACGCGATGCGCGCGGCATTGGCCGGATCGACGCCGCGCGAGATGCCGCCCGCCGTGCGGCGCCGGAGTATTGAGTCGGTCCGCGCCCAACTAGTGCAGCTGTACGGGCGTCGCGGCGAGGCCCTGCTCTGGAGCCGCGAGCTGTCTCCGACCCCCGAGGCACTCAGCCTGGTTCGTATTCTGGCAACGGCGGATGCGCGCGGACTCATTCCTGAGGATTATCAGGCGGACACGCTCGCGCGAATGCTGCAGTCGCTGCAGCAAGGCAGCGCCGGGCTCGATCAGCGGGCTCAGTTCGACCTGCGCCTGTCGCTGGCCGCGCTGGCATTCGTCACCGATCTGCACCGTGGCCGCATCGACCCGCGCGCCGCCGGCTTCGAGCTGCCGGAGGATCCTTCCGGCTTTGATGCGACCACGATCCTCGAACAGCTGGCCGCGCGCGCCGACGCCGCAACGGTGCTGGATCAGATCGCGCCGCAATATATCCATTATCAGCTGCTCGAGCAGGCGCTGGCGCGCTTCCGGCAACTCGCACTCGAACCGGATCTGACCCGGCTGCCGCCGCTGCCCGCAGCCAAGGTAGTCGCCGGCGGACACTACGCGGGCGCAGCGGCGCTGCGCCGCCTGCTCAGCGCGCTCGACTGCCTGCCGGTGCCCACGTTCGCTGCCGACCCGTTCGCGCTCGATGGCGAACTGGTCGCGGGGCTGAAGCGTTTTCAGGCGCTGTACGGTTTGCAGGTGGACGGCACGCTCGGCCGCACGACCTATGCCGCGCTGACGATCCCGCTGGCCCAGCGCGTGCGCCAGATCGAACTGACGCTCGAGCGCTGGCGCTGGCTGCCGCCGCTGCAGGCACCCAGCGTCATCGTCAACATCCCGGAGTACCGGCTGTTTGCGCCCACGGCCGGACAGGATCGCGAGGACGAGATGCTGCGGATGGATGTGATCGTCGGCCGCCAATATCCGCGCACCCGCACGCCGGTGTTCGGCGCGGACATGAAATACGTGGTGTTCCGCCCTTATTGGGACGTGCCTCGCAGCATCCTGGTGCACGAGATCCTGCCGCTGCTGGCGAAGAATCCGCACTATCTGGAGGCTCAGGACATGGAGATCGTGCGCGGCGAGAGCGACGAGGCCACGGTGTTGCCGACCACGCCCGACAACATCCAGGCGCTGGCCGCGGGTCGTTTACGGCTGCGGCAGCGACCCGGAGCGAGCAACGCGCTCGGGCTGATCAAATTCATGCTGCCGAACGCGCACAACGTCTATCTGCACTCGACCCCGGTGCCGCGGTTGTTCGAACAGGCACGCCGCACGTTCAGCCATGGCTGCATCCGTATCAGCGATCCGGTGGCGCTGGCCGAACAGGTGCTGAAGAGCACCCCCGGGGACTGGACCCGCGAGAAGATCGTTTCGCAAATGAATGGCAGCGAGACGTTGCACGTGACGCTGGCCACGCCGGTGCAGGTGCTGATCGTCTACGGCACCGCGATCGCCTCCGAGGACGGTGCGGTGCATTTCTTCGACGACATCTATCGCTACGACCGCCGACTCGAATCGCTGCTGGGTCTGGTCCCTGTCAGCGGTCGGCCCTGACGGGTCGCGGAGCGATCGAGCAGAGTCCGACGCGCGCTACCAGAATCGGACGCGCCCGGTATCGACGTGGACGAAATCCGAGTCCGGGTAAAAGCCGACGCCGCCGCGGCCCCAGGAACGCGCCAACTCGCCGAGCCCGCGCGTCGAATAGCCTTCCAGCCGAATATCGATCGCGCGGCCTTCCATGTGCAGGCTGTGCTGCGCGACCCCGTCGGAGCCGCGCCGCAACATGGCATTGGTCGCCGCCGAGCGGTAGCCGGAAATGACTTCGAAGGGGGCGTCGCGGTTCGCCAGCACCTGCAGGTTGAACAGGATGTCGAGCAGCGGCGGATCGATCGGATGGACGTCGCCGGTTCGGAAATCGCGCAGCAGGTGGTTGACCTGCAGCAGCGCGTCGGGCCGGTAATTGCCATCGGCAAAATAGCGTGTCGTCAGCCGCTCGCCGGTGTGCGTGTGCACGAACGATACCGTGCGCGCACTGCCGACGGATGCCAGCACCGGCGCGGCAGCGACCGAGGCGACGGTGCCGCAACAGGCGCCGAGCCGCTGCAGGAAACGGCGGCGATCGAGCGGGTCGCGGTTCAGCGGCGCATTCACTTTTCGCATCACTCGACCTCGACCCAGGGGGGCTGTCTCGATATGGGGCCTTTTGGATGATACCCAAGCCCCTGCGGCTGGCAAGCAAACCGGCCCCCGCGGCGCCAAGCGGCGCCGCGGGGGCCGCTTCCCGCGCTTATGTCCGCTGAGGCGCCATGCGATCGGCGGCGCGAAAGAACTGGCGCGCGTGCGCCAACAGCTCACCGTCGCTCGGATGATCGAGCGTCTCGACCGCTGCAATCCGCGGCAGCAGCTGCGGCGCATGGCGCTGGATGTGCTTGTAGAACTCTTGCTTGGCGTTGGCCGGACCCCCGATCAGCACCGCGCCCGCGGTACTTATCGCGTCCACCACCGCGCGAAAGAACTCCTGGTCCTCGGCCGTGTGCCCGCTGCCGACCGAGTTGGCCTTGTGGTGGATATGCCGCGTCGGACGTCCCGGGTGCACCACCGCGCGCTCGACGTCATCGGCACTGAAGTGGAACACGCGAGCCTCGTGGTGATCGATCCAGACGACGGCATGAAAATGCTGGCTCAAGAGCTACTCCTCATATAGCACTCATATAACGATTAGCGAATCCTTCCAGGCAATCGGGCTTGCAGTGAGCGCAGCTGCTGCTCGAGGGCTTGGATGCGCTCGAGCAGGCCGAGCGCGAGCGACAGCCCCGGGGTGTCGAGATCGAAGTCCTCGTGCAGGCGACGCGCATGGCGCGCCGCGCTCAATGCGGCCGCGCCGAACAGCGGCTGCGCGCTGGCCGCATCGATCGGCTCGATCGCGCCCGAGCTGATGAGCTCCTCGAGCATCGATGTGGACAGACCGCTGAGCTCGGAGAGCTCGGACAATGATACCGCGTGCTCTTCCAGCCAGAGCACTTCCGTGAGCTCAACTCGCATAGCTACCCTCCTGCGAAAAGTGCGCGCGTGGATCGAACGCCGAACCTTCCGCCAGCTGGCGGTACAGCGCTTGTTCAGGCTCGCCAACCACGCTCGGCACGACGATCAGCACCACCGCATAAAGATCGCCCTGCCCGCCCTTGGGCGTCGGCAATCCGCGCCGCGGCAAACGCAGATGCCGGCCCGCCTGCGTGCCCGCCGGCACTTTGAGCCGCACCGTACCACCCGGTGTCGGCACCTCGACCGAGGTGCCGAGGACCGCCTCCCAGGGCGCCAGCGGCAGATCCAGGTACAGGTCGTGGCCGCTGGCACGATACAGCGCATGCGGTCGCAGGCTGATGTTCAGATACAGATCGCCGTTGCGGCCGCCGTTGAAGCCCTTGCCGCCCTTGCCCGGCACCCGCAACCTCTGCCCGTCGGTGGCGCCCTTGGGGATGCGCGCCTTGAACGCGTGCGGCACGCGGCGCAGCTGCCCCTGCGCGTCATACTCGGGCATGTTCAGATCAAGATCGATTTCGGTACCTTCGTAGGCCTGTGCAATCGTGATCGGCACCGCGATCTCGTAGTCCTGTCCCGGCATCGACATCTGCGCCCGGCCGCGGCCACGAGCGCCGCGCAGATGCTCGAACAGTTCCGACAGATCCAGCCCCTCGGCAGAGAAAGAAGAGGTGTTGTCACCGAACGGCTGCCACTGCTGCTGCCAGTCCGGCGGTGGCTGGAAGTCCTGTCCGGGCCGATGCGCCCCGAGCTGATCGTAGGCCGCCCTCTTTTCGCCGTCCTTGAGGGTCTGGTACGCCTCGGCGACCTCCTTGAATTTCTCCTCGGCATCGGCCTCCTTCGAGACATCCGGATGGTACTTGCGCGCGAGCCGGCGATAGGCCTTCTTGATGGCATCCTCACTCGCGCCGCGCTCGAGCCCGAGGATGGCGTAGTAGTCTTTGTATTTCATACATACCGCTGCGTCGTCGCCGCTCCTGGGGAGCCTGCCGCTTCAGAATAGCGCAGCTGCGTGCAAAGATCGCGCCCGGACACCGCGGCGGTGCGTATTCCTACCTACAGCCGTGACCGCGCAAAGGGCGTAGAATGTTTATTCACGCGGCTGTGCGCCCGCCGCATAAAGAACATAGTGCTGGGCGCGGGGTGTTGTTCGAATCGCATTTGCCCACGGTGGGGAGGCAAGCATGTACCGACTTCGCGCATCTTTGGCTGTGACAATGGCCGCGATGTTGGCGGCCTGCGGCTCCGACAGTCCTACGGCGGTGCCGGCCCCATCTACCGCACCCGGCACGCTCGCGGTGAGCCCGCCGCTGCGAATCGCGTCGGCCGATGCGGCCACCTTCCAGGCGCAGCTGAGCGCAAGCACGTTGGGCTCGGAGCTGCTGCAGATCGTCGGACCGCCCACCTGCGGCATCGATTTCTACTACATCAAATTTTGGACCACCGGCGCAGCGGGTGAAACGACGGAATCGTCGGGCGCGCTGATGGTGCCGACCGGCGCGGCGCCTGCGTGCTCCGGACCCCGACCGATCGTGCTGTACGCGCACGCCACGCAGTTCGAAAAGTCGTTCAACATCGCCGACCCCACCGCCTTCACCACTACGCCTAATAACGACGGTCCGGTGGTTGCAGCGACGTTTGCCGCCCAGGGCTACATCGTGATCGCGCCAAACTTTGCCGGCTACGACATCTCGACGCTGGGCTATCACCCGTTTCTGAATGCCACCCAGCAGTCGGGTGAGATGATCGATGCGCTGACCGCCGGGCGCGCGGCGCTGCCGACCACCTTCACCCCGTCGACCGGCGACAATGGCCAGCTGTTCATCAGCGGTTACTCGGCGGGCGGTTATGTCGCGATGGCGACGCAACGAGCGCTCGAAGCCGCCGGCAAGAGCGTGACCGCCGCGGCGCCGATGTCTGGACCTTACGCGCTCGAGGCTCTGTTCGACGCGGTCGTAACCGGCGACGTAGACCTTGGCTCGACTTTGTTTACGCCGCTGGTGACGAGCAGCTACCAGCATGCCTACGGTAACCTCTACACCACGCCCACCGATTTCTATTCCGCGACTTACGCCACCGGCATCGACAGGCTGATGCCGACCACCGTGACACCGTACACGGCACTGTTCACGCAGGGCCTGCTGCCCGAATTCTCGCTGTTCGACAGCACCACGCCGGTAGTCACGGTTCCAAACGATCCCACACTATCGACCCAGCTCACAGACCTGCTGGCGGTACCAGCGATCAACCCGGCCAATCTCCTTACCGAGCTGTTCGCGGAGGGCTTCGGTAATCCCTATCTGATCAACAACAGCGTACGCGTCAACTACACGCTCGACGCGGCCGCCAACCCCGACGGCACGGCCACAGGCTCTGCATCGCTCGCGGCCGTAGCCCCAACCTACCCGCTGCGCCTGGGGCTCTATAAGAATGACATGCGCAATGGCAGCTGGGCGCCCAATTCGCCGACGCTGATGTGTGGCGGTGAAAAGGATCCGACCGTGTTCTTCAGCGCCGATACGCTGACCATGGCCGCGTTCTGGAGCACCCTGCCCGCGGGCCTCGTGACCGCGCTCGATGTGGATCCTGCCGGTGGGCCTTCCGGCCCGTATGCTCCGATCCAGGCTGCCTTTCAAGCCTCGCAGGCGCAGGAGCTTGCCCAACTACAGACCGCCCCCGGGGGTGCTCTGTCGCTCGCGGCTGCCGAGCAGGTGCTGATAGGGAACTATCACGGTGCCTCGGTGATACCGTTCTGTTCGCTCGCCGCGCGCATATTCTTCAGCAACTTTTAATCAGCCAATTCTAAAAAGGAATCGGCCATGACCAAATTTGCTCTTCGCGCGCTGCCCCTCGGGCTGCTGGCGCTGACCGCCTCGATCGCCCGGGCCGACGAGATCCCGAACAATACGGTCCGCGTCGGCGAATACTGGGTTTTCTATCACGTCTACGCGGACAACATCTCGGGACCTTTTGTACCGCCGGGCCTCAATCTCACCGTGAAGAACGTGCAGACGCCGTACCTGGCGTATCTGCGCCGGCTGTCGACCCACTTCACTGTGGAATTCGCGTTTGGCGTTCCGCCACTGACCAAGACCTATGGCAAGGGCCCGGCGACCATCGGTTCGGTACCGTACGATGGCCAGCAGATATCCAGTGCGCGCTGGTTTGCACCGAGCGCATTGATGGAATACTCCTTCTTCGACGACAGCTGCAAGCTGCGGCCTTATATCGGCGTCGGACTCAATTACGTGGTTTTTTATGACCGCAATTCGACCGCGGCCGGTAACGCGGCTGCAGGCGGTCCGACCAGCATATCACTACCGAACTCGATCGGACCGGCCGCAACCGCGGGCCTGAATTACCAGATATCACGCAACTGGAGCGTCATGGCCTCCTATTCCGCCTCCCGGGTGCAAACCCAGTTGACGGCCCATACGGGGGGCGTGGACCGCACTTCGAATATCAGCTTTGGGCCGCAGACGTTCGTGGTGGCCGCCGGCTTTTCGTTCTAGCGCGGCGCCAGCCGGCAACGCTGGAATTCCGGCCCAACTAGCCTCGCGCCTCACCTCGCAGGGCGCTCGTCTGGACGGATGCAATGTCGGCCCTTAGAATGCGCGGCTCTTTGCGACAGTTGCGGCGCCGCACACACGGCCGCTTCGCAACGGTTCAGTTCATACAGCGCGCCCGTAGCTCAGTTGGATAGAGCACCTGGCTACGAACCAGGGGGTCGGGAGTTCGAATCTCTCCGGGCGCGCCACAAATTTTCATCGCGATCAGTCATTTAGCAATTTGCTCACTAGCCGATCCTGCGACGAAGCCATGTGGTTGCGGGGCTTTTGCGGGACTCTGTCGAGCAAACTCTGTCCGCCGCATCGATCAAGCTCGTCAGTTCCGCCTGTGAGTAGTGCGTCGTGATGCGGCCGCTCTTGTGTCCGAGCAAATCCTGACGATCCTCGAAGCTCACGCCGGCGGCTCGTAGTCTGCGGCCGAACGTGTGCTTCAGATCATGCACCCGAACGCGCCTGAACCCTTCCGGTGCTGATTCGCCGTGCCGCTTCTGCCACTCATCTGCCGCCCGCTCGCGCGCTGCTTTCCACGCGGTGTTGTTGATCTTCGTCACCGGCCGCGGATCACCATCCTTCGTGCGTGCATGCACGAATACGTGCACTGGATGCAGCCCGCGGATGCGCTCGATCACCGACTTCGCCACCCGGTTGAGCACCACGAGTCGTTCCTCGCCGTTCTTGACGCGCTCGCCCGGAATCACGAACACCGATGTCTCAAGCTCGGGCACTTTCACTTCCCAGTCCCATCTGAGTCTGCAGACCTCCTGCTCTCGCAGTCCGGTGTTCACCTTGAACAGCGCCATACGCGCCAGATGATCGGGCAACTCCTGAAACAGCAGCGCCTGCTCCTCGTCCGTGAGGGGATAGGGAGATCGAGCGTCGGCGACTGCAAACAGCTTGATCTTCGGCGCTGTCGCCAGCCACGTCATGCCCTGCTCGTCCATCCACTCTGAGGCGGCGAGATTCAAGACCCGGCGCACGACGCCGAGCGCCGCGTTCACGGTCTTGGTCTTCACGCCATCCTGCCGCCGCTTCGCGATGAACGCCTGCAGGCTTCCCATGTGCACCTGCTTCAGCTCCAGGGATCCAATAAACGGATCGAGCTGCTTCAGATGCATTGCATCGTCCTTGATGCGCTTCTTGTGGCTGTAGTCCTGCAGGTACTTCGTCGCGGCCACCCGGAACGTACGTGCGTCCCGCAGCCCATAGAGCTTCGCCTCGCGCAGCTCGGTCAGCCGCTTGGCGAGATACTCTTCGGCCTGCCGGACATCGCCTGTTCCAGTGCTCTCGCAAAGGCGCACTCCTCGGAAACACTTGTCGACGTGCCAGACCCCACCACGCTTGGTGAGGCCTGACGTTCTCTGATTTCCCATGCTGGCTTTCTCCTCTCGGAATGAGCCACCGGGATACCGTTGCGGCTCTTATAT
>JBIODC010000004.1:0-92016 GCA_044440135.1 Steroidobacterales bacterium | reverse complement strand
GCTCGGTACGGCTGGCTTCGCCGGCGCAGCCGGAGCAACCGGAGCAGCCGGAGCAGCCTCGTCTGCGACCGCTACGCCCGCCAGGGCCAACATGGATACCGAAATGACTGCCACTCTCGACCGATAAATGCGCATTCGTGCCTCCGTGTTGCCAGATGATCGAATGGCGGCGTTCCACACGCGCGCCGCGCCGCAGGCGGTTCAACTTGCGACGTCGAATCGATGCTCATCGCTACCAAGAGGGACGCAAAGGTAGGCACCTCGGCATAAAATTGTCGTAAAGGATTTCCCGGTGGCCGGTCCGAACTCTGCGGCCGTAACAACACCAAGTCATGTCGCTCAATGGCAGATGTTGAATTGCAGTTGTTCGATTACCGGCCCCATGGCGAGGGCCGGTACAAACGTCAGCGCGCCGACCACGAGCACCGTGCCGATCAAGAGGCTGATAAACAGCGGCCCGTGGGTTGGCAGCGTTCCCGGTCCGGGCTGCCGGCGCTTCTTGGCGGCCAGAGAGCCGGCGATGGCTATCACCGCTACCATCGGAATGAAACGCCCGAGCCACATTGCCACGCCCAGAATCACCTTATAGTAAAGGGTATTGGCTGACAGACCCGCAAACGCGCTGCCGTTGTTATTGGCCGCAGATGAGAAGGCGTAGAGGATCTCCGAGAAAGCATGGGCGCCAGGATTGCCGACACCGCGAATCCCAGTCGCAGACAGCACCGAGATTGCCGTTCCGGTAAGCACCACTAGCGGTGCTGCCAGGCTTCACGATCGAAGCCATCTTCAGTTCGAAGGCTTCAATGCGCTTGCCGAGAAACTCCGGTGCACGCCCGATCATCAACGAGGCAACGAATACGCCAATGATCGCGTACACCAGCATGCCATACAGTCCCGATCCGGGTCCGCCGAAGATCACCTCGCCAAGCTGCATGAGTATCATTGGCACCAGGCCGCCGATGGGTGTGAATGAGTCGTGCATCGAATTGACGGCTCCGTCGCCGCCACTGGTCGTCACGGTCGCGAACAGCGCCGAGGACACGACGCCGAAGCGCGTCTCCTTGCCTTCGATGTTGCCGCCAGCCTGTCCCGGTCTCCAGCGCTGATCGACGCCGAGTGAGCTCGCGTACGGGAGCCTGCCTGTTCCGCCTGGATTGCCACGACACTCATGCATGCAAACACCAGCGTCATCGCCACGAACAATGCCCAGCCCTGGCGTCGATTGCCGACCGCCATCCCAAAGGTGTGACAGAGCGCGGCCGGGACTAGCAGGTTCGCGAGCACTTCCAGGACGTTGCTGAGTGGCGTTGGGTTGGCGTAAGGGTGTGCGCTGTTGGCATTGAAGAAACCACCGCCATCACCGCTCAGCAGGGCGATTGCGGTCTGCGAACTCACCGGTCCCATCGGCAACACTTGGGTACGGGCCGTTGCCGTTGGCCTGACCGCCGGTGCCTGCACGTCAGGCAGGGGATTGCCCGACGCCTCAAGCCTCGATTGGTTGTAGGTCACGGGCGCCCGCAGCACAGCGTCTCGATTGGTACTGAAATTCTGTATGCCCCCCCTGTGAGATCAACGCAATCGCCAGCAGCAGCGACAGCGGCAGCAGTACGTACAGCGTGGCCCGGGTGTCCATAGATGCTCCGACGCGAGCAAAGATAAGCACCTCTGCATAGATTCGTCATAAAGGTTTCCCCCCGCCGCGTAGTAATGATCGGCGCCGGTGCGCGGGGTTGCAGCCATTGCATGAAGGGCGTATCGCCAGGGTCGGAATGCCCGCGCCCCGGGCGTTAGGTATCTTTACGACTTCTTTATGCAGTCGCGCCGCAGAATAGTGCCGCTCTTCCGGAAGGAGACCGCCATGGATCTGTGGTTTGTTGGCCTGATCGTCGTGCTCGCGGGAATCACCTGGGGCGGCATCGTTCTGTGCGAACGGCTGCTGGTGCGGCCATGACAACGCTGTATTGGATCGCCCTCGTTGTCACGCTGGGGCTGTTCGGCTACCTCGTCTACGCAATGCTCAAAGCGGAGAACTTCTAAAATGAGCGCCAATGGTTGGCTGCAGCTCGCGATCTACCTGCTCGTGCTGCTGCTGTTGGTCAAGCCTCTGGGCCTGTATATGGCCGGAGTGTTCGAAGGCACGGGCCCCGTGACGCGCTGGTTCGGCCCGCTTGAACGTGCGCTATACAAGCTCTGCCGGGTCGATGCCGGCGCGTCGATGAACTGGAAGCAGTACGCGCTCGCGCTGCTGATGTTCAACACGCTCGGCGCGCTGGCGGTGTATGGGCTGCAGCGCCTGCAGGCTTATCTGCCCTGGAACCCGCAGCAGATGAGCGCGGTCTCGGCCGACTCCTCGTTCAATACCGCGGTCAGCTTCATCACCAATACCAATTGGCAGGGCTACGGCGGCGAGTCGACCATGAGCTATCTGACGCAGATGCTCGCGCTCGGCGTGCAGAACTTCCTCTCGGCGGCAACCGGGATCGCAGTGCTGGTCGCGATGATCCGCGGCTTTACGCTCAAGCAGACGCAGCAGATCGGCAGTTTCTGGGTGGATCTGACGCGCAGCACGCTCTACATCCTGCTGCCGCTGGCGCTGGTGCTCGCGGTGGTGCTGGCCGGCCAGGGTGTGGTGCAGAGCTTCCGGCCCTACGAGACCGCGACGCTGGTCAATCCAATCACGGTTCAGGAGCCGGTGACCGACGCGGCCGGCAATCCGGTGAAAGATGAGAAAGGCAACCCCGAGACCAAGCCCGTCAAGGTAGACACGCAGACGATTCCGCTCGGGCCCGCGGCCAGTCAGATCGCGATCAAGCAGCTCGGCACCAATGGCGGGGGCTTCTTCAACGTCAACTCGGCGCATCCGTACGAGAATCCGACACCGCTGAGTAATTTCCTCGAAGTGCTCGCGATCCTGCTGATCCCGGCCGCGCTGTGCTACAGCTTTGGCTGTCTGGTCGGCGACCGGCGCCAGGGCTGGGCGCTGCTCGCGGCCATGTTGGTGATATGGCTGCCGCTGCTGGGACTGACCGCGTGGGCGGAAGGCCGCAGCAATCCCGCCTATCCGGCTGAAGTTGCACAGACAACGTCAGCGCAGCAGTCGGGCGGCAACATGGAGGGCAAGGAAACCCGTTTCGGCGTCGCCGACTCGGCGCTGTGGGCGGCCGCCACCACCGCCGCGTCGAACGGCTCGGTCAACTCGATGCATGACTCCAATACGCCCATTGGCGGTCTGATTCCGATGTGGCTGATCCAGCTCGGTGAAGTGATCTTCGGCGGTGTCGGATCAGGTCTCTACGGCATGCTGGTGTTCGCCATCATCGCGGTATTCATCGCCGGGCTGATGGTCGGACGCACACCCGAGTATCTGGGCAAGAAGCTCGAGGCCTACGAGATGAAGATGGCCTCGCTGGTGATCCTGATTCCACCATTCTTCGCCCTGGTGTTTACCGCCATCGCGGTGTCGCTGGCGGCCGGCCGCGCCGGCACCGCCAATCCGGGCGCGCACGGCTTCTCGGAGATTCTCTACGCGTTCTCTTCGGCGGCCGGCAACAATGGCAGCGCGTTTGCCGGCTTATCGGCCAACACGCCGTTCTACAACACGCTGCTCGGCATCGACATGTGGGTGTCGCGCTACTGGCTGATCGTGCCGGTGCTGGCCATCGCCGGCAGCCTGGCGGCGAAGAAACACGTGCCGTCGGGCGCCGGCACGCTGCCGACGCATACGCCGCTGTTCGTGGTGCTGCTCGCCTCGACCGTGCTGATCGTCGGCGCGCTCGCGTTCTTTCCGGCGCTGGCGCTCGGACCGATCGTCGAAGAGCTGCAGTTTCTGGCCCATTGATTAGATAGATCTCTTGCTCATTGATCTGAAACCTCCAAGGACCGCAATGACTACCGTTGCCCGCGCTCGTCCGCTGTTCGATCCGCCGCTGGTCAATGCGGCGATCAAGGACTCGTTCATCAAACTGGCGCCCTGGGTGCAGTGGCGCAACCCGGTGATGTTCGTGGTGCTGGTCGGCAGCCTGCTGATTACCGGCCTGTGGCTGGCGCAGCTCGGTGGCGGGTTGAGTTCCGAGGGCCGCCCCTGGTTCGTATTCGCGATCGCGCTGTGGCTGTGGGCGACGCTGCTGTTCGCGAATTTCGCCGAGAGCCTCGCTGAAGGGCGCGGCAAGGCCCAGGCCGCCGCATTGCGATCGAGCAAACGCGACACGACGGCGCGCCGCTTTCCGGGTGGCCGTACCGACCAGCCCTACGCGAGCGTGCCCTCGAGCAGCCTCAAGCGCGGCGATGTGGTGCTGGTCGAGGCCGGCGACACGATTCCGGGCGACGGCGAGGTCATCCACGGCACGGCGTCGGTCGATGAGAGTGCGATTACGGGCGAATCCGCACCGGTGATCCGTGAAGCGGGCGGCGACCGCTCGGCGGTGACCGGTGGCACGCGACTGCTGTCGGACACGCTGCACATCCGCATCACCGCCAATCCCGGCGAGGCCTTTATCGATCGCATGATCGCGATGGTCGAGGGCGCCAAGCGCCAGCGCACGCCTAACGAGATCGCGCTCGCGATCCTGCTTGCCGGCCTGACCGTGATCTTTCTCAAGACCACCGCGACGCTGCTGCCGTTCTCGATCTATAGCGTGGCCACCGCCGGCCAGG
Source organism: Steroidobacterales bacterium (assembly GCA_044440135.1). Lineage (GTDB taxonomy): Bacteria > Pseudomonadota > Gammaproteobacteria > Steroidobacterales > Steroidobacteraceae > FEN-1191. Next base: position 87,363 of record JBIODC010000004.1, on the reverse strand, counting down.
GCGCGCCGATCTCGATCACGGTGCTGGTGGCGCTGCTGGTGTGCCTGATTCCGACCACCATCGGCGGACTGCTGTCGGCGATCGGCATCGCCGGCATGGATCGCATGATCCAGGCGAACGTGATCGCAACCTCGGGCCGCGCGGTCGAGGCGGCCGGCGACGTCGACGTGCTGCTGCTCGACAAGACCGGCACCATCACGCTCGGCAACCGCCTCGCCTCGCGCTTCATTCCTGCCTCGGGTGTCAGCCTTGCTGACCTGGCCGATGCGGCACAGCTGGCGTCGCTGGCCGACGAGACCCCCGAAGGCCGCTCGATCGTCATACTCGCCAAGCAACAGCATGGCATTCGCGGCCGCGACGTCCAGGCGCTCGGAGCGCAGTTCATCGCCTTCAGCGCGCAGACCCGCATGAGCGGGGTGGACTTCGAAGGCCGGCGTATCCGCAAGGGCGCGGCCGACGCAATCAGCCAGTGGCTGACCGAACAGGGAGGTGCCGTGCCGCCGGACCTGCAGCGCGCGGTCGAGACCGTGGCGCGGCAGGGCGCGACCCCGCTGGTGGTGGCCGACGGCGCGCGCGCGCTCGGCGTGGTCGAGCTCAAGGACATCGTCAAAGGCGGCATTCGCGAGCGCTTCGCGGAATTGCGCCGCATGGGCATTCGCACCGTCATGATCACCGGCGATAACAAACTCACCGCCGCGGCGATCGCCGCCGAGGCCGGCGTCGATGACTTTCTCGCCGAAGCGACGCCCGAGGCCAAGCTGAAGTTGATCCGCGAGCATCAGGCGCAGGGGCGCCTGGTCGCCATGTGCGGCGATGGTACCAACGATGCTCCGGCGTTGGCGCAGGCCGATGTTGCGGTCGCGATGAATACCGGCACGCAGGCGGCGAAAGAGGCCGGCAACATGGTCGATCTCGACTCCAATCCGACCAAGCTCATCGAGGTGGTCGAGGTCGGCAAGCAGATGCTGATCACCCGCGGATCGCTGACCACCTTCAGCATCGCCAATGACGTCGCCAAGTATTTCGCCATCATCCCGGCGGCCTTCGCGACCACCTATCCGCAGCTCAATACGCTCAACATCATGCGCCTGGCGAGCCCGAACAGCGCAATCCTCTCGGCCGTGATCTTCAATGCGTTGATCATCATCGCGCTGATCCCGCTGGCGCTGCGCGGCGTGCGCTACCGCCCGGTGGGCGCCGAGGCACTGCTGCGGCGCAATCTGCTGATCTACGGCCTCGGCGGCGTCATCGTGCCGTTCATCGGCATCAAGCTGATCGACCTGCTGCTGGTCGCGTTACATCTGATCTGAGGGGTGACTGCCATGTCCAAGATCCTGCTGCCCTCGCTGCTGACCCTGTTGGTATTCAGCGTGCTGACGGGCCTCATCTATCCGTTCGTCGTCACCGGCATTGCTGCCGTGTGCTGTGCGCGCCAGGCACAGGGCTCTCTGATCCGTCAGGACGATCGACTGGTCGGCTCATCGCTCCTGGGCCAGCCGTTCGATGACCCGAAGTACTTCTGGCCGCGTCCTTCGGCGACCACGCCACAGCCGTACAACGGCGCCAGCTCCGCGGGATCGAATCTCGGGCCGACCAACCCGGCGCAGATCGACGCGGTCAAGGCGCAGCTGGCGGCCCTGCAGCAGGCCGATCCCGACAACAAGTTGCCCGTGCCGGTCGATCTGGTGACCGCGTCGGGCAGCGGACTGGACCCGCACATCAGCCCGGCAGGCGCCGAATACCAGCTCACGCGCGTGGCGCATGCGCGCGGTCTCGATCCACAGAAAGTGCGCAGCCTGGTCGCCGCGCATACCGAAGGGCGCCAGTGGGCCGTCCTCGGCGAACCTCGGGTCAACGTGCTGGAACTCAATCTCGCGCTCGATGCGCTGCATTGAAGGGCGGGTCGAGCCAGCCCGGGCCCGGCGCATTGCAGCCCCTGGACCAACGGCTATAGTCGTCGATTGAGGGTACTGTCATCATCGATTGACCTCTTCAGCCCCGATGCGCGCACACTAGTCAGGGATGAACGATAACCGGCCCGATCCTGACCTGCTGCTCGCCCAGGTGCAGCAGAGCGAGGCGCGCGCGCTGCGCGGGTGCCTGACCATTTTCTTTGGCGCCAATGCGGGTGTCGGCAAGAGCTACTCGATGCTCGAGGCCGCGCAGCGGCGACGCGCGGAAGGGGTGGACGTCGTCGTCGGCTATGTCGAGCTGCACGGTCGGCAGGAGACCGAACGGCTGCTCGCCGGGCTCGAACAGCTGCCGCCGCTGGTGATGAAGTTCGGCAACACCACGCGCCGCGAATTCGATTTGGACGGCGCGCTGGCGCGCGAGCCGCGCCTGATACTGGTGGACGAGCTCGCTCATACCAATATCAGCGGCGGTGATCCGCCGCCGCGCCACGAGAAGCGCTGGCAGGATGTCGAGGAACTGCTCGATGCCGGCATCGACGTGTTCACCACCCTCAACGTGCAGCATCTGGAGTCGCTGAGCGACGTGGTGTGGCAGATCACCGGCGTGCGCCAGCTCGAGACGCTGCCGGATCGCGTGTTCGACGAGGCCGACGAAGTCAAGCTGGTCGACATCACGCCCGACGACCTGCTGCAGCGTCTGCGTGAAGGGCGCGTGTACATCTCGCAGCAGGCCGAGCGCGCGCTCGAGAATTTCTTCCGCAAGGGCAACCTGATCGCGCTGCGCGAACTGGCGCTGCGCAAGACCGCCGATCGCGTCGACCTCGCGATGCGCGACTACCGGCAGGAGAAGGCCGTGCGCGGCGCCTGGGCGGCACGCGAGCGCGTGCTGGTGGCGGTCGGCCCGGACGCGCAGGCCGAGCGGCTGGTGCGCGCCGGCAAGCGCACCGCGGACCGGCTCGATGCCGAATGGCTGGTGGTATTCGTCGAGACCCCGGACCTGCTGCGCCTGTCCGAGCTGGAACGCAATCGCCGCATTGCGATCCTGCGGCTGGCGGAATCCCTGGGCGCCGAAGCGATCACGCTCGGCGGCTCATCGGCAGCGGCCGAGCTGCTCGCCTATGCGCGCACGCGCAATGTCACCCGCATTCTGGTCGGCACTTCCAATCGCCCGCGCTGGCGACGCCTGTTCCGCCCGTCGACCACCGATGAGCTGGTCGAAGCCAGCCGCGACATCGATGTGATGGTGATCGCGCGCAATGTCGCCGACTCACCGACCGCCCCCGGCAGCACTGAGGACACCGTGCTCTCGACCGGCTCCAGCAAGCCGCGCTGGCCGCGCTATCTGCTCGCGCTGCTGGCCACGCTGGCCGCAACTGGCGTCTGCTGGGTGTTCTACGGCCTGTACCCCAGGCTCGGGCAGGCCAATCTGGTGATGATCTATCTGCTCACGACGGCGCTGGTGGCGGTCTATGGAGGCCGCCGGGCCGCGATCCTGAGCTCCGTGCTCGGCGTCGCCGCGTTCGATTTCATGTTCGTGCCGCCGCAGTTCACGTTCGCGGTCAGCGACGTCCAATATTTCATTACCTTCGCGATCATGCTGATCGTCGCGCTGATCATCGGCAATCTCAATGCCAGCGTGCGCCAGCAGGCGCGCATCGCCGGCTATCGCGAGCGCCGCACGGCCTTGCTCTATGCGATGAGCCGGCAGCTCGCGATGGCGCGCGGCCGTGACGAGATGGCCGAGGTGGCGGTGCGCCATGTGAGCCAGGTGTTCGCCAGCCGCGCGGTGCTGCTGTTCGCCGACGAGCAGGGCCACGTGGTCTATCCGCGCGCGCCTCTGCGCGACGTGTCCTATACCGGCGCCGACCTCGGGGTCGCGCAATGGGTGTTCGATCATCGCAAGCCCGCCGGCATGGGTACCGATACGCTGAGCGGCTCGGCTGGCCTGTATCTGCCGCTCGCCGGCGGCGAGCGCGCGTTCGGCGTGCTCGCGGTGCTGCCGGAGAATCCGCGGCGCGTCACCCTGCCGGAGCAGTTTCGTCTGCTCGAGACGTTCGCGGCCCAGATCGGACTGGCATTGGAGCGCGCCGATTACGCGGCCCACGCCCAGGCGGCGGGGGTACGGGCCGAGACCGAAGCGATCCGCAACGCGCTGCTGGCGTCGATCTCGCATGATCTGCGCACGCCGCTGGCCACCATCGCGGGCGGCGCCGCCACGCTCGCCGGCAATCTCGATGCATTGAGCGAAGCCGATCGCCGGGCGCTGGCGAGCTCGGTGAGCGATGAGGCCACGCACATGAGCGAGCGCATCACCACGCTGCTCGACCTGGTGCGGCTCGAGACCGGGGCGATCCAGCCGCGCTTCGACCTGTACGCGCTGGACGAGCTCGTCGGCTCGGTGCTGCATCGGCTCGAACAGCGCCTGCGCCGCCACCGCGTGCGCATCGAGCTGCCCGAATCGTTGCCGCTGCTGCGCGTCGATGGGCGTCTGATCGAGCTGGTGCTCGAGAACCTGCTCGACAACGCCGCCAAATACACCCCTGCGGGCAGCGAGATCCGCATCAGTGCGCAGCTGCTGTCACGCCAGGTCGAAGTCAGCATCGAGGACGATGGGCCCGGCCTCGCCACTGCCGATCCTGAGATCCTGTTCGAGAAATTCCAGCGCGGCGCGCCGGAAGGCGCCGTCGGCGGCATCGGCCTCGGGCTCGCGATCTGCCGCACGATTCTTGCCCTGCACAAGGGTCGTATCTGGGCCGAGAACCGGGCGCCCCACGGCGCCGCGTTCCGCTTCACGCTGCCGTTGCCGCCGAGCGCGCCGGAGACCCCCGTGCGACCGGTGTCTTCCGAGTTGCCGGCCGCGCAATGACGCTCGCGAGCCGGGCGGTGCTGGTGGTCGAGGACGAGCCGCAGCTGCGCCGGGTGCTGCGCACGCTGCTCGAACTGGAGAATTTCCGCGTCATCGAAGCCGAGAACGCAGCGCGCGGACTGGTGGAGGCGCGCACGCACAAACCCGATCTGCTGATCGTGGACCTGGGGTTGCCGGATCGGGACGGCACCGATGTGATCACCGGCGTGCGCAGCTGGTCGCGGGTGCCGATCATCGTGCTGTCGGCGCGCAGCGACGAATCGGACAAGGTCGCGGCGCTCGAGGCCGGCGCCGATGACTACATCACCAAGCCGTTCGGCGCACGCGAGCTCAGTGCCCGCGTGCAGGTCGCCCTACGCCACACCGCCAGCGCCGGCGCCGCCGGCGCGACGCTGCAGATCGGCGTCTGGCGCATCGACCTGAAGGCGCGCATCGCGCGCGATGATGGCGGCCGCGAGCTGCACCTGACGCCGACCGAATACCGCCTGCTCGAAGTGCTCGCGCAGCACGTCGGCCTGGTGGTGACGCACCGCACGTTGCTGCAGCAGGTCTGGGGACCAGGCAGTGCCGAGCAGAAGCACTACCTGCGCGTCTATATGAAGCAGCTGCGTTCCAAGCTCGAACCCGATCCGACGCGGCCGCGCTGGCTGCTCACGGAGACCGGGGTCGGCTACCGCCTGGCGCAGCGCGACGACGCCGACCCGACCGCGCCCTGAGCGAACGGCCTGGCGGGTGCGCGAGCCGATGCCGATGCCTCAAGTTCCGGACCGTTCGAGCGCATTTGCCTTTAGACTGCGGCATTCGAAGCGGCACCGGCATCACGACCCACGCAAGGAGTAGACGACATGAGCAAGGGCATCGATCGTAAGAAGGAGACCAAGAAGAAACCAGCCATGAGCCTGATGGAGAAGCGGGCCGCCAAGGCCGAAAAGAAGAAGAAAAGGTAATGACCGTCGGGCGACTGCAGCAGGCACGGCCCGCTCCCTGCGCCCCGCTCGACTCGAGCGGGCAGGCGCCGGCACGAGCGCGGCCGCCGTGCTCTGATCACGCCTGATGAAAATTCCCAAGGGCCTGCAGGCACTGGTTGACGACGGCAAGGTTGACGCAGTGCTGCGGCAGCTCAAGAGCGGCAAGGAAGCGTCGGTCTACGTCGTCGCCTGCGGCGAAGCGATTCGCTGCGCCAAGGTCTACAAGGACGCCGAGCATCGCGGCTTTCACAAGCTCGCGGCCTACCAGGAAGGCCGCAAAGCGCGCGGCAGCCGCGACGCGCGCGCGCTGGCCAGGCGCGGCCGCCATGGCCGCCGCATGCAGGATGCCGAGTGGACCAACGCCGAGGTCACGGCGCTGTATCGCCTGGCGCATGCCGGCGTGCGCGTACCCACGCCCTACGGCGTCTATGATCGTGTGCTGTTGATGGAGCTCGTGGTCGATGCGCTCGGCAATCCCGCGCCGCGCCTCAACGACGTCGAGATGACCGCGGAGCAGGCCCGGCTGTGGCACGCGTTCACGGTCGCGCAGATCGTGCGCATGCTCTGCGCCGGCCTGATACACGGCGACCTGTCGGAATACAACGTGCTGCTGGATGCCCATGGGCCGGTCATCATCGATCTGCCGCAGGCGGTAAACGCCGCGAGCAACAACAACGCCTTCAGCATGCTCGAGCGCGATGTCAACAACATGCGCGCGGCCTTCGCGCGGGCCGCGCCCGAACTGCTCCTGACGAGCTACGCGCAGGAGATCTGGACGCTCTACCAGGCCAGTGCGCTGACGCCGGAGACAGCGCTCACGGGCCGCTTCACCCAGAGCCTCGCCGAGGCGGATCTGGGCGCGGTGCTCGACCAGATCGAGGATGCGCGCCGGGAAGCCGAAGCGCGGCAGCGCGGTCGGGAACAGACCGAGCCGGTCTGAAGCGGCTCCGGCCGCTCGTCGGCGCTGCGTCCTTCAGCCGCCGCCGATCAGGCGCACCTCGCGCTGCGGATACGGAATCGAGATGCCGCGGCGGCGGCAGGTTTCGACCACGGCCAGGCTCAGCTCGCCGACCACCGGTACGTAGTCTTCCACCGCGTGGCCAGCGCGATGCCGGCACCGGCGATGCTCAGGCCCGCAATCAGCGGCAGCAGCTCCACGCCGAGGTTCTGCAGCGCGAGGATCGCGAACAACGCAAACACCGCTACGCGCAGCAGCCGCACCAGCAACAGCCGCACCGGCGGCTCGAGCTGGAAGCGCTCCAGCCCCCGCTCGGTCGCCCCCCCGATCCAGCGCCCGGCCATGACCCCCGCTACCAGAATGAGCACGGCGACCAGGATCTTCGGACCGAAGCGCAGCGCCATGTCGAGCAGCTGGTCCTTGGCGTGGTTGATGGTGTCCAGATTGGCGTCCATTGGTCTGTCTCCCTGGGTCGAGACCGCATTGTAGCGGGAGAGCAGGCGACCGGCGCCGCAGGCCTGCAGTCGCACATGGCGCTCGTGATAATGTCGCCGTGGCGGAACCTGCTGGGAGCGACTGCGTTGATGCGTGTACATCGTCTGATCGCGATCGGCGCGCCGCTGTTCGTGTCGGCGGCGCTCGCGGCCGCAATCGCGGCGCCGATCGCGCCCGTGAGTTTCGGCGGGCCGCTGTATCCGCCGGCCGGACTGGACATGTCGGCAATGGACTCGTCGGTCAAGCCCGGCGATGACTTCTTCCAGCATTGCAACGGCGCCTGGATCGCGCGCGCCACCATCGCTCCCGATCGCCCGTACATGACCGAAGCGCAGCTGATGCGCGAGCGGACCGAGGCGCAACTGCGCGCCATCCTCGAAGGCGCCGCGGCGCACTCCGGCCACGTTCCGACCTCGCTCGAAGGCAAGGTCGGCGCCTTCTACAACTCGTTTATGAACGAGCAACGACTCGAGGCGCTGGGGGCGCGGCCGCTGGCGCGCGAGCTCAACGCCATCCGGTCCAGCCGCACGCGCGCGCAGCTCGCCGCGCTGATGGGGCACTCGACCTCGGGGTTCGAGGGCACGTTCTTCCGGGTGGGTATCGATGTCGATCTGATGGACACCAAGCACTACGCGGTCTACCTGCAGCAGGCCGGACTGACGCTGCCCGATCGCGACTACTATCTGAAGCCCGAGCTGGCCGGGAAGAAGCGCCAGTTCGGCGACTACGTGGAACGACTGTTGACGCTGAGCGGCTGGCCCGCGGCGCACGAGCGTGCCGCGGCGATCGTGGCGCTCGAGACCCGCATCGCGCAAGCCAGCTGGACCAAGGCCGAGCGGCGCGATCTGGCGAAGACCTATAACCCGTTCACCCCCGCGCAACTACAGGCGTTCGCTCCGGGATTCTCCTGGACCGCATTTCTGCAGGGCGCGGGACTTGCCGCCAAGACCCGCGTGATCGTCGGCGAGAGGAGCGCGTTTCCGAAGATCGCGCGCATCTTCGCCGATAGCTCGCTCGACACGCTCAAGGCCTGGCTGGCATTCACAGTGGCGGACTCGGCATCGCCGTATCTGACCCGTGCGTTCGGCGAAGCCCATTTCGCTCTGCACCAGCAGGTACTGCTCGGAATCCAGCAGCGCTCGCCGCGCTGGAAGCAGGGCATCAACGCGGTCGCGGGCGGGGACTGCGTCGCAGATCCGGCCAGCTGCTTCGGCACGCTCAATTGGGCCGTCGGCCAGCTGTACAGCGCGCGCTATTTTCCCGCTGACACCAAAGCCGCGATCGAATCGCTGGTGGCCGAGCTCGTCCGCGCCTTTCGCGGCCGCATCGAGCGCGTCGATTGGATGGGGGAGGCGACGCGGGCCGAGGCGCTGCGCAAGCTCGACACCTACGTCGTCAAGGTCGGATACCCGCAGACGCCGCGCGACTATTCCGGAGTCGTGATTCGCGACGACGATCTGCTCGGCAACGTACGCCGGGCGGCGGCGGCGGACTTCGCATTCCATCTGCGCCGCAGCGATGGGCCGGTCGACGAGGGCGACTGGATCCTGACGCCGCAGACCGTGGATGCCTACAATGGCTCGCTGCGCGATATCGTGTTCCCGGCCGCGATCCTGCAGGCCCCGTACTTCGATCCCGGCGCGGATGCGGCCGTGAACTTCGGCGCCATCGGCGCCGTCATCGGCCACGAGCTGACCCACGGGTTCGACGATCAGGGGCGCACGCTCGACGCCGGTGGCGCCCTGCACGACTGGTGGACCGACGCGGATGCCCGTGCGTTCAAGGCCCGGGCCGCGGTACTCGGCGCGCAGTACGCAGGCTATGAGCCGGTACCCGGACTGCACATCAATCCGGACCTGACCATGGGCGAGAACATTGCCGATCTCGGCGGCCTCGCGATCGCGCTGGATGCCTATAACGCGTCGCTGAACCATGAGCCGGCCCCGGACATCGATGGCCTGACCGGCGATCAGCGTTTCTTTCTCGCGTTCGCACAGATGTGGCGCGGCACCGCGCGCGCGGACTACATCCGCCAGCTCACGATCAGCGACCCGCACTCCTATCGCAGCTTTCGGGTCAACGGCGTGGTACGCAACATCGACGCGTGGTATGCGGCCTTCGGTGTCGAGCCCGGTGACACGCTCTACGTGGAGGCGGACCAACGCGCACGAATCTGGTAGCCGCGCGCCTGCTAGGGATGTGGTGCCGGAAAGTCCGGCACATTTCCGCTATAGGTCTCGATCACTTCGCTGACGGGCGTGCCATCGGGCAAGGTCAGCAGCGCCCGATGTTCCAGCACCGCGGCCGGCAGGCGCGGCTCGCTAGCACCCTGGCTCGCGGCCGCCGGGTTCATCTCCCAGCCCTCTGGCAGGGGCTGCCACAGCACTGCTTCAGGCGGCGATACCGTACTGCTTGAGCAGCGCAGCGACCTGCGGCTTGCGGCCGCGAAACTCGACGAACGCCTCGAGCGCGTCGCGGCTGCCGCCGCGCGACAGAATGCTATCGAGAAAACGCTGCGCCGTGGCACGATCGAACGCACCGCGCTCGACAAAGGCCGCAAAGGCGTCGGCCGCCAGCACTTCCGCCCATTTGTAGCTGTAATAGCCGGCCGCGTAGCCGCCGGCAAAGATATGGCCGAAGGCGTGCGGATAGCGATTCCACTCCGGCACCGGCACCACCGCCACTTCCTGCCGCACCTCGTTGAGGATCGGGTACACGCGCCCGCCGCGTGCCGGATCGTATTCGGCGTGCAGCCGCATATCCAACAGCGCGAACTCCACCTGCCGCAAGGTCTGCAGCCCGGCCTGGAAGCTGCGGGTCGCGATCAGCTGACGCTGCTTGTTGGCCGGGATCGGCGTGCCGTCGCGCACGTGGGCCGAGATGCGATTCAGCACCTCGCTCTGCCAGGCATAGTTCTCCATGAACTGGCTGGGCAGTTCGATTGCGTCCCAGGCGACGCCGTTGATGCCGGCAAGGCTGGGGTAGTTCACGCGCGTGAGCATGTGGTGCAGGCCATGCCCGAATTCGTGGAACAGCGTCACCACATCATCGTGCGTGAGTTGCGCCGGCCGATGATCGCCGGGCGGCATGGAGTTGCATACCAGGTAGGCGACCGGAAGAATCGTGCGGCCGTTGAGCGCCTTGCGGCCGACGCAGTCATCCATCCAGGCGCCGCTGCGCTTGTGCGGCCGGGCATACGCGTCCAGGTAGAAGCTGGCCACCGGTGCATCGGTCGGGCTCAGCACCTCGAAGTAGCGTACGTCCGGGTGCCATACCGCCTCCCCGGTGCGCTCGCGGATGCGCACATCGAACAGCTTTTCCGCCACTTCGAACAGGCCTGCGAGCACCCGCGGCAGCGGCAGGTAATCGCGCAACTCCTCCTGTGTGACCGAATAGCGGCTCTGCTGCAGCCGCTCGGAATAAAACGTCACATCCCAGGCATTGAGCTTGCGGCCCGCGAACAGTTCGAGCTCGGCGAATTCCGCGGCGCCGGCCGGCCTGGCGGTGCGCGCCAGCTCGCGCAGGAACTCCATCACCTCGGGAACCGTGCGTGCCATGCGGTTGGCGAGCGCATAGTCGGCGTAGTTGCTGAAATCCACCAGCCGCGCGGCTTCATGCCGCAGCCGCAGGATATCGTCCATCACGGCGGTATTGTCGAAGTTGCCGTTGCCGGCGCCGGGTCCCTGGCCGGAAGCCCGCGTCGACCAGGCTTGGTAGAATATGCGTCGCAATTCTTCCGACTCGCCGTCGGTCATTACCGCGATATAGGTCGGCTGATCCAGACCGAACACCCAGCCGCCCACCCCCTTTTCCTGCGCCCGCCGCCGCGCCTGCTCGACGATCGCGTCGTTGATACCGACCAGCCGGCCACGGTCGCTGACGTGATGGCTCCAGGCATTGGTGGCATCGAGCACGTTTTCATCGAACTTCGCCGACAGCCGCGACAGTTCCATCATCACGGCCTTGAAGCGCGCCTTGCGCGGCGCATCCAGGGTGACTCCCGCGAGACGAAAATCGCGCAGCGCGTGCTCGATCACCTGGCGCTGCACGGGATCGAGCCTGGCACCCTCGCGCTCGGAGATCTGAGCATAGGCGCGATACAGCCGTTCGCTCTGCGCCAGATCGGTGTGGTATTCCGACAGCATCGGCAGGCAGGCGTTGTACACCGCGCGCAGCGGTTCGGAGTTCATGACCGCGTTCAGGTGCCCGATCGGCGACCACACCCGGCTCAGCCGGTGGCGCAGCTCTTCGAGCGGCTCCACGACCGTGCTGAAACCCGGTGCGGCCACCGCCTCGATCTGCGCCACGCACGCGCGCTGTTCCGCGATCACCCGCGACATGGCCGGTTCGACGTGTTCGGGCCGGATGGCGTCGAAACGCGGCAGCGGCGTGTCTTCGAGCAACGGATTGTCTGGCGTGGCAGCGGACATCGATGGCAACCTCGGCATGGCAGGCGGGCATTTTAGCCATGAGTGGCCGGTGTAACATGGCCATTTTGCGGCATCGATACCGACGAGGTTGCATCCGATGGCTTCCGACTATGACCTGATTGTGATCGGCGGCGGCAGCGGCGGACTGGCGTGTGCCCAGCGCGCCGCCGAATACGGGGCCCGGGCGCTGGTGGTGGAAATGGGCCGCCTCGGCGGCACCTGTGTCAACGTCGGCTGCGTGCCTAAGAAGGTCATGTGGAATGCCGGCGAGCTGGCTCACGCGCTGCGCGATGCGGCCGGCTACGGTTTCGATATCTCGCTGTGCCGGCATGATTGGGCGCTGCTGCGGCAGATGCGCGACGAGTTCATCACCCGTCTCAACGCGATCTACGAGCGCAACCTTGCCAAGCGCCAGGTCGAGCTGCTGCGCGGCCATGCGCGGCTGCTGACGCCGCAATCGATACAGGTCGGCGACCGGGTGCTGTCGGCCGGCAGCATCGTGATCGCAACCGGTGGCCATCCGATCGTGCCGCGCCTGCCCGGCGCCGCGCTCGGCATCACTTCGGATGGATTCTTCGAGCTCGGCGCGCGCCCCGACAGCGTTGCCGTGATCGGCAGCGGTTACGTCGCCGCCGAGCTCAGCGGCATTTTCTCGGCACTGGGCTCGCGCACCACCGTGGTGTTGCGGCACCAGCGCATCCTGCGAAACTTCGATGCGATGCTCGGCGACTCGCTGATGCAGATCATGCGCGAGGAAGGCATCGACATCGCCACCGGCGCGGTACCGAAGTCATTGACGCGCAATGCCGCCGGACTGCTCGAGCTGAACGTCGAGGACGGCCGCGTGCTCGGCCACTTCGATTGTCTGATCTGGGCGGTGGGCCGCGCGCCGAGGAGCGTCGACATGGGATTGGAGAAGCTGGGCGTGAGCGTCGACCGGATGGGACATGTCATTACCGATGACCTGCAGCAGACCAATCTGCAGCATCTCTATGCCATCGGCGATGTGACGCCCCGAGCCGGCCTGACCCCGGTCGCCATCGCCGCCGGGCGGCGGCTGTCGGATCGCCTGTTCGGCGGGCAGGCGGGGCGCAAGGTTGACTATGAGAACATTCCGTCGGTGGTGTTCAGCCATCCCCCGGTCGGTTCCGTCGGCCTGGCCGAGAACGATGCTCGGGCGCGCTATGGCGACACGGTCAAGGTATTCACGTCCACCTTCATGCCGATGTATCACGTACTGACGACGCGCAAGCCACGCGAGCACATGAAGATGATCACCGTCGGCCCGACGCAGAAGATCGTCGGCATCCATGTCATTGGCGAGGGCGCCGACGAAATGCTGCAGGGCTTTGCCGTGGCGCTGCGCATGGGCGCGACCAAGGCCGACTTCGACGATACCATCGCGATTCATCCGACCAGCGCCGAAGAGATGGTCACGATGCGCTAGCCGTCACGCGCCCGGTATGACGATGATCTCCGGAGGAAATGAGGAGGCCGCGCTTACCTGCGCGGTGACTTCAGGTCACCGTGGAATTTCCGCTACCGCCAGCGTGAAGGTCTGCACCACATGCAGGTCCGGTCGGCGCAGCGCATATTCCGGACTGTGCGGATCGCACAGGCGGGCGAGCTGATCGTAGTCCTGGGCGGACAGGTACGGACGCAGCCGCTCGCCCCAGGTATCGCGGAAGATCACGTCCCGAAGATAATTCTCGCTCGCGGCGTCCAGCGGCCAGATGCGCTCGAGCGTTGATGTGCGCACGCTGACGTTTGCCAGCTCAGCGCCGTGCAGCCAACCCACCAGCGAGCGCACCGCGGCCAAGTCGAGCTCGCTGAGGCCGTAGCGATCACGGTAATACTGGCGCACCGCGTCGGTGGTGAGCCGCTCGAGGCGCGCGTCCCAGGCGAACAGCATGTCCGGCAGCAACGAGCTCTGGCCGAGCGCAATCCGGCCACGCGGCCGCAGCAGCGCGGCCAGAGATCTCATGCCGGCGAGCGGATCGCGCAGATGGTTGATCGTATTCACCGACCAGATCAGATCGAATGCGCCGCTGCGCAACGGCGCTTTCATCAGGTCAGCCTGTAGCACCAGTGCCGACGGCGCCGCGGTGGCCCGGGCCATCGTCGCATGGGCCGCCGCGAGCTCCATGCCGATGACCGCGCCATCCTTCCCGACCGCATCGGCCAGCCAGCCCAGGGCCTCGCCGGTCCCGCAGCCGGCGTCGAGCACGCGCATGCCCGGCTGCAACCGCAGACTGGCCATCGCCGCCCGCAGCTCGGGCTGCGCAAACGCGTTGAATTGCTTCAACTTGCCGGAATAGTCGCGTGCGGCAGTGTCACCCAGCAGTCCGGTTGCAGGCGGCTTCATCGCAAGCTCAAGTCTTATACACGCAGCCGGTCACGAGTGCAGCGGGCGAGGCGCGCGATGCAGCCGTCGAAACAACCAACCCGATCGCTCGAGGCACTAACCGCATAGGTAGCGTCCAGATCCGCCCGCTGCCTGCTCGCGCTCCCTCCGGCACGGCGCGAGCGATTGTTGGCCGCTGGCCAGGGGAACCATGCTCGGTACGCGTGTGCATCTGACGAATCGTCCGGCGGATCCGAGCCCGCTGCAACGGCTGCCGCTGGTCACGCTGTACCTGACCGAGCGCTGCAATTCACGCTGCGTGACGTGTGACTACTGGCGACATGGTCGAGCCGATATGAATCTCGAATCGGTCGAGCGGCTGCTGCCAAGCCTGAAGCAGTTGCAGACCCGCGTGGTCCAGCTGTCCGGCGGCGAGCCGCTGATCAATCCGCAATGGGCAGACATCGCCCGCCTGCTGCAATCGAACGGGCTGGTCCCATGGCTGTTGACCTCCGGGCTGTCGCTGACCAGGCACGCACGGCAGGCCTCGGAGCTGTTCGATGCCATCACCGTATCGTTGGACGGCACCAACGCTGCAACCTACGCGGCCATTCGCGGCCTGGACGCGTTCGACAAGGTGTGCGAAGGCATCCGCGCTGCCGCCGTGGCCGGGGCGCGGATCAGCCTGCGGGTCACCCTGCAACGGGCCAACTACCGCGAGTTGCCGCGGTTCGTCGAGCTGGCCCGGCAGACCGGCGTGCATCGGATTTCGTTTCTCGCGGTCGATGTTGCGAACCCGCATGCATTCGGGCGCACCGATGCATTCAGCTCGGATCTGGCCCTGCATCCACAGGATTTGCCGCTGTTCGAACAGCTGTTGCGCGATCTGGCGCAGCAATGTGCCGCGGAGTTTCGCTCCGGTTTCATCGCCGAGAGCCCGCAGAAGCTCGGGCGCATCCTGCAATACTTTGCCGCGGTCTGCGGACAGGGCGCCTATCCGGCGGTGCGGTGCAATGCACCCGAGTTCTCGGCGGTGATCGACGCACAGGGTCAGGTGCATCCGTGCTATTTCATTCCCGGACCGGCGGAGGCGCGGGTGCACGACGATCTGCTGGCAGCCCTGAATGGCGATGCGATGACGAGCCTGCGCCACGATATCGGGCAGCGGCGGCGCCCCGAGTGCGCGACCTGCGTGTGTTCGATGTGGCGAGAGCCGAGCGGCGTCGCCGACTGGGAACTGTGCCCGGCGCGGACCGCCGCGGTCTGAGCCGTCAGTCCGAACCCATGGGCGCGCAGACTCGGACATTGCAGGCGCTGCTGGATGCGCCCGGCTACGGCGCGATCCGGCGCGCCATCGGCAGGCTGCTGCATTGGCGCTATCGCCTGTCGCGCTACCTGCGACAGCATGACTTCGTGCTCGAGCAGGTCGGCGGCCTGCCATTGCTGGTCGCACCGGGCGTGCTCAATCCGCGGCTGACGCGGACCGGCGAGTTCTTCGCGTCGCAATTGCGCTCCGACCTGCTGCCTGCCGATGCCGACGTGCTCGACATGGGCACCGGATCGGGCGTGTGTGCGCTGTTCGCCGCCAGGCATGCGCGGCACGTCGCCGCCGTGGACATCAATCCCGCGGCGGTACGCTGCGCCCGTATCAACACGATGATCCACCGGTGCGAGGACAGAATCGAGGTGCTGCACGGGGATCTGTTCGCACCGCTCACCGGTCGCCGCTTCGACGTGGTGCTGTTCAATCCGCCGTTCCTGCACGGCGTGCCCCGGGACGACGCCGATCGCGCCTGGCGATCGACCGACGTTGCCGAACGATTTGCGTCCGGGTTGAGGGACCATCTGACGCCATCGGGATTTGCCCTGGTGCTGCTATCTAACTACGGCGGAGCGCGCGAGTTCGTCGGCCAGTTTCGTCGCGGCGGGTTTGCGATAGCGGTGGTCGCCGAGCGTGACTTCGTCAACGAGAGGCTGGCGATCCTGAAGCTCAGCTGAACCTGCATGAGAACCACACCGACCACCAGCAGAAGGTTGCCGATGCCCGTGACTGCGGCCACGTCCCTGACCGAAGCGGCACGCCGGATTCTGCTGATCAATCCGACGATCACCTCGCGGCGCGGCGCGCGCTTTCCACTGTCATTGCTGGCGCTCGCGGCATCCCTGGAGCCGGACTATGACTGCCGGATCATCGACGGCAATGTCGACCGCGACTACATCAACACGATCCGGCAAGCGCTGTCGCAACAGTGCTTTGACGCCGTCGGCGTCTCGGTGATGGGAGGCCCGCAGGTGCGTACCGCGATCGACGCTTCGCTCGCGGTGCGCGCGGCATCTGCGGCAACGCCGATCGTCTGGGGTGGATATTTCCCGACCCTGTACCGCGGCGCGGCCATCAACGCGCCCTACGTGGACTACGCGGTCCGGGGTCAGGGCGAACAGACTTTCGCGCAACTGCTGCAGGCAATCAGCGCCGGCGAACGCGATGCGCTCGAGTCGATTGATGGGATCACATGGAAGCGAGGCGGTGAGATCGTCATCAACCGGGATCGACGGCCGGCCGATCGCCGATCGCCGCGACCGCTGCCGTACCACAGCCTGGGGGATCCGCGCGCATACCTGGCCAGGACCTTTCTCGGGCAACGCACCGTGGCCCACCAGGCCGCGCTCGGCTGCCGCTTCCGCTGCACCTTCTGCGGCGTGGCCGGGATGTTTCGGGGAGCCACGGCGCTGCCGCCGCCGCTCCGATTGGAGCGGGACCTGTTGTGGCTGCGGGATCGACTCGGCGCGGACTCGATCCAGTTTTTCGATCACAACTTCTTTGACCGCGAAGACGACATGATTCCGCTGCTGCAGGTGCTCTCGAGGGTGCAGATGCCGTGGTGGTGTTACGCCCGTGCCGACGCTCTGCTCGGCCTCACCGACGCCTCATGGAGCCTGGTGCGCAAGAGCCGGCTGCGCATGGCCTACATCGGTGCCGAGTCTCCGAACGATGCGATGCTCAGGAGCATCCGCAAAGGCACCCGCTCGGATCAGACCATCGCGGTGGCCGAACTGTGTCGCCGCCACGACGTCATACCCGAACTGTCATTCATGGTGGCGCCACCGGTCGATCCTGAGGGCGAGACCGAGCGCACTTTCGAGTTCATTCGGGAGCTCAAGCGGGTCAATCCGTTCGCGGAGATCATCGTCTACATCTACACGCCGCTGCCCGCGGAGAATCTGCCGAATGATGCCCGCAGCGGCGCGGCCGCGCCGCCGCTGCTAAATCTCGCGGGCCATCCGGTTCGTTTCCCGCGCAGCCCGGAGGAATGGACCGAGCGCCAGTGGGTCGACTATGCGTGCCATGCCGCCGCGCCGTGGGTGAGCGAGCGCCTGCGGCGGCGGATCCGCAATTTCGTCACGGTGCTCGGCTGCCGATTCCCGACCGTGCAGGACGTGCGCACCCGATCATGGACCAAATCGACCCTGAGTGCGCTGGCCTCCTGGCGTTATCGGTTGCGCCTCTACGACCGGCCGTGGGAACTCGATCTGTCGAAGCGACTCGTGCGCCTCGCCGATCCGCGAGTGACCGGAATCTGATGCTGCGCGTGGCACAGATCGGCTTCTTCATCGACCCTCGCCAACGCGAGCCGCAGCAGCTGCTGCACGATTGGCCGACGATGGTCGACGTGGCGCAGGCCGCCTGCGGCGGTGGGGCCCAGGTGTCGGTCATCCAGGCCAGCTCGCGCGCACAGACCCTCACCCAACGTGACATCACCTATCACTTCCTGGCGCCGCATCGGCATGCGTCCGGTATTGCGCGGGGATCGGGGCTGCGTCGGCTGATCCGTGATCTGAATGCCGATGTGCTGCATGTGCACGGCCTCGGCTTTCCGCACGAAGTGCTGGCGCTCGCGAAGCTCGCGCCGCGAACCCCGATGCTGCTGCAGGATCATGCCGATCAGCCACCGCGCAAATGGCGACGGCCGTTATGGCGCCGCTGCCTGTCGGCGGCCTCGGGCCTATGCTTCTGTGCCAAAGAGCAGGCCATGCCGTTCCGGGATGCCGGTCTCGTCAGTGCGTCCACCGTGGTCTACGAGGTTCCCGAGGGGACCAGCCATTTCGCGCCGGGAGATCAGGCTCAGGCGCAACGCGCGACCGGACTGCACGGTGACCCATGCGTCCTGTGGGTGGGACACTTGAACGAGAACAAGGATCCACTGACCGTGCTCGATGGCGTGAGCGCGGCGGCTGAGCGCCTGCCCGGCCTGCGCCTGTGGTGCTATTTCGGTAGCGCGCCGTTGCTGGCAGCGGTGCAGCGGCGCATCGCGCAGGACCCGAGACTGGCTGCGAGAACCCGCCTGATGGGAAGCGTGCCCCACGAGCAGATTCAACAGGTGATGCGCGCGGCGGATCTGTTCGTACTCGGAAGTCGCCGCGAAGGCAGCGGCTACGCGCTGCTGGAGGCGATGGCCTGCGGTGTCCCGCCGGTGGTGTCGGACATCCCTGCCTTTCGCGCGCTCACCGGCGATGCCATGGTTGGCGAGCTCTGGCCATGCGGTAGCGCGCAGCGCCTGGCGCTGGCGCTGGTATCGATCTGGATGCGGTCGGGCAAGGATCTGCGCGCATCGGTGCGCGCGCACTTCGACCGCGAGCTGTCCATCGCGGCCATCGGCCGCAAGCTGAATGCAGTCTATCGCGACATGCTCGACCGAAGATCCGGGGCCCTCATGCCACGGCGCGAATGCAGCTCCAGCGCCCGATGAGCATGCTGCGCGACATCTGGAGCATCCTGACGCCCCGGCAACGACGCTGGGTACTCGCGGCGCAGGTGCTTTCGGTCACGATGGCGTTCTCCACCGTGACCGGGATAGTTTCGATCGCGCCATTCTTCTCCGTGCTGGGAAGACCGGAGTTGATCGATTCGGTCGGGCCGGTGCACTGGCTGTACGTTCACCTGGGATTCTCAAGCAACCGCAGATTCATCGTGGCCCTGGGTCTTGGGTTCGTGGCACTGGTAGTGATCGCCAACGTGATCAACATCCTGGGCGCCTTCGCGATGAGTCGGCTGGCCTGGTGGATCGGCGCCGACCTGCAGGCAACATTGTTCGGTGAGTATCTTCGCCGCCCGTATGTCTTTCACGCGCAAACGCACAGCGCAACGATCTACAACAACGTCATCCACGAGACCGCCCGGGTCACCAATGAGATCCTGCAGAGCGCATTCACCCTGGTCACGGCCATCATCACGGCGGCATTCATCATCGTATCGGTTCTGCTGCTCAACCCGGCGGTTGCCCTGGCGATGATCGGAGCGCTCGGCGGCGGCTATCTGCTGATCTACCTCGCAGTGCGCAAGCGGTCGCTGCGCTGCGGCCAGGTTCAGTCGAAGTTCTTTATCGAGCAGACAAAGATCGTCACCGAGACCCTGGGCGCGATGAAGGAAATCCTGCTGTTTCGAATCCAGAACGTATTTCGCGACCGATTCGACCGCGCAAGCCGAACCCTGTCGCTGGCCGTCGCGCACACCCAGCTCGTGAGCCAGAGCCCAAGGCACGTGATGGAGTGCGTCGCCGTGGCGGGTCTGGTCGGCACGGCCCTGCTGCTGGGTAGCCGCGACGACGGCGTCAGCCCGTGGCTGGGTCAGCTGACCTTCATGGGATTTGCGGCGTATCGGCTGCTGCCCACGCTGCAGCAGGCATTCGTGGCGGCAATCAGAATTCGCGCCAGCCGCACCGGATTTGCCGCGATAGCGCCGGATCTGCGGCTGGCGCGCTCCGCCATCGATATACCCGCGGCGGTGGATGAATCGTGGCGGCAACGTCCGGCACGGGACATCCGCATGACCGAGGTAACGTTCGCCTATTCGGCCGATGCGCCGCCGGCGGTCAACGCGGTCTCGCTGGTGATTCCCGCGCGATCGGTAGTCGGCTTCGTAGGTGCCAACGGTTCGGGAAAGAGCACGCTGGTCGATCTGATTGCGGGGTTGCTCGTGCCTGTGACGGGCCAGGTGGAAGTCGACGGCATCGCCGTGGACCACGCAACGCGCGCGGCGTGGCAACACCGGATCGCCTACGTTCCGCAGCATATCGGTCTAATGGATGCGAGCATCGCGCAGAATGTCGCGCTCGGCGTTCCGAGGGAGCATATCGATCGGGAGCGGCTGCTCGCCGCCGCACGGCGCGCGCAGCTCGACGAATTCGTGCGCAGCCTGCCCGACGGCTACGATCACCCGGTCGGTGAGCGCGGCGTTGGCTTGAGTGGCGGTCAACGTCAGCGGGTCGGCATTGCCCGTGCACTCTACCGTGAAGCCTCGGTACTGATTCTGGACGAAGCCACCAACGCCCTGGATGGCTTGACCGAACAGGAGCTGATCGCGACCCTGATGAGCCTGCGCGGCAGCTATACCATCATTCTGATCGCTCACCGCTTGAGCACGCTGCGCACCTGCAATGTGATCTTCGAGCTCGCCAACGGGAAGATCATGGCCAGCGGGTCCTACGCTGAGCTGCTCCGCGACTCAGAGGGCTTCAAGCAATTGGCCGGCATGCGCTGATGGTCCAGATGTCTACCCGAGCATCCGACCCAAGCGCAATGAAGCAGCTGCTGGATCTCGAGCCGCTGCTCGACCGGCAGTTGGTGGACTGGCGGCTGGATAGCAGCGCGGCCGCGGTTGCGGCGATGACCGCGCTCGCGTGGTCTGACCGCGTCTGGGCGGCGGCCGAGACCCGCGGCCCATGTCGGATCGCGCCCGAGGACATCGAGCGCGGGGTCAGTCTGGCGCGGCGCCCGGTGTTCATCTGCGGCGTGCATCGTAGCGGCACAACGCTGATACGCGATCTGCTGGACTCTCATCCGGCGCTGTCGGTATTGCCGGCCGAGGGAACGTTGCATAGCAATCGATGGAGTCGAATTGTCGGACCAACGGACGCCAGCCTGCGTGCAGTCGCCTGCGAATGGGTGCGCAGACTGGCGAATCACAGCAATCAACCGCCGTTCTGGCTGCTCGGGCGCAGTTCCTCCGTGGATTCGCCGTACGTGTCGTTCGCGCGCGCCTTGATGGCATGGTGGTTCATCGTTGAACGCGCTCTGGGTCGGGACACGCGCTCGTGGACGCTGGTAGCCGTGGCGCTGGCGTATGCCTACTGCAACGCCGGGGGCAGAATTGCCCCTGCTGCATTGAGGTGGGTCGAGAAAACACCGGCCAACGAACGTTTCATCAATCGATTGCTGGCAGAGTTTCCCGACGCCCGGATCATCCATGTCATTCGGGACCCGATGGCGGTGTTCAACTCCCGCAAGATCATGGAATTGCACACCTCGGCCGCGTTTCGCAACGTTCGAGCGGTGCTACGAGATCTTGCCCGGACATATCGGGTCGCCATCGCCTGTTCAGACGCCAACTTGAGCGATCGCTACCTGCTGATCCGCTACGAACAGCTGGTGAATGATCAGCGCGTGACGATAAGCAGGCTCGCGGCCTTCCTCGGCATTCAACCGCTGCCGATTCTGTGGCGCCCGACCATTGGCGGAGTACTTGCCGGAAGCAACAGCTCGTATGAATCGGGCGAAGTGAAGGGTCGGATTCTCGCCGACGACGAGCACATGCCGCATCGCACGCTGACTGGGGCGGAGAAACTTCTGGTCGCAACGGTGGTCGGCCGGTCCGCCAACAGGCTCGGATACGGCATTTCGGCCGTGTCGGGCTTGCGGGCCACACTGCGACGGATTGCCTATCGCTAAAGCCGAAGCCGCGCGTCGGACGCTGGCGAATGCTGCCAGCGGATTCCCGGTCTTCAGAGCGGCGCCCTTCGAAACAGGAGAAACATGAACTGCGAGGTGATTGCGTGAAGCCAGGAGAATCCGACACCACGGCGCACGTCGACGCCGATGGCGTCGCGCCCCGGCCTTGGCGGCAGCCCACGATATACCCGTTCCAATACGAAGTACGGCGCGCTGTGAGCGGCGAAATTGGCCAGCGTGCGCCGGGTGCTCGGGAACCGCGGGCCAGGCAGCGTATAGGAACCATGGCGCCACAGGCGCGGTGCGTTCCGCCACGCCCAGCGGTACTTCAGATCGCCGATGCAATAGGGGCTCAGAACGCTTGCCAGCACCTGGCCATCCGGGGCCGCCAGCGCGTGAAATTTTCCGAACAGCTCTGGCAAGTCCGGAACCAGATTGAGCGGCGCGAAATTCGAGGTGATGAGCTCGATGCCGCCGGTACCTTCGATGGCTTCGTGAGCCAGGAATTCGCGATAGTCGCCGCGGTAGAGCGCGATTCGTCCGGTCTCGATGAATTCCCGGCAGTAGACGGCGAAGAATGCGCGCATTTCAGGATCGACGTCATAGGCTTCGACGGCAAAGCCGCGTTCGGCGTAGAAGCGAGCGTCGATCCCCGGGCCGGATCCGAAGTCGAAGAGCCTGGCGCCCGGTCTTGCAATCTTCAGAACCAGTTGTTGAAAGGCGACGCGCGCGCGACGATCGGATGCGTTCCCGGTGATCGCCCGGAAGTATGCTTCGCCCGTGACGATTGCGGTCATTGATGCAGCAAGCGATGAAATGGCCGGCCGGCGATGCAGTCACATCGCCCTATCGCCGCGACATCGACGGGCTGCGGGGCATCGCGGTTGCATTGGTGGTGCTGTTTCATTCGCATGTACCAGGATTCGGCGGCGGATATGTCGGCGTCGACGTGTTCTTTGTCATATCCGGATATCTCATCACCCTGTTGCTGATCGGCTCGAGCGCACAACCGCTGCGGGCGCGGCTGGCGAATTTTTACCTGCGCCGCGCGCGCCGCATCCTGCCTGCGCTGTTGGTCGTATCGCTGATCGCGGCAGCCGCGGCAAGCATCATTCTCCTGCCGTGGGCGCTCGCAAGATTCGGAAAATACCTTGCCGCAACCGCACTACTGCTGACAAACATTGCCGCGTGGACCGACCGACAGGGCTACTTCCAGAATTTCGGCGAAAACGTCGCGCTGCTGCATTTCTGGTCGATCGCCATCGAAGAGCAATTTTATCTAATCTATCCGATCTCGCTGCTGCTCATCAGCCGATACCTGCCCCGGCATCCAACGCCAGCCCTGCTTGTGCTGGCGGCGGCGTCGTTCACCGCATGTGTCTGGGCCTCGTATCACCGGCCGGTCGCCAACTACTACCTGGCCCCCTCGCGGTCATGGGAACTGCTGCTGGGCGCGGCGATTGCGACCGGCCGCGAAGATCTGATCCGGTCCCGGTTCGCCGGCGAACTGCTGGCCATTGCAGCACTTGTGACGCTGGGATCCTCGGCCGGCTGGTACAGCGCGGCGACGAGATACCCAGGGCTATATACCCTCGCACCGTGCGCAGCGACGGCGGCATTGATACTGACCGGACGCCAGCGGCCCACCCTGGCCGCCAGGCTGTTGTCGCTGAGACCGCTGGTATTCACCGGGCTGATCTCCTATTCGCTCTATCTGTGGCACTTCGTGATCCTGGCGCTGTTCACCTACTACTACATCCTGAAGGTCAGCGCTGCCGGCGTTGCGGCGCTGATCGGCTCGATGTACATCGTCGCCTGCCTGAGCTGGAAATGGGTCGAAGCGCCCATCCGCCGGAGGACATTGCTCAAGTCCAACCGGTCGTTCCTGCTGTGGGCATTGACGGCCAATGCCATGGTCCTGATTGTCGGTGTTGCACTGTGGAAAACGCATGGGCTGCCCGGGCGATTCCCGAGCGAATTTCAAACCCAGGGCGAGTTGTGGAAGGTCAACCGCGACGACGTGATGCAATGCCTGGATCTGCCGCCTGAGAAGATCGCCACGGGGGAACTGTGCAGTTTCGGGCCCCAAAGCGACGCTGCGCCCCGTGCCCTGGTGTGGGGTGACAGCCATGCGATGGCGCTGTTGTCGACGTACGAGAAGTTGGCGAATTCACATCAGATCCGGCTGTTCTTCGCAGCCAATTCGTCATGCCGGCCGTTGCTTGGTGTTGCCGACCGGGCGCTGCCCCCAGCCGCCCGCCTCCGATGTGCGGACTTCAACGCCGCGGCCGTACAAGCCATCCGCCGGCTTGCTCCCGCCGTGGTCATCCTGAATGCGCGCTGGATGGATGTCGATGCGAATCTCGTCCCGCAGCCGGACGTACCCGCGGCCCCGGGTGAATCGAACCTGATGCGCGGACTGCAGCAGACCTTGCGCGCCGTGACCTCGGACAAGCGCTCGATCTGCGTTGTGCTGGATGTTCCCACCTACGCGTACGACCTGCCGTATGCGCTGGCGGTGGCGCGCAAGCGCGGGATCTCGGAGGATTTCCTGCAGTGGAGCCAAGCCGAGGCGCGGCAGCAGCTGCGTGGGCCCGAAACCGATTTCCGCACGCTCGAGCGCCGCGGAGTGCTGACCACGGTCGATCCCAAGGACCTGCTGTGTCGCACAGGCTGGTGCATCTTCGAGGCTCACGGCCAGCTGCTGTACGCCGACTCGAATCACCTGACGTGGACAGGCGCGCTGATGGTCGCGAGTGTGATCGACGGCTGCTTTCGCGCCATGACGCCGACCGGATCGAAGCAGCAGTAGCTCGAAGCGGCGTCGCGCTGCCCAAACTCGCCGGCGTCAGCGCTTCTGCATGACGATCAGGAAATGATCGCCCATCGCGCGCAGCAGCGGCCACCCGGCCAGCCGTCGATCCAGTCGCCACAGGCGATCGTGCCAGCGCGGATGCCGCTCTCGAACCCAGATCAGATACGGCGGCGGCGCGAACACGCACAGGCCACGGAAGTGGCTGAGCGCGAACTGGCGCCGGAACGCGCGATAGAATTCGCGCGGCCCATAGTAGCGCGTCCAGATGGTGTGACGGTTCATGCCGACCGGCACGAAGTTGCGGGCAAAGCGCAGTTTCACCCGCGCCCACCGGCCCCGCCCCAGGTAATGCGCAATCTCCCACGGGCAGATGCGGCCAATGACGGAAAACACCAGCGCGCCCCCGGGTTTGAGCAGGCGCGCGCATTCGCGCGACACCTCGGCCAGATCGGGCGCGCAATTGAGCGGGCCAAGATTGGAATACGCGCCGTCGTAGCTGCCGGCGCCGTCGAGCAGCCCCAATTCCTGTGCACCCACGGCGATTGCCTGCACGCGCGCCTCCAGGTGTTCGCTCGCCGCACGAGCGCAGGTCCGCTGCACCATTTGCGGCGACCAGTCGGTGGCCGTGATCTGATGCCCGAGGCCCGCCATGCGGACCGCATCCAGGCCGGTGCCACAGCCGATGTCGATCAATCGGCTGCCGGCGGCAAACGTGACGTCCAGCCAGTGCCACATCTCCCGGCGCATGTCCTGAATCAGCGCGTTGTTGCCGCGCGGACCGTCATAGTCTGCCGCGACGCTGTCGAATGCAGTCCGTGTGTCGCGCAGTTGCGGCTCGGTACAGACCGGCGGTGCCGCAGGTGAGTTGGGTGGTCGATGCATGTTTCAATCAGAGAGGCTGGCGCAGCGTGTCAGACTTCGATTGCGCGGACAATGGCCGCAACCGGGGCTGCGTGTGCCCGCAGGTCACGAAAAACCTTTCGGGCCGTAGCGGGCACCTACCTTGATGATGCGCATCGCTCTGGTGGTACCTGGAGGGGTCGATCGGTCGGGAGAGTACCGGGTGATTCCGGCGCTGTTGTCCCTGATCGAGCGGCTGTCCCGGCACCATGACGTCCAGGTTTTCGCGTTGCATCAGGAGGCTCGGCCCGGCAGTTGGGATCTGGCGGGCGCCCGGATCCACAACATCGGCTCACGCTACACGCGCCCGCGAGCCGTGCGTGCGATCCGGAAGCTGCATCGCTGCTCGCCGTTCAGCATCGTGCACGCGATGTGGTCGGGGGCCAGCGGCCAGGTGGCGGTGGTGGCCGCATGCATCCTGGGCGTCCCGAGCCTGGTTCATGTCACCGGCGGCGAGGTGGTTGCGATGCCCGATATTGGCTTTGGCGGCAGGCAGAGCTGGCGCGGCCGCGTGCGCGAAGCGCTGGTCCTGCGCAGCGCATCCGCCGTGACCGCGACGAGCTCGCCGGTCGTCGGTCTGCTGTCGGAACTTGGACTGGCGGCGCAACGTCTGCCACTCGGCGTCGATCTGAGCATTTGGCCGCCACGAGCTCCGCTGCGGCGCGAGCCCGGCCGGCCGGCGAGGCTGATCCAGGTCGCCAGCCTCAATCGGGTCAAGGATCAACCGACGCTGCTGCGCGCGCTTGCCGCTCTGGCACGATCCGGCGTGCGCTTTGAGGCGGATATCGTCGGTGACGATACGCTGCACGGCGAAATCCAGGCGCTGGCGGGACAATTGGGGCTGTCCGGACAAGTCAGGTTCCGTGGCTTTCTGACGCAACGGCAATTGCGTCCGGTGGTGGAGGCCGCGGACCTGATGATCGTCTCGTCACGCCATGAGGCGGGCCCGCTGGCGATGCTGGAGGCGGCCGTGACCGGCGTGCCGACGGTGGGAACGACGGTTGGACATGTCGCGGAATGGGCGCCGGAAGCCGCAATCGCGGTACCGGTCGGCGATCCGGTTGCCCTCGCCGGCGCCATCGAGCGGCTGCTCGCCGACGAAGATCTGCGCCTCGGTATCGCTCGCGAGGCTCTGGGGCGCGCCGCGCGGGAAGACGCCGATTTCACCGCCGCGCGCTTTCAAGCCCTCTACTCGAGCCTGAGCGCTGGCCGGCGATAGGCTCACCGGCCAGCGCGGGGCGATCCGCCGGCCATTGCCCTGCGTCGGATAAAACCGCCGACGCGGTGACCGGCACCTACCGCTGTGACGACTCTGATTCGCACCTCTCAAGCTGCCTCGGGTGTGCTTTGCATCTGGCTGTGCGCCTGCTCGGGTAGCGGCGCCGGCCTCGACAGCAGCGGACAGCCGCTGACCGGATCGAGCTCGGGCGGCCCGGTGCCATTGTCCGCCAACTTCGACGCCATACAAGCCAACGTGTTCACACCAATCTGTTCGGTGTGCCATATCGGGGCCACCGCCCCGCAAGGCCTGATGCTGGATGCGGCGCATGGCTACAACCTGCTGGTGAACATCCCCAGCACCGAAGTGCCGAGCATCGATCGCGTCAAGCCGGGCGACCCCACCAACAGTTACATCATTCAGAAAATCGAAGGGCATGCCGCCGTCGGCGCACAGATGCCGCTCGGCGAGACGCCGCTGCCCGCGAGCACCATTGCCTTCATCGTTCAGTGGATCACGGACGGCGCGCAGCCGGGAGCGTTGGCCAGCCCGATGGCCGCGAGTTTCCGCATCGCCTCGTTGGCGCCGGACGACCGCGACGTGCTGCCGGTGCCACCGGCGCAGATCGTGCTCGGATTCACGCGCGAACTGGATGCCACGCGCGTCGATACAGCCGCAGTGCGCCTGGAGCGCAGCGTGGGCGCAGCCGGAACCGCGTCGACGATCGCCGTCGCGATCGATCCATCGGTGCCAGCGGCCAATCCGCGCGCGCTGCTGCTGACGCCGCGCGCGCCGCTGATGGCCGGCGACTATCAGATCGTGCTCAGTGGACAGCCCGGTGCCGGGCTCAGCGCCAGCGATGGCCAGGCCCTCACCGCGCTGCCGGCCGCCGACGTCAACGGCGATCGAATCATCAGCCGGTTCACCGTGGCCGCCACGCCATGAAGACTACTGGTCGCGCGGCACGCCTGCGCATCGCACCGCTGCTGTTTGCGCTGGCTTGCGTCGCGTGGGCCAGCACGCGAGTGGCGGTGGCGGAACCGTATCTCGCCGTGCAGCAGGGTTACAAATGCGTCGCCTGCCACGTCAATCCGACCGGCGGCGGCCTGCGCAACGCCTTCGGTCTGGTATTCGCCGAGAACGCGATGCCGGCCACCACGCTTCCCGCTAATGCACCGGTGTGGCTGGGACAGGTGCTGCAGGACATCGTGCGCATCGGCGGCGACCTGAGAACGGACTGGTCGCGGACCACGGTGCCGCAGTCGCCATCGCAGCAGCAGTTTGCGCTCGAACAGTTCCGGATGTACGCCGATGTCACGCTGATCCCGAACCGGCTGGGCCTGTACGTTGACGAGCAGGTCGCGCCCGGCGCCGCACAGACCATGGAGGCGTACGCGCGCTACGGCGACACCTCCGACTGGTACCTCAAGGCCGGCCACTTCTATCTGCCATTCGGCTGGCGCCTGCAGGACCAGACGGCGTTGGTGCGCATCGCGACCGGCATCAATATGACGACGCCGGACAACGGCGTCGAATTCGGCCTGGAGCGTCCGAACTGGTCGGGGCAGCTCGACCTGACCAACGGTTCCGCCAATGCGGGCGGCGGCTCCGGTTACCAGGTCACGGGTCAGCTGGTGCGCGTGCAGTCGATATGGCGCGTCGGCGTGGCCAGTGCATTCACCAAGGCCGACGCCGGCGATCGATCGATGTACGGCGTGTTCGCCGGCGTGAGAACCGGGCCCGTAGCCTGGCTGGGCGAAGCCGATCTGGTCCGGCAGGCCGGCTTTCCCGACGGCACACGCAGCATGATTCCGGCCCTGGCCGAGGCGGACTGGGCGATCTGCAAAGGCAACAATCTTAAGCTGACCTACGAATTCTACGACCCGGAACGCAGCGTCCCGAACAATGGCCAGACGCGCTGGAGCGTGGTGTACGAGCTCACTCCGATTCCATTCCTGCAGGCGCGGGCCGGATTCCGGCGCTATCAGGGCATTCCACAGAACAACCTGCAAAACCAAACCTTCGGGTTTGCCGAACTGCATCTGTTCCTGTAGTGGCGCGGCAGCGCGGTACCACAGCCCAGCGGTCACGAATCGATCGGAAGAAGACAAAAAAATGCTGTCCATCGTGGTTGCGCATTCGTATTTTCTGCGCTTCGACCGCAAGCAGCTCGAGCGCGCCAAGCCGTACCCGCCGCTGGCGACGCTGCAGGTGGCGTCGGGCCTGCGCCAGGCCGGACACGCGGTGCGCGTGTTCGACGCGATGCTGGCCGAGGGGCTGGAGGAATACCAGCAACTGCTACGCGAGGCGCGCCCGCAGCTGGTGCTGCTGTACGAGGACAGCTTCAATTTCCTGAGCAAGATGTGCCTGCAGCGCATGCGCGTGGCAAGCTGCCAGATGATCTGCCTGGCGCGCGCCGCCGATGCCCGTGTGATCGCCGTCGGGTCCGACGCGTCGGATGCACCGCAGCCCTACCTGGACGCCGGCGCTGACGCGGTGCTCATAGGCGAAGGGCTGCCGACGCTGCGGGTGCTCACCGCGCGGCTCGACACCAATCCGCGACTTGCGGTCACGCAGCTGATCGAAGGACAGCTGGGTGTTGCCGCGATCGCGCACGGCCGGCTGACGGTGAACCGCGGCGCCAGGCCGGCCGCCGATGCGCAGCGGCTCGAGCCGCCGGCCTGGGACCTGATCGACATGGAACGCTATCGCACGATGTGGATGCGCTCGCATGGCTACTTCAGCCTGAACATGGCCGCCTCGCGCGGTTGTTCGTTTCGTTGCAACTGGTGCTCCAAGCCGATCTGGGGTAACCGCTATCTGCAGCGTGGCGCACGCGACGTCGCCGCGGAAATGACCGATCTGAAGCAACGGTTCCGTCCCGACCACATCTGGTTTGCCGACGATATCTTCGGTTTTCGCGTCGATTGGATCGGCGAATTCGCGCAAGCGGCCCGTTCGGCGGGCGGTGCGATCCCGTTCACCATCCAGACGCGCGCCGACCTGATCAGCGTCGCGATGGCACGAGCCCTGGCAGATGCGGGCTGCGCCGAAGTCTGGATAGGCGCCGAAAGCGGCAGCCAGCGGGTGCTGAACGCGATGAACAAGGGCATCACGGTCGAGGAGATCCTGACCGCCCGCGCGCGCCTGAAGGCCGAAAACATACGGATCGGCTTTTTCATCCAGATCGGCTATCTGGGCGAGCGGCTCGCGGACATTCTGGCGACGCGCGATCTGATCGAGCGCGCGCGTCCCGACGATGTCGGCGTCAGCGTGTCCTATCCGCTGCCCGGCACGCCATTCTACGAGCAGGTCAAGGCGCAGCTCGGTGCCAAGACCCATTGGCACGAGAGCGACGATCTGGAAATGATGTTCCATGGAACCTATCGCTCTGAGTTCTACCGTGCGGTGCGCGGATTGCTGCACGACCAGGTGTCCGCGCAGCAGTTGGATGCCGCGCATCGCCACGAGGATTACCGCCGCGCCACACAGTCGCAGCAGCAGCGCTGGGAGGACCTGATCTCGAGCGAACGGCAGTATCGAGGCAACCACGACGCCGAACCGGATGCCGATGCCGCCGTGGCAGTCTGAAGCGCAGCGGCTGCCGCCGCTGCCGCGCGTGCAGCTAGCGCTGCAGCGCACGAGCGAGTTCTTCGCCGCCGAGCTGGCACATCCGGGGTGCACGCGGCCGCACTGGACCGAGTTCGAGTGGAGCATGGCCCGTGCCGCCGCCGTTCTGCAGGGCGTCACACCGCTGCTGGCCGGTATCCTGCGTTGGCGCGGTCCCGGCGAATGGCAGCGTTTCCTGAGCCAGCAGCGGATTCACACCGCCGTCCGGCATCAGCGCATTCTGGCGCTGCTGGCGCGCATCGACGAGCACGCGCGCCGCGCGGGCCTCCCAATCGTGGCGCTCAAGGGAGCGGCCCTGCATCAGTTGGGCGTCTACTCGGGCGGTGAGCGGCCGATGGCCGACGTGGACCTGCTGGTGACGGAACCCGAGCTGTCGCGGGTGACCCGGTTGCTGCACCAGCTCGGGTACCTCAATACCTCGGTGAGCTGGAAGGAGCGCGAGTTCGAGCCGGCGCAGCACGCCACCGCCGTCGTGCCAGCGGCCGCCGCCGGTTTCGGCGAACACGCCGACCGTCCGATCAAGATCGACCTGCACATCCGGGTCGCCGAGCGGCTGCCGCTGAGCATTGCGGACGTCTCGGCGCTGATTCATCCGGCGCAGCCGCATCCGGGCCTGAACCGCTATCCGTCGGTCGCAGCGTTGTTCGCACATCTGCTGCTGCACGCCGCCGGCAACATGGTGGGGCGCGCACTGCGGCTGATCCAACTGCACGATCTGGCGTTGCTGGCGGCGCACATGCGCACGGGCGATTGGGCGCGGCTGCTCTCCTTCCGACGCGACGATCGGGCGCTGTGGTGGGCGGTGCCGCCTTTGGAACTGGTGGCGCGCTACTACCCGCAAGCCATACCGGGCGACGTGCTGGCGACGCTCAGGCCGGACTGCCCGCGTCGCTTGCGAGACATGTCCCGGCGCCAGCGGCTCTCGGAGGTCTCGCTGGCGAACCTCCGGATCGAAGCCTTTCCGGGAATCGGCTGGTCGATTTCGATGTCCGAAAGGCTCACCTACATGCGCGATCGCATCATGCCGAGCCGGGAGCTGCTCGCGATGCGCGTGGCGCAGCGTGCGCAGACCTGGGCGACGGCCAGTGCCTGGCCGCACTTGTCACAAGGCCGGCGCATCTGGCGCTGGGTCGTGAGCCGCCCGCCACGGCCGTTGTCTATGCACGCCGTGTACGCCGCACTGGAACATCCAGCAATCCACGCAATACCTCGACCGCCACGCGCGGATGAGAGCCCCGGTGCAGCTCGAATGCCCGAACGCCCGACAGACGCCGGGTAAACGTGTGCCAGCCTTGCTGGCCTGAGGCGTACGGCTGCTGGGCGGCGAGCCGCGCGGCCAGCTCGCGCCTGGGGACCGGCACCAGCAGGCGGCGATCACCGGCGCGGCGGGTCGACAGGAATACCACCGCCTGGACGGTCAATGGCGCCGACGCCAGCCGGTAATCGGCGTGGCGCAGGTCGAGTTCATATTTTTCCGCGCCGCTGCGGCGCCGGATCATCGGTGAGCTGCGTATCCGCTCTGCGCTGTGGTGGCCACGCAGAAAACGCAGGCCCTGCGGGTGCAGGTGCAGGAAGTTGGCAATCCCGGTCGCCATCAGTCCACCGGGCGTCACGAACACGCTGTCCTCGGACAGCAGCTCCAGGCCTTGCAGCAGGCAATGCAGCGCCATCGTGGACTTGCCGGCGCCGCTGCCGCCCATCAGCAGCAGTCCGCGACCCTCGCAGCCGACCGCCGCGGCGTGCAGCGGCACCAGTCCCTGCGCGCGCGCGGCCAGCATATACACGGCAAACTCGATCAGCTCGTAGCGGGCATGGTAGGGATGACGGAGCATGTCGCGGGAAATGACCACCAGGGCCGAGCGCTGTGCCGGCGACACGACCGCGAGATTCGACTCGTCCATCGCGCCGCAGAGCAATCCGGGGGCGGCGAACATCTTCATCAGCGGCGGCTCGCGGGCCGGGTTGCGGTGCGCGCGCGGCATCAACTGCAATCGGACTCGCAGCCGCGGTGTCTCGGCAAACAGCTGGTGCGGCGACAGGCCCGCAAACGCCTGATCGACCAGCCGCAGCAGGCGGTCGCTGTTGCTCTCGAACCGCACCTGCGCCCCAAGCAGATGCAGGTGCCGGCGATGCAGGCCGGTGGAACGCTCGTGAAAGGGGTCGGTGGCGGAACTGATGGGCACCGGCGCGTGTTCAGTGCATCGCGGCAGTCGTGGCTACCGCACGCGCCGGGCGCGTGCAATCATATTTGGGTTGTACTGCGGCGAGCGCGGCGCAGACGTTGATCCGATCGCCATGCTCATCATGCGTGCGGGTGCGCTCGAGCACGGCGAACAACGCCGTCGCGTCGAGATTCGGTGCCTGCGCTCGCAGCAGCGCTATCGCCCCGGTGACATGCGCGGCGGCGAACGAGGAGCCGGTGGCGAAATCGTAGCGGCCGGCGGGCGCCAGGCTCAGGATGTCGCGGCCCGGGGCATAGAGCACCGCGGTCGATGCGCTCGTTGACCCGGTCTGGTCGACCGCGATGACGCCGGGTATGCCGAGCGGGAATCCATCGAGCCGCCCGTCTTCCGGTACCGCGCCGACGAATACCATGCCGCGACGCTGCCCGTAGCTCACCAGTTGCCCCAGCAGTGGATCGGCTGGTCCGCCGAGGCTCAGGTTGACGATCTGCGCGCGCGCCTCGATGGCCGCTCCGAGCGCCAGCGCGAGCGTGAACGAATTGCACTGTGCTTCGAGGCCCTGCGGCTGCCGCGGCTGGCAGGCTTTATAGATCTGCAGCCGCACCGATGGCGCCACACCGACAATGCCGAGGTTGTTGTTGGCGTCGGCGCCGATGATGCCGGCAACCCCGGTGCCGTGGCGGTCGGATGCAAACGAAGTCATGTCATCATCGATGAAATTGCGCGTGACCGC
Organism: Steroidobacterales bacterium; assembly: GCA_044440135.1. Lineage (GTDB taxonomy): Bacteria > Pseudomonadota > Gammaproteobacteria > Steroidobacterales > Steroidobacteraceae > FEN-1191. The sequence continues at coordinate 54,184 of JBIODC010000004.1, read as the reverse complement.
GACGCGCCCGGCGAGATCCGGATGGCCCACATCGACCCCGGTGTCGATGATCGCGACGCTCACGCCCTCGCCGCGCGACCATTGCTGTGCCGCCCCGGCCTCAATGGCGGCAAAGCCGTGCTGCAGCTGGAAATAAGGATCGTTGTACGCAGTAATCGCCAGGCTGCCGCTGCCCGGGCCAAACACGGCCGGCAGCGCCGCGCCGGCCGCCGGGGTGCTGGCGGCGTGCGCGCCTGCAGCGGCGTCCGGGGTCGGGCCGGCATTCCCGCTCAGCGCGTCGAATAATTGCAGCGGCTGCGCCAGGCGCACGCGTCGATCGGCCGCCAGCGCCCGCAGCACGGCCGCGCGGTCGGCCTGCGGCGGCAATGCGAACACCAGGCATTGCACGTGCAGCGGCGCGATCGGCCACGCACGCACCTCCTGCAGGTCATAGTCGCGCCGCAATGCTGCGGTAACCGCTTTCGCCTGATCGCTGACCGTGTAAGGACCGATCAGGTCATAGCCGTGCGGCGTGGACCCCGGCTCGCTCAGCACCGGGCCGCCGTCATTGGCAATCGTCACCAGGATCAGCCGGTCGGCCGATGCGTTTAGTCCCGCGCCGGCCAGGTTCGGGTCCGGCAGTCGCGGCGGCGTGGCGCAACCGGCCAGAGCCGACAGCAGCGCTGCGACGATCGCGGTCGCCCGAGCCCGTCGCACACGCCGTGGATTGCTCATGGCCGGTGCACAGCGCTACGGCGGGCCTGCGAGGGCTTCGGCAAAGCGAACTTCGGAATTGCCACGAAGCTCGTGCAATGCCGCCTCGGTCGCCGCACGGTCCGAGTTCCGCGCCGGCCCCAGTGTCCAGACTCCGACGTCGCTGGGTCCCGAGCGGACTTGCAGCCTTGCCGCGGCCAGCATCGCCTGTAGCTGTGCGATCGTGACGTCGGGAGCAAACACGACCCGAATCGTGGCCGGCGGCGCCGCGGCTTCCGTCGCCGACAGGGTGCGATACACGGCTGCGGGAGCCGTAAGCGATGCCGGCGCGCTCGGCCGCGACCACCAGGCAGCACCGAGCGCCCCGAGCCCGATCGCTTGAACCACCATCGCGGCGACCAGCCACGGCATCCAGGCAACGCCGCTGCCGCGGGCGCGGCGCTGCACGGCGCCTACCTGCGCTTCCGGCTCCACGGCGCCATCGAGACGGCTGCGCAGCCGCTCCCAGGCGCCCCGCACATCGCTGTCCGGGGTGCTGTCCTGCGCCATGGCCGCCTGCAGCTGGCGCTGAAATTCCAGTTCCGCGCGGCAGTCGGCGCAACTCTCGAGATGCGCCTGCACCGTCCGCTGCTCCGACTCCGGCGCACTGCCATTGACGATCCAGGGAATAAGATCCCAGGCCTGCCGGTGTGTCGATGACGTATCGCTCATCACAGCTAACTCCCCGCCCGGTGTGTCGCATCCGCGAATCCGCCGAGCTTGGGCAGCAGATTTCGAAGCTTGATGCGCGCCTGGAACATGCGTGCTTTCACCGTGTTCACCGGGCAATTCATGATCGTCGCGATTTCCTCGCACGAGTGGCCGACAAAGTAGGCCAGCTCGAGCGTCGCACGTTGCTCGAACGGCAGCGTCGCCAGGCCATGCTGGAGCCATTCGCCGCGCTCTTCGACCGCGACCGTGTCGGCTACCTGCAGCTCCGCAGGCATCGCCAGCGCGAACGCCTCCGCCGACGCGTCGCTGTTGCGCCGCAAGGCTTTGAGTGCGCAGCGCCAGGCGATCCCCATGATCCAGGTGGAGACCCGCGAGTCACCTCGAAATTCATCGGCTTTGCGCCAGACGATCCAGAAGGTGTCGTTGATGGCCTCTTCCAGCGCATCGCGCTGCGAGCTCAGACGCGACAGGAACTGCAGCAGCCGCCGGTGGTACTCAAGATAAAGGTGCTCGAGCGCGCGACTGTCCTGTGCGGCAACCAGTCGCAGCAGCTCGCGATCGAGCCGGTCATCTCGCACCGGCATGGGTGGCTTTGGCGCGGCAGGGAACGACATGGCTATCGGCCTCGGGCGCAACATGGCCCTCAGAGCTATGTGCCGCAAGGCTGTAAAAAGGTTGTAACGCAGGTGCGGCGGGTAGGGGCGACGGCGCTCAGAACAGCCAGAACGCGCTCAGTATCACCCGATCGCCGGCATCGTGCTCGAAATGATGCCTCGCCGTCCCGTCGGTGCCGACATAACGCAGGTCGAAAGCCCAGGAACGCCAGCGATGTTGCAGAGCGCCGCTCCAATTAGCATAGCCGGTACCGATCTGGCGCTGCAGGTCGTAGTAACCGACACCGGCAATGGCGGACAGCCCGTACGGCAATGGCTGGCGCGCAGCGAGCTCGTAGCAGAACGCCGCGCCGCTGCCATAGTTGCCCTGGTAGTCCGCGGAGTAGGTGTCGGGCGATGCGATCACGGTCAGGACCAACCGCTCACGCCATGCGAACCCCAGCCCCAATTCGTCATAGTCGTAGCGCGTCCGGTGCGGATTGCCGGGATAGTCGTAATGGCGCAGCGTCACCTGATCGCTCCAGTCGTCGCCCATTCGATACTGATAGCCGGCATAGGCGATCAGCTCGGCGCCCGCGCCCGTGTTGTGGCCGCGCCTGACGCCGCCCGCCGATACACCACCGTACCATTGGCCCGAGACATCGTGCAGATCGAGCTGCGGGGACAGCTGACCGTCGTTCAGTGACAGCCCGCGGAACACATCGTCCGTGGCCAGGCCGAGCGAGCCCCCCAGACCCTGGGCATGCCCGGGCGAGGCCAGTGACAGCAGCGCCGCCAACCACATGCCGCGGCCATGAATGCCCCGGCCCCGCACGGTGAGTTCTGCTTGCAGTCAGCTAACCTTCGCTCTCGCCCCGATGTCGATGCCAACGCCGATCGTGCCTCACGGATGTACCTTGCCGCGCCACGACGGCCCCATCAACCTCAAGGCTGCGCTGCTGCCGGCAATGCCGCATTGGCGGCCAGCTGCGACAGGGCATCCGCGGTGGCGCGCTCGAAAGCCGCGACTACCGCCTGCATACGATCGGCCTCCGCCCTGACCTCGCTGTCGGCGGTGAAGCTGACCACGGCATCGCGCGTGCCGCGCCGTCCCAGCGTAGCGATCAGCGACACATGCACCGTCGGCGGCCCGCTATCGCGGTATTCGGCTTCGAAGTGGCGCAGCTCCAGACTCAGCACATACTCGGCGGCGAACGGTCCGGCGTCCGATTCGACCATCGCAAAGCGGTTCGATGCACGCAACGCCTCGATCGCCAGAGTCTGCAGCACGATCGGTGCGGCTGCGGCCCAGCGCGCGGCGCTGTAATAGTCGAGCCGCTGTCCCGGGTGCAGCACGACAATGCCGTCGCCCGCCAGTCCCGGGGCGGCCAGCGGCAGCATGACCTGGACCGTGCCTGAGCTTCGCGCAGGCGCGGCGGGCGCGGCGATCGTCGGTTGCAGCACATACACCTGCGCTGGCGGCAGGTTGCTCTTGAGCCCACCGCTGCAGCCGGCCAGCAGCAGCAGCACCCATGGCAGCCGTGCGGCGCGGCGCTGCATCAACGATGGTGCCGATGGCGCAATCTTCATGGCGGTATCACCACGCCGCCGGCCACCGGCTGGTAGAGCAGCTGCGACGGATTGTCGCGCAGGCTGCGCGACAGCTCGCGGATCTCCTGCGCCGCCGCACGGCTGTCGCGCAGCAGCAGATCGATCTGCGGCAGGTCGCCGCGCACGAAGCCGGTGAGCTGATCGCGATTCTCGGCGACGAAGGCGTCCAGGCTGCCGGTGGCGCGCTCCAGATTGTCGCTGGTCGCACGCAGCTTCTGCGCCGCGGCGACGATATCGACGCTCGCGCTGCGCGTGGCGCCGTGAATGTCGCTGATCACCTGGTCCGCGTCGTCGACGGTCGCGCGCAGCTTCTCCACCAGGCCGTCGAGGTTGCCCGCGGTGTGCGGCAGCTTTGCCGAGGCCTGGTCGAGATTTGCCACCATACGCTCCAGGCCAGCGATGTTCTTGTCCGACAGTATCCGGGTGGAGCGATCGACCAATCGATTCAGCCGCGCCGTCAGTTCCGGCAGGCTGCTCAGAAACAGATCAAAGTCCGAATGCGCCGAACGGATCACCGGATAGCGCTCGCTCGGGACCCCGGCCAGAATGCTTCGGCCGGTGTCATCGACGCGTTGCTGCTGCAGATCGATGTACAGCAGGCCGGTCACCCCCTGCAGCGACAGTTGCGCCAGGGTACGCTCCGAGATCGGTGTGGTGGCCTCGATGTCGGCGATCACCTGGACGCGATTGGCGGCGCGTGGATCGACGAGGATGCGTACCACGCGGCCGACGTCCACGCCCAGATAGCGCACCGGGCCGCCTTGCGACAGCCCGCTGACGCTGCCGTCGAAATAGATCTCGTAGCGCAGGTAGGTGCGGTGCTCGATGCTGGCGGAGTACCAGTAGACGAACAGGAACCCCATCACCACCACCAGCAGCACGAAGCTGCCGACCGCGAGGTAGTTGGCTTCACGTTCCATGCTCCCTCCGGCGCGCTTGCGCGCGCTCGCCCTGGAAATAGGCCTTTATCCAGGGATGCGGGTTGTGCACGATGGCCTCGAGCGTGTCGCTGATCATCTTGCCGTCGACGATGACGCCCACCCGGCTGCAGGTGCGGAAGATGGTGTCCAGATCGTGCGTAATCATCACCACGGTGAGCTTCAGTTCGCGATGCAGGTAAATCAACAGCTCGTCGAATGCCGCCGCACTGATCGGGTCGAGGCCGGAAGTCGGCTCGTCGAGGAACAGCAGCAGTGGATCGAGCGCGAGCGCGCGCGCCAGCGCCGCGCGCTTGATCATGCCACCGGAGAGCTGCGCTGGATACTTGCGTGCCGCCTCGGCCGGCAGCCCGACCAGCTGCACCCTGAGCAGGGCGAGCTCGTCGAGCGCGCGCGCGCTGAGCTGCAGGTGCTCGAGCATCGGCAGCTGTACGTTCTGGCGCACGTCGAGTGAGCCGAACAACGCGCCCTGCTGGAAGGTCACGCCGTAGCTGGCCTTCAGCGCATGCAGTTCCGCCGCGTTCATGCTGCCGAGCTCGCGGCCGAGAAATCGCACGCTGCCGGCGTTGGGCTTGCGCAGACCGAGGATGGTACGCAGCAGCACCGATTTGCCCGAACCCGAGCCGCCGATGATGCCAAAGACCTCCCCCTCGTACACCTGCATGTCGACGCCCTGATGCACGATCTGGGCACCGAAGCGGTTGACCACGCCCTGAACCTCCAGCATCGTGCGCATCAGACATCGATCTCCATGAACAGCACCGCAAACAACGCATCGACCAGGATCACGAAAAAGATCGCCTGCACGACCGCGAGCGTCGTCAGGCGGCCCAGATCGCGTGAAGAGCCGCGCACGCTCATGCCACAGTAACAGCCCGAATACGCGATCAGGCAGGCAAACACCGGCGCCTTCATGATGCCGACCCAGAACGTGGTGCTGGCGATGGCGCCCTGGGCGCGGTGCAGATACTGCGCCAGCGGCATGTCGAGCAGCGAGTGGCACAGCAGACCGCCACCGACCAGACCGATGATGTCGGCCACCAGGGTGAGCAGCGGCAGCGCGATCACCAGGCCGAGCAGCCGCGGCAGCACCAGCACCTCGATCGGATCGACGCCGATGGCGTACAGCGCATCGACTTCTTCGTTGAGCTGCATGGCGCCGATCTCGGCGGCGAATGCGCTGCCGGAGCGGCCGGCGACGATGATCGCGGTGAGCAGCACCCCGAGCTCACGCAGTACGCCGACGGTCACCAGATCCACCACGAAGATATCGGCGCCGAACTGGCGCAGCTGCTGCGCCCCCATGTAGGCGAGGATCACGCTGATCAGAAAGGCGATCATCGATACGATTGGAATCGCCGTGACGCCGGTGTCGTAGACATGGCGCGCAATCGAGACCGGCCGCAGTCGCAGGCGCGACAGCGCGCGCACAAAGGCGACGCCGATGCGACCCAGGAAGCTCACGCCGCCGGTGACGCTGTCGAAGCCATGTAACGCGCGCCGGCCCAGGCCTTCGACCGCATGGGCCGGATCGAGCCATTCGATGGCGCGGGTCTCCACGGTGATGGCGCCGGTCTTACAGCGTTCCACCAGGGCCAGCGCGGAAGGCTCGATGCCCTGGAACTCAATGCTCGCGCCGGCAGCGCGCGCCCGCTTGAGAAACTCGCGCAGCAGCCAGGCCCCGGTCAGATCGAGCTTCGCCTGCCCGGCGTCGATCACGACGCGGCGCAGGCCGGCGATATCGACGGTCGCAAGCTCGGCCTCGATGGCTGCGAACCGCAACGCGTGCCAGTCGCCGCTGAGCTCCAGGTTCAGCTCATCCGCAGTGCGCCGCGCGGTCAGGTACATGCGGCGCTCGTTCGGTTCAGGGCAGGGTCTTGTGCGTGCCGTCGCACAGCGGCGACTTGGCGGAATGCTTGCAGGCGCAGAAATATACCCGGCCGCTGCGCTCGGCCACGTACGCTACCGGCGTGAACCCGCTGCCCTTATGGGCACCGCTGCAGAACGGCTGCGTGGTCGACAGACCGCAGCTGCACCAGTAGTAAGTCCTGCCTGCCTCGACATCCACGGCGATCGGCCCGCGCCCGGCCACGGTCGGCTGGTTCATGACGGCTCCATGCGCTCTGCAACTTCGTGCCGCCGATGCTAGCAGTGTTGGCGCGCGAGCGTCAGCGCTTGCCCTGCAGATGGGCCTCGAGCAACCACAGGTACTTGTCGGCATCGCGCGAAATGCCGGTGAACAGGTCGGCCGTGTCGGCGTCGCCGAACTGGTCCGAGACGGCGATCGCGGCACGGATTTTTCTGCCGAAGTCGGCCAGACGGTCCGACAGCGCTTCGAGGTGCTCGATACCCTCGCTGATGTGCTGTGGGTACGGCGCGAGCGAGCTGGCGCTCGCGACGGCCTGCACGGTGCCGAGCGCGGTGATGCGCTCGGCAATGACGTCGACGTGCTGCTCGATGCTGGCGTGCACCTGATCGAACAACTGGTGCAGCGCGATGAAATGCGGGCCCTTGACGTTCCAGTGAGCCTGCTTGCTCGCCGATTCCAGGTCGAGCGCATCGGCCAGCCGCGCATTCAGCAGCTGTTCGAGCGATGCGGCTGCTCCAATCGCCTGATCGGATCGGGAGCATCGGCTGCATCTATCGCCGCAGCAGCCGGCGGCTTCAGGCATCGTCGCCGAAACGACGCAGATGGATTGCCAGCGCGCTCATCGCGGCCGCCGCCAGCAGTCCCCACCACAGTCGCGCACTGGCCAGCAGGTTCAGCGGGTCGAGCAGCACGCCGCTCGGGCAGAGCGCGGCGCCTGCGCCAGCCGGCGCCGCGGCCAGGTCGCTGCTGATCATCATCGCGCTGTGCGGGGCGCGAAACGCGCGATGCAGCAGCTCACCGAAGCCGCCGTTGACGACGTGGCCGATGTAATTGGTACCGAACATCATGTGCTCGAAGATCACCAGCAGCAGCGGCGGAATGAACGCCCAGGCGTAGGGCGAGCGGCGCGCCCAGACCGAGATCAGCAGCAGGTAAGCGGCAAACGGTGCGTACCAGAGCAGCGCCGCGACCAGGCCGTAGAGCATCACGCCCTGCATCTGCAGCCACGCTACGGTGTTCCACAGTGGAACGCTCAGGCCGTTGATGACCAGGGTGTGATGGCGCAACGCCATCAGGCCGCTGGCCAGCAGGCTGGTCGCTCCGGCGATGAGGAACGTTCCGAGCGGGACCAGCACCAGTCCGACCAGCAGCTTCACCAGCACCGTGCGCGCATCCGATACCGGCATCGAGCGCCAGAACAGGATGCTGCGGTCGCGGCGCTCGCCATACAGGCAGTCGAGCAGGTAGGAGGCGGCCAGGATCGCGGTCGCCAGATAGAACGGCACCGCCCATCCGAGCAGCATCAGCTGGTAGAGCGGCGGCGCGAACTCCCGGTATTCAAGCGCCTGCGGATCACCGAGGCCGACCCGGACGTGGCCAAACAGCCACGTGAGGAGCAGCAGCACGATCGCGATCGCAAGCGGCGTGATCCACAGCGCGCGATGCTCCCAGAACTCGCGCCGGATCTGGATCTGCAGCGCACTCATGACGCCACCGCCTGCATCCTGGCCGCGAACAGGTCGGCAATGCCGGGCGTGCGCAGCTCACCAAGGCCGGCGAGGTCCAGCGCCGAGCGGTTCTCGAACAGCATGATGGTGCGGCCAAACAGCTCGCGCACGTGAAACGGCTTGAGCGCGCGCGCCGCCTCGATGCTGTTGGCGGCGACATCGAGCTGCTGGAAGCGCGCGCCAAGATCCTCCACCGCGGCGTCGAGCACGATGCGGCCGCGATCGATGAACATCACGTCGGTCAGCAGATTCTCGACTTCCTCGACCTGATGGGTGGTCAGCAGGATCGTGCGCTGCTGGTTGAAGTAGTCGTTGAGCAGCGTGTCGTAGAACTGGCGGCGGTAGATCAGGTCGAGTCCGAGCGTCGGCTCATCGAGCACCAGCAGGCGCGCGTCGATCGCGAGGATCAGGGCCAGATGCAGCTGCGTGATCATGCCCTTGGACAGCTCGCCGATGCGGCTGTCGCGCCGGATGCTGGTCGTGGCCAGCACCTGCTCGGCGCGCGCGCGATCGAAGCGCGGATGCACGCCCGCGACATAGTCAATGGCGTGGCGCACGCACAGCCAGCGTGGCAGCACCGCCGTATCGGCGATGAAGCACACCTGGCTCATCAATGCATTGCGATCGCGCGCCGGCTCAAGCTCCAGGACCCGCACGCTGCCCTCGCAGCTGGTCAGGCCGAGGATCGCCTTCAGCAGCGTGGTCTTGCCGGCGCCATTGCGTCCGATCAGCCCGACGATGCGGCCCGGTTGCACTCGAAAGCCGACGTGGTCGAGGGCGACGAAACCGCCGTATCGTTTGCTGAGGTCTTTGGCTTCAATGATCGTGGTCATCGTCATGATCCTCGTTCGCTTGCGGGCCCGACGCGCTCGCAGGCCCGGGCGTCGGGCTGGTGGGCGGCTGGAGCAGCTCGTCGGCGGACAGGCCCAGGCGCGCGATGGTCGCGCGCACTTTCGGCCAGTGGCTCTCGAGAAAGCGCCGGCGCTCGTCGGTGAGCAGTGCGGCCGCAGCCCCGACGCTCACGTACATGCCGAGGCCGCGGCGTTTTTCGACCAGCCGCTCGTCCACCAGTTGCTGGTAACCCTTGAGCACGGTCAGCGGGTTGAGGCGGAACTCGGCGGCGACATGGCGCACCGACGGCAACGCATCACCCTCCTTGAGCACGCCCTCGAGGATCATCGCAACCACGCGATCGCGCAGCTGTCGATAGATCGGTTGACCGGCGTTCCAATGGGTATCGTCGCTCACGCGTTGCTTGCAGGCATGCTCGATAAGATAGTGTTGTAGTTAAGTATAACACTAAATCTGCGGCCACCGCCGGACGGCCTGGAGCTTGCCGGGCAGGCTGGGGTCACTAGAATCAGCGCTCTTTTCGTCCCGGAGCCCCCATGAAACAGCCCCTGAACGTTGCCATCACCGGCGCCGCCGGCCAAATCGGATACGCGCTGGCGTTTCGGATCGCCTCGGGGGCGATGCTCGGGGCCGATCAGCCGATCAACCTGCACCTGCTCGAAATCACGCCGGCGCTGCCCACGCTCGGCGGCGTCGTGATGGAACTGCACGACTGCGCGTTTCCGACGTTGCACAAGGTGGTCGCCACCGACGATGCGCGCGTGGCATTCCGCGATTGCCAGGTCGCGCTGCTGGTGGGCGCGCGGCCGCGCGGGCCCGGGATGGAGCGCAAGGATCTGCTGCTCGCCAATGCGCAGATCTTCTCGGCGCAGGGCAAGGCGCTCGATGCGGTCGCTGACCGGACGCTGCGTGTGCTGGTGGTCGGCAATCCGGCCAATACCAATGCGCTGATTGCCAGCGGCAACGCCCCGGGCCTGGAGCGGCGCAACTTCACCGCGATGACGCGCCTCGATCACAACCGCGCGCTGTCGCAGCTGGCCGAGAAGACCGGCGTGCACGTCAATGACGTCAGGCGCCTGACGATCTGGGGCAATCATTCATCGACCCAGTACCCGGACGTCAGTCACACGCTGATCAAGGGCAAGCCGGCCCGCGGCCTGGTCGACCAGCGATGGCTCGAGGAGCATTTCATTCCTACGGTGCAACAGCGCGGCGCCGCCGTCATCAAGGCACGCGGCTCCTCGTCGGCGGCATCCGCCGCCTCGGCCGCGATCGATCATGTGCGCACCTGGATGCTCGGCACCGCCGAAGGCGACTGGACCAGCATGGCCATTCCTTCGGATGGCAGCTACGGGATCGCGGCAGGCCTGATCTACTCGCACCCGGTGACCTGCAGCAACGGCGTCTACCGGATCGTGCCGGGGCTCTCGATCGATGAATTCAGCCGCAAACGCATGGATCTGAGCGCCGCGGAGCTGCGCGAGGAGCGCGACGGCGTGCGCGAGCTGCTCGGCGGCTGAAGCGCGACAGCGCGCAACGGGCTATAGTTCCATCGCGCGACGAATCGTATTGCAGCAGGGGCGAACCCATGATTGGCGCCATCATCACCGTGTTTTTCATCGTCGCGGTGCTGTATCTCGCATACCGGCGCCTGCCGCTGTTTTCCTTCACCATCGCCTTTACGGTACTGCTGCTCGCCTATAGCGTGCTCGGCGCTCCCGCCGGGTTGTGGCAGGGCCTGCTGTGGCTGCTGCTGGCGGGTTTCTGGCTGCTGAACCTGCGTCCGCTGCGCATCGCACTGATCAGCCGGCCGTTCATGCGGGCCTACCGGCGCCTGCTGCCCTCGATGTCCGATACCGAGCGCGACGCGCTCGAGGCCGGCACGGTGTGGTGGGAAGGCGAGCTGTTCACGGGCAGTCCCGATTGGCGCAAATTGCACGCGGCCGCGCCGCCACGACTTTCGGCCGAGGAGCAGGCGTTTCTCGACGGCCCGTGCGAGACGCTGTGCCGCATGATCGATGACTTCGACATCACGCACCGGCGTGGCGACATGCCGCCGGAAGTCTGGCAGTACATCAAATCGCAAGGTTTCTTTGCGATGATCATTCCGAAACGCTACGGCGGCCTCGAGTTCTCGACCTATGCGCATTCGTGTGTGCTGGTCAAGCTCGCCGGCCGCAGCGTGACCTGCGCATCCACGGTCGCGGTACCGAACTCGCTCGGGCCCGCGGAACTGCTGCTGCACTATGGGACCGAGGAGCAGAAGAACCACTACCTGCCGCGGCTGGCGCGCGGCGAAGACATTCCGTGCTTTGCGCTGACCGGACCGCGGGTCGGCTCGGACGCCGCAGCGATTCCCGACACCGGCGTGGTGTGCCGCGGCCTGTGGCAGGGACGGCAGGTGATCGGCCTGAAGTTCAATTTCTCCAAGCGCTACATCACGCTCGCGCCGGTGGCGACCGTGGTCGGACTGGCATTTCGCATGTTCGATCCCGAGCATCTGCTCGGCGACAAGGTCGACATCGGCATCACCTGCGCCCTGCTGCCGCGCGATACGCCGGGCATCGAGATCGGACGGCGCCATCTGCCGCTCGACGTTGCGTTTCAGAACGGACCGGTCCACGGCCACGACGTGTTCGCGCCGCTCGACTGCATCATCGGCGGGCTGAAGATGGCGGGCTCGGGTTGGCGCATGCTGGTCGAACAGCTGTCGGTGGGGCGCTGCATCTCCCTGCCCGCGAACGCGACCGGCGGGGCGCTGGCGGCAATCTTCGCCACCGGCGCCTACGCACGCGTGCGCCGGCAATTCAATACCCCGATCGGGCGTTTCGAGGGCGTCGAGCAGGTGATCGCGCGCATGGTCGGCCTGGGCTACATCATGGATGCGGCGCGCAGTGTGACCACGGCGGCGATCGACAACGGCGAGAAGCCCGCGGTGCCGGCCGCGATCCTGAAATATCACGTCACCGAGATGGGACGGCGCGTCGGCAACGACGCCATGGATATACAGGGCGGCAAGGGCATCATGCTCGGGCCGAACAACTATCTCGGCCGCGGCTATCAGTCGATTCCGATCGCGATCACGGTCGAAGGCGCCAATATCCTCACGCGCAGCCTGATCATCTTTGGCCAGGGGGCGATCCGCTGCCATCCGTTCGTGCTGCGCGAGATGAACGCGGTACGCGACCAGGATCGCAAGCATGGCGTGGCCGAATTTGATCGCGCGCTGTTCGGCCACATCGGCTTCACGATCTCCAACGCGGTGCGATCGCTGCTGATGGCGTTGAGCTTCGCGCGCCTGCATCGCGTGCCGGAATCGGGGCCGACGCGGCGCTACTACCAGCACATCGAGCGCTTCAGCGCCTCGTTCGCCTTTGCCACCGATGTCGCGATGCTGACCCTGGGCGGTTACCTGAAGAAGAAGGAAACCATCTCGGCGCGCCTCGGCGACGTGCTGTCGGCGATGTATCTGGCCTCGATGGTGCTCAAGCACCACGAGAACGAGGGCCAGCCCCCCGAAGAGCTCCCGATCGTCGAATGGGCCTGTCGCGAGCTGCTGTATCAGGCCCAGGAGCAGCTGCATAGCGTGCTGCGCAACTTCCCCAACCGCATGCTGGCCGCGATGATGCGGCTGCTGATCTTCCCGCGCGGCCTGACCTATTTTGCACCGGCCGACCGGCTCGGCCGGCGCGTCGCCGATCTGGTACTCAATGACACCGCCACGCGCGCGCGGCTGAGCCGCCTGGTCTACCGCACCGCAGAACCCGGCAACCCGCTCGGTGCCCTGCAGCAGGCGCTCGAGCTCGCCGCCGTGGCTGAGCCGCTGGAGCGAAAACTGCGGGTCGAAGGACAGAAGACCGGCCGCCTGAGCGCGCTCGACCTGCCCGGTCAGATCGAACAGGCGCGTACGCTCGGCATTCTGACCGAAGCGGAAGCGCAACTGCTGGCCGACTACGACCGGCGCATCATGCAGATCATCGATGTCGATGATTTCGCGCCCGAGGAGCTCGGGCAGGTCTCGGGCAGAACATTTCCGCGCGCGCTCGCTCCAACCCTGGGAGGAGATCAAACATGCGTGTCCTGACCGTGTTACTGGCCCTGGCCTGCGGCGTTGCGATGGCCGATCAGTCGCCCTCGCCCGCGGGCGCCGCCGTGTACATCATCAAGCCCGCGGCCGGCGCCCGGGTCAAGAGCCCGGTCACGGTCGTGTTCGGACTCAAGGGCATGGGCATCGCCCCGGCCGGGGTCAAGTTCGACAACACCGGGCACCACCACCTGCTGATCGACAGCGAGCTGCCGGCGGATCTCACGCAGCCGCTGCCGGTGAGCGACAACATCCGCCATTTCGGCAAGGGGCAGACGGAAACCACGCTGGACTTGCCGCCGGGAAAACACACGCTGCAGCTGCTGTTCGCCGACTACACGCACACGCCGTTCGTACCCAACGTGGCCTCGAGCAGGATCACGATCACGGTGACCAAGTGACGGCGATGCTCATGAACTGACGCGGCACCAATGTACCTGGCGTTCTTTGGCATTGCGGAAAAGCCGTTTGCGATCACCCCGGACCCGCGCTATCTGTACCTGAGTGCGCGGCATGCGGATGCGCTTGCCCATCTGGTGTACGGCATCAACGAGGCCGGCGGCTTCATCCAGCTCACCGGCGAGGTCGGCACCGGCAAGACCACCACCATTCGTTCGCTGCTGGCGCGCGCGCCGAAGAACGCCGAGATCGCGCTGATTCTCAATCCGCGGCTGTCGCCCGGCGAGTTCCTGCTGGCGCTGTGCGAGGAGCTGGGCATGGGCGCGGACGACAGCGCCGCAGGCAACACCAAGGAGCTGGTGGACCTGCTGAATCGCTATCTGCTGCGGGCGCACGCGCAGGGACGGCGCGTCGTGCTGATCGTCGACGAGGCGCAGAATCTCACGCCCGAGCTGCTCGAGCACATCCGCCTGCTGACCAATCTCGAGACCGAGACGCAGAAGCTGCTGCAGATCATCCTCATCGGCCAGCCGGAGCTGCGTAAGCTGCTCGCGCGCGAGGACCTGCGACAGCTCGCGCAGCGCATCACCGGCCGCTACCACCTCGATCCGCTGTCGCGCCTGGAGACCGCGGCCTACGTACGCCACCGGATGCGGGTTGCGGGCGCGACCGCCGATGTCTTCACGCGCGGCGCATTGCGCGAGGTCTACAACGTGAGCCGTGGCATCCCGCGCGTGATCAATATCATCTGCGATCGCGCACTGCTCGGCGCCTACACCCAGGATCTGCACCAGGTGCCGGCCGCGCTGGTGCGCCGCGCCGCGGCCGAAGTGTTCGACCAGGAACTGGCGCCGCGCTGGATGCCGCTGGCAGTCGGCGCGATGGTGGTCGCGGTGCTGCTCGGCAGCGGCGCCCTGCTGTGGCGCCACCTGCCGGGCCGGGTGCTGCCGGGTCGCGCGGGCACCAACGCGGCCCCGGTGGTGGCCGAGCCGCCCGCTGCATCGGCGGTCGCGGCGCCCTCCGCGGTCGCACCCACGGTCGCCCCGGTGGTACCGGGCGCCGATGCCGCCAGCGGTGCCGCGGATGGCACGCCGGCGCCGGCCGCTGCGCCGGCTGCGGGATCGGTCCCCGCCGCGCCGCGGTCGGCCATCACGGCACCGCCCCCGACCTTTGCCCAGTTGCTGGCGATGAACCGCAGCAGCACCGACCCCGATACCGCCTTCGCGCAACTGCTCGGCCTGTGGCAGGCCGGTTACACCCCCGGCAAGACCGATGGCTGCAGCCAGGCGCTGGCCCAGGGGCTGCGCTGCCTGATGCAGCGCGGCTCGCTGGCGGAGTTGCGAATGCTCAACCGACCGGCCATCCTGATGCTCAGCGACGAGGCAGGCACGGCCAGTCAGGTGGTGCTGCGCGCGCTCGGAGACGATACGGCGCAAGTGCAGATCGGCGGCCAGAGCGCGAGCGTTGGGGTCGCGGAACTGATGCGCTACTGGTTCGGCGACTTCGTGCTGGTGTGGCGTCCGGGCGGCAAGGACGTTCGCGACTTGAGTGCGGGCATGCGCGGCGCACCGGTGCGCCGCCTGCGCGAGCAGCTCAATCGCTGGAGCGGCGAGCTCAGTGACGCCTCGACCAGTGATGAATACGATGGGAGTCTGGTGAAGTTGGTCGAACAGTTTCAGCGCGCCAATCGTCTCGCGGTCGACGGCGTCGCCGGCATTGAAACGCAGGTGGCGCTCGATGCCGTGCTGGCGTCCCCGGATTCGCCGCTGTTGCAGCCGCGAACGGCGCAACAGGCGTCGACACGAGGCGGCTGATGTCCCTGATTCTCGACGCGCTGAAGAAATCCGAAGCCGAACGGCAGCGGCAGAGCGGGCCGACGCTGCTCGAGGTGCGCGTCACCCAGCCGCGGCGCCGCTACCCCGCCTGGGTGATCGCCGTGGTCGCGTTGCTCGCGGTCAACCTGCTGCTGCTTGCATTCGTGCTGCATCGGCCCGCGAGCCCGCAGATCGAGCGTGCGTTGCCGCCCGCCCCGGCCACGGCGCCCGCTGCCGTCGCGGCATCGCTGCCGGCCGCAACGGCCGCGCCGAGCGCGAGCGCGTTGCCGGCCGCCGTGGCGCCGGTGGCCAACCGGCCCGCCGCGCTGGCGGGCACCGATGCGTCGGCGCCGGTCGCCGGCAGCATCGACCCGGCGGCCAGGGCTGTCCCGCCGCCCGAGGCGGGCATTGAGGCATCGGACGGTGCGCGCAATCCCGCCGACGATGAACCGGCGGTGCTGCCGGGCGGCGCCGGCGCCCGGCCCGAACGCGGCAGCGCCGGCCGCTACGCCAATCTTCCGAGCTTCAGCGACGTCGGTGGCGACCTGCCGGAGCTGCGGCTCGATCTGCATGTCTTCGGCGCGCGCGCGCGCGATCGTTACGCACTGATCAACATGCACCGGGTTCACGAGGGTGACGCATTGCCGGAAGGGCCGCGTGTCCTGGCAATCACTCGCGAAGGGGTGGCGCTCGACTACCGCGGCCAGGAGTTCATGCTTCGCCCGCAGTAGCGAGCTTGGCTTGCTTGAGCAGGCTCTGCAGCTCGAACAGCGGATCGGCGACCTGCTCCGGCGTCGGCGACAGGTCGTGGTCCAGCAGCCGCTTGGCCTGCATGTGATCCTGGATACGGTTCAGCGAATCGACCGCGATCAGTCGGCCGGCGCGGAAATAAAACGCCGAGAACGCCGGTTTTATCAGATCCCCGCGCGTCACGACCTGATCGTAGCCGTGGCTCAGGCCGACCATCTGCAGCTTGATGTCGAACTGGTCGGACCAGAACCAGGGCGCGGCGCGAAACGGCCGCTCGCGCCCCATCAGAGCCGCCGCCGCGGATTTTGCCTGCTCCACGGCGCCCTGCACCGACTCGAGCCGCAGCATCCGTCCGTCGGCCAGTCGGCGCGCAGTACAGTCCCCGGCCGCGGCGATTGCGGCATCGCTGGTGCGCGAGCAATCATCGACGACGATGCCGCGCTCGCAGGCCAGGCCGGCCGCGGCGGCGAGCCGATCATCCGGTTCCACGCCGATGCCGACCACGACACAGCCGGCCGCGTATTCGCGGCCATCGGCGCTGCGCACCGCCTCGACCCGGCCGTCGCTTCCGACCAGCTCGGTCACCTGCGCACCGAACACCAGCTCGACGCCATGCGCACGATGCACGCGCTCGAAGGCCTCCGAGACGATCGGCGCGGTGACCCGCGACATCAGTCGCGGCAGTCCTTCGAGCACCGTGACCGAGGCGCCGAGCTTGCTCGCGGCCGCGGCCACTTCCAGTCCGATGAAGCCGCCGCCGATGACCACCACCGGGCGCGCCTCGGCCGCACAGCGGCGAATCGCCGCCGCGATCGCGGCCGAGTCGGCGATCGAGCGCAGGCTCAGCACCCCGCCGAGCGATGCCCCCGGCACCGGCAGTGTGCGCGCCCGCGATCCGGTCGCAAGCGCGAGCTTGCCGTAGCCAAGCCGCTCGCCGTTCGCGAGCAGCAGCTGGGATGCGGCGCGATCGATCGCCGCCACGTGCGTATCGAGCTTGAGCTCGATCCTGCGGCGCACCAGCGACTCGGCGCCTCGCAGCCACAGCGCCGTCATCGCACCGGGCTCGATCAGCCACTTCTTGGACAGCGGTGGCCGCTGGTAGGGCGGATGCGACTCATCGCCGATCAGCAGCAGCTGCTCGCCGAAGCCTTCCTGGCGCAGCGATTCAGCAATCTGAACGCCGGCCTGGCCGGCGCCGACGATCAGGATGGGTGCCTGGGATCGCACGAACTAAGCCCCTTATATGGTCAGCTCTGACGCTCTGGAAACTGCACGGTCAGACCGTCGAGCGCCGGCTCGACGATCACCTGACAGGACAGCCGGCTGTTGGGGCGTCGTTCCGCTGCCACATTGCTCAGCATCAATCGCTCATCATCCGAGGGCGGCTTGAGTTTGTCCATCCACGGCTGCTGCACGTAGCAATGGCAGGTCGCGCACGAACAGTTGCCGCCGCACTGCGCCTCGATGCCCTCGAGCCCCGCATCCATGGCAGCGCGCATCACGCTGGTACCGACCGGCACCTGCAATGTGCGCACGCGCCCGTCGGGTTCGATATACGTGACTTCCGGCATGTAGTTCCCTGGCAGGGCGATGGCGGCCAGCTAGTGTAGCCGGAGACGGCAGGCCTGCGAGGCGCCTGCGCCGCACGCACAGGCGTGGCCGAAAGCATTGGATTCTTGTATTTTTGGCTGGCGCCAACGCCCCCGCACCCGAATCGACCACTGCAGCGAGTCCGGATCCTCCGGTGGTCGAATCGACAGTGAATCAAAAGTACAAATTCCAATGAATTCCGTCCATTCCCTCGGCGCCGCGAATCTTTAGTCTGGAGCCTTGGGGGTGCCTGCGGCGCGCCTCGCTGGCGGAGCAACAATGTCCAAAATCCAGGTCGCCATCATCGGCGCGGGGCCGTCCGGGCTACTCCTGTCCCAACTGCTGCACACGCGCGGCATCGAATCGATCGTACTCGAACGGCAGTCGCGCGAGTACGTCGAGGCGCGCATCCGCGCGGGCCTGCTCGAGTGGGGCACGGTCGATCTGCTGAATGAGGCCGGCGTCGGGGCGCGGATGCTGCGGGAAGGCCTCGCGCACGACGGTGTCGAACTCGCCTTCGACGGCCATGTGCACCGGATTGATCTGTACGGTCTGACGGGTCAGCGAGTGATGGTCTATGGCCAGACCGAGATACAGAAGGATCTGGCCGATGCGCGTGCCGCTTCCGGCGGACACATCGTCTGGGAAGCGAGGGACGTTGCGATCCATGACTTTGGCGGCCCCCGACCCCGGGTGACCTACACACATGGCTCGCGGCGCCACGAGATCGACTGTGAGTTCATCGCCGGTTGCGATGGCTACCATGGCGTCACGCGCGCCAGCATTCCGAAGGAAAGCATCGCACTGCACGAACGCATCTATCCGTTTGGCTGGCTCGGCATCCTCGCGGACATCGCGCCCGTTGCCGACGAGCTCGTCTATGCAAATCACGCGTGCGGCTTCTCGCTGTGCAGCATGCGGTCGAAGACTCGTAGCCGCTACTACCTGCAGGTATCGCTCGACGACACGATTGACAGCTGGCCCGACCAGCGCTTCTGGGACGAGCTGCGCCTGCGCCTGCCCGAAACGTATAGCGCGCGGCTGATCACCGGCCCGTCGATCGAGAAGAGCATCGCTCCGCTGCGCAGCTTCGTCGCCGAGCCGATGCGCTTTGGCCGACTGTTCCTGGTCGGCGATGCGGCGCATATCGTGCCGCCAACCGGCGCCAAAGGGCTCAATCTCGCGGCCGCCGACGTCCGGGTGCTGTTCGAGGCGCTGGTCGACTACTTTCGCGGAGCAAGCGAGACGCTGCTTGACGAGTACTCCTCGCGCGCGCTCGCGCGGGTCTGGAAGGCCACGCGATTCTCGTGGTGGTTCACGACGTTGATGCACACGTTTTCCAACGACAGCTTCGCCCGCAAGATCCAGCTCGCAGAGCTGGAATACATCGCCGCGTCCCCGGCGGCGGCTGCATCCTTTGCCGAAAATTATGTCGGCCTCAAGTTTTAGGGACAGTCGGAATAAAAATCCAAGTTCCTGCGAATTTCGTCCATGTACCCGCAACACCCGCGCGGCTACCCTCCATGGCGCGCGGTGCAATTGGCGCCAACGCTTCCCTTCACCACTCGACGCTGGCGATCACGGGAGCGGAACACGGTTCGGTTCAGACAGCCGCTGATATCGACGAGAACTACCGACGCGCACAACAACGAAATATCGAATTCAGACACCAGGGGGCGATGCATGAATATCAGAGCATTGTGGGTGTTCGGTGCGGCAGGCACTCTGCTACCGCTGGCTGCGTTCCCGCAGACCACGGCAGGAGTGGACGCCGGAACGCTCGAGGAGGTCGTCGTTACTGCCGAGAAGCGCAGCGAGAACATCCAGGACGTACCGATCGCGATCACGGCGTTCTCGGAATCCGACCTGCGCGCCAAGGGGGTCACCGATATCCACAGCCTGTCCACGTTGACGCCCAACGTCAATCTTGACGCAGGGTCGCCGTTCTCAGGCTCAAACTCAGTGCTGTCGGCCTCGATTCGCGGTATCGGCCAGGACGACTTCGCCTTCAATCTCGATCCCGGCGTCGGCGTCTATGTCGACGGCGTCTACTTTGCGCGCACCGTCGGCGCCAACCAGAACCTGCTCGATGTCGAGCGCATCGAGATCCTCAATGGCCCGCAGGGCACGTTGTTTGGCCGCAATACCATCGGTGGTGCCATCAGCATCGTCACCCGTACGCCGGGCGATCAGCTGGCCGGTCAGGCCCAGGTGAGCGGCGGCAGCTACAATCGGCGTGACGTCGCGCTCATGGCCGACATTCCGCTGGCCAGCAATCTGCTGACGACGTTCACCTTCTCGTCCGAATTCCGGGACGGCTATCAGCGTCGCATCCCATATCCGTCGCTGACTCCCTACGTCTCCGATCCGGTGGGTGCGATGCACAGTTCTGGCACCGAGACCTTCGACACCCAAGGCGGTGAGAATCAGCAGGTCGCGCGCGCCAAGTTTCTATGGAAAGCCACCGACTCGCTGACCGCGACTTTGTCGCTCGACTGGACGCATACCAACCAGCCGTCCACGGCAAGTACCGTGTTGCAGACGGTTACATCGGGTCCCAGCGCCATCTTCGGCGCCATCTACAACGCCTGCCTGCTCGGCATTCCATTCGCGCCGACGGCGGCGCAGGTGTGCGGGCCGCGCAATACCGTAGGGACGCCGCTGTGGCAGGCGAATCTGAACCCGGCCACCACGCGCCTGCTGTATGGCCCCGCGGTGACCAACACCGGAAACATCGATACCACCTACGCCACCGGGCAGAATTTCGACAAACTCGATTCCTACGGTGGCGCGCTGACCGCGGAGTGGACTCTGAACCCGTCCTTCACGCTGCGCTCCATCACCGGCTGGCGGCGACTGCATTGGACCCCCGGTCTCGATGCCGACGGCTCGCCGATCAATTTCTTCGAATTGAGTTTCGCCGAAGGCCAGCATCAGATCTCCGAAGAAGTGCAACTGCTCGGGGACCTGTTCGATTCGAGGTTGAAACTCGTCGCGGGCCTCTATTATTTCAACGAAGGTGGGTATATCCACGACTTCGTGACTTTCGGCGGCGGGTTACTGCAGGTTGACGGTCCCAACACCCTGGACACCACATCCTACGCCGGGTATCTGCACCTGGATTACAAGCTGACGGACAAGGTGGGGCTGACTCTGGGCGGCCGTGAGTCAAGCGACCGCAAGACGTTTACCGGAGGACAGCAGGACCTGAATGGGTTCTTTTACCGATTGATCGGCGGCTGCTATGCAGGCTATCCCGCCACTCCGAGCCCGGCCTGCCAACAGACCCTGGCCGGCGCTGGCTTTGGATTCCCGAGCGCCGCCAATCCTTATCAGGTCTACCCACTGGGCGAGAATCATCAGAACTTCACCGAGTTCACGCCCACCGCCGGTATTCAGTATCACTTCGACCCAAGCCTGATGGCGTACGCCACCTATGCCAAGGGCTTCAAGACCGGCGGCTGGACCACGCGACTCACTGCGCCGCTGCCGCCTGGATCCCCGGCCCAGTCGTTCGGGCCGGAAACTGATCAAACCTATGAGGTCGGATTCAAGTCCGAATGGCTCGAGCGGCAACTGATCGTCAACGCCGCGGCGTTTTACAGCCTGTATAACGGCATCCAGTTGACTTACCAGATCAGTACCTCACCCGTGACCCAGAACGCCGGTAACGCCACGATAAAGGGGCTCGAGCTACAGGCGCAGTCGCGCCTCGGCCAGTACTTCTCACTGTCCGGCAACCTGGGTTATATGGACGCCTACTACCGCACCATCAACCCGGCAGCGGCCCCGTTTACCGGCAGCGATCTGCCGAAGACGCCGCGTCTGAAGGTCTCGATCAGTCCGGACGCACACACCACCATCGCCAACGGCGCGACGCTGCGGCTTGCCGCCGACTACTCGCACACCAGCCACATGTTCAACGATGTTCAGAACACGCCGCTGCTGGGCCGACCAGACGTCGATATGATCAATGCTTCGACCAGCATCGTTTCACCGAGTGGCAGGATTACGTTCACGCTCGGGGGTGCCAATCTGACCGACAAGCGCTACATCACGACCGGACAGCCGCAGATCGCAGGTGGCGTCATTTTCGGCACCTACAATCCGCCACGCGAGTGGTATGCAACGCTCGGCATGAAGTACTAGCGGACCGGCGCAGCGCATGGCCGCGGCCGAACCCCGAGCCGCAACTGCGGGCATTGGACGCCACCGCGGGAAAATTGTACTTTTCGAATCATGCCACCGCGTCTGAATCGTCAGGGAATATCCACCGACCGGGACGACGTTCCTGCGTTTTTTCTCTATGGCGAACCGCTGCGGGCGCCGGATGCGCGCACCGTTCACGTCGAAACCATCGCCGCGCGCAGCAGCCTGCATGACTGGAAGATCCGCGCGCACCGCCACCGCGACCTGCACCAGGTCCTGATCGTCTGGCGCGGACCGATCGAGGCGCAGCTCGACGGCGCCAAAGCGATCCTGCGCGGCCCCGCGTTTGTGATCGTGCCCCCGCTCACGGTGCATTCGTTCCAATTCGGAAAGCAAACCGATGGGCTGGTCGCGACCTTCGCGGCGGGACTCGCACGCGAGATGTTCCGCGACGCGAACGGCCTCGGGGAGATCCTGGACCGGCCGGCCGCGGCCAGAATCCGCCGCACCCAGCTGGCCGCCACCGACCTGAAGCCGCTGGCGACGATGCTATTGAGAGAGTCGTCGCGTGCCGCCACCGGTCGCGACAGTGCCCTGTACGGCCTGCTCACGACACTGCTGACCAATGTGTTGCGCATCTCGGAAGGTGCCGCGGTGCCGCCTGCGAGCGCGGCCAATCGTGAGCGCGAGATGGTCGCCCACTTCAGGCAGGTGATCGAACGGTGCTATCGCGGCCATCTTGGCCTGGGCGCCTACGCGCGCGAGCTCGGCACGTCGGAGGCCGCGCTGCGCAAGGCCTGCGTGCGCGTCGCCGGGCAATCGCCGACGCAGCTGGTCCACGCGCGCATGCTGATCGAGGCGGAACGCCAGCTGCGCTACACCGGGATGTCGATCACGCAGATTGCCTACTATCTGGGTTTCGAGGACCCGGCCTATTTCAGCCGTTTCTTTGCAAGGGGAATGGGCGCCTCCCCGCGCAGCTTCCGACGCACCACCGGCACCAGCTGATGGCAGGACCAGGTGGTCCGCACCGGCGCGATCCTCAGCCCGAGCGCGGGTTGATCAGTTCCTTGCGATACAGGATCCAGTCCTGCATCGGGCGCGCGCCGAAGCGGCGATAGAACTCGATCGCCGACTCGTTCCAGTCGAGCACCGCCCATTCCAGGCGGCCGCAGCCGAGCTCGCGCGCCCGCTGCTCGAGCGCCGTGAGCAGCGCCAGGCCAATGCCGCGACCGCGATGCACCGGACGCACGAACAGATCCTCCAGATACAGGCCCGGACGGCACAGAAACGTCGAGTAGTTGAAGAAGTAGAGCGCGAAGCCGGCCGCGGCGCCGTCCCATTCCGCGAGCAGCGCGTGAGCGTAGCGCGGCTCGCCAAACAGGTGACGATGCAAATCATTGATGTCGCCAACCATCTTGTGGCGCAGCCGCTCGTAGTCGGCCAGCTCACCGATCAGCTCGAACAGGACCGGCACATCCGCCGCTTCGGCGGCACGCAGGCGCAACATCGCCGTTCTCCTGTCAGGTGAGGCGCGTCACATTATCAGTGGAACAGCACCGAGCGCGTCACAGTTTCCCTGCTGCCGCCGACGGCCAGCATTGTCCGCATCGACAGACAGCATACAGTCCATGGGATCACGCGATATCCTGCCCCAAACTGTTGAAATCACGGAGTCGGATGAAACCGCGAGCTGCCCCCCCGGACCCCGCCGCTGCGGAGCCTGCCGTCGCGAGCGAGCGCGCACCCCCCGCGGGCGTCGCCCCGACCCCGGCTCGCGGCAGTCCCGAGGCATCGCCGCCGCCGTCGGGCAGCCGCGCGTCGCTGTCGATCGTTGCACTGTCGGAGGATCCGCTGCTGCTCGAGGCGCTGACGCTCGCCGCTATCAATCAGGCCGCCGTCGTCACCTCACCCTCTGCCGACCGCTTTGCGGACCAGCTGGTCGCGAACGCAGCGGCGGTGGCGCTGATCGATGCCGCCGCCGCCCCGACGCCGCTCGAAGGCTTCATCGCCACGGTACATCAGCAGTTCCCGCAGCTGCTGCTGCTGCTGGCCGCACCGGCCGCGCTGCAGAATCAGTTCGCCGCGCAGCTGGCGGACGGTACGCTGTTCCGATTCGCCCATAAGCCCGCGTCGGCCCAGCGCCTGAAGCTGTTCGTGGATGCGGCACTGCTGCGCCGGCAGACGCTGCTCGATCAGGCCCTGGGCGTGCCGCTGCCGAATGGCCCTGCCGCGGTGAACCCGGTCGGCCAGAGCCCGTTCGGACACTCCGGCCGCGGCCGCCGCCCGCTGTGGCTGATGGCCTCGATTCTCCTCGCCCTGGTCGCCGCCGCGGTGGGCGCCGCGCTGTGGTATCGCTCGCCGCCCGGCCCGGCGCCGAGTGCGCTGCAGCCGGGTGCGCCCGCGACCTCGAATTCCACGGCTCCGGACGCCGCGGCAACCCAGGCAGCGCGCGCCGCACAGACGGCGCAGGATGCCGAGGCCGAACGCGACGCGATCGATCGCGCAGCGGCCGAGCGGGCCGAGCGTGACCGTCTGATCAGCGACAGCGAAGCCCGCGCAGCCGTGCTGGCCGATCAGGTCAAACGCACCGCGATCGTTGCACGGACCGATCAGGCGCATGTCTATGTGCAGCTGGCGCAGAAGCGCCTCGCGAGCGGCGCACTGCTCGAGCCCGCCGACGACAGCGCCCGCAGTTACCTGCAGGCGGCGATCGCGCTGGCCCCGGACGATGCCGACGTGCGTGCGGTGTCGGTCGCGCTCGGCGATGCGCTGATCGCGAAGCTGCGCGCCGCCCTCGCCGCCGGCGACGTGGACTCCGCCGCGCGCTGGCTCGCCGCCTGTCGCGACTACCATGTGAACGAGGGCACGTTGGAGCAACTGAGCACGCAGCTCGCCAGCCTGCAACGCGCCCGCAGCGCGCACGCCGAGCAGCTGCTGGCCTGGCAGCGCGCCTTCGAGCAGCGCCTCGCCGACGGACAGCTGCTGGAGCCCGCGGATGACGGTGCGCTCGCCCAGTACCGCGATCTCAAGGCAGCCGATCCCGACAATGCGGCGCTGCCGGCCATGCTGCACTCGCTGCGCAGCGCGCTCGCCGCGGACGTGCAGGCGCGGCTGGCACGCAACGACCTCGCCGGCGCGGACCAGCGGCTGCAGGCGGCATCGGCCGCGGGTCTCGGCGGCGACGAGCTCGCGAGCGCTGCGGCTGCGCTGCAGCGGGCGCAGGATGCGGCTCTGCCTGCGGTCATCCCCGAAGCCCGGCTGCAGCGAGCGCACTTCGTGACACCGGTTTATCCGCCGGATGCACTGGCGCAGGCCGTGAGCGGCTCGGTCGAGCTTGAATTCACCGTCACGCCCGCGGGCAATGTCGCCAACGTCCAGGTGGTCTCGGCCGAGCCGCGCGGCGTGTTCGAACACTCGGCCATCGCAGCGCTGTCGCAGAGCCGCTACCATCCGGTCGAGCGCGACGGGGTCGCCGTCGCCCAGCGCGCGCGCGTGCGCGTGCGGTTCAAGCCATGAACGCTCCAGCCACAAACGCGCGCCTGCTGATCGTCGGTGCCGAGCGCGACCTGCGCACCTGGCTGCGTCATCACATCGAGATCCTGTGGCCCGACGCCACGGTCGGGGAAATGCAGCCGACTGAGCTGCCGGCGCGCGCAGCGGACCTGACCACGAAGTCGTTCGACCTGATCGTGCTCGGCGCGCAGTGCGGTGATGCGCCCGAGGATCCGGCCACCGGCCTGGAAACGCTGCGCCTGTTCCAGCGCCGCGATGACACGCCCCCGATCGTCGTCATCGCCTCGGGCGGCAACGAGCTGAGTGCGGTGCGGGCGCTGCGGCTGGGGGCGACCGACTACCTGCCGCGGACTCTGCTCAACGCGCAGCGGCTCGCGACCGCGTTGCGCCTGGCGCTGCGCACGCGACGGCGTGCCGCGCCGGCGCGTCCGGGGCCGGCCAAGGCGCTGTTGCGCCGTATCGATCCGTCACTGCTGGACCTGCCGCAGTACGCCATCCTGCACAAGCTCGGCGAGTCCTCGCGCGCCGCGGTGTACTTCGCCTACAGCATCACCCTGGGGCGCAATGTCGCGCTCAAGATCAGCAAGCCGAGCGCCGAGGGGGCGGAGGAATCGCGCGAGTTCGCGCGCGAGTACGCCGCCATCAGTGCGGTGCAGCATCGCTCGGTGGTGGAGATCTACGATTACGGGTTTCATGCGGGACGCGAATTCATCGCAATGGAATACTTTCCCTGCGGCGATCTGAAGACGCGCCTGCAGCAGCCCATGAGCGTGAGCGAGAGCCTGGGCTACGCGCTGCGCATCTGCGGGGCGCTGCGCGTGATCCACGCCGCAGGCCTGATTCATCGCGATTTGAAGCCGCCGAACGTGATGCTGCGCGAAGACGGCTCGGTGGTGCTGATCGATTTCGGGATTGCCAAAGGCCTCGAATCCACCGGCCGCAGCACCGCGCTCGGCGTGCTGCGCGGCTCGCCTTACTACATGAGTCCGGAGCAGGCGCAGGGCATTGCGCTCGATGCGCGCAGCGACCTTTACAGCGTCGGCGTCATGCTGTACGAGATGCTGACCGGGACCAAGCCCTACGTCGGCAACAGCGCCGTGGAAGTCATGCAGCAGCACGTGCAGGGGCCGCGTCCGCCGCTGGCGGGCGAGCTGGCCGCGCTCGAGCCCCTGCTCGAGGGGCTGATGGCGCGCGACCGCAACCGGCGCTTCCCGGACGCCGTGGCGGCCTACGCGGCGATCATGGCTGCCATCGACGAGCGCGCCGCGCATGGCGCGCCGGTCGGCGCCGAGGCCAGCGAGTCATGAGCGACTCCACCATCCAGAAGATGCCGCAGGCGCTGCTGGTCGAAATCGAAACGCTGCGCGATCAGCGCGACCTGTACCGATCGCTGCTGCTGGCGGAACTCGCGCCGCTGGCGGCGTGCATGACGCACGCGCTCGAAACGGTCGAGCGCATCCGCGCGGCGCTGCGCATGACGACGCGCGACCAGGGCGCGTTTCGCGGCAAGATCGAACGCCTGCAGAACGAACTGTCCTCCCTCAGCGAAGCGATGCTCGGCCTGCACCTTCCCAGCTTCAGTTCGCGGGTCGCCAGCGCGCAGGCCGCGCTGCACGCGATCGAGCTGCGGGCGGACATCAGCGGCAACGACCTGCTGCCGGCGATGGTGACGCTCGAGGAGCTGTGCAGCCATGTTCTGATCGCAGCCGACTGCGCCGCGGTGCATCTGCCGCCCGGGGACGAGGACGGCGCGGACGAGCTCGACGCCACCCAGCAGCGCGCGCCGCCGAAGTTCGTCGCAGCGCTGCAGCAGTTGAGCGACAAATTCGCCGGCGAGCAGAGCAAGCGCGTGGCGCTGGTCACGATGGGCCTGGAGGACATCCCCGAGCCCTGGATCAGCACCCTGTTCGATCTGCTCGGCCAGTTGCTGCGCAACTCGATCGAACACGGCATCGAGCCGCCGGCGCAGCGCGCCGAACGCTCCAAGCCGGAGATCGGCACGCTGGTGGTCGAGTTCATCGACCGCGGCGCGCAGGGTTTCGATCTGAACATGCAGGATGATGGCGCGGGACTCGACGCCGAACGGATCGCTGAAGTCGCGGTCAGACTCGGCCTACTGACCGCGGAGGCGGCCAAGGCACTCGATCCGCCGCGCCTGGCCAGCGTGATCTTCCAACCCGGCGTCACCACCGCGAAAAATACCGCGCGGCGCGGCCTCGGGCTGCAGATCGTGCGCGATCACGTGCAGCGCCTGGGCGGACGGCTGCAGGTCGCGGCCAAGCGCGGGCAGTTCACGCGCTATCGGATTTCCTTTCCGCCGCTGTCAGACGCCGAGCTTTCCGCCAGGCTGCCCGCTTGACACCAAATTGACATGCCGCTGCAATGCAGCTTCCCGGTGCGGGAACCGTCATGCAGCTCGTCGACACCACAGTGTTTTTCTCGCCCACCAGCGGTGGCGTCAAGCGCTATCTGACCGCCAAGCATGCCTGGCTCGGCTCGCGCAGCGCCCACCGTCATTCGATACTGGTGCCCGGCAATTGCACGCGGCTGCGTCCCGGCGACATCAGCACCATCGCCGGCATGCCGCTGCCGTTCACTTTCAATTACCGGTTGCCGCTGTCGACCCGCACCTGGACCCGCATGCTGTTTGCGCTCGAGCCCGACCTGATCGAAGCCGGCGACGTGTTTCATCCGGCCTGGTGCGCGGCGCAGGTGGCGCGCGCGCGCAACATTCCGCTGGTCGCGTTCTTCCATTCGCATTTGGCGCAGGTGCTTGCTCGCCGCTTCGGCGCGGGCGTCGAACGCGCCATCACGCGCTACCTGCACCACGTGTACGCGAAGTTCGATCTGGTGCTGGCCCCGAGCCGCCTGATGTGCGCGTACCTCGCCCGGCTCGGCGTGGCGCGCAGCGTTTATCAGCCGCTGGGCGTGGACACCGAGGTATTCTCGCCGGCGCGGCGCACGCTCGATCTGCGCCGGCTGCTCGAGCTGCCCGACGATGCGCGCCTGCTGGTGTTTGCCGGCCGATTCTCCGAGGAAAAGAACCTGCATGTGCTGCGCGAGGCGATGGCGCTGCTGGGCAGGCCCTATCACCTGCTGCTGATCGGCGGCGGGCGCAGCGCACGCCCGAGCCAGCATGTGACCATGATCCCGTATCGGCGCGACAGCATCGAGCTGGCCCAATGGCTGGCCTCCGCCGACGCGCTGGTGCACGCGGGCAGCAGCGAGACCTTCGGACTGGTGATCGTCGAGGCAATGGCGTGCGGCCGGCCGGTGGTCGGCGTGCGCGCCGGCGCGGTGCCCGAGCTGGTGGACCAACGGGTCGGCGAACTGGCCGAGCCAGAGAGCGCGGCGAGCATGGCGCGGGCGATCCGGCAACTCTACGAGCGCGACCTGGATGCGCTGGGCGCGAGCGCGCGCGTGCGCGTGCTGCAGCGCTTCACCTGGTCACAGGTGCTGCAGATGCAGCTGGCCAGCTACGCCAGCGTCTTCGGCTGGTCGCGCACGGCCGGCGGCGTGCGTCCCGCGATGGAGCTGGATCCGCAGGGCCCGTGAAGCGGCGCGGCCCGGCGGTCGCTACGGTGCGCAGTCGTAGATGGTCATGCCGCCGCGCGCATCGCCCACCGCCAGACGGGTGCCGTCGCGCGAGAATCGCAGCAGCGTGCAGTCGTCGGCCAGCAGATGCGCATCCTGCGGCTGGTTCGTGGCGCCGACGCGCCACAGCAGCAGCCGTCGGTCGCGCGCCGCAGACACCAGCCAGCTGCCGCTGGGCCGGAAAGCCAGCGCCGTGATGCGCTCCGAATGCGCCTGCAGCTCGGTCGGCCGCAACGCATCCGCGCCCTTGGCGCCAAAATCCCACACCACCAGGGCAGCGCCGGCCGCGGCCGCGAGAAATCGTCCGTTGGCGCTCCATCCGGTCGCGAACACCTTGGCCCCCAGCCCGGGCAGCTCGGCCTCGGTGTCGCTCGCGACATACCACAGGTGCGCGCTGCCATCCTGCATGCCACAGGCGAGCATGCGGCCGTCGGCGTTCCAGCTCGCGGTCAGGCAGGCGCCGCGCCACGGGTAGTCGCGCGACTCCGGATGCGGTTCGAGTCGATGCAGCCGCATGCCACCGTTGCCCGCCGCGGCAATCTCCCGCCGCTTGGGCCGCCACGCCAGCGCCACGATTGCACCGGCGTGGCCGGCAAAATGATGCCGCGCCTCACCGTACTGATCGAACAGATGCAGCGCGCGCCCGGTGGCCACCGCGAGCAGCCGGCCGTTGTCGGCGAACGCGAGCTGCTCGCTCCATTCGTTGCCGCGGTGGATCGGTTTTGCCTCGAGCGAGCGAGCGTCCCACAGCAGCACGTTGCCGTCCTGCCCCGACGTGGCAAATAAACCGCCCGCGCTCTGCCACGCCACGGCCAGCACGCCGCCGTCGTGGCGGCCGATGACCCGCGCTGCACCGCGAACGGCAACCGGCAGCAGCAGGACCGCCCCTTCGCCGCCGGCAATCGCGAGGCTGCGGCCGTCACTCGACCAGGCGGCGTCGACCGGGTAGTCGCCGAGCTCGATGCGCTCCTGGGGCCGCAGGCGGCCGGGCGCGGCGCTCATGCGACGCAGGATTCGAAGCCGGCCTCGAGCTCATGGCGATCGAGACTGCGGCCGATGAAGACCAGCCGGCTGCGGCGCGCAGCCGCATCGCTCCAGGGGCGCTCGAGCTGGCCATCGAACATCATGTGCACGCCGTGGAACACGTAGCGCCGGCTCTCGCCCTTGAGATTGAGCACGCCCTTCATGCGCAGGATGTCCGCACCACGGCTCTGCAACAGGTACGAAAGCCAGTCGTTGACCTTGGCGGCATCGAGTGCGCGCGCATCGGTCAGTCCGATGGAGCCCACTGCGAGGTCGTGATGATGCGAACCGAACTCGCGCTGCGTCTGCGGCGCGGCGCCGTGCAGATGCAGGCCGAATTCGACCGGCGCGTGCTCGGTGAAGACCGCCCAGCATCCGGCTTGCGCGATCTGGAGCTGGAACTGCGCATCCCGCGCGAGCTGCAGCCGGTACCGCCGCTGCGGGCCGAGCACGGCGCCGGACGCGGCCGCCACCGGTTCGCTCTCGAACAGCGCGGTCGCGGCCTCGAGCAGTGCATCGATCGAGCCGGTCGACGCGTCGACGGCCGGCAGCATCACCAGATCGACCTGCGACAGCGCGTGGCCTGGGTGCTGCGCATGCGCGTGATCCTGATCGTCGTTCCCGCCGTGACCATCGCCGTGTGCGGGCGGGTGCCCATGCCCGTCCTCGTGGTCGTGGTCGTGTTCGTGTTCGTGGTCGTGGTCGTGTTCGTGTTCGTGGTCGTGGTCGTGGGCGCCGGTATGCAGCACATGCCGGCCCGGCGACAGCCGATACAACCCGGCCCATTCGAACGGGCGTGCCGGTTCAAGGAACGCGCTGTCGAGCCCGAGCGCGCGCTCCAGATCGAACGTGCCGAGGCTCAGCACACGCTCGAGCGGCACGTCGGCCTTGTGGCTGTGTATCACCGCGGCGGTGGCGGTGATGCTGCGTACCCGGCGCTCGATGCGCTCGAGCGCGGCCGGGTCGACCAGATCGATCTTGTTGAGCAGGATGACGTCGGCAAACGCGATCTGCTCGAGCGCGATCGGACTGCTCTCGAGCGAGTGCTCGATGTGGCGCGCATCGACCAGCGTCACGATGGCGTCGAGCGAGAAGTGCTCCTTGAGTTCCTCGTCGATGAAGAACGTCTGCGCGACCGGGCCCGGATCGGCCAGGCCCGTGGTTTCGATCAGGATTGAATCGAAGCGGTCACGCCGCTTGCGCAGCTGGCTCAGGATGCGGATCAGGTCGCCGCGCACCGTACAGCAGATGCAGCCATTGCTGGTCTCGAAGATCTCCTCGTCGGCGCCGATCACCAGTTCGTGGTCCACGCCTACCTCGCCGAATTCATTTTCGATCACGGCGATGCGCTTACCATGATTCTCGGACAGGATGCGATTGACCAGGGTGGTCTTGCCGGCGCCGAGAAATCCCGTGAGCACCGTGACCGGAATGCGCGCCGTCATGTCGAGCCTCGAATTTTCCTGAGCAGCAGCTCGGCCTTCGGAATACGCAGCACCGTCAGCAGCAGCGACCAGCCGACGCGCAGCCGCAGCGGCACCCGCACCGGCGGCACCGCACCGAAGAACGCCGCTGCCGCATCGCGGTGCAGCTGCACGCTGCGCGCCGGCAATTCGAGCTGCAGCCCGGGACTCTCGATGCGATAGCGCCTGCGTGCGATGTCGTGGGCGCTGCCGGTCGCGGGTGCGGCGGCGAGCTCGATCACCCGGGCGTCGCGCAGCACCGGCGGCAGCGCCACGGTGCCGGCGCCGCTGAACAGCACTTCGGTCAATCCGCTGCGCGCGGGCTCCATGCCGCGGGCATAGCCGCGCAGCACCAGGTCAACGGCGCCGGCGGCGGATTCGCACTGGACGGCACCGGCGAACGCGATCAGCTCGCGCCGGCCCGACGCGAGCGCGCTCAAGCCGCGGCGTCCAGGTTCCACAGCGTCAGCGGCAGATCGCGCTTGACCCACATGCCGCAGCCGAGCGGCCGGAATGCGGCTGACAGCTCGCGCCGGTACCAGCTGCCGGGGCGCAGCCCCGGGATGCGGTGGGTGCGGGTACGATCGCAGTTGTCGCGCCAGTCTTCGCGCGTCAGCGCACCGAAGTACAGTGCGCCCCGGCACAGCCTCGCCAGATTCTCGATCGCGCGCTGCGCGGCAGCCGCGGACAGGTATTGCAGCACGTCGTAGCAGATCACCAGATCGAAGCGCTCGCGGGTGCGGAAAGTTTCGATCGAGCCCTGCAGCCAGCCATAGCGTTGGCACAGATAGTCGCTGAACTCGAGCCCGGTGTAACTGGCGCGCTTCAGGCCACGCAGCAGCGGCGTACGCAGCAGGCCGACGCCGCAGCCGGCGTCCAGGATCTTGCCGACCGGCAAGCCGATATAGTCGACACAACCGGTGATCAGCCGGGCACGGGCGCCCATCTCGGCCCGGGTGGTCACGGCGGTGCGGCGATTGAAGTAGAACCGCTGGTAGTACGCGAGGTCAAAAGCCATACGTCGATCCGGCGCCGCCGCTTGAGGTACACTGGGAATCCCCATTGTACCGGCCGGACGGCACGCCCCGACAGGCTTTGCGACCAAGCCTGCCATTTGCGACTCCCATGAGCACTGCGCTACGAAAATCCACGGTGCGCGGCCGCGCGCCCGCGGTCGGCTTTGTCAGCCTCGGCTGTCCCAAGGCCCTGGTGGACTCCGAGCGTCTGATCACCGAGCTCAAGACCCGCGGTTACACCATTGCCGCCGGCTATGCCGATGCCGATCTGGTGGTGGTCAATACCTGCGGTTTCATCGACGCGGCCATCGATGAGTCGCTGCAGGCGATCGGAGAAGCGCTGCGCCAGAACGGCCGTGTGCTCGTGACCGGCTGCCTCGGCGCCAATCCGCAGCGCATCCTCGAGCGTCACCCGAAGGTGCTTGGCGTCACTGGCCCGCACGCCTACGAGCGCGTGATCGAGGCAGTCAACGAGCATCTGCCGCAGCCGCATGATCCGTTCATCGACCTGGTGCCGCCGCAGGGCATCCGCCTCACGCCCCGCCACTACGCCTACCTGAAGATCTCCGAGGGCTGCAACAACCGCTGCAGCTTCTGCATCATTCCATCGCTGCGCGGCGCGCTGGTGAGCCGGCCGCTCGATGCGGTCATGCGTGAGGCCGAAGCGCTGGTGAGCGCTGGCGTCAAGGAACTGCTGGTCATCTCGCAGGACACCAGCGCCTATGGCAGCGACATCCGCTATCGCGGCGTGCAGTGGCGCGGCGAGCCGTATCAGACCCGATTCCTCGACCTGGTGCGCGCGCTGGGCGCGCTCGGAGTCTGGGCGCGCCTGCACTACGTCTATCCGTACCCGCACGTCGACGCCGTGATCCCGCTGATGAGTGAACAGGGCGTATTGCCCTATCTCGACATTCCGTTCCAGCATGCCAGCCCCGCGGTACTCAAGCGCATGCGCCGGCCGGCGCACGCCGAGAATACGCTGCGCCGGATCGAATCCTGGCGCGCACAGCGGCCCGATCTGACGTTGCGCAGCACCTTCATCGTCGGCTTTCCGGGCGAGTCCGAGGCCGAGTTCGAGCAGCTGCTGGCCTGGCTCGATGCCGCCGGACTCGACCGTGTCGGCTGTTTCAAGTATTCGCCGGTCGAGGGCGCCGCGGCCAATGCGATCGCCGATCCGGTACCCGAGCAGGTCAAGCAGGAGCGCTATGAGCGCTTCATGCACAAGGCCGGGCAGATAAGCGCCGCGCGCCTCGCGGCGCGCGTCGGTCGGCGCTGTCGCGTGCTGGTCGATGCGATCGAGGACGGTGTCGCGATCGCGCGCAGCGCCGGCGATGCGCCGGAGATCGACGGCGTGGTGCGCATTCGCGGCGCCGCGCGATTGAAGGTCGGGGACTTCGCCACGCTCGAGATCACCGCGGCCGGCACCTACGATCTCGAGGCCAGGCACGGCGCTGCCTAGTGCGGATGCTCATCAGCCTGCAGAACAAGGAATTCAAAGTCTCGCCAGGGAAGAATGGCGCTTTCTGGCGAGAGGTTGCGAAAGGCACCTGGGAATCGGACACCTTCGCGATTTTTGACCGGTTCCTCGATCGCCAGCACTCCTATATCGACATCGGCGCCTGGATCGGTCCCACGCTGTTGTACGGATGCCAGCTCGCGAAATCCGCTTATGCTGTGGAACCCGATCCGCTGGCCTTTGCCGAGCTCGAGCAGAACATCGACCTGAACAGGCCCACGACCGACAACATTCGGGTGCTCAACATATGCATTGCGCCGAAATCGGGCGAGGTGGCTTTCGGCAGCCGCGGACAGGGCGGCGATTCAACCTCAAGCCTGCTGTTCGGCAAGAAGAAGACCCATTGGACCGTCAAGGGATTGTCGTTCGATGATTTCATCCGTGAGAGCAACATCACCGAATGCAACTTCATCAAGATGGACATAGAGGGCGGGGAATACGCGATCCTGCCGACCATGGTGGATTACCTGAAGTTGAATCGCCCGACGCTGCATCTTTCGCTGCACCCGTGTTATCTCAAACTTCGCCCTTTGGGCTGGATCGGCAGGGTGATTGCCCGCGTTGCGGGAACGCGGAAAATCATTCGCTGTACCGCCTTCTACAAGCATATCTATGATCATAACGGACGAGTATTGACGGCCTGGCGTCTGTTGTGGCTCTGCCGCGCAAAGATAACGATGGATATCGTGCTGACAGATTCGGAATGGAGCACGCCCGCACCACAGTTTCGGTCGTGATCCGGTTGGCGAGGCTAGTGGCGCCAGGTCTCGCGCAAGCCGGCCCGACGAGCCCCCGCAGCGCTTGCGTCAGGCGCCAGCATCCGGGGGCGCGGCAGCCCCGCCGGCTGCGCCCCCGGACCTGACGCTCGAGGTGCTCGAACTGCTTGAGCCGGCCGGGGTGCCGGATGCGCTGTGCCCGGCTTCCGCCTGGGATCGCGCCTCGGGACGTTCGACCGTAATCCACACCGCCAGGTCCCAGGCGTTGTGGATGCCGATGAACAGCAACGTCAGCGCCACGGCGCCGATGGTGTAGAGCGCGGGCAGCGGATGGCTGACCAGCAGCACGCCCCCCGTCAGCAGCGCCAGATAGCACAGCGAGGGCAGCAGTGCGTTCCAGATCCAGTCCTCGAGCATCGGCCGGTAGACGCTCCGATTGCGGTACATGCGCCAGGTCGTGATGCCGCCATGGGCGGCCAGGATGACTCCGGTGACGCTCATGCAGGTCGCCAGGCTCGCGACCGTGTGTCCGGGAATGCACAGCAGTGCGGCGATCCACAGTGCCGAACCAAAATGCATCACGATCGGCGTGATAAAGGTGCGCAGGCCCGACAGTCGCACCATATTCGCGTCCGACGCCAGTGCAATCACGACGAACGTGAGACCCGTGAGCCCGGCCGCGGACGATCCGACAATGACGTAGAAATTATTCCAGCCCTCGAGCGGCGGCAATGCATCCGGCATTCATTGATTCTAGCGCGCAGCGGCTATAATTGGCGCCATCCCCGGGGTTTGTCTTCGATCCGATCATGGAGGGCGACGATGAGCACGTTCAAGGTCAATGGCCGCGAGGTATCGGTGGATGCGCCGGCGGACATGCCGCTGCTGTGGGCACTGCGCGACGAGCTCGGCATGACCGGCACCAAGTACGGCTGCGGCATGTCGCTCTGTGGTGCCTGTACCGTGCAGCTGGACGGCCGTGCGATCCGATCGTGTGTCACGCCGCTGGCCGCGGTGCAAGGCAAGCACGTTACGACGATCGAAGCGGTGGCCAGCGAGCCGGTCGGCAAGGCGGTGCAGAACGCGTGGCGCAAGCTTGACGTCGTGCAATGCGGCTACTGCCAGTCCGGCCAGATGATGTCGGCAGTCGCACTGCTGCGTAGCCATCGACGGCCCACCGATGCCGATATCGACGCGGCTATGAGTGGCAACGTGTGCCGCTGCGCCACCTACGTGCGCATTCGTGCCGCGATCCATGAAGCGGCCCGATCGCTGAGCGCCTGAAGGCACTAAAATCCGGAGCACCAGCATGCGAATTCCCGACAACACCCGCGACGCCGCCGCACACCAGCAGTCGCCGAGCGCCAAGCGCCCATCCCGCCGGCAGTTTCTGCGCCAGGCAGGAGGCCTGACGCTCAGTTTCTATCTCGCACCCCAGCTGTCCCTGGGAGCCGCGCAGCGCGCCGCCGGCACCGATTCGACGGCCGTGTTCGCGCCCAACGCATTCGTGCGCATCGCGGCCGACAACACTGTCACCGTCGTGTCCAAGCATCTGGAAATGGGCCAGGGCACGTTTACGGGACTGGCCACTCTGCTGGCCGAGGAACTCGATGCCGACTGGCACCAGGTGCGCGTGGAAGGGGCGCCGGCCGACGTCAAGCGCTACGCCAATCTGCTGCTCGGCATGCAGCTGACCGGCGGCAGCACCGCGATGGCGAATTCATACGAGCAGATGCGCATGGCCGGCGCCACCGCGCGCGCGATGCTGGTCGCGGCCGCCGCGCAGCAATGGCGGGTGCCGGTGGACAGCATCACCGTCGATAGCGGCGTCGTGGCGCATAGGCCTTCCGGCCGCAAGGCGCGCTTCGGCTCCCTGGTTCGGGCCGCGGCGACGCAGCCGGTTCCGAGCGATGTCAGGCTCAAGAACCCCGCTGAGTTCAAGCTGATCGGCAACCCGCGCCTGCCGCGCAAGGACAGCGCCGCCAAGACCAACGGCAGCGCGGTCTTTACCCAGGACTTCAAGCTGCCGGGCATGCTGGTCGCCGTGCCGGCGCATCCACCGCGCTTCGGAGCCACCGTCGGCAGCTTCGATGCCGGTCGCGCCAGGGCCATCGCGGGGGTGGTGGATGTGGTGCAGTTCCCGGGCAGCTCGACCTCGTTCGGCGGCGTCGCGGTGTTGGCCCGCAATACCTGGGTCGCCAAGCAGGGCCGCGATGCGCTGACGATCCAATGGGACGAGTCGCAGGCCTTCGGGCAGAGCAGCGCGGATATCCTGACGCAATACCGCAGCCTCGCCGATCAGCCCGGCGCGCTGGTCAAGAACGAAGGCGATACCGCGGCCGCGCTTGCAGCGGGCGCGAAGCTGATCGAGGCCGACTACGAGTTTCCGTATCTGGCCCACGCATCGATGGAACCGCTCAATTGCCTGGTGCGCCTGAGCGACGGTCGCTGCGAAATCTGGAACGGCGAGCAGATGCACACGGCCGACCAGGCGGCGGTCGCCAGACTGCTCGATCTGAAGCCCGAGCAGGTCGAGATCACGCAGCTCTACGCGGGCGGCAGCTTCGGCCGGCGCGCGAATCCGATGGCCGATTACGTGCTCGAAGCGGTTGCGATCGCGCGCGCAGCGCAACTTCAGGGTCATCGGGTTCCGATCAAGATGGTCTGGACGCGCGAGGACGACACCCGCGGCGGCTATTACCGCCCGGCGTACCTGCACCGCCTGCGCGGTGCGGTCGATCAGCAGGGCGCGCTGCTGGCGTGGCAGCAACGCGTGGTCGGCCAATCGATCATCAAGGGCTCGCCGTTCGAAGCGTTCCTGATAAAGGACGGCATCGATGCGACGTCGGTCGAGGGCTCGGCCGAGCCTTATGAAATCCCGAACCTTCGAATCGAACTGCACACGCCGACCGACATCGGCGTACCGGTGCAATGGTGGCGCTCGGTGGGCCACACGCACACCGCGTTCGCGACCGAATGCATGATCGATGAGCTGGCGGGCGCCGCCGGCAGGGATCCGGTTGAGTTTCGCCGCGCGCTGCTCGCGCAGCATCCGCGTCATCTTGCGGTGATGGAACTGGCGGTCGCCCGCTCGGGCTGGGCCTCGGCGTTGGCGCCCGCTGCCAACGGCGCGCGCCGTGGCCGCGGCATCGCGCTGCACGAGTCGTTCAATAGCTGCGTCTGCGAAATCGCGGAAGTGACGGTCAGTGCCGACAACAAGCTGCGCATCGACCGGGTCGTCTGCGCGGTGGATTGCGGCCTTGCGATCAACCCGGACGTGATCCGGGCACAGATGGAGGGCGGCATCGGTTACGGGCTCGCCGCGGCGCTGCACAGCGCGATCACGCTGAAAGAAGGCCAGATCGAGCAGGCGAACTTCGATCAGTACACGCCGTTGCGCATCAACGAGATGCCCGCGATCGAGGTGCATATCGTGCCGTCAGGCACCAAACCGACCGGCGTCGGCGAGCCGGGCACCGCTCCGATCGCCCCGGCGGTCGCGAACGCGATATTCGCCGCCACCGGCAAGCGCATCCGCCGGCTGCCGATCGCCGATCAGCTGAGCACCTGAGCTTCCGGGGTGCTCGCGCGGGTATGGCTGGCGGCTCGCTCAGGCGAACTTGACCGATGACGACGCCCAAGCCACGAGCCCGCGCATCGCGTCCGCCACGCCATGGCGTCGCGCGCGTCATTTCGAAGCTCGGCCTGGGATCGCGCAGCCAGGCGGCACAATGGGTGCGCGACGGGCGTGTCCGCGTGAATCAGCGCGTGGTGCGCGACGCCGAATATCCGGTCCGCCAGGGCATCGACCGCATCGACATCGAAGGCCAGCGGCCGTGCGCCGCCGCGCGTGTGGTGCTGATGTTGAACAAACCGCGCGGCCTGGTCACCACAACCAGCGACGAGCATGGCCGCGATACCGTGTATGCCTGTTTCGCCGGTTCCGCATTGCCCTGGCTGGCGCCAGTCGGGCGGCTCGACAAGGCCAGTGAAGGCCTGCTGCTGTTCAGCAACGACCCCGCGTGGGCGGCCCGCATCACCGACCCTGAGTCCGGTCCTGACAAGACCTACCATGTGCAGATCGACCGCTTGCCCTCGGCAGATCTGCTGCGCCAGCTCGAGCACGGTGTGGTGCTCGATGGCGAGCGCCTGAGCGCCCGCTCGGTGCGCCGCCTGCGCGCCGGGCACCGGAACGCGTGGCTCGAGATCGTGCTCGGCGAGGGTCGCCATCGGCAGATACGCCGACTGCTGGCGGCCTGCGGGATTGCCGTGCTGCGCCTGGTGCGGGTCGCAGTCGGGCCGCTGTCATTGGGCGCGCTACCGAAAGGCCAGTGGCGCATGCTGACCGAGCGGGAGATCGGGACGCTGTGAGCGCAGCGATAGGGCCGCTGTTGACTTCAAAGGTGCACCAGGCACTGCTCGCGGCGCGCAGCGCGGGCGCGACCAGGGTGAGCTGCTCGCTCGATCTCGATCGCTCCACGACTACGGTCGAGCTGCGCGCCGACGCATGGATCTGGGATGAGCGGGCATTTCCGTTTCTGGCCCGCTGCAAGGAGCGCACGATTTACCACTGGGCCGACAACACCAGCTTCGAGCCGGTGGCGCGCTATACCGGCGCTCTGATCAAGCTGGTGCCGACCGAATGGGGACCACCGACATTCGAAATCGATGGCATAAAGATGCTGCCGACGGCCCGCGTCTCCCCTTATGCGGATGCCGAACGCAAGGTTGGCCTGATCGCGCCGGGCGGCAAGCTGATCCTCGACACCTGCGGCGGCCTGGGCTATTTCGCCGCCTGGTGTCTGCGCGGTCTGGCACGTCACGTGTACTCGTACGAATCCAATCCCGATGTCATCTGGCTGCGCAGCCTCAATCCGTGGTCGCCCGACAATCGCTGGTCGCCGGAGCATGGCGGTGCGCTGACATTGACCGTCGGGGATATCGCCGAGCGGATCGCGGGCCTGCCGGACGAGTCGGTCGATGCGATCCTGCACGACCCGCCGCGATTCGGCATTGCCGGACAACTGTACTCACAGGTGTTCTATGACCATCTCGCCCGCGTGCTCAAGCGCAGGGGCAGGCTGTTTCATTACACCGGAAGCCCGAACAGGCTCAGCAGCGGCCGTGATTTTGCCAACGAAGTGGCGACGCGATTGAGGCATGCCGGTTTCGCCGCCGAGCTGAACGGCGATGGGGTATTGGCGCTGAAGGCAAGAAGCGCATAACGCGAAGATTCGACGCCGATGCCCACGGCCAGAAAGCCGCGCGGCCGGCTAGTTGAGCGTCGCTGAGCTCGCGGTCACGGACCCCATTTTCTGCGCCCGAATCCAGCTGCCGGTGCGGGACTCCAGCAGGTCGAGCGGCAGCACGCCGCCGTTGAGCATCTCGTCATGGAAGCTGCGGATGTCGAACTTCGGCCCCAGCTCGCTGCGCGCGCGTTCGCGCAGTTGGCGGAACTCCAGCTGGCCAAGCTTGTACGACAGCGCCTGCGCCGGCCAGGCGATATAGCGGTCGGTCTCGGACTGGATCGTGGGCTCGTCGACGGCGCCGGATTTGCGCATGAAGTCGACCACCTGGTCGCGCGTCCAGCCCTCGGAGTGGACGCCGGTATCCACGACCAGGCGCACCGCGCGAAACAGTTCGCTGGAGAGGCGGCCGTAGTCGCTGACCGGATCCTGATAGAAACCGGCCTCCTTGCCGAGCTGTTCCGCGTACAGCGCCCAGCCCTCGACGTAGCCCGAGTTGCCGCCGTGCTGGCGAAACTTCGGCAGCCCGGTCAGTTGCTGCGCCACCGACAGCTGCATGTGGTGTCCGGGGACGCCCTCGTGATAGGCAATGGCTTCGTCATCGATCAGCGTACGGTGCGCGAAATTGGAGGTCGCCACGACCACGCGGCCCGGACGTTTGCCATCCGGCGTGCCGGTCTGGTAGTGCGTGGCCATCGCGGCCTGGAAATCCGGGATGGCTTCGACGGTCACCGGCGATCCGGGGATGAAGCCGAACAGGTCCGGCAGCTTCGACTGCATCTGCGCAATGTAGTTGCGAAAGTCATCGACGATCTGCTCGGCCGAGACCGGCCGGTATTTGGCGTTGGTCTCGAGCGACTCGCGGAACGACGCCAGATCGGCGAAGCCTTCCTGATGCGCAATGACCAGCATGTCGGCCTCGATGCGTTCGATCTCGCGCAGTCCGATCTGGTGAATCTGGGCCGGAGTCAGCTTGGTGACGGTGGTACGGCTGTGGATGGCGTTGAGATAGCGGCGTTCGCCGCCGGGCAGCGAGGTGACGGCCAGCGTGGTGCGACCGTGCGGTGCGTACTCGGTGGCGATGAAGCTGCCAAAGGACTGGTAGGCCGGCAGCACCTCGTTGATCACCGCGTCGTTGATCGCCTTGGTCAGGCGCTGCTGCTCATCGCTCGGGATGCTGGCCGGAAATCTCTCCGTCGGCCGCAGGAACGGGTCGGCCGCAATGATGCCCTGGCACTGCGTGG
This sequence comes from Steroidobacterales bacterium, assembly GCA_044440135.1. Lineage (GTDB taxonomy): Bacteria > Pseudomonadota > Gammaproteobacteria > Steroidobacterales > Steroidobacteraceae > FEN-1191. The sequence continues at coordinate 13,069 of JBIODC010000004.1, read as the reverse complement.
GCACCTTCTCGAGCAGGAAGCGCACCGGCATCAGATGGTCCTTCATGCCTTGCCGCAGGACCTGCTCGGTCTGGGCGAAAGCGCGCGGGATCTGATGCAGGCGGCTGATGTAGTCCTGGTACTGCTTCACTGAATCGAAAGGAACCGCGAGCGGCAGATCGGCAAGGCGCACGTGCGGGCCTTCCATCTGGCTCACCGGCATCTCGTATTCCTTGAATTCATAGTCCTCGATGCGCTGGCTGAGTATGCGCAGCAGCACCTGGTGCGATAGCGCGTCGTGCTCGGCAAAGCCGGTGGTCGGGATGGCCTTCAGGCGCGCAAGAAAATCCTGGTCGCTGGCGTGCTCGCTGCTGAGCGCCGCGAGCGAACGGTCGTCGAGGCGGTCGTTATAACGATAATCCCCGTACGACGTCGCGCGCTCGGGGTGCATCCTGAGCTCGTACTGATACTCGTCCTCGAACAGCGCGTTCTGAGCGGCGACTCGCGCTTCGACCGCAGCGCTGTTGGGGGCAAGCGATGTACAGGCGGCGACGGCGCCGCACGCGGCGACGACCAGTGCCCGCAGTTCGTTGCGCATCGCAGACAAGGTTAGCACAGGGAGCGCTGCGGGCACGGCGCAGTGCGCCGGAGGAAAAGCCCTTTGAGGGTATACTGCGTCGGATGACCGGCCTGTGCGCTTCGCATCCGCTGCTCAACAGCCTCGATTCAGCGCAACGCCTGCGCCGCTTGTCCGGCGCGAGGCTGCACGAACGGGGGCGATGAATTGCGCCCGGCTTGAAAATCGCAGCCTACATCGGCGGTCTGCTGGGCCTGGCGTTGCTGGTAACGCTGGTGGTGCGCGCCGACTTCACCGCGATGCTGCAGACGCTCGCGATCGGCGGCTGGCGGCTGCTGTGGTTGATCCCGTACCGCGCAGTGTATTTTGTGCTGTACGCGCTCGGCTGGCTGGTGCTGCTTCGCCCCTACGATGTCCGGCGGCGTGCCGGACTCGGCTACCTGTTCTGGGTCACTTCGGTGCGCGATGCAGTCGACCGCCTGCTGCCGGTGGCCAGCGTCGGTGGCGGCGTGGCAGGAATTCGCCTGTTGCGATGGCGTGGGCTCGCGGCGGCCCCCGTCAGTGCCACCGTCATCGTGGAAATCGTGTTGACGTTGAGTGTGATGTACCTGTTTACCGCCGTGGGCCTGCTGCTGCTGCTGGACCTCAGGGCCACCGGCCTGGAATACCGCCATGTGCTGCTGGCGTTCCTGTGCACTCTGCCGATACCGGCGGTGACGGCCCTGGTGCTGCGCTACGGCTCCGTTTTCCAGCGCCTGCATGGCTTTCTCGCCCCACTGGTGGGCGCCAGCGTTCTGGCTCACGGCGCCGTCTCGCTGGATCACGAACTGCGCGCCTGCCTGCGTCGGGGCTGGGCGCTGCTCGCCACGGGCAGCCTGCAGTTCGCGGCGTTCTTCTCCGGATCGTTCGAAGTCTGGTTCGCCCTGCGCCTGTGCGGACACCCGGTGGGGGCCAGCGTCGCGATCGTGCTCGAGAGCATGACGCAGGCGCTGCGCCATCTGGCGTTCGTGGTACCGGCCGGCCTGGGTGTGCAGGAAGTCGGCCTGGTCCTGTTCGGGCAGATGCTGGGCATCAGCAGCGAACTGGCGCTGGCCGTCTCGATGGCCAAGCGCCTGCGCGAGGTCCTGTGCGGTCTGCCGTCGCTGCTGTCCTGGCAGTGGGCCGAGGGCCGGCGACTGCGCAGAACGGCGCAGGATCCATCCTGAGCGGCGGCGCTTGATCGGCCCAAACCGGGCGAGCGCGCGGTGGGCTCGGGAATCCGCGTGAGTTTTTGAGTACAGTACGACTCGACACCAAATTCCTGCGAGGCTCCGCTGGGCACTTGCCGTGTTCCGGCAGAGCAGATGCCACGGAGAGGCCGATGCCCCTGATTCACCCGCTCATCACGCTCATTGGCCTGGCCAGCCTGGCGGTAGCGGCCGGCTACGCGGTACTGGCCCTGCTCGCCGTGCTCGTCTGGCAACGCCGCCCGGCGCCGGCAATTTCGACGGGACTGCCTGCGGTGACGCTGCTCAAGCCCCTATGTGGCGCGGAACCGGGTCTGTACGACAACCTGCGCTCGTTCTGTCGGCAGCACCACCCGCAGTTTCAGCTCGTGTTCGGCGTGCGCGATCCGGCGGATCCCGCCCTCGCCGTGGTGCAGCGGTTGATGGTGGAGTTCCCGTCGCTGCCGATCGACGTCGTGGTCAATCCGCAGCAGCACGGCAGCAACGCCAAGATCAGTAATCTGATCAACATCTTCGCGCGCGCGCGCCACGATGTGCTGGTGATCGCCGACAGCGATGCCTGCGTCGAACCGGACTACCTGAACGCCGTCACGGCGCCGCTGATGAATCGTGACATCGGCCTGGTCACCTGCCTGTACCGCGGCATGCCGACGCGCCGGATCGGCTCGCGTCTGGGCGCGATGTACGTCGACGAATGGTACATGCCGTCGGTGTTGCTGGCGTGGCTGTGCGGCTATGAAGGCTACGCCTCCGGCCAGACCTTGTGCCTGCGGCGCGATACGCTGCAGGCGATCGGCGGCCTGCAGGCGATCGCAAACCATCTTGCCGACGACCACCGAATGGGCGAGCTGGTGCGCGAACTGGGACTACGGATCGTGTTGTCGCCTTATCTGGTCAGAGCGGAGCACAACGAGCCGGACCTGGGCTCGCTGATTCGCCATGAGGTGCGCTGGATGCGCACGATCCACGTGCTGCGACCACGCAGTTTTCGCATGATTTTTCTGAGCTTCAGCGTGCCGCTTGCCATTCTTGGCCTGCTGCTCATGGCCACCGGGCAGTCGGTGTCGACGACCGGATGGGTGCTTTTCGGCGCCACGCTGATCGCGCGGCTGGGACTGTACTTCGTGCATCGGTGGCATGGTGATCGGCCGTTGCTGGCGGATCTGTGGCTGCTGCCGGCGCGCGAGCTGTTGCTCTGCTGGGTCTGGTTCCGCAGCTTCTTCACTTCCCGCGTCACCTGGCGCGGTAACGAGTTTGACGTCGACGCCGACGGCATCATGCGCAGGCTGTCCTGAAGCGCCCGCTGGCCCGGTAGTCGTCGTTTCCACCCGATCAATCGGCGAGGACACGGTTTGAGTCTCGACCGGAGAATCATCGCTGTTGTGACCCGGCTGGTGCAGGCGAGCCGTCGTCATGCGCTCGCGCTGGTGGTCCCGATCGTTGCCGCGGCGGCCGTGATCGGCGTGCTGACGGCGCGCCACATCGGCATCGATACCGACACCGAGAAGCTGTTCTCACCGAAGCTGGCGTGGCGGCGCGCGGAGGCGCAGATGGACCGCGCGTTTCCGCAGAACACGAATCTGCTGGCTCTGATCGTCGACGGCGCCACGCCCGATCAGGCCGAGGACGCGGCGGCGGTGCTGGCGCGCCGACTGGCCGCCGACCGTGATCTGTTCCAGGATGTGCGTCAGCCCGACGGCGGGGTGTTCTTTCAGAAAAACGGGCTGCTGTTCCTGTCGCGCGCGGACGTGCAGAGCTTCGCCGACACCATCATCGCGGCGCAGCCCATGCTCGGCACGCTGGCCGCGGACCCGAGCCCGCGCGGCGTGTTCGATGCGCTCGATCTGCTGGCGCAGGGACCGCTGCACGACGCGATCTCGGCGGACGAGCTCGCCCGGCCGTTCCGGGCCGTGGCCCACGCGGTCGATGCCGCGGTCGACGGCCGCTACCAGCCGCTCTCCTGGCAGCAGCTTCTGAGCGACCGAAAACCGCTGGCGCGTGAGCTGCGCAAGGTGGTGCTGGCGCGGCCGGCGCTCAATTACGGAGTGATCGAGCCGGCGCGGCGTGCGATCGAGGCCGCCCACGCCGCGGCGCAGTCCGAAGGGTTTGTGCCCGCGCGCGGCGTGCGGGTGCGCGCGACCGGCCCGGTGGCGCTCTCGGACGATCAGCTCTCGGCCCTCAAGGAGGGCGCCGGCATCGCCGCGGCGGGCTCGCTCGGCCTGTTGGTATTCTGGCTGATACTGGCCGTGCGTTCGCTGCGCACCGCCGCGGCCATCCTGATCACGCTGGCGATCGGATTGGTCGCCTGCGTCGGCTTTGCGGTCGGCGTGGTCGGCCCGTTCAACCCGATCTCGGTGGCGTTTGCTCCGTTGTTCATCGGCATTGCGATCGATTTTGGGATCCAGTTCAGCGTCCGGTACGCGGCCGAGCGCGAGCACAGTCCCGGAATTCCCGATGCATTCCAAAGGACCGCCGCGGGCGTGGGTCTGCCGCTGGTCGTCGCCGGGGCGGCCACCGCCGCGGGTTTCCTGGCGCTGTTTCCGACCGAGTATCGCGGCATGTCCGATCTCGGGCTGATCGCCGGCGCCGGAATGCTGATCGCGCTGGCGCTCAATCTGACGCTGCTGCCGGCGCTGCTGGCGCTGTTTCGCTCGCGCGGCTTCAAGGAGGCAGGCGGTCTGGCCCGCGCGGCTCCGCTGGACCGGTTTCTGATCCGCCGACGCGGCCGGGTCATGGCCGTGGCGGGACTGGCCGCCGCGCTCTCGGCCGTCGCGCTGGCGGGGCTGCGTTTCGATTTTGATCCGATCAACCTGGAGAATCCCAAATCGGAATCGGTGCAGACGCTGTTCGACCTGATGAAGGATCCCGACACCTCGCCGTACACGCTCGATGTGCTCGCGGGCTCCGCGGACAGCGCGGCCGACCTGGCGAAGCGCAGTGCATCGTTGCCCGAGGTCAGTCAGGCAATCTGGATTGGCAGCTTCGTTCCCGAGGACCAACGGGCCAAGCTCGACATCCTCGCCGATGCGCGCGACCTGCTCGGGCCGACCCTGTCGCCGGTTGCGGTCAAGCCCGCCCCGAGCGCTCTTGAGGTGCTCGATGCGGCCGCGCGCTGTGCCACCGATGTCGGCAAGCTGGCCGCGCGCGGAGATCCGGCCTCGGCGGAATTGACCGCGGCGCTCGGTCGGGCGCTCGCGCGCGGTGCGGCCATCGTGCCGCTGCTCGCCGCCAACCTGTCCCAGGGCGTGACCCGCAGGCTCGAGGATATGAGGCTGGCGCTGCAGGCTGCCCCGGTGTCGCTCGATACGATCCCGCCCGAGGTCAAACGCGACTGGGTCGCCGGGGACGGACGCCATCGCATCGAGATCTTTCCCAAGGGTGACGCGCGCGATCCGAACGTACTGCGCCGATTCGTCACCGCGGTGCGCGGCATAGCGCCCGACGCCAGCGGCATGCCGATCGGGATCCAGGAGTCCGCCCGGACCGTGATCCGCGCCTTCGAGGTCGCCGGATGCATCGCGACCGCGGCCATCACGCTGCTGCTCGCGATCGTGCTGCGCCGAATCCGCGACATCGCGGCGGTGCTCGCTCCGCTGCTGCTGGCCGGCCTGCTGACGCTGGCCACCACGGTGCCGGCCGGCATTCCGCTCAATTTCGCCAACATCGTCACGCTGCCGCTGCTGCTGGGCATCGGCGTCGCGTTCGATATCTACTTCGTTTTGAGGTGGCGCGCCGGCGAGCCCGGCCTGCTGCGCTCGCCGACCGCGCGCGCGGTCGTGTTCAGTGCCGTCACGACCGGAACCGCCTTTGGGAGCCTGGCGCTCTCGAAGTCACCGGGCATGGCCGATATGGGCAAGCTGCTGAGCTTGGGCCTGTTCTATACGCTGATCTGCACGCTGTTCGTGCTGCCCGCCCTGTTGGGAGTCGCCCCGGCCCCTGCCGCCGCGAACCCCGAATGAGAGTCGCCGCGCTGCTTGCCTGCGGCGGGCTGTGTCTCGTTGTTGCCGGATGCGCGACGCCACCGCGCGACCCGGACGCGCTGGTCTCCTTCAGGGCCAACAACGATCCGCTGGAGCCCCTCAATCGCAAGATCTTCGCGTTCAATATGGCCATCGACCGCGCGGTGTTGAAGCCGGTTGCCAAAACCTACGTGCGCGTGATTCCGGCCGCGGGCCGCACCGGGATTCGCAACGTTCTGAACAATCTGCACGAACCGGTGGTGCTGGCGAACAACCTGCTGCAAGGCGAGTTCAGGCGCGCGGGCACGACCGCCGGTCGTTTCATGGTCAACACTACCGTCGGCCTCGGGGGACTGTTCGACATCGCCGGTCCGCGTGGTCTTCCGAGCCAGACCGGGGATTTCGGGCAGACGCTCTATGTGTGGGGATTTCATGAGGGCCCGTATCTGATGCTGCCGCTGTTCGGTCCGTCGAATCCCCGTGACGGCATCGGCACCGGCGCCGACATCTTCATGGACCCATGGATCTACCTGACGTCGCGCATCGAATACCAGAGCACCATCGCCTTCTCCAGGGCGGTGCTCGGTGGCATCGATCTGCGCTCGCGCAACATCGATTCGCTGGACGAGATCGAGCGCGAGGCGGTGGATTTCTACGCGTCGATCCGCAGCCTGTATCGTCAGAATCGTGCCGCCGACCTGCGCCATGGCGGACCGCCGCCGACGCTCGAGGACATCTACGATGACCCGGCGTCCGACCCGGGGTCGAGCCGCCGCTAGGCTAGTTGGCGAGAGCGGCCGTCTTCTGCTGCAGCATGCGGATCAACGCCGCGGCGCCGCCGTCGCGCAGCGTCGAGGAATACTCCGAACGCCGCTCCGCCATTTCGCTGACGGTGCCGTTCAAAAGAACGTCGATGATGCGCAACCCTTCCGGCTGCGCGCGCATCAGGTAATCGAGCTCGACCGGATCGCCGTCGTGCGGCACGAGCTTGGTATGGACGATGGTGTCGCCGCTCGGGAGCGTCGACGTGCCGGGGTCCACCGTGAAACGCTCGCCTGAATAGTCCTTGAAGCGGCTGGCGTAGGTCGCGAACGTGTAGTCGCTGAAGGCCGCAACCAGGCCCTGCTGTTCTTCCGGACTCATGCTTCGCCACGGCGGTCCCACGACCACGCGGGTCATGAACGCCAGGTCATAATCGCGGCGCAGTTCCGGCTCGAGCGCCTTCACGCGACCGGCAAAGCCGAGCGCCGGCCCCTGCTTCATGACCTTGAGCAGCGCGTCGTAGAGCGACTGCGGGACGGCCTGCGGTCCCGCTTCGGCCGCCGCTGCGAAGCCGCCTGGAACCGCCAGGGCCAAAGCGCACAACAGGATGGGTAAGCGGCGGGCGAACATGATTTCTACCCTATAGCAAAAATTGAGCGCCTGAACCAACAGGATTTCGGCACGGTCACGTCTGTGCGTTAATATTAATGTCGTTTCCTGAAGCAGGGAACTTCGGGCGAGATTCTCGCATCTCGCGAAACGCGATCTAAAGTCGTTACCTGACTTTTTACGTCGGCACGCAGCCGAGCCGAAGAGTGCGTGTTGGGCGGAAACCGAGTCCTATCGCGAATGTGCAGCAGCCTGCTGGCGGAGCGGTCGCAGAGCGGCGTGCCTGGTATGCAGATGGTTGCACACCGCATTCTCATTGGTCTGTAGCTCAGGATCTCTTGCTGCTCCTTAGTGTGGAGCGCGGCCACGAGACGCATCCTGCCCGTTCCGGGCTCCTTGAATTGCGGGTTCTGCGGCTGCCCCGTCGACTTCGGCCAAGCCGGGCGACGGGAGCGCCTCCTCTGGTTCTACTGGACTTTGATCTCGATCGACTTGGTCCGTTCGGCCTTCGTCTTCGGGATGTGCACGGTCAAGACGCCGTCCTTGCTCTCGGCACGAATGCCGCTTGCATTGGCGTTGTCGGGCAACGATAGGCTTCGGGAAAACATGCCGCGGAAGCTCTCCCTGCGATGGAGCTTCTCGCTCTTTTCTTCCTTCTCGAACTTGCGCTCGCCTGCGATGGTAAGCACGTCATTGTCGATCGTCACACTGACGTCCTCTTTCTTCACCGCCGGCAAATCGGCGCGAACGAGGTACTCGTTGTCCGTCTCGCTGACATCAAGCGACGGTGTCCAAGCGGACACTTCGTCTTCTGTTTCCGTCGCAACACGCGGCCAGCGGCCCATATAGCTGGCAAGTGGCCGGCTGAAGAACTGATCCATCTGGCGAATCGGATCCCAACGTACAAGATTCATAATCGTATTCCTTGATTAAACTGCAGCGGGGTGCTCACTGCCGAGCAAACCAGTATGGCCCTCTTCCGCCCGCGTTGTACTGGAGGATTTGCCAACTCGGATGCGGCGCTAGCGCCGGCGGCGGCGGCGGCGGCGGGAGAGTACTTACACAATATGTGGCAAGCCCAATTAGAGCGCACACCGATAAAGAACGGTGTATGGTGCTTGACTGCAGCTTCGCCTGATCTTGAGGCGGCTCATCTCGAAATACCCGCCATCCGGGTTGTGCGCGCGGCTTGCGTTTTGACTCGTTCTGAATCGCAGCGCAGCACTCAGACTGAGGACGCTCTCCGTTGTTGTCTGCTCGAGGCACGCGCTCTGGCGCGTGCCGTGAGAGAGCGAGCTTTGACGGAATATTCAATTCAACGCCGCGAGGTGCCTATCGATGCGTTCGATCTCGTCCGATCTGCCTCGCAGCGCGCTCGATGCGCCGCCGGATGCGATGATCATCATCGATGCCCTCGGAGGCGTGGACAGTTCACATCGACGCGCTCACGAATCCTAGGAGTCGCCCAGCCATGGGCCGCAATTCCGGACATCCCGCGTGCTATCTCAAACCATCGTTAGAGATTTAGGAGATCAATATGGGTATTTCAACAAGCCCCGTTCCGGGCCCCAGCACCACTCGACCAATTGTAAAGAGCCTAACCGCCGCTTCTCCGGAGTTGGCAGAAAAGGCGGGTACCACTTTAGCAGCCACTACCGCCGCGAAGCGGGCCGAGCACCGTCACGCGATGATTGCCGAAGCCGCTTATCTGCGTGCTGAGCAACGGCACTTCGAAGCCGGCCACGATGTCGAAGACTGGTTGGCTGCTGAAAGCGCTCTCAAGCCGCGCTGACGCCGGGCAAGGTTCCCATCGAATACGGAGTCTTTGACTAACCCGCCTATTCGACCGTCACGCTCTTGGCGAGGTTGCGCGGCTGATCGACATCCGTGCCTTTGAGGATCGCGACGTGATAGGCCAGCAGCTGCAGCGGGATCGTGTAGACGATCGGCGCCTGGAAATCGGCGACGTGCTTGGGCATCTGGATCACGTGCACGCCATCGCTCGACTCGACGCCGGCGTCCGGGTCGGCGAACACGTACAGCTCGCCGCCGCGCGCCCGCACTTCCATCAGGTTGGACTTGAGCTTCTCGAGCAGCTCGTTGTTCGGCGCCACCACGACCACCGGCATGTCGGCATCGACCAGGGCCAGCGGCCCGTGCTTGAGCTCGCCGGCGGCGTAGGCTTCGGCGTGGATATAGGAGATTTCCTTGAGCTTGAGCGCGCCTTCCATCGCGATCGCGTGCATCGTGCCGCGACCCAGGAACAGCGCGTGGTGCCGGTCGGCGAAGCACAGCGCCAGCCGGTGGATCACCGGATCGAGCTCGAGCGTCTTTTCCAGCAGCGACGGCAGCTCGATCAGACGCGTGACGAGCGTACGTTCGCGCTCGGGATCGTAGCTGTTGTGGCGCGCCAGTGCGATGGCCAGCATCGACAGCGCGGTGAGCTGCGTGGTGAATGCCTTGGTCGAGGCGACGCCGATCTCCGGCCCCGCGCGCGTGAGCATGACCAGCTCGGATTCGCGCACCAGTGAGCTCTCGGGGGAGTTGCAGATCGCGAGCGTAGACAGATAGCCGTTGCGCCGCGCCATGCGCAGCGCAGCCAGCGTGTCAGCGGTCTCGCCCGACTGCGAGATCGACACGAACAACGAATCCTTCGGCACCACGGGATTGCGGTAGCGATATTCGCTCGCAATCTCCACCCGGCACGGGATCCGGCAGACCTGTTCCATCAGGTAGCTTGCGACCACGCCGGCGTGATAGCTGGTGCCGCAGGCCACGATGTGCACCGCTTCGACACGCTCAAAGATCGCCGCTGCCGCCGGTCCGAAGGCGGCCTCGAGCAGCCGCCCGTTCGCGACCCGCTCCTGCAGCGTGTTGCCGACCGCGCGTGGCTGCTCGTGGATCTCCTTGAGCATGAAATGCCGGTATTGGCCCTTCTCGGCGGCGTCGGCCGTGAGCTCGCTGTCCTTGATCGGCCGATCGGCGCCGTTGCCGTCGCGATCGATCACGCGCACGCCGCTGCGCTGGATTTCCGCCACGTCGCCTTCATCGAGGAATATGAAGCGCCGGGTCACCGGCAGCAGCGCCGCGACGTCGGAGGCGACGAAGTTCTCTCCCACTCCCAGGCCCAGCACCACCGGACAGCCCATGCGCGCGACGATAATGCGCTCCGGATCGGCCTCGCTGACGATCGCCAACGCATAGGCGCCTTCGAGCTCGGCCACCGTGGCGCGCACCGCCTTGAACAGATCGCCGAGCTTCGTCAGATTGAAATGCACGCGGTGCGCGACCACCTCGGTGTCGGTCTCGGAGCTGAACTGGTAGCCCGCGTGCTTGAGGTCTTCGCGCAGTTCCTCGTAGTTCTCGATGATGCCGTTGTGGACGATCGCCAGACCGTCGCGTGAGACGTGCGGGTGCGCGTTGCGCTCACTGGGCACGCCGTGCGTGGCCCAGCGCGTGTGGGCGATGCCGACCCGGCCGACGATCGGCATCTCGGCCAGCGCCTGCTCGAGCGCGCGCACCTTGCCGACGGTGCGCAGGCGCTGCAGATGACCGGAGCCGTCGAGCACGGCGATGCCGGCCGAGTCATAGCCGCGGTACTCGAGCCGCTTGAGCCCCTCGATCAGGATCGGAACGACATTCCGGTCCGTGACGCCGCCGACTATTCCGCACATGACTTAAGTTTTTCCTCGTGCTTCGATCAGGTCTTGGACGGATTCTTGCGCGGCCGCTGCCACTGCTCGATGGTGACCTGGCGCGATCGGGCCAGCGTCAGCTTGTCGGCCGGGACATCGCTGGTGATGGTGGAGCCCGCGCCGATGGTGGCGTTGTCGCCGATCTTCAGCGGCGCCACCAGCATCGCACCCGAGCCGATGAAGGCGCCGGAGCCGATCTCGGTGCGCCATTTGTTCGCCCCGTCGTAGTTGCAGGTGATCGAGCCGGCGCCGACGTTGACGGCGCTGCCGACCTTCGAATCACCGACGTAGCTCAGATGATTCACCTTGCTGCCCGCGCCGATCTCGCTGTTCTTGATCTCGACGAAATTGCCCAGATGCACGCCGTCGGCGATGCGCACCTTGGGGCGCATGCGCGTAAACGGTCCGATCTGGCAGTCGCCGCCGATCTGCGCATCCTGCAGCACGCAGTTGGCATACAGCACGGTGCGCGCACCGATTTTCACGTTGGTGAGCACGCAGTTGGGGCCGATGCGCACCCCGTCGGCAAGCGCCACCGGACCCTGCAGCACCACGTTGACGTCGAGCACGACGTCGCGGCCGACGGTGACGGTGCCGCGAACATCGATGCGCGCCGGATCGATCAGGGTCACGCCCTGCATCATCAGCTGCCGCGCACGCCGGCGGCGATACTCGGCCTCGGCCAGTGCCAGCTGCGGCTTGTCGTTCACGCCCTGCACTTCCGCGGCATCGGTGGCTTCGACGGTGGCAATGCGCAGCTTCTGCCGCACCGCCATGCCGACGATGTCGGTCAGGTAGTACTCGCGCTGGGCGTTGCGCGGCTTGAGGCGCGCGAGCCATGCCTTGAGGAAGCGCGCGCTCGCGACCAGCACGCCGGTGTTGACCTCGTGGATACGCCGCTGGCTGGCATTGGCGTCGCATTCCTCGACGATGCGTCGCAGCTGACCGCGAGCGTCGCGCACCACGCGGCCATAGCCGCTCGCATCCGCCAGCTGCGCGGTCAGCAGCGCCACGCTGCGCGGGTCCGACCGCGCGACCAGTCCGCGCAGCGTATCGGCCAGCAGCAACGGTACGTCGCCATACAACACCAGCACCTGATGGGAGTCGGGCATGTCCGGCATCGCCTGCTGCAAGGCGTCGCCGGTGCCGAGCTGCTGGGACTGCAGCGACCAGCGCAGCCGTCCATCATCGAACAGTTCGCGTACGCGCTCGCCGCCGTGTCCGTAGACGACATGGACCGAGGCGGGACTGAGGCTTGCGGCCAGCTCGAGCACGTGCGCGAGCATCGGCACGCCGGCGAGTGGCTGCAGCACCTTCGGAACGTCCGACTGCATGCGCTTGCCCTGGCCCGCGGCCAGTATCACGATCGACAGCGGCGCGGTCGTCGCTACGGCCTGTGGCGCGGCCCTGGATTGCTTGCGCGGCATTGGGAAATTGTATCAGTTTGACCGAATCGGACGTGATTCCGTCGGCGCCGATGCGGTCGCGAGCGCGCTCATGGCCGCCACGCCGCAGGGCGCGGATTCGATTGAAATTGTGACCGACCGCTCAATTTGGCCCCCGGCGACATCGGGGCGATGTCGCAGCGGAGGACTGTATCCGCACCGCGCGCCTCAGCCTTTGATCTTGCGCAACCTTTCGATCAATTTCAGCTGTGCGATCGCGCGCGCAAGCTCCGCCAGGGCTTCGGCCTGGCTGATCTTGTCGACGTGGCCGGCGAGTGCCTGCTCGGCGCGCTGGCGGGCCGCCACTGCCGCCGCTTCGTCGAGATCCCTGGCGCGTACCGCGGTGTCGGCCAGCACTGTGACTTTCTTCGGTTGGACCTCGAGCGCACCACCGCCGACATAGAAAAAATGCTCCTCGCCCTCCGGCGACTGCACGCGCACCTCGCCGGGCTTGAGCAACGTCAGCAGCGGCGCGTGCCGCGGCGTGACGCCGATCTCGCCCTCGGAAGCCGGCAGAAACACCATGCGTGCCTCACCTGCGAAGATCTCGCCTTCGGCGCTCACGATGTCGACGTGGATGGTGTTGTCCATTACTGCAGCGTCTTGGCCTTCTCGACCGCCTCATCGATGGTGCCGACCATGTAGAAGGCCTGCTCCGGCAACGAATCGAACTGGCCTTCGATGATGCCGCGGAAGCCGCGTATGGTCTCCTTGAGCGGGACGATCTTGCCGTCCTGGCCGGTGAACACCTTGGCGACGTTGAACGGCTGCGACAGGAAGCGCTGCACCTTGCGCGCCCGGAACACCGACAGCCGGT
>JBIODC010000003.1:0-95694 GCA_044440135.1 Steroidobacterales bacterium | reverse complement strand
GCGGTGGCGTGGGCGCAGCGAAAGTCTAGCAGGGCGTGCGGGCGGGCGGGCTTAACGTGGGCGTGCTCGAGCGGCAGCGGCCATCGCCGGCGCGCCGGGCCCCTGTCACAATCGCAGCCTTCATCCGCGCGGCAGCAGTGTGATATGCCTGAGCTACCCGAGGTCGAATCCACGCGGCGCGGCATTGAACGCGCGGCGCTCGGCCAGCGCATCCGCGAACTGCGGATCTACGACCCCCGGCTGCGCTGGCCGGTCGACCCGCAAATGGCCGCGCAGCTGGTCGGGCAACGCATCGTCGCGGTCGGCCGGCGCGCCAAGTATCTGCTGCTGCGACTCGAGCGCGGCACGGTGATCCTGCATCTGGGCATGTCGGGCAGCCTGCGGATCCTCGAGGCAGAATCGCCGCGGCTCAAACACGATCAGTTCGATCTGCTGCTCGAATCCGGACTGAGTTTGAGGCTCAACGACCCGCGCCGCTTCGGCAGCCTGCACTACACCACCGAGGATCCGGCGCAGCACAAGCTGCTGCGCTCGCTCGCGCCCGAGCCGTTCGAGCCTGCGTTCAATGCCGATTATCTGCACCGCATCACCCGCGCGCGCCGCGCCGCCATCAAGCAGGTGCTGATGAACGGGCGGCTGGTCACCGGCGTCGGCAACATCTACGCCAGCGAAGCGCTGTTTCGCGCGCGTATCAGTCCGCGCCGCGGCGCGCGGCGCCTGTCGCGCGCCGATTGCGTGCGCCTGGTGCGCGCGGTGCGCGCGGCGCTCAACGCGGCGATCCGCGCCGGCGGCACCACGCTGCGCGACTACGTCGGCACCGACGGCAATCCCGGTTATTTCCGCCAGCGGCTCTACATCTACGAACGCGCTGGCCGGCCGTGCCGGGTCTGCGGTACCGTGGTCCGCCGCATCCGACAGGGACAGCGCTCGACCTACTACTGCCCGCACTGCCAGGTCTGAACATCGCCGCAGCGTCGCCCCGAGCGCCGTGGCGGCGCCGCGGCGCCGCTGGCTTCAGATCTACTTCTTCATTCGGCTCAGCAGATCAACCATCGCCTGCGCAATGTCGGTGTGGTGATGGACAAACTTCCAAGCTCCGGATTCCCGACGATAGATATTCGTGACGCGACAGTCGCCGGCCACCGGCTGCCCCGCCAGCTTGAAGGCGCATGCTCGACACCCAGTTCGTAGGCCGCGTCTCCGATGACCTGAATGAATTGCTCGCTCAGCCTGACCTGACCCTCGGTGGTCAGCGCGGCCACTTGCTCCCATGATTTCCTGACCTGGTCCCACCCGACTTCGCGCCCGCCGATCGGATGCAGCGTCGTCACCGTCTTGCCGTGTGACCAGATGTCCTGCAACGCACGGGCGTCCCCATTGAGCATGCGGTTCAACGCGGCGTAGAATTTTTCTGATGCTGCGCCGACGTCATCCTCGATCGTCATGAAATTCCCCCTCGGATTGAGATGCGCGACGCCGTGAAATGCTACGTTCTTCCTGCAATTCAGGCAAATGGCGCCGGATTGCGGCTATTCAGCCGCAAAACACACTCGATGCAGTCAACTTATCCATTGGGGTCGAAGCCGTGACCGATCGTGATTTGCCTGCGCACAGCGCCCGCGCCGCCTATCGCATCCTCAGGGCCGATCCGGTCATGGCCGGTCTGATCGCGACCGCGGGCCGCTACCGCCCCGAGCCCCTGCCCGATCACCCGCCGTTCCAATCCCTGGTGCGCGCGATCGCCCACCAGCAGCTGCATGGAGTCGCGGCGCAGCGCATCCTGGGGCGCTTCATCGAGCTGTGCGGCGACGGCGGCTTTCCGAAGCCGCAGCAGGTGCTCGCTGCGGCGGATGCGCAGCTGCGCGGCGTCGGCTTCTCGTACGCGAAGATCGCCGCACTCAAGGATCTGGCGGCCAAGACCATCGAGGGCACGGTGCCGCCGCGCGCCGAGCTCGATACGCTCGCGGACGCGGAAATCATCGAGCGCCTGACCGCGGTGCGCGGCATTGGCCGCTGGACCGTCGAGATGATGCTGATGTTCCAGTTGCAGCGACCCGACGTGTTGCCGGTGGACGATTTCGGCGTGCGCAACGGCTTTCGTCTCGCCTATCGACTGCGCGGCATGCCCACGCCGCGCGCGCTGGCGCAGTTCGGCGAGCGCTGGCGGCCGCACCGCAGCCTCGCGGCCTGGTATCTGTGGCGCGCGGTCGATCTGGCGCGCCGCGATCTGCTGCCGCGCGCCGGCCGTCCGCCGCGCATTGCATTGCAGGCGCCACCGAAGCAGCGGCCAAAGAAATCGCCGGACCGAGCGCGCAAGCGGCCCTCGCCACAGTCGTCGAAACCGAGGCCGAAGCGGCCGGGGACGCAAAACTTGCGTCGGCACTCGAAGCGCCGCTAGACCGCGGCAAGTCGGCGTGGCGGATTCTAGATCAGCCGCGCCGCCGTCGCGCGCACGTAGGTGATCGACAGCAACAGCTGGTCGGTGCTGGCCTGCATGCTCGAGGGCCGCTCGCTGCGCTCCAGGTCGTAGCAGACGCACAGCCGATCCCCGTCGAGCTCGATGATCGCGAGCATGTGCTTGCCGGCGTGCGGTCCGTGGATGCCGACGATATCGAGTGCGCACGGAAAGGCGTCCCGGTGCAGGCGCAGCTGGCCGCTGTCTACCACCCGATCGGCATGATCGACAATCTGGTAGCTGTCACGCTCGATGACCAGCCGCGCCACACGCAACTGCGTCACCGCGAGCTGCCGGCCGGAAACGTCCGCCGCGACCGGCACCCAGGTGCCGGTCAGCGTGTCCGCAGTAGCACGGCGCATGGCTGGCGAGTTTACGTCGCCGCCGGCGCCGACGGTGTTATGATTTTTCCACCCTCACTAACGGCGCCGCCTGACCGCGGCCGCTTGCGCCGCGATGTCGACACCTGCCCGCATCCTGTCTGCTGCCATTGCAGCGTTGGCGCTGCTGCTTTCGACCAGCGCCTGCCACGCCCCTGCGCCCGCCGCGCGCAACGGCCCGGCGGCGGCAGCACCGGCGCGCCATGCGATCGTGGTGGCGGCAAATCCGCTGGCGGCGCAGGCGGGCATGCGGGTGCTGCAGGCCGGCGGCTCGGCTGCGGACGCCGCGGTCGCGATGCAGGCGGTGCTCGGCCTGGTCGAACCGCAGAGCTCCGGTCTCGGTGGAGGCGCTTTCATCTGCTACTACGATGCGCGCAAGAAACAGGTGCTCGCCTACGACGGTCGCGAGATCGCACCCGCGGGGGCCACCGCCGACATGTTCATCGGCGCCGATCGACGGCCGCTGTCGTACGCGGCCGCGGTGCTGAGCGGGCGCTCGACCGGCGTGCCGGGTGCGGTCGCGGCGCTGGGCCTGCTGCAGCACCGGCACGGCAAGCTGGCCTGGCGCACCCTGTTCGACGATGCCAAGCGGCTCGCCAGCGACGGCTTCAAGGTCAGCCCGCGGCTGGCCGGCATGATCAGCAGCCGCGCGCCACAGACCGCTGCGCCCGATGTCGTGCGCTATTTCACCAAGGGCGATGGCACGCGCTACAAGGCCGGCGACCTGCTGGTGAATCCGGCCTATGCGGCCACGTTGCAACGCCTGGCCGATCAAGGCCCCGGCGCCCTCTATAAGGGCCGCATCGCGCAGGACATCGTGAATCGGGTGCATGAGCGAGAGCTGCCGGGCACGCTTTCGCTGGCCGACTTCGCACACTACCGGCCGATCGAATCGGCCGCGCTGTGCCGCGACTGGCAGCAGTATCGCGTGTGTACGCCGCCGCCGCCCGCCGGCGGCATCGGCGTGCTGCAAGCGCTGCTGCTGCTCGCCCATACCGACATTGCCGCGCGCGGCCCCGACGATCCGATCGCGTGGGTGCAGCTCGGCGAAGCCGAACGGCTGATGTACGCCGACCGCGACCGCTACGTCGGTGATCCCGCCTTTGTCGACGTGCCGCTCGCCGGACTGCTCGACCCAGGCTACGTCCAGGCACGATCGGCGCTGATCGGCCAGCGCATTGCCGAGCAGCCGCCGTCCCCGGGCGAGCCACCGGGCACCAGGCGCTATGGCTCGGATCACACGCCCGAACCCGGGGGCACGACCCATCTGGTGATCGTCGATGACGACGGCAACGTCCTGTCGATGACCACCACGGTCGAGAGCATCTTTGGCTCCGGCCGCATGGTCGATGGCTTCTTTCTGAACAACCAGCTGACCGACTTCAGTTTCTCGCCGCAGGACCCGGATGGCCGTCCGGCGGCCAACGCAGTCGCGCCGGGCAAGCGCCCGCGCTCGGCGATGTCGCCCACCATCGTGTTCGATCGCGACGGAGCGTTCGTCGCGGCCACCGGCTCGGCCGGGGGACCTGCGATCATCGCCTATGTCCTCAAGACGCTGATCGCCACGCTCGATTGGCAGATGACGATGCAGGCGGCGATCAGCCTGCCGAACCTGATCGCGCATGGCGATCACTTCACGGCCGAGACTGCCAGGTTCGCGCCCGAGCTGCTCAACGGCATGCATCAGCACGGCCTCACTCCGCAGCCGGGCCAGTACGAGGAGTCGGGACTGCAGGGCGTGCTGCAACACGCCGACGGCAGCTTCGAAGGCGGCGCCGATCCGCGGCGCGAGGGCGTCGCGCTCAGCTACTAGGCTTTGCGAGCGAATCGGCGCTTCAATGCCGCCTCGATCAGCGGATGCACGAACGCGCTGATGTCGCCGCCGAGCGCGGCGATCTCGCGCACCAGTGTCGAGGAAATGAAGGTGAACTTTTCCTTCGGCACCATGAACACGGTCTCGACGTCAGGCTGCAGGTGCCGGCCCATGCTCGCGAGCTGGAATTCGAACTCGAAATCCGATACTGCGCGCAGCCCGCGCACGATCACCGCCAGGTCGTGCGCACGCGCGAAGTCGACCGTCAGTCCCGAATAGCCGGTAACCTCGACGTTCTTCAGATCGGCCAGCACCGCGCGCGCCAGCTCGACGCGCTCGTCGACGTTGAACATCGGCGTCTTGTTGGGGTTGGCCGCCACCGCGACCACGACCCGGCCAAAAATGCTCGCCGCGCGGCGCACGATGTCTTCGTGGCCGCGGGTGAGCGGGTCGAACGTACCCGGATACACCGCCGTGGATCTCATGCCTGTCGCACCGCTGCCCCGTGCCGTGAATGCTTATGCTGCGTACAGATGATACCTGACCTCGCCGGCCTTACCGGTGCGCAGTTGGCGCCAGGAGGCCGGCAGCGCCTGCTGCAGCTCATCATCGGCGTGCTGTTCGACATAAATGAGCGCCTCCGGCGCGAGCCCGCTGTGCGCGAGCGCGGCGGCAGCCGCGGGCAGTTCGCCGGAGCCATACGGCGGATCGAGAAACACCAGATCGAAGCCGCGCTCACTGGTGCCGGGCGGCGCGCCGGGCGCGCCGCGCGCGCGCCGTGCGGCCAGGTAATGCAGCGCCTCGTCGCACACCACGGTGGCAGCGCTCGCCTGCCAGTCCCGCAACAGTCGCTGCAGCGCGTCGGCCGCAAGGCGCTGGTGCTCGACGAACACCACCGAGGCCGCGCCGCGCGACAGAGCCTCGAGGCCGAGCGCCCCGGAGCCGGCGTACAGGTCGAGGCAGTGCGCGCCCTCGATCCGGGTCTGCAGCCAGTTGAACAGGGTCTCGCGCACCCGATCGGGTGTCGGCCGTATGTCGAGTTCGGGAAAACGAAATCTCCGCCCGCGCCACTGGCCGGCGATGATGCGCAGCTGCCGCTGCTGCCGCCCGCGTGCCTGGTGCGTGGAACTGTGCGGCCGCGGGCCGCGCTTGACTGCCATGGCGGCAAGCCTACCGCAGCCTAAGCCCTCGCGGGCGCGACGTGCGACAATGTTGGGCCATGCCGAACCCGGATGAGCCCCAGGGGTTTCTCGCCCGTCTCAAGGCGCGCCTCAATCGTGGCGGCGCCTCGATGGCGCGCGACCTGCGCGGCCTGCTGCGCGGGCGCAAGATCGATGCCGCGGTACTCGAGGACCTGGAGACGCGACTGCTGAGCGCCGATGTCGGCGTCGAGGCCACCGGCGACATCCTGGCG
Source organism: Steroidobacterales bacterium (assembly GCA_044440135.1). Lineage (GTDB taxonomy): Bacteria > Pseudomonadota > Gammaproteobacteria > Steroidobacterales > Steroidobacteraceae > FEN-1191. Next base: position 89,632 of record JBIODC010000003.1, on the reverse strand, counting down.
GAACTGAATCGCCGGGTCGCGCGCCACGAGCTCGACGACGTCGAGGCGCTGCTCAACGCGCTGCGCGATCGGCTCACCGAGCTGCTCGCGCCCTGCGAGCGGCCGCTGCAGATCGATCGCAGCGAGAGACCCTTCGTTGTACTGATCGTCGGCGTCAACGGCTCGGGCAAGACCACCAGCATCGGCAAGCTGGCCCATGAGCTGCGCGCGCGCTCCTTCAGCGTGATGCTCGCCGCGGGCGATACGTTCCGCGCCGCCGCTATCGAGCAGCTGCACGTCTGGGCCGAGCGCACCGGGTCGCTGTTCAGCGCGCAGCAGACCGGCGCCGATCCGGGCGCCGTGATCTTCGACGCACTCAAATCCGCACAGGCGCGCGGCGTGGACGTGGTGCTCGCCGATACGGCCGGCCGGCTGCACAGCCAGACGCATCTGATGGATGAGCTCAGGAAGGTCAAGCGCGTCATCGCGCGCGTGATGCCGCGGGCGCCGCACGAAGTGCTGCTGGTGCTCGATGCCAATCAGGGCCAGAACGCGCTCGCGCAGGCACAGCAGTTTCATGCTGCGCTCGGCGTCACCGGGCTGGTGATCACCAAGCTCGACGGCACCGCGCGCGGTGGCATCGTGGTGGCGATCGCGCGGCAGCTGGCGCTGCCGATCCGCTTCGTCGGCGTCGGCGAGAAGGCCGAGGATTTCGGCGCCTTCAATGCCCGCGCCTTTGCCAGCGCCCTGATCGACGGTGCCGGCGAGGAGCGCGCCGGTGAGAGCGGCGGCAGCGGCGGGGCGGGCGGTCCGGCGCGCGAGGCCAAGGCCTCGTGATCAGCTTCGAGCGTGTCAGCAAGCGCTATCCGAACGGGCGCGAAGCGCTCGCGGATGTCAGCTTCGAGGTCCACGACGGGGAGATGGTGTTCCTGACCGGCCGTTCCGGCGCCGGCAAGAGCACCGTGCTCAAGCTGATCGCACTGCTCGAGCGCCCGACGCGCGGCCAGGTGCTGGTCAACGGTGACAACACCGCGCGGCTGCCGTCGCGGCGCGTGCCGCTGTTTCGCCGCAACCTGGGCGTCGTGTTCCAGGATCACCGGCTGCTGATGGATCGCCCGGTGTTCGACAACGTCGCGCTGCCGCTCATCGTCGCCGACACCTCGTTCCGCGAGATCGAGAAGCGCGTGCGCGCCGCGCTCGATCAGGTCGGACTGCTCGGCAAGGAGCGGGTCGCGCCGCTCGAGCTGTCGGTGGGCGAGCAGCAGCGCGTCGGCATCGCGCGCGCGATCGTCAGCAAGCCGCGATTGCTGGTGGCCGATGAGCCCACGGGAAATCTCGATGCGACGCTGGCGGCCGAAGTCATGGGGTTGTTCCGGCGCTTCAACGAGGTCGGTGTCACCGTGGTGGTGGCGACCCATGATCTGCACCTAGTGCGCGAATCGGGGCTGCGCCAGATCGTGCTCGACGACGGACACCTGGGCGGCGATGGGCAATAGCCTCTCCAACTGGATCGCGCGCCACGGCCACGCGCTGGTCTCCACCGCGGGTCATCTCGGGCGCCATGGATTTGCCACCGTGCTGACGGTGGCGGTCATGGGGCTGGCGATGGCGCTGCCGCTCTCGCTCCAGCTGCTGGTGCGCAACGTGCGCGATGCGACCGGCGATTTCTCCGAAGCCGTCGGGTTGTCGGTCTACTTCAAGCCCGAGGTGTCGGAGCAGAAGGCGCGGCAACTCGCGAAGAGCGCCGGCGAGCGCGCCGGCGTCGCGAGCGCGACGCTGATCACGGCGAGCGAGGCACTGGCGGAATTTCGCGCCCAGTCGGGCTTCGGCACCGCGCTCGATGCGCTGCCGGACAATCCGCTGCCGAACGTGCTCACGATCCTTCCTGAACCCGAGGCCGCCTCGCCATCCGGGCTCGAGGCCCTGCGCAGCTATCTGCTCGCGTGGCCCGAGGTCGAATCGGTGCAGCTCGATCGCGACTGGGTACTGCGCTTTTCTGCCATGCTCGAGCTGCTGCGCCGGATCGTGCTGATCACGGCGGTGCTGCTCGGGGCCGGCGTCATCGCGGTGGTCGGCAACACCATCCGGCTCGAGATTCTCAATCGGCGCGCGGAGATCGAGGTGACCAAACTGGTCGGCGGCACCAACGCGTTCGTGCGGCGGCCGTGTCTTTATGCCGGCGTGCTCTACGGCATCGTCGCGGGATCGATCGCCTGGGGCCTGGTGGCGCTGGTGCGCGCGATCCTGGCGCCGGCGGCACTGCGCCTGGCGGTGGCCTACGGCAGTCAGTTCACGCTCAAGGGCCCGAGTCTGCTGGAGCTTGGCATTCTGCTGCTCAGCGGAATGGCGCTCGGGTGGCTCGGCGCTTGGATCGCGGCCGCCCGGCAGCTCGCGCGCATCGAGCCGCGGGCCGCCTAGAACCCCTCCGACCGCCCCGCGTGAGGCTCCAAAAGCGCGGCCGGCGCAGCCAAAATCCCGCTGATCGCCGCAGCGCTGATGGCTTCCTAACTTATTGAAAGTAAAGTCTTAATTTCGAGCCTGTTGACGCCAACTGCGGCGCTTTCAGCTTAGCACTCTGGCTCCTAGAGTGCTAATATTGACGCCTGAACTCATAGACCTGAACTCAATGGAGGATCGCGGAGTGACCCACGCCCAGACTGCGCTGATCGCCCAACCCGCCGCCTTCGGGCTCGCGGGTCCCATCGGCAGTTTCGATGCTTACCTGGAGCGGGTAAGCCGGATTCCGGTGCTCAGTCGCGAGCAGGAACAGGAGCTCGCGCAACGTTTTCGCCGCGATGACGATCTGAATGCGGCGCGCGAGCTGGTGCTCTCGCACCTGCGCTTCGTCGTGCACATTGCCCGCGGCTATTCCGGCTACGGCCTGCCGATGAACGATCTGGTGCAGGAGGGCAATATCGGGCTGATGAAAGCCGTCAAGCGCTTCGACCCGAACGTCGGCGTGCGCCTGGTGTCGTTCGCAGTGCACTGGATCCGCGCGGAAATTCATGAATACGTGCTGCGCAACTGGCGCCTGGTCAAGGTGGCGACCACCAAGGCGCAGCGCAAGCTGTTCTTCAATCTGCGTCGAATGAAGCCGAATCTGGCCTGGCTGAACGCGGATGAAACCCGCGCGGTCGCCAAGGATCTGGGAGTGAGCCCCGCCGAGGTCACCGAGATGGAGCGTCGGCTGTCGGCGCGCGATCTGTCGTTCGACGTCGGTCCCGAGAACGACGATGAGGAGAGCTTCGGCCCGGCGGCCTATCTGCCGGCAGCCGATGCTGATCCGGCCGAACAGGTCGAGGCCGAAGAGTGGAGCAGTTCCTCGCACGCGCAGTTGTCGGCGGCGATGAGCCGGCTCGACGATCGCAGCCGGACCATCCTGCAGCGTCGCTGGATGAGCGACGACAAGGCCACGCTGCACGAGCTCGCCGCCGAGTACGGTGTGTCGGCCGAGCGCATCCGTCAGATCGAGGCCGGCGCGATGACGCGCCTCAAGGCGCTGCTGCCGGCCCCGGCTTGAGATCATTGCCGGCGCGCTCGGCGCGCCGGAACTCGATCTCGATGCGTCGATTCTCGATCCGCCCGGCAGGGGCGTCGTTGCTGGCCACCGGGCTCGCGGCGCCCGCCCCATGCGGCTGCAGCCGATCGCTCGCGACTCCCGCGGCGCTGAGCGCGCCCGAGATCGCCTGCGCGCGCTGATCCGACTGGCTCTGATTCACGCTGGCACCGCCGATGCTGTCGGTGTAGACCATGATCTGCGCGTGCAGCCGGCGGTGCTTCCTGAGCACCTGGACGCTTGCGGCGAGCGGGGTCGCGGCGGCCGGGTCCTGCCTGAGCCTGGCGCTGTCGAACTCGAACAACAGCCGCGCCGGGATGCGCAGCGTCAGGCGCTCGGGCTCGCGCAGGATCAGCACGTCGCTGCCCTCGGGCAGGGACGCGAGCCGGACCAGTAACAGCGCCTGAGCACGATCGAGTTCGCGGCTCAGCGCGCTCGGCCGCGCCCGAGGCTCTGCGGTCGTGGCACCGCTCGCCGTGGCGGCAGTGGCTGCGGGCGAGCGCACGCCAGCCAGTCCGGACCCGGCCAGCGCGCACGCGGCAAGCCCCGCCCCCCACCATGCCGGCAACCGCCGGCCGCTCACGGATCCACCAGTTCGGGCATCATGCGCGGATTCTAGGGGAACGGAATCGCCAACATGAGCTCATCCACCACGACCACACCCGCCGCGGCGGCCGCGCCGAGCGACAGCGCACTGGATTTTCTGCGGCTCGACGACGAGCTCGGCGAGGATGAACGACTGGTGCGCGACGCGGTCGCGCGCCTGGTCGATGAGCGGGTGCTGCCGATCGTCGCCGAGTGCTTTGAAACGGGGCGCTTTCCGCGCGAACTGCTGCCCGGGCTCGCCGCGCTCGGCGTGTTCGGTTCGACGTTGCACGGTTATGGCTGCGCCGGCCTGAGTGCGATCAGCTACGGCCTGATCTGCCGTGAGCTCGAGCGCGGCGACAGCGCGCTGCGCAGCTTCGTCTCGGTGCAGTCGAGCCTGTGCATGTTTCCGATCCATGCCTACGGCAGCGAACAGCAGAAACAGCAGTGGTTGCCGCGCATGGCGCGCGGCGAAGTCATCGGCTGCTTCGGGCTGACCGAGCCCCAGGGCGGTTCCGACCCGGCCAACATGCGCACCACGGCGCGCCGCCATGGTGACGGCTGGGTGCTCAGTGGCTCAAAACTGTGGATCACCAACGGCCACATCGCCGACCTGGCGATCGTGTGGGCGCAGACGCCGGAGGGCATGCGCGGCTTCCTGGTCGAGCGCGGCACGCGCGGCTTCAGCTCGCAGGAGATCAAGCACAAGTTCAGTCTGCGCGCCTCGAACACCGGCGCGCTGTTCTTCGACGAGGTGGCGCTGCCTGCCGACGCGATGCTGCCGGGCGCGACCGGCATCCGGGCGCCGTTGTCCTGCCTGTCCCAGGCCCGCTACGGCATCTGCTGGGGCGCGCTCGGCGCCGCCCAGGCGTGCCTGGACGAGGCGCTGTGCCACGCCAGCGAGCGCGTGCTGTTCGGCCGGGCGTTGAACCACACTCAGGCGGTGCAGCTGCGGCTCGCCGCGATGGTGCGAGCGCTCGCCGGCGGACAGCTGCTGGCATTGCAGCTCGGGCGCCTCAAGGAGCGCAACGCGCTGAGCGCGGCGCAGATTTCGCTCGGCAAATGGAACAACTGTCGCATCGCGCTCGACATCGCGCGCGACTGCCGCGATCTGCTCGGCGGGGCCGGAATCAGCGTCGAACACGTCGCGATCCGGCACATGCTCAATCTCGAAAGTGTCGTGACCTACGAGGGCACCGAGACGATCCATCAGCTCACCATCGGCCGCGCCGTGACCGGGATTGCGGCCTTCTGATATCGACGAGCGTGTGGTCGACACCACATTTGACAATATCTGTCTCGCGCCAAATGTCGCAACTTGGCGACATAATGTAAATTTTCTTCTGGCTGCTTATGGTCTTGCCCACGATACCGCGTTATCATTCGAACTAGTTGCTGCAGACCCAGTGGTTGCAGCATAAATCGGACAGTCGGAAGGTTTCTGCCAGGTCTTGATGCTAGAAATCCAGGCTGTCGGGGTGCGCACAGACTGCGGCAAGCCACTTTTCATGCCTGCCGCGAGCGCCCGGGGCGCGAATCGACGCGCAGGTCCCGCACTTTCGGGACGGGCCTTTGGGCCAGGGACTAAGGTCTGCCAAGAATTGGATTGCGCACCCGGACAGACCTGTGTCGTGTGAGGAAATTAGAACCCCGCATCGCGGGGTTTTTTTGTGCACACGATTTTCTTGCACGCACACTCTATTTTTCGCACGCGTTATTTTTGCGCGCAGATGTTGGCCTGCGGCCCGGTGTCGCGCGGTGAAGCCGTCGATGGGTTTCGGCGCGGCACCCGTTGTGCGGCGTCGAGCGTTTCAGACAGCGCTTTCGCAAGATCTCGCACGTGCGGCTCCGTCGTGATCGAAATGTGATCGCCCGCCACTTTATGGACTGTCACCTCGCCTTGTGCCAATGCGCTCCAGCCCAACGTGTGATCCAACGGCAGCCGCTGCCGCGGCGTCACCAACGCGCGAAATAACGCGATCGGCACAGTCGAGGGCTCAGGCCGATAGCTGCGCAGTGCCGGCAGGTACGCCTCTCCGGGCAACCGCATCTGCTCGTGCAGGGCACGACCCGGGTCGACTGCGGCAGCGGCGGCCGGCCGCAGACCCAACAGCCGTCGCGACCATTTGCGCGCTTTTCGACCGATTCCACCGATGATCCAGCGGGCGGCGCCGAGCGGGTCCCACTCGTCGCGAACCAGCCGCGCGCTGTTGACGAGGGTGTGATACAGCGCCGGTAGCGACCCGCGCAGTGTCAGCCGCCAGGCCGGATTTCGCTGGTCGATGATCGCAAGCATGCCGATTTCATGCCCCTGCTCCTTCAATTGCCGCGCGATCTCGTAGGCGACCACCGCGCCGAGACAATAGCCCCCGAGATAAAATGGCCCGGCGGGTTGCACGGCCAGCATCGCGGCGACGTAAGGCGCGGCGATCTCGCTGACAGTCGCGGTGAGGCACGTCTCCGGCGTCCAGCGGAAAGCGAACAACGGACGATCCGTGCCCAGGTGCACACCGAGACGGTGCAGCTGCAGCACCTCGCCGCCGATCCCCGGAACACAGAAGAACGGCGGCAGCTGCCCCAGCGGCTGCAGCGCCACGACCGGATCCCTGGCGGCAGGCGGCGCCTCGTCCGCCGCCAGCAGCTGCGCCAGCTTGGCGACCGTCAGGCCGCCCGCCAGCACATCGACGCTGAGACGTCGACCGAACCGTGCCTCGATCGTGGCGAACAGGTTGAGCAGCGCGAGCGAATCCCCGCCCAGGTCAAAGAAGTCCGCGTCGGTTCCGCTCGGTGGTGAGCCCAGCACGTCTTCCCAGATTCGGAAGATCTCGCGCTCGAATCGGGTCTGCGGCGCCTGGTCGGCGGGGGAGCCGGTGGCCTCGCGCGGCGGTGCCGGCAGCGCCTTGCGATCGAGCTTGCCGTTGGGCGTCAGCGGCATCGCACCCAGCCAGACACAGCACGAGGGCACCATGTAGCGCGGCAACCGCCGCTCCAGCGCGGCCAACACGCCGCGCGTGTCGGGTGCCTGCCCGGGGGCCGGGACCAGATAGGCGGTGAGCCGACGCACGCCGGCGTCCTGCCAGAGTGCGACCGCGGCGGCTGAGATACCGGGCACCGTGAGCAGCGCCGCCTCGATCTCCCCCGGCTCGACGCGCACACCGTTGATCTTCATCTGGCCGTCGATTCGACCCAGAAACTCGAGTTCGCCGTCCGGCCGCAGGCGCACCCGATCGCCGGTGCGGTAGAGCCGTCCGGCTGCGTGCGGATTGCTCAGAAACCGCTCGGCAGTCAGTGCCGAGCGACCGAGATAGCCGCGCGCCACGCCGGCGCCGCCGATGAACAGCTCCCCCTCGGCGCCCAGAGGCAGCAGCGCGCGAGTGGAATTCAGCACGTGCAGCGTGGTGTTCCAGATCGCTCGCCCGATCGTGGGCTCGGTAACCGCCGCGGGATCAATCACCGCGCAGCTCGAATAGACGGTGGTCTCGGTGGGGCCGTAGCAGTTGAGCAGCCTCACCCCGGGCGCGGCCTCGAACAGCAGATTCGCCAGATGGCGTGGGAGCTTCTCACCGGCGAGGATCACGGTGGTGACGCCGGAGGGCAGCCCACCGGTACGCAGCAGCGCGTTGATCAATGACGGCCCGGTGTTCACCAGCCTGACCTGCTCGCGCTGGGGTGCGGCCTGCAGTGCCAGCAGGTTGTCCACCATCACGATACAGCCACCGAAGGCGAGCGGCAGGAACATCTCGAAGGCGGACAGATCGAAATTGAGCGAGGTGGAGAACAGCAGGCCACCCAACTCCGCGTCCGAGACCAGCGAGCGTCCCCAGTGGATCAGGTTGACCAGATTACGATGCTCGATGCCAACGGCCTTGGGTTGCCCGGTCGAACCCGAGGTGTAGAGCACGTACGCCAGATCGCCGGGTCGCGCAGGCACTGGCTCGACCATCTCGGCCCCGGCGGCGGGCGGCTCGTCGTCGAACAACAGCCGGGCGCCGCTGTCGGCGAACGCCGGTGCCAGGGCGGCATTGGTCACGATGACCGGTGCGCCGGCGTCAGCGACGATGAAGCGTATACGCTCGGCCGGATACGACGGATCCAGGGCCAGGTAGGCCCCGCCGGCCTTGTGAACCGCGAGCACCGCGACGATCAGCGCCGGCGTGCGCGGCAGCGCGATGCCCACGACCACGCCGGGGCCGACACCGACCGCCGCCAGCCGCCGCGCCAGGCGCGCCGCCGGCCGATGCAGACTCGCGAAGCTCAGTCGCTGCTCGCCGAATATCAGTGCGACGGCGTCCGGTCTGTGTTCGGCCATCGCCTGGCACAGCGTGGTCAGCGTGGCTGCCTCTGGCAGGGTGACGGCCTTGCCGGCGGCAAGATGCAGCAGCTGCTGCTCGGCGGCAACCGGCATGATCGGCAACCGGCTGAGCGAACAGGCGTGATCCTGCAGGCCGCGCAGCAGCAGGGTCTCGACGCAAGCCGCCAGGCGCGCGGCCGCGTCGGCGCTGATCAGGCCCGGATCGGTGTCGATGGTCACATCGAAATCGCCCATCGGCCCGGTAGCGGCGATCGTCACCAGCCAGGGCGCCGCGAAGCCGTAGAACAGACTGGTGGGTCGGACGGGCGCATCCTCGAATGCAAAGTCGTAGGCGTCGGGCATGAAGTTGATGACGATATCAACCAGGCCGTGCTGTCCCTGTCGCATGATCCCAAGCGCCGTCACCAGCTCCTGCACCGGGAAGCGCCGGTGCGGGTAGTCGCGCGCTCGGGCTGCCTCGAGCTCTCGGATCACGTCGGCAATAGACAGCCCGGGGTCGAAGTTCAACGGCAGCGCCAGGGGTCGGGCCAGAATCCCGACCATCTGCTTTTCCGCCTCACCCGAGCGGTGGGCGAGCTCGATGCCGAGCACGATGTCGGACCGATCGTACAGGCGCGCAAAGGCGGCGTACGTCAGGGCGATGATCGCGCGCGACGCGGTCGAGCCCAGAGCTCGTGCCGCCGACTCCAGGCGTGCGAAATCGGCGCGTTTCAGCGTGAATGCCAGCCGTGCCTGGCAGCCGGAGCGGCCGCGCTCGGAGTCTTGCCGGTTGCCCTCCAGCAGCGGCTCGGATCGATGAGCAAAGCGCTGCAGCCAGTAGGTACGGTCAACCTCATGGCTGTCCGAGGCTGCATAGCGTCGCTCGGCATCCAGCACCGCTGCGGGCGTGGCGGCTTCGAGCGCGGGTACGGCAACCCCGTCACGCAGCGCGCGATAGCGGCACGCGGTACGCTCGCTCAGCCGCCGCCGTCCGGTCCCATCGATGATGATGTGATGGCATTTCTGGAACCAGATCGTGAGGTCGTCGGCCACCCGGATCAGCGCGAAGCAAAACAGCAGTGGATCCTGCAACGCGATCGGCACCCGCATCTCGCTTTGCATCCATTGCTCGGCGGCGGCAATCGGGTCCGGCTGGCGGCGGAAATCGAGCCGCGGCAGCTCGAACTGCAACCGGGCGGACCGCGGGGGCAGCTGCAGGCCCGGGCTCTCCGCGACCGTCTCGCGCAGCGCACGCTCGAACAGATCCGCGCGCAGCAGGCCCGGAATGGCGAGTGTCTGACCGGTGTTGTAGATCGGCCGGCCGCAATACAGCTGCTGATCAAACCAGATCGCGGCCTGGGCGACGGTCAGATCAGGCGGGACAGCGAGTGCCATGACAGCTCCGGTCGGCAAGCATATTCACCCCCGGTTCTCGTGCTGACGCGGCGCATGGAAGGGACCTGGGTTGACTGCCTGAATCGTATGTGATGTATCGATCTGTCGTCATCTATCGACATCTGCGATTGGGCGTATGACATCGCGCCGCGGCAGACCCGGTCGCAAGTGTAACGGGCGACATCATGGATCTCCTTTAGTCCATTCGATTATGTCAATGCACGCGGCACTGCACAGCGCGCGGCGCATCTGCGATGATTAGACTCATGGCCACCAAACGTCAGATCTTCAGCGCCATCCGCTGCGTCGGCGTCGCCCTCTGCGTGCTCGCGACTGCGGCCGCCTGCTCGCGCTCCTCCGATGAGCAGGGCAACGTCGCGGTCATCGAGCTGACGAGCTCGAGCTTTGCCGACGGTGTGATCCCCAAGAAGTACGCCTCCTGTGACGGAAATGGCGTATCGCCGGCGCTGTCGTGGACGGTGCCGCCGACCGGGACCCAGAGCTACGTGCTGATCATGGATGACATGGACTCGCCGCACGCATTTCTGCGGGGCCGGTTCGTTCACTGGGTGCTCTACGGATTGGCGGCCGACAAGCGCGAATTGCCCGAGGCGCTACCGCCGCAGGAACAACTGCCGGATGGCACGCACCAGGGAAAGAACGGCGTCCCGATGGTGGGCTATGTGGGACCCTGTCCTGACGACGCCTCAGCGCATCGATACGTGTTCACGCTGTACGCGCTCGACGTGAAGCCCGACTTGCCCGCAGGCGCGAGCGCGCGCGACCTGCGCAAGGCCATGCAGGGACACGTGATCGGCAAGGGCGAGCTGATGGCGCGCTATCGGCGCTCGGCCGCAGTCAGCTGAAGCGCTCATCGCTCATCGCTCCAGCGGTAGGTCCGGTTGCAGCTCGAGCTGCGGCAAGCTCTGTTGCGCCAGGCCCTGCACATCCCCGGCAAATCCCGCGATTTCCTTCATGCCGGTACCGATCTGCTTTTCCCGGCGTGCCCAGCGCTGCTCGGCCGCGGTGCGCTCCTTCTGCAGGTCCTCCTGCATCGCCTGGAACGCGCCGTAGATCGCCTTGAGCTTCTGCGCAAATTGCGCCGAGGTCAGGTAGTCGTACAGCGCCTCCATCTTCTCGCCCTTGCCAGCCGAGATCGCCCGGTGCTTGTGCACCTCGAGCACGCGCTCGCGCAGCGCACAGGCGAGCGGCACCGCTGCGCTCCAGCTGGTCACCCAGACATCCTCGTGCAGACCGAACATCTGCGCCGCGGGCATTTCCCGCGGCAGGCTGGTCGTGACCAGGATGCCGACGTCGGCACCGGCCGCACGCATGTCGTCCTTGAGCTTCGCCGGCCACTCGCGTCCCCACTCCTTGGCGCGCTTCGCCTCCCATAGAATCGTACCGGCCAGCTGCTGAGCGCGGGTCATCACGCGCTGCACGACATCGGCGCCGCGCGCGCCTTTCTTCACCTCTTCGAAGGCATCGGCCGGGAACGCTTGGCGCAGCTGATCCTCGATCATCAGTTCCAGCACCTCCCCCTGCAGCTGTTGCGATCCCTGACTGCCCTTCTGCTGCGCTTCAACCAGCTTGGCGTTGACGTCCTCGAGCTTCTTCTGCAGCTCGGCTTTCTCCAGATCGGCGCGCTCCTTCTCCTGGGCGCGAATCCGCGTCTCCAGATCGGCGCGCCCCACATCGAGCCGCCGCGCAACCTCGAGCTCGAGTTGACCGGCGCGATCCTCGAGCGCTGACTTGGAACGCAGCAGCTCGAGCTGCTGCACGCGCAGGACCGCAAGCTGGGCGTCCTGATCGGCGATGCGCTGCTCGAATGCCTGGCGCTCCGTGGCGAGCAGCTCCTGCGCCCTGAGGCCAGCGGCCTCGGCCACCTGGCCGTCGATGCCTCGCTCGCGCGCCGCAAGCGCCGCCTCGCGTTCGGCCAGGGTCCCGAGCTGCGCCTGGCTTTGCGCCAGTTCCGCGCGCAGTGCCTGCAGCTGCGGCGCCAGCGCCTGTTCGGTCAGCGAGCGCATTTCCGCGAGCGCGCCGGCGTGAGTGTCGGACTGCTGCTTGAGCAGTTGCCGGAGCTGGGCAATCTCCCGCTGCGCGGCGCCTTGCCGCTCGGTCGCGAGCGCGGCGCCCTGGCGCTCCACCTCGTTCTTGACCTTGGCTTGCGCGGCCTCGAGTGCGCTGCGACTGTGCTGCTCGAGATGCTCGAGGGCTTTTTTTGCGAAGCCCTGTTCGAGACTGAATTCCCGCTCGCAGGACGGACAGCGCACCGTCGTATCGGGCGACAGCAGCAGTTGCGCCGTGAGCGGTTGCGATTTGTCAGCCACCGATTCTCCCTGGCTCTTGCCCCTGCGATTGCTTCAGATCGTCATAGATCGCCAATAACGCGGCCGGCAACATCGGTAACAGAAACACGTCGGCCAGCGTTTCGAACAGGGCGCTGCCCAACGCAACGGCGCGCTCGGAGGAATGCAGCGGCGCGGCTACCAGGGCAGCCGCGCTCGAGGTCAGCGCATCGGCGATCAGCCCCAGGATGCCGATGATGATCAGCGCCAGCGTCAGCACCGTGCTCGATCGCCACCAGTGATGGCGGGTCAGCGCCCAGCTCCTGCGCAGCGCGTCCGCCGCGCTGGCCTTGTCGACCATCATCGCCGGCAGCCAGAACTGCAGGCGGCCCGACCAGTAGACACCGGGAACGACGAACAGCGCCAGCCCTGCGCTCAGCGCCAGCGTCCACAGGACCGACGCCAGAACACTGTCCGGCAGCCGGCGCAGCGCCGTGGCCAGTGCCTGCAGCTGGCTCGGCGACTCGCCGCCACCAGCGAGCCCATGCAGCCGCACGATCAGCGCGCTGTAGACGAACAGTGCCACCACCAGCACCAACAGTCCCGCCCACAACGCAGCCGGCGATGCGTAGCTTTCGAGCTGGCGCAGCGCGGCGGTGGGATCCAGATCGTCCAGATTGCCGGTTGCCGCGGAGTCGCCGTTCACCTGGGCCGACCAATGATGAGCCGCGGCCGAGAGCAGCACGGCGCCCAGCAACGACAGCGGCCAGCAACGGCCAAAGCCTTCGCGATAAAGCCGCCCGGCGTCGCCAAGCACGTCGCCGATCGGACGGTGCGGTGTATAGCGGGCGTGCATGGCGGTCCATTCCTGGCGAGCGCTGCGCGTTGACGGCGACCAAGTCGCAACCGACGCGAGTCAGCCTGCAAAGGTAGCAGAACGAGCGCAGCGCCTCAGCTTGGAATCAGAATGGAACGGGCGCTGCCACCAGGTCGGGATCGTGGCTCAACTACCGAAGGAGCCAATATCGGACCCCCTGATCGTCCAGGAACGCCTGCGCCTGAGCGCCGTGAAGCAGGGCCAGGGTAGCGATCAATCCCGCCTCCGTGCTGCTGCTCGCCGCCACGGTGACCGAGCGTGGCGCGTTGGGGACCGGCCAACCGGTACGCGGATCCAGAATATGCCCATAGCGTATTCCGTTTTTCAGCAGGAAGCGGTGCGAGTCGCCGCTCGTTGCCAGCGCTCCGCGCTCCAGTTCCAGCACCAATGCCGCGGCTCGATCGCTGTCGGGCCGCTCGATACCGACCTGCCATGGACCGTGCCGCGGTGATTTATTGGCGCGCAGATCGCCCCCAAAATTGACCAGGAATGCAGCGGATTGACGCGCCGCGAGCAGATCGTAAGCCCTATCGACCGCGTATTCCTTGCCGATACCGCCAAAATCCAGTTCCATGCCGGCGGGCAGGAAAAGCCGCGGCGATTGCCAACGCAACCGGTCAAAGCCGACCAGCGGCAGCAGTGCTGCGACCGCGCCGGGCTCCGGAATGCGGTCCGATCCATCGAACTTCCAGCTGCGGCGCAGTACGCCGGAAGTGATATCGAACAGGCCGTCGCTCAATTCGAAGCAGTGCCTGGCAAAGTCGATCAGCGATGCAGTCTCATCGTCGACCTCGATTTCGATGCCGCGATTGCGAAGGATCCACGCCACCACACTGTCGTCGCGATAGCGGCTGTATTTCCGCTCTACGCGCCACGCCTCGCGCGCTGCCACGGCGCCAAGTTCAGTGGCCAGCGCGCGATCCGCATCCTCAAACAGTACTTCGCACGGACCGGCCATCGCCGTGAAGCGGACGGCAAGCAGACCGCCGGAGCGCTCTTCGATTGCGAGCCTGTCGCTAGAGGGAATGCTTGCCGTCGCGGCCACCGCCGGGTGCTCTGATCAATAGCTGAATCCGATCTGTAACAGGATGGCCTGCAGGCCTGGATACAGATCAAGCCCCTGCAGTGCACTGGGCGCCGCCGCCCGCTGATCGATCGTCTGCTGATAGTACTCGAATCGAACGCTGAATTCGGAGGCCGGTCGATCCAGTTCCTGGTCGAGTTTCACGGCGTATTTCAGCCCGTACGTCAGCGCATGAAACGCACTAAGCCGCGTATCCGCCGAGGCGAAGCTCAGAGTCTGGCCGGCCGAGCTGGCAATCCAGGGTGTGTAGAAATCCGCCGCGGTCTGTCGATACCAGCGTATCGTCGGCTCCCAATACTGATTCCGGCCCGACACCCACCAGCGCACCCGCAGCTGCGCCGTGCTCGAGTGTACTCGCCAGTCATCGGTCATATAGCGCAAGGACAGTCCCGCTGAGGCCCGCTCCCAGCCGAGCCGGTTTTCCAGGTACGCGCTCTTGCGTGTGCGTTGGTCCGGGCGTTTCTCGTACAGGTAGCCGGTGGTATTGCCGCTACCGTCCAGCACCGAAATGATCTTGTACGGATCGTTCAGATAGCCGGTGAAACGATCCGCGGACAAGTTGAACTCCGTGAGCCACGCGCGGCTCATCACTTGCGTGACACCCAGCATCAAGCCAACCCCGTTCTTGGTCTTGTGACCGGTCTTTTCGAACAGCGTGTAATCGCTGCCCGGCACGGGTGCGCCGCCAATCGGGTGCAGGGCGTCGGCTTCGCCGTTGACTCCAAACGAGACCGTGGTGTTCTTCTGATTGAAGTCACGCGCGATCGAGGCGTTGACTCCGACTGAAAGAAAGTCGTGCTCATAAGACAGTTTGGCGCCGAAAGTCGAGCGCGCGAGCCGCGACCAGGGCATCTCCCAGGAGCCGCCGATCGCCAGTCTCTGGTCGCGGTAATTCGAGTCGACCGGCAACTGGCCGGGGTTGATCGTATAGATGGGCGCGTTCGCTACCGCAATCTGGCCGGAGGCGGTCGTATACGTGTGCGGCGTGGCGCTGAGACTCGTTCCGGATGGCGAAGCGAAGGTCTGCGGCTTATTGCTGGGCAGGGCACCATTGGGACTGCTGCCCGACAGACTGTCGAAGGTAAGATTGAAATTGCCGATGTGGCCTTCACCATCGTCACCGCGGAAGTTGACCACCGGCTCAATCGCCTGGATTCGGCCGTTCTCATGGTAATAGGCCACGGCGGAGTCCAAAACCCAATTGCCCTGCTCGCCATCGGCTTCAGCGTCGTCACTTGGGTTGGATGGCTCCTGACTTCGGGCCCCGGAGGCGCCGAGCAGGGCGCAGCTCGCGGCGATCAGCCCGCGGCGAACCGCGCCCGGCTTCGGTTTCAATTGCATCCACAGCCTCCGCCGGCGAATGAACGTCCACCGGAAGAGGCTTCCTTGCTGAAATAGAGGTGGTCATCGATCGCATCATCCATGGCGTTGGCGTCGAACTGCATGTCCTCGCGCGACAGCATGTCGCGCTGCCACGGCTTGACCCCGAGCGAGCCGCATCCCGAGGCGAGCGCCACGCCTCCGAGAATCAGCAACCAGCGGATAGACCCAAGTTTCATGGACCTGAGTTTCATGGCTTCACCCTTTGCACGTTACTTTTCTGCAAGCAGCGCCCGCAGCTCGCTCTCGGACGCCTCGCGATCCGCGGAGCGAAACCCGATATGCGTGAAGCGCGCGACACCGTGCCGATCGATGATCACGCTGGTCGGCATGCCGGCAACCTTGAACTGTTCAGCGAAGGTGCCCTGCGGATCGAATTGCACCGCGAAGTCGGGGTGAAATTGCTGCAGGAATTGATCGGCATCGGCCCGATCGTGATCGAGATTGATCGCAATGACGGCTAACCCTTGACGCTCGTAAGTGTTCTTCAGTTCCTGCATCCACGGAAAGGACTGGCGGCAGGGCACGCACCAGGATGCCCAAAAGTCCAGATAGACGACGTGCCCGTGAAAACTAGCCAGATCGACCGGCGGACCGGCGTGCGATGGTTCGATCAACAGCAAACCAGCGCAGACCAGGAGGCAATTTGCTGCTCGACGTCGTACCGCACTGATCATTGATGTCTCGTCATTCGAGGTGAACCGAGCCGTTCGCTATGTCGCGTCCGCCGTGATGCGGCAAATAGAACTTGCTGCCTCCCCATTATCCAATGTACTTTGCACTACAAAGCTAATCGGTGTCCAGATGACAGATCTGCACAATGGCCATGGCAACGCCCACTCGTTGCGCCGGCTGTCCCGCGATGCGCTATTGCGTGCACTTGCTGGCAATGGAAATGGTTATCATTGCGCTGGCGCAGTCGTCGCCGGCTGGATGCTGACCGTGCTACTGCCGCGCTACGCCCCGCAGAGCTCGTGGATGCGACCGGGTCTATGACCGGTGCGAATTCGCCAAGACCCTATTCAGTGCCCTGAGGTAGCTATGCGACATGCTCGAGCCTTCGCGATTCTGCTGCTGATGATGGCATCAGGTAGCGCCGTCGCCGGCGGTGGACCGCTCGGAATCGATCACGAGTGGGCCTACGACAACAGCGGCATCTGGAAGCGCAGTTACCAGTCCGATCTCGCCATAGCGGTGCTGGCCACCGAAGGCGTGGGCGCGCTGTGGCTGGGCGACGATGACCACTGGGGTCACGAATTCTGGCAAAGCATCGACTCGACCGCGGTCTCCGGCGTCAGCGCGCAGATTCTGAAGTATGCCTTCAGCCGCGCCCGGCCCTATCAGGGCCAGGGGCCAGGCAAGTGGTTTCAAGGCAGCTGCTGTCAAAGCTTCCCGAGTGGTGAGGTGACATTGCAGGCGGCGTTCGTGACACCGATCATCCTCGACGAATCCGCGCGCGGCGACTATTGGATCTGGGCACTCGAGGCATTGCCGATCTATGACGGCATCGGGCGTCTCAAACAGCAGGCCCACTGGCAGACCGACGTGCTTGCCGGCTGGGTGCTCGGCACCGCGGCGGGATATTGGAGCGCGCACCGTGAAACGCCGCTGTCGGTCGAGATCCTGCCGCGCGGAATGAGCATCGGCTGGTACAAGAAATTCTGATGTCGCTGCAGCACCCGTGACACCGGCGGCAGGTTGACGTCGAAGACGCAGCACCGCCTACGAGCGAAACAACCGCGTGTACTGCGATTCATGCAGAGCGCTGGCAAGCGCCTGCGACAGCGAGCCGCAGCAGCGCCAGCGGATCGCGACGGGCGGCGCCGTCGTTGCTGCCGTTGTCGCTCATGGGTCTGCCGCGGCGCCGTCCCGGGCCGTGCCAATCAGGCGGGTAACCGGATGCCTCGCAAGGCCCCGAGCAACGCCTGCAGCTGAGCGTCGCTGACGTTCAGATGAAACACGAAACGGATGGTCTGGCGGCCCATGCTCAGCGCCCGAACCTGCTGATGTTGCAGCTGTTGCAGAAAGATCTCAGTAGCGAGCCGCTCGTGAAGCTTGAATATCACGATATTCGTTTCCACCGGCAATACCGTCGAGACGTAGGGCAGCGAGCGCAGCTCCGCTTCCAGCACTTTGGCTTTTCGGTGATCATCCCGCAGACGCTGTACATGGTGCTCAAGGGCGAATAGCCCGGCGGCAGCCAGATATCCCGCCTGCCGCATGCCACCTCCCAGTAGTTTGCGCTGCCGGTGCGCCTTGGCGATGAGTGAACGCGACCCCAGCAGCAGCGAACCCGCCGGTGCGCCGAGTCCCTTGGAAAGGCAGATCGAGATCGTTTCAAACAGACTGCCGTAGTCGCGCGGTGACTCGTTGCGAGCCACGAGCGCGTTGAACAGCCGCGCGCCGTCCAAATGCATCGCAATATCGTGTTCCTTGCAGACGACTCGGATGCGTTCAATCTCCCGCAGGTCCCAGCAGCATCCGCCGCCCTTGTTGACGGTGTTTTCGATCGCCACCAGACGTGTCCACGGCAGGTGAGAATCGTCGCGCCGATTTATGTTCTCGCGGACCTGCTCGGCGGTAAAGCGCCCGTTGTCGCCTTTCAGCAGCCGCACCGACGAGCCCGAGTTGGCGGCAATGCCGCCGCCCTCATACAGATAGATGTGCGCGAGCTCGTCGCAGATCACCTCGTCCCCGGGTTGCGTATTCACCTTGATGCCGATCTGATTGGACATGGTGCCCGACGGACAGAACAGCGCGGCCTCTTTGCCAAACAGATCCGCGGCCGTCCGCTGCAGTGCATTGACCGTCTCGTCCTCGCCGAATACGTCGTCACCAACCTGCGCCTGCAGCATCGCTTGCAGCATGGCTGGAGTCGGCTGGGTCACGGTATCGCTGCGTACGTCGATCATCTGAGGCATGACGGCTCCGACTGGTCAGCCCAATGTGACACCGTTTAGCGGTCGTGGCTATGGCTATGAGCGTGCCGCTCGCCGTGGCCGTGACGGTGCCCGCCCCGAACCTGGCCGCGTGGACCAAGAATCAGATCGATGGCGCGCTCGGCGCGGCCGGCACCAGCGCCAGCGCCGTGGGTCTGGACAAACTCGCCGATCAGCGCGTGCTCTATCACGGCCTGTCGATGCTCGGCAGCGGCGCGACCTTGGGCGGTCTGATGCACAGCGAGGCCATCGGCATCGGCCAGTCGCCGCTGGTCACGGTGGCCTATGTTTGCATTGCCGCACTGATGGCGGGTTGCACGCGCCTGTTCGGCGCGCCGCAGCGCGCGACGGCGCCGTTACCATAACCGCACGGTATTCAGCGCGCGGGCAGTTATGGTGACTTGTGGCTGACGGGAACGGCTGCGCATGCATACTGATCGCACGTCCTCTGACGCAGGAGGTGCGGTGGCCGGTCGGTCGGCAACACGGTTGGTCCCGCAGCAGCTACTGTTCGCAGCACTGCTGGTGCGAGCCCTGGCGTGCCCCGCGGCGGATGGCTTGACGAGCGTGCCGAGCGCCCATGGCCCGCTGATGATGCTCTACATCCGGCAGCCGCTGGGCGCCGGTGCGGCCCGGATCTACGGCCTGCGACTCGACCAGATGTCCTCGACACCGACCCTGGCAGCGACCGGCCCGGGGGGCGTCGCCGGCTCGCGCGACATCCTGGATCTGCAATTCCGGAACGTCGCTGACGTACGCGTTGAGTTTGGGCGCCGTGTGACCTGGAACGTCGGCCGGCGCGAGTTTGGACCGTCCGGCAATCCGCCGCCTGGCATGGCCATACCCCTGACCGCACGGGCGCTGTCGAACGCGGTCGCTGCCCGCGCGGCGCTGCCTTGAACGCCGGTCGTCGCCCGCCCGAGCCTCAGTGTTCGGCATCCGGTAGCAATGCGGTCAGCAGCCCGATGAGCGGCAGGAACGCGCACAGCCGGTAGACATGCTCGAGGCTGGTGGCATCGGCGAGCGCGCCAAGCCAGGCCGCGCCAATCCCGCCGGCGCCGAATGCCAGGCCGAAGAACAGCCCGGAGATCATGCCGACCTTGCCCGGCACCAGCTCCTGCGCGAACACCACGATCGCCGGAAAGGCCGAGGCCATGATCAGGCCGATGATCACGGTCAGCGGCCCGGTCCAGAACAGGCTCGCGTACGGCAGCATCAACGTGAACGGCAATGCACCCGCGATCGACAGCCAGATCACGCGCTTGCGACCGATCCGATCGCCGATCGGCCCGCCGAGCACCGTACCCAGGGCGATCGCGGCCAGGAACATGAACAGGTACAGCTGCGCGGCGCGCACCGACAGCCCGAAGTGCTCGATCAGATAAAACGTGTAGTAGCTGGTCAGGCTGGTCAGATAGACAAACTTGGAGAAGATCAGCGCCAGCAGCACGGCGATGCCGAGCAGCACGGTCGCTTGCGGCAGCCGCGCGTGGACCGCTGTATGACTGACCCCGCGATGCAGCCGCGCCAGCCCGTGGTGCTTGTACCAGTGGGCGACGTTCCACAGGATCACGGCGGAAAGCAGCAGCAGCAGCGCCAGGAACGCCACGCTCGACTGTCCCCAGCGCACCACCACCAGCGCCGCGGCCAGCGGCCCGAGCGCCTGGCCGGTGTTGCCGCCGACCTGAAACAGCGACTGCGCCAGTCCATGCCGGCCGCCGGCCGCCATGCGCGCGACGCGCGAGGATTCCGGGTGGAACACCGAGGAGCCGACACCGAGCAGCGCGGCTCCGACCAGCAGGATCTCGTAGCTGTGAGCGACCGACAGCACCAGCAGCCCGGCCAGTGAAAACAGCGTGCCGGCCGGCAGCGCGAGCGGCGTCGGACGCCGATCGGCGTACAGCCCGACCAGCGGCTGCAGCAGCGAGGCGGTCAGCTGGTAGACCAGCGTGACCCAGCCGATCTGGCCGAAGCTCAGGCTGAGAGCGGCCTTCAGGTCCGGATAGATGGCCGGCAGCAGCGACTGCATCATGTCGTTGAGCATGTGGCACACACTGATCGCCAGAATCACACCGAACACGGTGCCGTCAGCTGCTGTCATCACGCGTTCAGTGTGGCGCTTGATCGCCTGTTCTGGCATTCGATGCTCCGGAAATCTCTGCACTGATCATGCAAGCGAGCCATGAAGTCAATGAGTGATGCATCCACTCACGCAGACCGGCTACGCCTCGACAGCACAGGTGAAGCTCGCCGGGCCACGCAGGCCTGGCGGCCATCGAATGGTATCAGCTGCCCTGATAAATGGCGCGATGGCGTTGGGGTCGCTCGCGGCTCACGCCGCCGCGGGCCGATCAGGTCATTGGGGATCCGACGGATCCAAGTCCCTCAGGCTCAGCAATGGGCCGATGAACTTGCGGTAATTGCGCCAGCGCTGCACGGAATCGGCGTAAATCTTCTGCCGCACCTGCCAGAAGCTGGCCGTCACCACGCTACGCTCGGTCCGGTGGAAATCCAGGCACCGCTGATCCCAATCCAGGCCGATGAATTCCAGCAGCTTGCGGCTCCATCCCTCCTGATCGGCTATCAATCCCGCGTACGGCACTTCCAGAATTGCGTCCGGCGCAAGAGTCGCACGCCAATGAGCCATCAGGCGCTGGTGCTGCCGGTAGTAATGCGCCAAGTCGTGCAAATCCATCGTGAAAGTCAGGGATGGAGAGAACTGCTGGAAATAACAAGACAGGCAGGTATCGATCGGGTCGCGTCGCAGGTAGATGATGCGGGCGTTCGGGAATACCGAGTGTATGACGCCCAGGTAGTCGGCGTTGACCGGCGCCTTATCGACGACGCGCACCGCGTCCACGCCGTGACCCGTCAGCGCGCGCAGATACCCTTCTGACAGCTCCTTCCTGATCGCCTCACCCAGCGGTTCGCGCCGTATCACGGTTTCATATCGGCGCACCGCGTCATGCCAGAACTGCAGTTCTCCCGCTCCAGCCGCAGCCGGATGCGAGGCGATGATTTGCTCGGCGAGCGACGTGCCGGAACGCGGCATGCCAACCACGAAGACCGGCTTCATCGAGGCTGAGGCACCCGCCTTGGCAGAAGCGATGGTCTGCCTCGTGTAGACGCGGATCAGGTCGTCGACCAGGCGCGTGCGTGCGCCGGGGTCATAGTCTTCGGCAACGGTCTTCAACAACTGGTTGGCGCGTTGGTAGCTCCTGAAGGCCCGCTCGAACTGCTCGACGTCATCGAAATATTTTCCGATCGCAAAGCGCAGGCCGGCCTCTTCCAGCGGCGCGATTCCGCTCGCCGCGATCTCCTGCGCGCGTTCCAGCCAGGAGCGGTCCGAAGACTTCGCTTTGCGCAGGCTGATCAACGCCGCCCACGCATGTGGCATCTTTGGCGCCACCTTCAGCGCGCGCTGGAACATGGCCGCGGCGTCGTCGAAGCGGCCCTCCAGCCCCGCGACCAGTCCCATGCCATGCAATGCGCTGGCATGGCGCGGTGCAAGCTTCAGCACCTTTTGAAATTGAGCCGTTGCGTCACCCAGACGACCCGGGTAGATGAGGGTCAAGCCGAGATTGCTGCGCTGATCCACATTATCCGGCTCCAGCTTCAGGGCGCGTCGTAACGATTTTTCGGCTTCAGCGAACTGACCCCTCCATAGCTGCACCGCCCCAAGATTCCCCAGTGCTTCGGCGCATTTCGGCTTTCTGCCAATCGCTTTGCGAAAATACTCCTCTGCCTCCTTATATCGGCCCCGCTTGCAGAGGACCGCTCCCAGTTGATTGAGCAGATCGGCGCGAGCAGGCACCAGCCGGACCAATTCCTGGTAGTGGGTGACCGCCTCGTCATAGGCGCCGCGAGCAATGGATTCCTGTCCCAGGGAAAGCAGACGTTTCACCTTCCTGGAGTCCGGCCGCCTCGATGGCGCGGCGGGCGCAGGGTCGATTGCCGCAGGGTCGATTGGCGCAGGGTTGGTCTGATTCAGCGAGACATGCAGTACCAGCGTGCGGGTCACCTCATCGGCCACCCCGGCATCAACGCCGTTTTCGAGCAATCGCCATTTGAAAGAGTTGGCGAACGTCGCCCGCTTGTAGAAATTCAGCCGTAGCGCACGAATCTCGTGCACGCCTCGCCGCAGGCACATCTGCAACACGGCTCCATGTGTGCCTGATACCGCCTTTTGTCTGCTACGTGCGGCACCGCCCGATGCGCTCAGATGCGTGAATTGGTCCGCCAGCGCCGTGCCGGCCTTGGCGGATTCGCGTGCGTTGAACCAATCGAGCAACATTGGAAGCTTTCCGCCCTCGAGCCTGATCGGCGCGTGGCTCTCGGGCAGG
Organism: Steroidobacterales bacterium; assembly: GCA_044440135.1. Classification (GTDB taxonomy): domain Bacteria; phylum Pseudomonadota; class Gammaproteobacteria; order Steroidobacterales; family Steroidobacteraceae; genus FEN-1191. Next base: position 66,915 of record JBIODC010000003.1, on the reverse strand, counting down.
ACAGCCCAGCCGGCCAGAGCCCTCGCCCGCCACGCGCTGTAACCAGTATTTACCGACTCCCGGGCCGGGAAATGATTAAAATTCGTCTAATAGTGAGAATGATCACAGTTTGTCCGCCGACCCGTTCGTTAAGCCAGCGCGCAGTCGGCGAGTCAGGTGCCGCAACCGATCGGCCGGCCAGGAAATAAGACCGAGCCGTCGATCATGATCTCCACAACCTCTGCGGACTTTGCCGCCACGGCCAGGGTCGCCGCATAAGGCGCGGAAAACTCGAGCGTTCGCAGTTGCCAGCCGGCGGCGCCCAGCATCGGCGGCGCCGCGATCAGTTGCGCCGGCAGATCCGGATCGATCGACACTTCGACCGCTGTGAGCGGTACGGTGACTCCGACGCCGAGTCCCTTGAGCAATGCCTCCTTCGATGTCCAGCATCTGAAGAACGCGGCCGGCTGCTGCTCCTTCGCCAACGATTGCAGGCCGCGCCGCTCGCGGTCAGACATGAAATACGCCATCAGATCCTCGGTGACCGCGTCCGGCCTGATCTGCTCGATGTCGATCCCGACCGGGAACGAGCGCGCAAACGCGGCGACGATCCAGCTGCCGGAATGACTGACGTTGAAATGCAGCAGTTGCTCGACCGGTACCAGCGACGCGTTGAGCTGAGGCTTGCCACGCCGATCCAGATCGATCGCCACACTAGACGGCGGCAGTCCCAGGTAGCTTCCCAGGATGCAGCGCGTCGCGGCGCGGCCTACCTGGAATCGGGACCGATCCTCCGCACGGGTAAAGCGGCTCGCGCGTGCCTGCTCCCCCGGGGTCAGCACCTGGCTGAAATCGCACGCGGCGGCGGCGGGTGATTGGACCGGGATCCGCCAGACATGCACCACGTCTGTTGCCAGGACGCGCGCAACCTCGGCGGCGGGGATCGGCTCGGTCACGAGGGCGGTACCGGATTCAAGGTGAGCGTGAGGCGAGACAGGTGAGCTTCACAAGTGCTTGAGTTTAGACTCAAAGCCAAGCCATTCGGATCTTGCAGTCGGCCATCGGCTGTGTCCGCCATTGTATCGACTGGAGCGGGCGTCGCCGCTCGATTATGTCGGATGACGAGACACCGAAGGTCCGGCTCAGTTACGTTAGCGCAGGGGCGCACGCGCACCCCGGCAAGCCTACGGGGAAACGCCAGCGCAATGAGAATAACCAACGCCGTCCATCACGTGCCGCGCAGCGGCAGCAGCCCCTGGCTCGAGCGGGTCGCCGCCGCGCTCGCCGCCCAGTCCCGAGCCGGCCGCTATCCGCTGCGCTCCGCGATCGTCAAGGTCACGGACAGTGATGCGCTGATCGAATCCACGTTCGTGGAATTTGATCCGGGCGATCCGTATCAGGATCGCTTCAGCGAGGTCGAGCTGACCGGAGCGCGGCGCAAGGACCATCAGAATGCCACCTTCGCAGTGGTCCAGATCGTGCCGACCGGTGTGCGCTGTGAATTCGGCGGCTATGCCGGCGATGCCTGCCCCGCCACCAATCTGCTGGCCGCGGCGGCCGACATCCTGGTCACGCACCCGAATGCCGTGAATGCCTCCGACCTCAACGAGATGGCGCGCAACGTGCTCTATGTCGAAGGCCGCAGCCTCGACGATTTCCTGCTCGGGCGGCTCGCGCTGGTGCCCACGCGCAGCAACCGCATCGGCACCTTCGTCGATCGTACCGGCATCAAGCACCTCGACGACGTGGTCAACACGCTCAACGCCGCGCGCGCGGTCGGCGGCATCGACTGCAGCCTCTACACCGTTGGCCAGGTCGAGATCGGCGTGCGGACCGAGTGGACGGCGACGGGCTGCGCGGTCGGTACGGTGCGCAACCCGATTGCGATCCTCGACATGGTCGATCACCTGCTCGCGCAGGGCGTGCAGGCGATCGGCGGCGTCTCAGTGATCCACGGCGTGACCGCCGGAGAGTTCTCTCAGTACCTGTCCGGAGACATCCCGAATCCATCCGGAGGTGTCGAGGCGATCATCACCCACCTGATTTCCAAGGCGTTTCGGGTGCCGACGGCGCACGCCCCGTTGCCGTACTACCAGGACGTCAGGGAGCGCGGTACGCACAATCCCCGGGCATCGGCCGAGTTCATCTCGACGCCGCACTATCTGTGCGTGCTCAAGGGACTTGCGCGCGCGCCGGCGCTGGTGCCGATCGAGCGGCTCGATCAGGTCGCCGCACACCAGATCAGCCTCAACAACGTCGGCGCTGTGGTCATTCCGGCCACCTGTCTGGGCGGCATCCCTGCCCTGGCCGCCGAGTTCAGCGACATACCGTTGATTGCGGTGGAGGATAACCACACGGTGCTCGATGTCACCAACGACAAGATGCGCATGCGCAACGTGATCGGCGTCAAATCCTATCTCGAGGCGGCCGGCATCGTGCTGGCATTGCGAAACGGCATCTCGCTCGAAAGTCTGCGCCGCCCGATCCTCGGCGCGACGCGCGTGGATGCGGCCGCGAGCGCGATCGGGGTGGCGTCCGGCCTGTGAACGCGTCGATCGACGCAGCGATCAAGGCACCGGTCCCCGCCGCGATCGCCCCCGGCGGCTGTCACCAGGCATTCGAACGCCAGGCCGCGCTGACTCCTGCGGCCAGCGCCGTCGTGTTCGAACGCGGCGAGCTCGACTATCGCGAGCTCAACCGGCGTGCGAACCGGCTGGCGAACGAATTGCGCTCACTCGGCGCCCGGCGCGGCCGCATCATAGGCATCTATCTGGAGCGCTCGACCGAGATGCTGGTCGCGGTGCTCGCGGTGCTGAAATCCGGAGCCGCGTACCTGCCGCTCGATCCGGCGTATCCGGCCGCGCGGCTGCAAAACATGCTCGACGATGCCGCCCCGGCCGTGGTGCTGACCACGCAGCGGCTCGCCGGCACGCTGCCGATGCATGCCGCTCGCCCGGTGCTGATCGAGCATGCACTCGCCCACCGCGCACGCGACGATGACATCGACGCCGGCGTGCGCAGCGCCGATGTGGCCTACCTGATGTATACCTCGGGTTCCACCGGCAGGCCCAAGGGCGTACTGGTCACGCATGGCGGCGTCGCCAACTACCTCGCCTGGCGGCACAGCTACTTTCCGCTGCATGCGGACGACCGTGTACTGCAGAAAGCCTCGCTGAGCTTCGATGACTCGGTGTGGGAGATCCTCGAGCCCTTGAGCGCGGGAGCGGTGGTGATCCTGGCCCGAGCGCATTTTGAATTCGACAGTGCCTACCTGGTGTCGCTGATCGCGCAGCGCAGGATCACCGCGGCGTGTTTCGTGCCCTCCCTGCTGCACGCGATCGTCGAGGAGCCCGGCGTGGGCGCGTGCGATTCGCTGCGCCGCCTGACGACCGGCGGTGAGACGCTGTCGGTCGAACTGCAGCGCCGCGTGCTCGAGCGCCTGCCAGCGGCCACGCTCTACAACGGCTATGGCGCCACCGAGACCACGATCGCGTCGACCTTCTGGCAATGCATCAATGCGCCCGGGCAAAGCTCGGTGCCCATCGGCCGGCCGATCGCCAACACCCAGGTGTACGTGCTCGATGCGCGGCGCCAGCCGGTGCCGGCCGGCATCGCCGGCGAGATCTACATCGGCGGCGCCGGCGTTGCGCTCGGTTATCTCAACCGCCCGGCGTTGACGGCCGAGCGTTTCATCCAGAATCCGTTCAACGACGGCGCTGACCGCATCTATCGCACCGGCGATCTGGGCCTGCTGCGAGCCGATGGGGTACTGGAGTTCCTCGGCCGCGCCGACGATCAGGTAAAGATTCGCGGCGTGCGCGTCGAGCTGGGGGAAATCGAATCCGCCCTGCTCGAGCACCCGCGCGTGCGCGCCGCGGCCGCGGTCTGCGCCGGCGGCGCGGCGGCGCTGGTCGCCTACATCGTGGCGCGCGATTCGAGCGCGCCGCCGGCGGGCGAACTGCGCGAGTATCTGCGCTCGCGCCTGCCGCCCTCGATGATGCCGAGCCGCATTCTGGCGATCGGCTCATTGCCGCGCACGCCCAGCGGCAAGCTCGATCGCCAGCGGCTCGCGTCGCTGGCCACGGCGCACGCCAATGATGACCACTACATCGAACCGCAGGATGCGCTCGAACTTGAGCTGGTCGAGATCTGGAAGCAGTTCCTCGAGATCCGGCCCATCGGCAGGAACGATGACTTCTTCGCGCTCGGCGGCGATTCGTTGTCGGCAATGCGCGTGGCGGCCGCGATCGACCGGGCGTTCAACCGGCGCTTGCCTCCGGGCCTGCTGTTCGAGGCACCGACCGTCGATCTGCTCGCGCGCCGTCTGCGCGCCGACGAGCGCGTCGGACCACCATCATCGCTGATAGCGCTCGGAGCCGGCGGGGCGGCGCGGCCGCTGTTCCTGGTTCATCAGATCGATGGCGACGTGGTTCACTACCGCGAATTGGCCGAGCAGATGGCCACGCAGCCGATGGCGACGCATCAGGTGCCAGCCCCGCGGCCCATCTACGGTCTGCAGGCGTTCGGCGTCGAGCATCGCGCGACGCCGCTGGAATCGATCGAGGCCATGGCCGCACAGTACCTGCGCGAGATCCGCGCGCTGCAACCGGCCGGACCGTACGCGCTGGCCGGACATTCCTCCGGCGGACTCATCGCATTCGAAATGGCGCAGCAGCTCCATCTCGCGGGCCAACGCGTCGAGCCGCTCGCGATCCTGGACATCAATGCCAATGTCGGCCAGGGTCGCTCGCTGCCGGACGCCTTGCGACTGTACATCGATACGCTGCGGCGGCTGCCGGCCGCACACCGCGGGGCATTTACCCGCCGCAATTTGGGCCGGTGGATCGCGAGCGTCTACCGCCGAGCACGCGGCACACACACGCCGCCGCCGCTGTCCGAGGACAGTGACTACAGCCCGGTGCGCGCGGCAATGGAGCGGGCCGTCCGGGCCTATCGGCCCAAGGCGTATCCGGGCTTCGTGACGCTGTTTCGCGCCACGGATCGCAGCGTGACCGCAAGCTACGGCCGCACGCTCGGATGGAAACGCCTGGCCCGGGGTGGCATCCGCGTGATCGACATCCACGCCGACCATAAAACCATGCTGCGAGGCGAGGCCGCGCGCGCCATCGCAAAATTCCTGAATGCGTGCCTGGAGGGGACCGGTGCCGGCTCGGCGGCCGGACAGGTCAGCGGCTGACCGCGATTCGGCGCCTAGCCATCGGTTGCCGCCGGCATCGCAGCGTCGCCGAGCATGCCCTGGCGCACGATGAACTCGATCACCGTATCCAAGCCGTGGCCGGTCTTCAGATTGGTGAATACGAACGGGCGCTCGCCGCGCATCCTGCGCGCATCGCGCTCCATGACCTCGAGCGAGGCGACGACGTGGGGCGCCAGATCGATCTTATTGATGATCAGCAGGTCGGAGCGGATGATGCCGGGGCCGCCCTTGCGCGGAATCTTGTCGCCCGCGGCGACATCGATCACATAGAGCGTCAGGTCCGACAGTTCCGGGCTGAAGGTCGCGGCCAGATTGTCGCCGCCGCTCTCGACGCCGCGGATGGCACCGGGCCGCTGCGTTGCGCAGCGCGATCCCTCGCCTTCAGTGCCTGCGCCCGTGCGCGTCGGCCGCGGAGCTCCCGGCCAGCGCCTGCTCGAGCGCCTGCGAGTCGACCGGCTTCATCAGATGCTCATCGAAGCCCGCGAGCTGCGTACGTTCCCGATCCACCGCCTGGCCATAGCCGGTGAGTGCAATGAGCCGGGTAGCATTGAGCGCCGGCAGCGAGCGCAGCGTCTTCGCGACTTCATAGCCATTCATCTCGGGCAGACCGATATCGAGCAGTATCACTTCGGGCTTGAAGGACTGCGCCCGCTCGATCGCGTCCCTGGAGGTGTAGACGGCCTGGGTCTCGTGACCGTCGAACTGCAGCAGCAACGCGAGCGTGTCGGCGGCGTCCTGGTTGTCATCGACGATCAGAACGCGCCTGGCCGCCCCCTTGGCCTGCCTGGTCTCATCGGCGCTCGCGCCGGACCGCTTGATCAGCGGCAGCCGGATCTCGAACGCGGACCCCTGGCCGACGCCGGCGCTGCGGGCGCTCACCTGTCCGCCGTGCATTTCCACCAGCCGCCGGACGACCGACAGACCGATGCCGAGCCCGCCCTGCGAGCGGTCGAGCGTTCGATCGCCCTGCACGAACAGATCGAAGATCCCCGGCAGCAGTTCGGGGGAGATGCCGACGCCGTTATCACTGATTTCGATCACGGCGACCGGGCCTTGCGCATACGAGCGCAGCCCGATCTCGCCGGCGAGGTCGGTGTACTTCGCGGCATTGGTGAGAATGTTGCTGACGCACTGGACCAGCCGCGCATTGTCGCCACTGACGTGCAGCTGCTGGTAGCTCGAGACGATCGACACCTTGTGGCGCTTCTCGCGCAGCAACGGTTCTACCGCCTCCACCGCCTGCGCGATGATGCTGCCGAGCTCCAGCGGCTCCCGATTCAACTCGATGCGCCCCCGGGTGATGCGCGAGATATCCAGCAGATCATCGACCAGGCGGGTGAGCTGGGTCACCTGGCGCTTGATGACATCCACGCACAGCTGCGTGCGAGCCTCGTCGCGAGCGCCGACCGCCAGCAGCTCGCTGGCATTGCGCAGCGGCGCCAGCGGATTGCGCAGCTCATGCGCCAGCATCGCGAGAAACTCGTCCTTCTGTCGATCGGCCGCCTGCAGCGCGGTACGTGCCTGGATGTGCGCCGAGATGTCACGAAAATAACAGACCACGCCGTAGCGGCCGTCCGGCAGCGTAATGCGATGGATCTGCCATTCGTAGTACTCGGTGACGCCCCGATCCAGGCGCTGCTCGACATATTCGGGCGCAACGTACGGCTCGCCAGTCTCGAGCGTATGACGAAACCGCGCCACGACCTCATCGGCATCGTGCTGGTGCCACAGCAGGTGAATGACCTGGTCGAAGTCGCTTCCGATCAGATCCGGAATGTCGCCGAACACCGCGCGCGCGTGCGGATTGACCTCGCGCAGCCGAAACTCCGCATCGATCAGATACACCCCGAGCGGCGCCTCATTCAGCAGCGTCTCGAACTGCGCGGTGCGGCGGCGCAGGGCCTCTTCGGCCTGGCGCCGCATGTGCGCGAGCTCGAGCAGCGCGCCGACCCGGGCCACCAGCTCGCGGGCCGAGAACGGCTTGGTCAGATAGTCGTCCGCGCCCGCATCGAGCCCCTCGATCCTGGCCTCCTCACCCGCGCGCGCCGACAGCAGCACGATCGGAACGCTGCGCAGTGACTCGTCGTTGCGCACCGCAGCCAGCAGCCCGAAGCCATCGAGCTGCGGCATCATGACGTCGGAGATGATCAGGTCGGGGCGTTGCCGGCGTGCCGCGGCGAACGCCTGTTCGCCATCGGCGACGGCTTCGACCGCGTAGATCGGCGCCAGCAGCTCACACACGTAGGCGCGCATGTCGGCGTTGTCATCGGCCAGGATGATCCGGGCACCAAACGTCGCCGCGAAGCGCCGATCGCGCACCGCGGTTGCCGATTCGGCCAGCGCCGGCAACGACACCGACGTGCTGTCGGCCAGATCCGGCAGCCAGCGCAGCGCTTCCTGCACGAACGCCTGCGCGCCGATGACCGTGGAGGTCATGGTGCGTGGCGCCTTGATCCGGTCGGGCGACAGATGCGCGCTGCCGAATGGCAGCCGCACACTGAAGGTCGTCCCGCGTGCCGGCTCGCTGGCCACATCGATCGTGGCGCCGTGCAGCTTCACCAGCTCCTGCACCAGCGCCAGGCCGATGCCGGAGCCTTCGTGGGTGCGCGCCGCCGCACCCTCGACGCGATAAAAGCGCTCGAACAGGCGTGAGATTGCCGCCGCCGGGATTCCCACGCCGCTATCGGCCACCTCGAGCACCGCATGCGCGTCCTGCCGCCGCAGCCGGACCGCGATCTGTCCCTCGAATGTGAACTTGAACGCATTCGACAGCAGGTTGAGCACGATCTTTTCCCACATCTCGCGATCGATGAAGACCGGCTCGGCGATCTCTTCGCACGCGACCTCGAAGCGCAGTCCGGCGCGCTCGATCGCCGAGCGGAAGGTGCTCGCTAGATCGCGCGTGAACGCGGCCAGATCGGTCGCCTCATATGACGCCTGCATGCGCCCGGCTTCGATGCGCGAGAAGTCGAGCAGCGAGTTGACCAGCTTCAGCAGCCGCAGCGCATTGCGCTGCGCCAGGCCGAGCCGCTCGCGCACCTCGGGCAGCACCCGCGGGTCGGCCATCGCCTCCTCCACCGGCCCGAGCATCAGCGTCAGCGGCGTTCGAAACTCGTGGCTGACGTTGGAGAAGAAGATGGTCTTGGCACGATCGATCTCGGCCAGCGCCTCGGCGCGCCGGCGTTGCGCCTCGAACGCCTGGGCATCGGCGATCGCGGTCGCCATCTGCCCCGCCACCAGAGCGAGGAACGAGCGGTAGGCCTCATCGAGCGGGCGTCGGGGACTGACACCGACGATCAGAAAGCCGACCAGCCCTTCCTGCCCCGATCCCTTGAGCGGCAGCACCAGTCCCCGCTGCACCAGATCGGGCCAGGGTCCGGCAGGGATCTTGATACCGACCTGCGGCAGGTGCTGCAACTCCTGGACGGCTTCGCTGTCGATGAGCTGCGCGAGCGGCCACGGCGAACCCGTCAGCGCCAGCTCGGCGGGCAACAGATGGGCCGGCAGCTCGCCGGTGCGCGCCACGCGGCGCGCTCGCTGGTGCGCCGCGTCGGTCAGATACAGCGCGGCGAACGGGGTATCGAGCGGATACTGCGCGAGCGTTTCGCACAGCCGGCGGCAGCTCTCCTCGACGCTTTCCACGCCGACGGCGCGCGCCGCCAGATCGCGCAGCACGCGCAGACGGCGCTCGTCGATCACACGGTCGGTGACCTCGGTGACGACGCACAGCATGCCGGCGATCTGGTTCGCGTCGTTGTAGACCGGGCTGTACGAAAAGGTGTGATAGGTCTCCTCCGAGAAGCCGCTGCGCTCCAGAAACAGCAGCAGCCGCTCGTCCCAGGTCGCCTGCCCGCGCTTGAGCACGTGAGCGATGCGTGGACCAATGTCCGGCCAGATTTCCTCCCAGACCTTGTCCGATCGGCTGCCGAGCACCCAGTTACCCTTCATTCCCAGGGTCGGCAGATAGGCATCGTTGCAGAAGAAGGTGAGCTCCGGCCCCCACAGCATCCACATCGCGTAGCGCGAATCGAGCATCACGCGCACGATCGTCTTGAGTGACTGTGGCCACTGATCGGGAGCGCCGAGCGGGGTCCCGGTCCAATCGAGCGCGCGCATGCGCGCGCCCATCTCGCCCCCACCCGCCAGGAAATCGAGGCTCGAGGCCGCGCTGACCTTGCCTGGGCGTAACGTTGCCGCGTCAGTCCCTGACGGCATGCCGATCACCTCGCTGGAATGCCCCGATGCGCTCGATCGTTCTCATCGCCTACGAACAACTATGAATAACTATCCCGACCCTGGCGGGGACTGCGCCTATCCCTGATAAGTGTAGCCGAAGCGTTTATATCAGACCCAGATCGTAGCGCGCGCTGGGAGCCAGTCGCTCGATATCGTGCCCGCTTTAGCTTGTGTTTTTTACAAAGCGCCCGCGGTTGCGGCAAAGTGGGTGCAAGCACAGGAGATTATCGGATGCACAGCCTCGCGATTCGTGATGCCGCGGCCTCGGACGCCGAGCGGCTGCTGCCGCTGATCGAGGCGTATTGGCAGTACGATGCGATCGCCGGCTATGAAGCCGCGCGGCTGCGCCGCCAGCTCGAGGTATTTCTGTCGACGCCCGCGTATGGATGCGGCTGGCTGGCCATGAGTGGCAGCATCGCCGTTGGCTACCTGCTGTGCAGCTGGGTGTACAGCTTCGAACACGGTGGACTGATGGCCGAGGTCGATGAGCTGTTCGTCGTCGCCGAGCGGCGCGCACAGCGCGTCGGACAGGCGCTGGTGGCGCGGGCGCGCACAAGGCTGGCAGCTCGCGGCTGCATCTGCCTGCAGATGCAGGTCGCAGACGATAATGTCCCGGCGCGGCGCTTCTATGGGCGGCTGGGGTTTGAGGAGAAGCGTGGTTATCGGCTCTGGGTGGCGCCGCTGTCGCCCGCACCACCGGCTGTCGACAAACCAGGCTGACGCGAAAAGAGATTCAGGAGAGCAACCGTGCATACCGTAATCGTCGTGGGCGGGTGGCGTGTCGTTACTGCTGAGCTGCCTGCTGCTCGGCCATGCGTTCGGCGGCGGCATGCCGGGAGCGGTCACCGGGGCCAAGGTGTTCATTCCGCTGTGGCTGATCGGTGCGGGGCTCAACATGTGGCTGGGTGTGACTCAGGCCGGCTACTCCGCGGCCGAAGAATTCCCGATATTCATCGCTGTCTTCGGCGGGCCTGCCGTCGTCGCGGGCGCGGTATGGTGGATGTTTTCCTGATGCGCCGATTGCTGCTTGCGAGTTCGATGCGCTGACGCCGCTTGCAACGGCTCAATGCGCGTCACGCGTTGGCCCGGCCTGCATCTTCCTGATTCCCAGCGCGACCACGATGGTATTCGCCTGCGCCGCCGTTCGATCGAGCGTCAGGAACTGTGCCGGAGATTCGAGCTCCTCCGGACCTACACCCAAGGCTCGACTCACCTGCGAGGCGGCATCTGCCTGGTCCGCTGCCGTGGGTTCTTCTCGGCCGATCCGGTAGACCGTGCCGTCACTGTTGAGAACCATCGCGACGGGCACGTTGCCCGCGATGGCAGGCCCGGCGAACAGTTCCGGGAACGTGGCATGCAGGGCCGCGATCGCCTGATCGCGCTGCGGTCTGAGCACCGGTGCAGCGGCACGGGCCCCCATGCTGTTCATCGGCGACCGCAGGCGCGCAGTCAGCGCCTCGGTGCGGCTCGCATCCGCTCGGGAGAGGGCCGGGGCTGCGGCCCGCGGCTCGGGTACCGTAGCCTGCAGCGGCGGCGTCGGGGCCACACGCGAGGGAGCATTGGCTTCATCGCCGGCGCGCGCACCGCTCTGCTCGCGCGCACCCGGATGCGCCGCGGCTGCCGGCGGCGGTACCGTGATCGTGACTGAATCCGATGAGGCTGGGGCCGGCGTGACCTCGGCGACACGCGGTGCACTTTCCGTCCCGGCATCAGAGCGGGTTGGTGTCGCCCCGCGAGGCAGCGTGACAAACGTCTGCACGGCGAGCAGCCCCGCCATGGCCACCGCTGCGAGACTCGCCGCCAGCTTCCATTTCCATCGCGACTCGTTGGCAGCCGGCGGCGCCGACGCGAGCGCGCGCTCAGCGCTGCGGTCTCGCGACGAAACGACGAGCCTTGAGCGCGCCAGGATGGACGCCCGGACCTGCTCACTCGGCCGGCTGCGCTCATCGGCGCTCGCGCGCCGATACGCGTCGATCAGCTCGTCGGGCGGACTCTCCGGAGGTGGCGCTTTGCTCATACATATTCCTGCAATATCTGCTGCAACCGGGTGCGTGCATAGCGCAGGCGGCTCTTGGCGGTCTCGAAGCTGACACCCGTAGCTGCCGCGATCTCCTCGACACTGAGCTCGCCCTCGGCTTGCATCAGAAACGCTGCGCGCTGCTCGGGCGGCAGCTGTTCCACGGCGCTGAGCAGCGCGTCGGCGTGCTGCAGCGACTGCGCCTGGTGTGACGGGTCGGCGCTCGCCGGGGCCGCCAGCTGTTCGATCCTGCGATCCCCCTGCTCATGAGCCAGCTCATGATCGAGAGGTTTCGATCGGCGATGGCGATCGATCAGGCGATGCTGTGCCAGCGTGAACAGCCAGGTGGTAAAACGTGCCGAAGGCTGATAGCGCGCTGCCGCCTGGACCACCGCGAACCAGACGTCCTGCATCAGCTCATCCGCGGTGGCCTGATTGCACACGCTGCGGTAAATGAATCGCCATACCTTCATCTCGTGGCGCAGGTACAGCTGTTCGAAGGCCCGGACATCGCCCGCCGCGTAGCGCAGCATCAGCGCCTCGTCCGACTCCACCGCCTCGCTCATGCGCAGCATTGTCGCAGATCGATCCCCTGGGCTACGGTGGATCCGGCACGTAGCGCGCCAGGGGCGACGCCGGAAATGGGTTCGGCGCCGGCTGCAGCGGCGATGGCGCCCGGATCACGCCCATCGCGACCAGATTCTCAACACTGTCGTAGCGCAGCCGGATCAGCTCGTTGGGTGAGCTCTGCAGGCGCTCGAAATCGGTCTGCACGACCGACGAGGCCTCGCGTTCGCCATGACCGGTGCCCAGTTTCTCCGCCAGCGGGGAGCGCGCCCGATCCATCGCGCGAGACTCCGGCGCGGCGGCGGCCGGCACGGTCGTATGCAGTTCTGCCAGTGGCGGCTCGACCGCCTGCGACTCAGCCGGCGGCGGAAGCGGGACACGCTCGCGAAACACCGCTATGCCGATCACACCCACATTGGCGGCTCGTCCGCTTCGCGCGGCATAGGAGCCCGGTGCGGCCGTGAATTCAAACGCGGCGACTTCCGCATTGCTCTTGCGCCAGCCGGTAATCTGGTAGCTCTCGCCGGGCCCGAACACGTAGCCCGTCTGGTCCCAACTGGCCGTGTCGCCTGAAATGACGTTCACGCCATCGACCGCCGTCACGGCGAGCACGCGTTCGCCCAGGTGATTGCGGATCGCGATCGCATAGCGCGCGCCCGGTCTTCCGGCGATCCAGTACTCGCCTTTGTAGTAATGGGTGGCGATCTCCCTGCCGGTCTCGCGATCGATGATCGAAACGTCGGCCAGGCGACCCAGGGCGTGCGCGTGCGCGCTGGCCCCAGCAAGCAACGCGGCGATGAATAGGCGCTTCACGGTAGCTCCGTTTTGAAAGGCATGGTCTCTACTGAAACGCACCGCCCAGTGAAATGGGGTTAATGCTCGCTGTGATAACTTATGTTCAACACGGCGGTTTCGGCCAAGCCGAGGGATTGCAGCAGGCCAGGCGATGCGACGACTGATTCTGAAGATGTCGGTTTCCGTCGATGGATTTGTCGGCGGCCCGAACGGCGAGATCGACTGGGTCTTCAAGAGCCTGGACGTCGGAGCAAGCGAATGGATCCTCGATACGCTTTGGCAGGCCGGCGTTCACATCATGGGAAGCCGGACCTACCAGGACATGCGGGCCTGGTGGCCGACGTCCGCCGAGGCCTTCGCCGCGCCGATGAATCAGATTCCAAAGGTCGTGTTCTGCCGCAGCGGCGCGCGTGGCGCGAGCGCGGCCTCGACCACGACGGCGCTGCGCGATGCCACGCGTGTACGCGCGGCTGGCGTCGCCGGCGTCGCTGGCGCTTCGTCTGATGTGGCCGGCTACATCGCCGAGTGGGCCGGCTCGACCATCGCCTCGGGCGAGCTGGTCGAGGAGATCGGCCGGCTGAAGCAGCAGGCCGGCAAGGATATTCTCGCGCATGGCGGCGCGCGCTTTGCCCGGAGCCTCATCCAGCACGGGCTCATCGATGAATACCGGCTGCTGGTTCATCCAGTGGCGCTCGGCCAGGGGCTGCCACTGTTCGCCGCATTGCAGCGCCCGCAGGACCTGCGGCTGGTGAACTCGACGGCCTTTGGCGGCGGCGCCGTCGCGCAGATTTATCACCCCGCCTAGCGCTGGTGGGTGGCCGCCCGCGGCTGTAACCTGCAGCATCCTCGCGGCGAAAGACTCTGGAGCCTCTGTCACCATCGGCCGGGAGCCACCATGCTCAAACCCTCGTGCCTGCCGCTCGCCATCCTGGGGTTTTCCGTCGCGCGCGCGTGGCCGCTGTCGGCAGCGGCCGTCGATGCGCCGCCGCGCGCCACCGTGGTCGAGCTCTATACGTCGGAAGGCTGCAGCTCGTGTCCGCCTGCGGAGGCGCAGATCGGAAAACTCGCGCAGCAGGACGGCATCATTGCGCTCGCCTTTCATGTCGACTACTGGGACAGCCTCGGCTGGCGCGATCGCTTCGAACTGCCGGAAGCGGTTGCCAGGCAGCGGCAGTACGCCCACGCGCTGCACCTGTCTTCGGTCTACACCCCGCAGCTCGTAATCGATGGTCAGCGCGACGTGGTTGGCGGCGGCGATGGCGTCGGCGCGGTCCGTGGCAATGAGCCCGGCGTGCCGCTCGAGGTCTCGGTGCACGAGCACAACCTGGTGGTCGCCGTCGGAGCGCAGCAGCCCCCGGGCCCGTGCGATGTGCTGTTGTTGAGCTACCTGCCCAATGCAGTCTCGCAGGTGACGCGAGGCGAAAACGCGGGACACGAACTGCACGAGTTCAACATCGTGCGCTCGGTGCGCAAGCTCGGTGGCTGGCAAGGCGAGGGCGAGACCTTTACGCTGCCGCTGACGGCGCTGGCAGCCGACGCCGGCGGCGTGGTGGTGCTGGTGCAGCAACGCGATCAGGGTCCGATCGTCGGCGCCGCGAGCCGGCTGCTGCGCTGAACATCGGCTTTCGGCCTGCGGCAATGTAAGTACCTATTTGGTCGGAATTACCGGCGCCTTTTCACGCCGGCGATGGCACACGCCTGGCCGAGGTTTTGCCGAGACAGTCGCAGCGGCTTGCGGTGCGGGCTGCAGGTGCGTAAATTCGAGCGTGACGTAATACCTGTCAACCGAGACAGCCATGCAGCGCATCGTCGTGCTGAATCCGAAGGGCGGGTCGGGTAAGACGACCATCGCCACCAATCTCGCGAGTCACTTCGCGCTGAGCGGCGAGGCGTCGGTGTTGATGGATAACGACGTACAGGGCTCGTCCGCCCATTGGGTCCGATTGCGCGCTGACACCCAGGCGCCTATCCATCTGATTTCGTTTGAGTGGCAGTTCCCGAAGGGCGCGGGCCGCGGGATCGTCGATACGCCGGCGGCAGTCGAAGCCGCGGAAATGCCGGAGCTGACCCGTAGTGCGGACAAAATACTGGTCCCGGTGCTGCCTTCGGCGATCGATATTCGTGCCTGTTCGCGCTTGGTGCAGAACCTGCTGCTGGTTGCGAAGGTGCACCGCAGCGAGAATCGCCTCGGGATCATCGCGAATCGCGTACGCCGCAATACCTTGAGCTCGCAAGCGCTGCTGCGATTCCTCGACACGCTCGGAGTTCCGATCGTCGCCACGCTGCGTGACTCACAGAGTTACGCGCGCGCCGCAGAACTCGGGCTGGGACTGGAAGAGATGAATCCGTATCACGTCGCCGACGATCTGGCGCAGTGGCAATCGTTGTTCGATTGGCTCGAGATGCCGTCCAGCCGTCATCGCTCGAGCGCGACGTCGGGACTGAATTCCACGAGCTCGTTAAGAATCTGACTCGCGTACCGCTCGGTGGGCGCGCCTGACACGAACGCGCGTATTCAGACCACGCCGAGATAATCCAGGATGCCGCCCGCGGCTTCGCGGCCTTCGAATACCGCCGTCACGACCAGGTCCGAGCCGCGCACCATGTCGCCGCCGGCGAACACCTTCGGATGGGTGGTCTGGAACGGGCGCGCGCTCGTGGCGGTCACGCGTACGCGGCCACCCGGATACAGGGCGATGTTGTGCGCCTCGAACCAGTCGGGCGGACTCGGCAGGAAACCGAAGGCCACGATCACGGCGTCGGCCGGGATGATCTCCTCGGAACCGGGTACGTTCTCGGTCAGCCGTCGGCCGCGCGGACCCGGGGGTCCCAGGCGCGTCGTGACGACCTTGACGCCCTCGACCTGCTGCTTGCCGAGAATCTCGATCGGCTGGCGGTTGAACAGGAACTCCACGCCCTCTTCCTTGCTGTTCTTGTAGTCGCGGCGCGAGCCGGGCATGTTGAGCTCATCGCGCCGGTAGGTGCAGGTCACCGACTCGGCACCCTGCCGGATCGCGGTGCGATTGCAGTCCATGCCGGTGTCGCCGCCGCCGAGCACCACCACGCGCTTACCCGCGAGGTCAATGAAGCGCTCCTCGGCGCCGGGCAGGCCCAGCTCGCGGTTGATGTTCGCGATCAGATACGGCAGCGCCTCGTATACACCGGGCAGATCCTCGCCGGGAAAGCCGCCGCGTACGTAGTTCTAGGTGCCCATGCCGAGGAACACCGCATCGTATTCCGAGAGCAGGTCATCTAACACCACGTCGCTGCCGACCACGACCCCGAGAAGGAACTCGACGCCCATGCCTTGCATCAGCTCGCGGCGCATCTCGACCACCTGCTTCTCGAGCTTGAACGGCGGAATGCCGAAGGTCAGCAGGCCGCCGACGCGTTCATAGCGATCGTAGACCACGGGCTTGACGCCGTTGCGCACCAGGATATCGGCGCAGCCGAGCCCCGCGGGGCCCGCGCCGACGATCGCGACGCGCTTGTCGGTCGCACGCACGCCCGACATGTCGGGACGCCAGCCCTGTTTGATCGCCTCATCGGTGATGTACTTCTCGATCGAGCCGATCGTGACCGCGCCGAGGCCGTCGTTGAGCGTGCAGGCGCCTTCGCACAGCCGGTCCTGCGGACAGATGCGGCCGCAGACCTCGGGCAGCGAGTTGGTACGGTGCGAGAGCTCGGCGGCCTCGAACAGCTTGCCGGCGCTGATCAGGTTGAGCCAGTTTGGAATGTAGTTGTGGACCGGGCATTTCCATTCACAGAACGGATTGCCGCAGGACAGGCAGCGGCCCGCCTGCTGCGCCGCGCCATCGGCGTCGAACGGCGCATAGATCTCATTGAAGACCTTGATGCGATCGGACACCGCGACCTTTTCCGGTTCGCGGCGCGGGAACTCGAGGAACTGCAGCGTCTTGTCGACCATGACGATTCAGCCAAAGACCGCCGGCACTACATCGAGACATTCAAGAGAGATCAGGACATGAGCCCATTTTTTATAATTAAAAATGGGCTCATGTCCTGATCTCTCTTCAGGGACTCCATGGAGCACCGGTGGCGTCCTTTGCTGAAGCCTCGTGATCGTCAAGCCGCTCTCCTGAGATCCTCGATCAGCGAATCGATCGAGGCAGCCTTCGGCTTCACCAGCCAGAAATGGCCGATGAACGATCGCAGGTCGTTCAGGATCTCCTCGCCCCAGACGCTGCCCGTTTCGGCCACGTGCAGCTGAATCAGCTCGCGCAGGTGCTGCACGTTCGCGTCCATGCTCTCGTGCGTCAGGCGATGGATGTCGATCAGCTCGTGGTTGTAGCGATCGACGAAATCGTGCGCCTGGTCGAGCACGTAGGCGAAGCCGCCGGTGAAGCCGGCGCCGAAATTGACGCCGGTGCGGCCGAGCACGCAGACCGCGCCGCCGGTCATGTATTCGCAGCAGTGATCGCCGGTGCCCTCGATGACCGCGACCGCGCCGGAATTACGCACCGCGAAGCGCTCGCCGGCCTGCCCGGCCGCGAACAGCTGCCCGCCGGTGGCACCATACAGGCAGGTGTTGCCCATGATGATGGTATCGCGCGCCTCGTAGCCGGCTTCCTTGGGCGGCTTGAGCACCAGGCGGCCGCCGGCCATGCCCTTGCCGACATAATCGTTGGCATCGCCCTCGAGGTACATGTGCAGGCCGCCCGCGTTCCAGACGCCGAAGCTCTGGCCGATCGAGCCCTTCAGATGCACGACGAGCGGCGCCTCGGCCATGCCGTAGTTGCCCCAGTGGCGCGCGATCTCACCCGACAGGCGCGCACCGATCGAACGGTTGTAGTTCTTGACCGTATAGTGCCATTCGCCGCCGGATTTCTTCTCGATCGCCGGCAGCATGTCCGCGACCATGCCCTTGGCGAACTCACCTTTATCGAACGGCGCATTCGACGGATCGACGCAGAACTGCGGCCGATCGGACACCAGGGCGAGATCGGCCAGCAGCGGCTTGAGATCGAGCTTCCTCTGCTTGGGACTCTCGCCCGGCAGGATCGTAAGGTACTCGGTGTGTCCGATCAGGTCTTCGATGCGCCTGACGCCGATCGAAGCCATCAGCTCGCGGCATTCCTGCGCGACGAACCGGAAATAGTTCATCACCATCTCGGGCTGGCCGATGAAGAACTTCGAGCGCAGCACCGGGTGCTGGGTCGCGACCCCGGTGGCGCAGTTGTTCAGGTGGCAGATGCGCAGGTACTTGCAGCCGAGCGCCACCACCGGCGCGGTGCCAAACCCGAAACTCTCGGCGCCGATGATCGCGGCCTTGATGACGTCGAGGCCGGTCTTGAGCCCGCCGTCGGTCTGTATGCGCACACGATGGCGCATGTCGTTGGCGCGCAGGGTCTGGTGGGTCTCGGCCAGTCCCAGCTCCCACGGCGTGCCGGCATACTTGATCGAGGACAGCGGGCTCGCCCCGGTACCGCCGTCGTGGCCCGAGATCGTGATGAGGTCCGCATAGGCCTTGGCAACCCCGGCCGCGACCGTGCCGACGCCGGGCTCGGCCACCAGCTTCACCGACACCAGCGCGGTCGGGTTGACCTGCTTCAAATCGAAGATCAGCTGCGCGAGATCCTCGATCGAGTAGATATCGTGATGCGGCGGCGGAGAGATCAGTCCGACGCCGGGCCGCGCAAAGCGCAGCCGCGCGATCATCTCGTTGACCTTGTGCCCGGGCAGCTGTCCGCCCTCGCCGGGCTTCGCGCCCTGCGCGATCTTGATCTGCAGCACCTCGGCGTTCGTCAGGTACTCGGGCGTGACGCCGAAGCGCCCCGAGGCGACCTGCTTGATCTTGGAGTTCTTCTCGGTGCCGTAGCGCACCGGGTCCTCGCCGCCCTCGCCGGAGTTGGAGCGACCACCGAGCCGGTTCAGCGCGATCGCGAGCGCCTCGTGGGCCTCGGGCGAGAGCGCGCCCAGCGACATGCCGGCGCCGTCGAAGCGCGCCAGCACCGCCTCGATCGGCTCGACCTCGTCGATCGGAATCGGCTTGTTGGGCTTGAGCGCCAGCAGGTCGCGCAGCGCCGAGGCCGGCCGGCCGTTCACCAGCTGCGCATACATCCGGTACAGCTCATAGTCGCCCGAGACCACCGCGGCCTGCAGCGCGCCGATCACGTCCGGGTTGTACATGTGGTATTCGCCGCCATGCACATACTTATAGATGCCGCCCTGCTCGACGCCGACCCGCGGGTTCCAGGCCCTGAGGGCGAGGTACTGAGTGTCCCCTTCCAGATCCTGGAAATCGGCCCCCTCGATGCGGCTGGTGGTGTGACGAAAGCACAGCTCCACCACTTCGCTCGACAGGCCCACGATCTCGAACAGCTGCGCGCCGCGATAGCTCGCAATGGTCGAGATGCCCATCTTCGACATGATCTTGTACAGGCCCTTGCGCACGCCGCGCCGGTAACTGCGGCCGAGCTCGCGCCGCTCCTGCGAGCCGAGCTTGACCTGGCCCTTGCGCATCATCTCGTACAGCGTCTGGTAGGCCATGTAGGGATAGACGGCAGTGGCGCCATAGCCGATCAGGGCCGCGAAATGATGCGCGTCGCGCACGGTGCCGGTCTCGACCAGCAGGTTGCACTTGCAGCGCAGGCCGGTCTCGACCAGCCGATGGTGCACGGCGCCGGTCGCGAGCAGTGCATGCACCGGCAGCTTGCCCTGCTGCAGATAGCGATCGGACAGCAGCAGCACCAGCTTGCCCTCGCGGATCGCGGCCTCGGCCTGATCGCAGATGCGCAGGATCGCGCTCTTGAGCCCCTCGGCCGGCTCGTACTGCAGATCGATGTACTCGTTGGCCTCGACCACGTCCTCGGAGGCGAGGATCTGGCGCAGCTTTCGCTGCGAGAGCACCGGGGAGTTCAGCACGATCTGGCGCGCGTGCTCGGGCAGCGGCACGAACACGTTGCACTCGGGACCTATCTGGGTGGACAGCGACATCACGATCGATTCGCGCAGCGGATCGATCGGCGGATTGGTGACCTGCGCGAACTGCTGGCGGAAGTAATCGTAGAGCGAGCGGATCTTGTGCGACAGCACCGGCATCGGCGTGTCATCGCCCATCGAGCCGACCGCCTCGCTCTCATCCTCGGCCAGCACGCGGATGATCTCGTCGCGCTCCTCGGCGGTGATACCGAACATCTTCTGGAAGATCGCAAGCGTCTCGCGATCCATCGGCTCGGCCGCAAGCCTGGGATCGATCAGATCGGATTCGAGGTAGCGCACGCCCTTCTTCAGCCACGCCTTGTACGGGTGGCGCGCCTTGAGGAGCGCATCGACATCGCGGGTCTCGAGCAGCGTGCCGGTCTGCAAATCGAGCGCCACGATTTCGCCCGGCCCAAGCTTGCCCTTGCGCACCACGTCCTCGGGCGCGTAATCCCACACCCCGATCTCCGAGGCGATCGTCAGGTGGCGATTCTTGGTGATCACGAACCGCGCCGGGCGCAACCCATTGCGATCGAGCGCACAGGCCGCGTAGTGGCCATCGGTCAGCACCACGCCGGCCGGACCGTCCCAGGGCTCCATATGCGCCGAATAGAACTCGTAGAACGCGCGCAGGTCGGCATCGAGCGTATCGACCGACTGCCAGGCCGGCGGGATCAGGAGGCGCAGCGCGTGCATCACGTCGAGACCGCCCATGAGCAGCAGCTCGACCATGTTGTCGAGGCTCTGCGAGTCCGAGCCGGTCAGCGACACCAGCGGCATGATATCGGTGAGATCCGGCAGCACCGGCGAGCGCAGCACGGGTGCGCGCGCCAGCGCCCACTGGCGATTGCCTTCGATGGTGTTGATCTCGCCGTTGTGGGCTATGAGCCGGTACGGGTGGGCCAGGCGCCACTGCGGCAGCGTGTTGGTCGAGAAGCGCTGATGGAACACCGCCACCGAGGCCTCGAGCCGCGGGTCGGCGAGGTCGAGGTAGAACTCGGCCAGGTGCTGCGGCATGACCATGCCCTTGTAGACGATGGTGCTGGCCGAGAGGCTCGGCACATAGAACATCGGGTCGGCGGCGAGCTGCTTCTCGGCGCGGCGGCGCGCCAGGAACAGCTTGCGGTTGAAGCTGGCATCGTCGATGTCCGCGATGCGGCAGGTGACGAACAGCTGCTCGATGCGCGGCAGCGTTTTCAGTGCCTCTGGGCCGCAGGCCGAGGGCGTGGTCGGTGGCACGCGCCAGCCCGCGACGACCAGACCTTCGCGTTCCAGCTGGCTCTTCAATTCAGTGCGCGCCGCCTCGGCCAGTGCCGCATCCTGGTGCAGAAACACCAGGCCCGACGCGAAGCGTGGACTGAGCTTGATCTTGGCGTCCCGGGCCAGCGCGCGCAGGAATTTTTCGGGTTTCTTGAGCAGCAGGCCGCAGCCGTCGCCGGTCTTGCCGTCGGTCGCGATCGCGCCGCGATGCGTCAGGCGGTTGAGCGAGGCAATGGCCGTTTGCACCAGCCAATGGCTCGGTTTGTCGTCCAGGCTCGCGATCAGGCCGAAGCCGCAACCGTCGCGCTCGAAGGCCTCGCGGTACAGCCCGCGGTGCTTGTCGTTGGTCATCGTAGTGGCCCTATCCTGTCGCCCCCGCCCCGCCAGGGGCGAGCCGGCTCGAGACCGCTGGGCGGCGAACACCCACGGCCTGTGCTGCAAGAACTGTGCGATACCGGTGGCAGGTCCGGCCCGCCCTGAAGGCCGGAAACTCGGGGTCATGCGACCTAAGGCGCCTGCGGCACCAGCTGCCTCCCAAATATACCGATCAGGGGCTTGCGGTCAACGCCGGATTAAGAACCGGGTACGCTAACCGCTATGCGTTTCGGTATGACTTTGGCGCTGCTGCTCTCCTGTTCCACCTTGGGTTCGGCGGAACTGCCGCAGACCCCGCAGCGGGTGCCTGTGGTCGGGTGTCTTATCAACGATCAAACGGGACCGGCCAGGCTTCAGACGGGCCAGTCGATGCCCACCCCCGTGGATCCGCGCCTGGCCGAACAGATCGCCTACTACAGCGCCGCGCAAACGCCAGGCATCTATGCACCCAAGGGCTGGTACTGCCGGGGGTGGTCCGGATCCAATGGCAGCATTCTCATCGTGACGCCCAAGCGCATGGCGCCACCCTACTATCCGGTACCCACGATTACCGCACCCGCCGTGATGATCCAATCCTCGGCGGGTGCAACCTCCGGACGCTTTCACGTCGCCATCGTAGCGGCGCAATTGTTCCCGCTGGTCGGTGACGAGTTCATCGCGCGTGTCAGGCAGGAGCAACTGATCCCGGATTCGTCATTCGACGCAGAGCCCCATCCCGATGATCGGCTTCAGTACTTGAGTGATCGGTTGGTGCAATTTACGACGCCTCCCAATCGCACCGGACTCGGGACCGACGGCCTATTCGAGATGTCCGATTTGCCGGTCACGGGGTTGATCATCCTGAACCTGGGGGACGAGCTGAATTCATTGACCGAAGTGCGAGTCAGGGTTCCGGCTGCACTGAACCCGGTAGCAGCGGCCATCATGCAGCTGGAGACCACCTGCATCCAGCGCCATGACGGGTGTCAGGGATTGCAGTAACCCCATGGCGCTCAGCGCGACCGTCTACAGCTTCGAGATTACCCTCAACGATGCCGATCGCGGCGTCTACGAGGCGCTCTCGTTCCGCGCCGCGCGCCACCCGTCGGAGACCGAGGAATACCTGCTGACGCGCGTGCTCGCCTATTGCCTCGAATACCGGCAAGGCATCGCGTTCTCGAAGGGGCTGTCCGATCCCGCTGCCCCCGCGCTCGAAATCCGTGACCTCACCGGTACGCTGCAGAGCTGGATTGACATCGGCACGCCCGATCCCAGCCGGCTGCACCGCGCCACCAAGGCCGCACCCAGGGTCGCCGTGTACTCACACAAGGACGTTGCTGCACTGCTCGCGGGTCTGGCGGCCGGCAAGGTGCATCGCGCCGACGAGATCGAGATCTACGCGCTCGACCGCGGATTTCTTGCCGCGCTGGCCGCGCGCCTGGGCCGGCGCATGGGCTTCGACCTGGCGGTGACCGAGCGCTCGCTGTACCTGAGCTTCGACGATCAGACCCTGAGCGCCAGCGTCACGCCGCACCGGGTCGGCAGCGCCGGGTAACGCCGCGCGCGCCGGCGCGGCATGACGACGCTGGGTGCCAGAAGACGCTGGTCGAGCGCGGTCATTCAGGCTCGATTCAGTTGCGGGCGATTATTCTTGGTACCAGGCGCCTAGGTGGCTCCGGGACTCCCAGCAAGCCCTTTAGTGCCGCTCGGATTTGAGCTCCGCCCCGCTTCTGCGCCCTCGACCCTTAAGCGATTCCGGCGGATTGGCGCTGCAGTTTTGCGCCAACCCGCCGGCGCTCCTTCCAGCCAGAACTTCAGTCGTCCTTCTTGATCTTGATTTGGCTGTGGACCGCCTTGACCCCTTCGGTGGCCCGCGCAATCGCTTCGGCCTTGTCTGCCGCTTCCTGGGTCCTGGCGCTGCCGCTCAGCCACACGACGCCATCCTTGTCGGTATCGACATGAATGCGCCCCAAGCTGGTGATATGTTCCGCGGCCAGTTTGGCCTTGATCTTCGTCGTGATGGCCGAATCCTTCACGAATACCTTCGCGTGTGAGCCGGCCGCCGCCGCATCCTCATCGGCCAGGGCCACCGCAGACCCGAGCAAGCTGCCGAAAACGACGCCGATGATTGCAAGTTTGTTCCTCATGATCAGTTGCCCCTATGGTGAAGCCTTCGAAACATCGCGCCTGTCGGATCAGAGCCGCCCAAGCAACATCAGAATGACAACCACGATCAAGATGACGCCGATGATTCCAACGCCGCCATGCCCATAACCGTAGCCGTAGCCACCGAAGCGGCCACTGAAGCCACCGAGCAGGAAGATCACAAGAACGATGACAAGAATCAGCCCCAGCGACATGGTCTCATCTCCTCTGGCATGAGCATCCGGCCACGGGGCAGACGATCATGCTCATAGATCTATCGTGAGTGGCAAAACCGCGATCAAACTACACCGCTTCAGGAGGCTCGGTCTGTACGTAGAATCCGTCCCGCCCCGCTTCTGCGTCCTTGACCCTTAAGCGATTCCGGCGGATTGGCGCTAAAGTTTTGCGCCAACCTGCCGGCGCTCCTTGCCAATAATCGTCCTGCTGTCAGAGGAATCTGGCGCCGAAGGGTAGCGGGGCAGTCGCGTCGACTCAGCACTTGCGACGCACAAAAATGAGAAACAATGCACTGCAGCGCGCGTCGCGTTCAGCAATGATTCATCTGTCTCTGGTTATTGTTGATCGCAAGGCACGCACACGGCCCCGGGACTCCCAGTAGCGCAATTAGCTGCTCGGATTTGAGCCCCGCCCCGCGGTTAAGGTGCCGGACCCCCCGCGACCTGGCGGGTGAGCGCTGCAGTTTGCGCGAACCCGCCGGTCCCTCTCGCTCCAGCAGCTCTTGAACCGCAGCCCGCGCCACAAAACGGGCGGCCGCCGCATCACGCGTGTGCTTAGTTGACGTGCGGCGCTTCAGAAAGCGTTTTTGCCGCCGATGATGCATCCGAGGGTCTTGAGCAGAATCTTCAGATCCAGCAGCACCGACCAGTTGTCGGCGTAGTACAGGTCCAGTTCGACCCGACGACGGATCTGGTCCGCGGTCTGGGTCGCGCCGCGGTAGCCATTGACCTGCGCCCAGCCCGTGATTCCCGGCTTGACACGGTGTCGGTGCGGATATTCCCCGACGATTTCGTGTCCGAGGCGGTCCTCGGTGCGCATGTCGATCGCGTGCGGGCGCGGGCCCACGAGCGACATGTCGCCCTGGAGCACATTGAGCAGCTGCGGCAGCTCGTCCAGGCTGGTGCGGCGCAGGAATCGGCCGACCCGCGAGATGCGCTGATCATTGCGCGAGGTCTGCATCAGCGCCGAGGTGGTCGCCGGCGTCCAGCGCATCGTGCGAAATTTCAGCACATCGAACGCGCGGTTGTTCCAGCCGTGACGGCGCTGACGAAAGATGATCGGACCCGGGCTGTCGACCCAGACCGCCAGCGCAATCAGCGCGAGCAGCGGCAGCGACAGCAGCAAGAGAATGCTCGCCAGTGCGATATCCTCGAGCCGTTTGACGACCGCTCCCCAGCCGCGCAGCGGCCGATCCACCAGCAGGGCCGCGGGCAGGCTGTCGCCGACATAGGCCCAGCCGTGATGGGGCACGTTGAGGGCAAACTGTTGCGGGCAGATCGCGATCGAGGTCGCGAGCGCCTTGAGCTGATGCGCCAGCGACCCCAGTCGCTGCTCCGCCGCCGCCGGTATCGCAATCAGAATCCAGTCGATGCGCCGGGTTTTGCCGACTTCCAGCAGATCCTGCACCGTGCCGCAGGGCCGATTCGCGACCGCCTGATGCCGTGTCAGCCGATCATCGAACACGCCGGCGATCTGCAGCCCGCTGGACTTGACGTGCTTGAAGTGCTGCACCACCCGATCCGCGAGCTCGCCGGCGCCGACGATCGCCACGACGTCGCGCAGACTGCCGCGGCGCTCGAGAAACTCCAGCGACCTGATCAGCAGCCAGCGATTGGACATCACAGCGCTCCAACCGAGCACGGCCCACAGCGCGAGCCAGTCGTCGGGCGCCTTGTGCAACGACCCGGTCGCATAGCCGATCACCAGCATCAGCAGCACGAACACCACGAATCGCCACGACAGTTCGTGCGCGTTCCATCGACGATCGCCGCCCTGCTCGCGCACATTCTCCGGGCGCGAGGCCCGCAGTACGAACGGCGCGATCACGGCCGCGACCGTCACCCGGCTGCCGAACGTAGCCCAGAAATGGCCCGGCAGTACGCGGGTGATCGACAGCTGCATCCAGAGCAATGCGCTCAGGGTGCCACTCAAGCCGATCGCGCATACATCGCCCAGGGCCAGCAGATCGTGCGCCAGCGCGACGAAGTCACGGCTCAGGCCACGCGCAATCCTCGGCTCCGCATGTCCGCTGATCGTAGCTGCTGACGATGGTCCTGGTTTCATTGCAATGGCGAGCTCGGCGATTCCATCGCTGCGTGAACCCTCGCATATTCTCATGACAATCCGGCGTAGGCGGGTTGTCGTCCATCGACGACAGATAAGCGCAACATTGTAATTTTTTGCCTGCCGCTTGCACCTTGATGAGCGCGCTGCAGCACCAACGCTGTGCGGCGGCGCTGCCGCCGTCCCACGCGGCGGTGTATTCTTGTTGGATGCCTTTCCGCGTGACCGAACCAACGCGCCTTGACCAGATCGAGATCAAGCTGGCTCACCTCGAGCGTGCCTTGAATGAGCTCAACGACGTCGTGATACGGCAGCAGCGCGAGATCGAGCTGCTCACGGCGCGCAACCGCCAGCTCAAGCAGCAGTTGGAAGTGATCGAGGCCGGCGGTGCGGCCAGTGCCGACGGCTTCGAGAAGCCGCCACACTATTAGATATCGATAGATCTGGACCGGATCGAACCAGCTTCAGCCGGCCGCGCGGTCGGCGTTCAGGAAAGTGTTCGCTGCCAGCCCGAGCGCAGCGTGTCGGCACGATCCAGGTACCAGCGCACCGTCAGGCGCAGGCCGTCCTCGAGGGCGATCCGCGGCTTGAACGCGCACTCGCGCTCGACTTTCGCGCAGTCGATCGCATAACGCCGGTCATGTCCCGGACGATCCTTGACGTAGCGCACCAACCGCTCGCTGATCTCGCCCTGTGCCACGGCGCAGTTCGGAAAGCTCCGTCGCAGCTCATCGGTCGAGCCGAGGTACTCATCGACGATGGTGCACAACGCGTGCACCAGATGAATGTTCTCGCATTCCGAGCGTCCGCCGATGTTGTAGACCTCGCCCGGCCGGCCCCGCGACAGCACCGCGTCGATGCCGCGACAATGGTCTTCGGCATGCAGCCAGTCGCGGACGTTGCGGCCATCGCCGTAGACCGGGAGCGACTTTCCGGCCAGCAGCTGCGCGATCATCAGCGGAATCAGCTTCTCGGCAAACTGATACGGGCCATAGTTATTCGAGCAATTGCTGATCGTCGTCTGCAGGCCATAGGTGTGGTGATAGGCGCGCACCAGGTGATCCGAGGCGGCCTTGCTCGCCGAGTACGGCGAGTTGGGCGCGTACGGTGTGATTTCCGTGAACGGCGGATCATCCGGACCGAGCGAGCCATAGACTTCATCGGTCGAGACGTGATGGAAACGGTGCGTGGGAACGGTTCTTTCCTCGAGCCAGACGCGGCGCGCGGCCTTGAGCATCGAATGCGTACCGACAACGTTGGTGTGCACGAATGCGTCGGAGCCCTCGATCGAGCGATCGACATGCGATTCGGCCGCGAGGTGCACGATGGTGTCGAGCCGATCCTCGCGCAGCAGCCGCTCGACGAGCCCCGTGTCGCAGATGTCGCCGTGAACGAAGCGGTATTCGGCGCGGGATTCGGCGGACTTAAGATTGCCGCGATTGCCGGCATAGGTGAGCGCATCGAGCACCACCAGGCGATCTCCCGGATGCTGCCCCAGCCAGTAGTGCACGAAATTGGCGCCGATGAATCCGGCCCCGCCCGTTACGAGTAGTCGCGCCATGCCTGTCCGCTTGAATTCGCGTCCTGCCAGATTCAGGGAATGCAGTATAGGTAGGGTGACATCAGCCGCGCGAGAGCTGCATCAATGTGGCGCGCAGATTCGCGCGCCAGTGCTCGGGCGTAAGGCCCAGCCAAGCGACGCATTCGCGGGTATCGAGCACGCTGTTCGCTGGCCGGTGTGCGGCGGTCGGATGGTCGCTGGTTGCAATAGGCGTGACGCTGGCCGGCTGCGGCAGTAAACCTGCCGCCAGTGCATCCTCGGCGATCGCGCAGGCAAACTCGTACCAGCTCGCAACCCCGTGGTCGGTCCAGTGCAGGATACCGTGCACGTGCGGCAATTCCGCGATCCGCCACAGCGCGCGCGCGATCGAGAATGCCGCGGTCGGCGTGCCCTGTCGGTCGGCCACGACGCGCACTGCGCCGCGCTCACGCATCAGCCGCAGCATCGTCAGAAGGAAATTGCTGCCCTGCGCCGCGTACACCCAGGCGGTGCGCAACACCACGGCCCGCTCGGCCAGCGCTCGGAGCACGGCCTGTTCTCCGGCGAGCTTGGTGCGCCCGTAGACACTGAGCGGATGGGGAGGATCGCACGGTTGGTAGGCTTGCGCGGCGCGCCCGTCGAACACATAGCCGGTCGAGAGCTGGACCATCCGGCAGCCGTCGATGGTTTGCGCAGCTTCAGCCAAATGCTGTGGCGCCTGCGCATTGATCGCATCGGCCAGGAAAGGCTCGGACTCCGCGTTGTCTACGGCCGTGTACCCGGCCGCATTGATGATGAGCTGCGGCTGATAGGCCGCCACCACGGCATGGACCGCGCGCGCATCGGCGATATCGAGCTCGGTCCGGCCCGGTGCGCGCAGCTCGATCCGCGGCGGTTTGCTGGCCAGCAGCGCGCCGCCCACCTGGCCTGTGGCGTCGGTGACCAGCACTCTCACGGATAGCTCTCGGCATCCCTGAACCACGGCGCAGCGGCGTCTCGCGCCGACAGCGTCGGCGCGATGCCGGCCGGCAGCGGCCACTGCACGCCGATCTCTCCATCGTCCCAACGGATCGCGCGCTCGTGCTGCGGGGCGTAGAAGTCGGTGCACTTGTACAGAAAATCAATCTCGTCGCTGAGCGCGAGATAGCCGTGCGCAAATCCGGGCGGCACCCAGAGCATCTGATGGTTCGCCTCGCTGAGCATCGTACCGACCCATTGCCCAAAGCGCGGCGAGCTGCGGCGGATGTCGACGGCCACATCGAACACCTCGCCGCGAACGACGCGGACCAGCTTGCCCTGCGGCTGCTGGATCTGGAAATGCAGCCCGTGCAGCGCGTGCCGCACCGAGTGGCTGTGATTGTCCTGCACGAAGCGCGCGTCGATGCCAGCGGCCGCAAACTGCCGCTGGTGCCAGCTCTCGAAGAAGAATCCGCGCGCATCGCCGAACAAGCGCGGCTTGATCAGCACGACTTCCGGCAGCCGCGTCGGCTCGAACTGCACTACAGCCGCTCCGACAGGATCCCGATCAGGTATTGGCCATAGTCGGTCTTCGACAGCGGCTGGGTGAGCTTCTCGAGCTGCGCGGCATCGATAAAGCCGGCACGAAACGCAATTTCTTCGGGGCAGCAGATCTTCCAGCCCTGGCGGGTCTGGATCGCTTCGATGAAATTGGCGGCATGCATCAGCGATTCATGGGTACCGGTATCGAGCCAGGCGGTGCCGCCGGCGAGGATGATGCCTTTGCGCATCCGCTTAGAGATTCTGATAGTTCGGACCGGAACCACCCTCGGGCGTGGTCCAGGTGATGATGCCGTACGGATCCTTGATGTCGCAGGCCTTGCAGTGCACGCAGTTGGCGGCATTGATGCGCAGCATCTTGCCGCCCTGGCCGTTGTCGACCATTTCATAGACGTTCGCCGGGCAGAAGCGCTCGCAGGGGTTGCCGAATTCCTGGGCACAGCGGGTCGCGCAGATCGAGGTATCGGCGACCTTCAGATGCGCCGGCTGGGCCTCCTCGTGCGTGTTGCCGGCGAAGAACACCGACGACAGACGATCGCGCGGCGGCAGCGTGCGCGTCACCCAATGCCGATCGGGCGATTGAAAGGCATCGAGGCGCTCGAGCTGCGCGCCATCGTCACGGCGGTTACGCAATGTCCATGGCGAGCGCCCGCGCGTGACGGTCTCCAGCGCGCCGTTGGCAAACCCCCACCAGAAGCCGCGCTTGAAGCCGGGTTTGATGTTGCGCACCTGGTAGAGCTCGCGGCCGCCGGCACTGGCGCGCCAGCGCGCATCGAAGCCGGCCGGGCTCCCCGTCTCGGCCAGGTGCTCGGCGGCGCCAACGCCGGAGCGTATCGCTTGATGAATGCCCTTGATCTTGGGCACATTGAGCGTGCCACCGGCATCGCCGATCAGCAGTGCGCCCGGCATCTCCAGGGTCGGCAGCGATTGCCAGCCGCCGGCCGCGATGGTGCGCGCGCCCGCGGCGAGGATCTCCCCGCCATCAAACAGCGGCTTGACGGAAGGATGGTGCTTGAACTGCTGGAACGCTTCGAACGGCTGCAGCCGCGGGTCGTGGTAGTCCAGACCGATCACAAAACCGACGTACACGCGGTCAAAATCGAGGTGGTAGAGAAAGCTGCCGCCGTAGGTGTTGCCATCGAGCGGCCAGCCGGCGCTGTGGCGGATCAGGCCGGCCTGCGCGCGTCCCGGCGGCAGTTGCCACAGCTCCTTGAAGCCAAGTCCATAGGTCGGTGCCGCCTTGCCGGCATCGAGCTTGAAGCGCTGGATCAGTTGCTTGGCGATAGAGCCGCGGCAGCCTTCGGCCAGAATCGTCGTGCCGGCGAGAATCTCGACGCCGGGCGTGTAATTCGGGCCCGGACCAAAGTCCTTGTCGAGGCCCATGTCCCCGACACGCACGCCCGCGACGGCCCCAGCGGCATCATAAAGAGGCGCCGCGGCGGCAAAGCCCGGAAAGACGTCGATGCCGGCACTCTCGGCCTGCTGGGCGAGCCATGCGGTGAGCTGCGACAGCGACACGATGAAATTGCCGTGGTTGCGCATCGTCGGCGGCAACGGCAGCCGCACCGCTTTGCGTGCCGTCAGGAAGCAGAACTCGTCGTGCTGCGCGGGCACCGCCATACCGGTATAGCTCGCGCGCCAGTTCGGCAGCAGCGCCTCGAGCGGCGCGGGCTCGAGCACCGCGCCCGAAATCGAGTGCGCACCGACGGTCGAGCCCTTCTCGAGCACGCACACCGAGGCGTCGGGTTTGAGCCGCTTCAAGCGCAGCGCGCACGCCAGCCCGGCCGGCCCCGCGCCGACGATCACGACGTCGTACTGCATCTGGTCGCGACCGCTCATGGTCCGACTTTGCTGGCGGCGTGTCTCATGATTAGTGCATTCCCCCCCTGGCTTTTGATTGTAGAGGCTCGCGCCGATGAGCGTCCATTTACGCTATTCTCGGCAGTAAGAGGTCCACTGCTGAATGACGTTCAATCTGGTTGCGGCCACGCAATGGCTCGGTCCGGTGATCGACATCGCGCGGCGCGCGGGCGCCGCTATCCTCGAAGTCTATGAATCGGCCGAGTTCACGGTCAGCGACAAGGCCGACGCCTCGCCGCTGACCGAGGCCGATCTGCGCGCCCATCGCACGATCGTCGAGGGCCTGCACACGTTGACGCCCGACTGGCCGGTCCTGTCCGAAGAATCGGCGCGCATCGAGTTTTCCGAACGAGCCCACTGGTCGCGCTATTGGCTCGTGGACCCGCTCGACGGCACCCGCGAGTTCCTGTCCCATAACGGTGAATTCACGGTCAATATCGCGCTGATCGAGGGCCACGAGCCGGTGCTCGGCGTGGTCTATGCGCCGGCCCGACAGCTGCTGTACTACGGCGTTCCGGGCGTCGGCGCGTTTCGGGTGCACGACGATGAGTCCGCGACGCCGATCGTGGTGAAGCGGCACGCCGGGTCTCCGGTCCGCATCGTCGGCAGCCGCTCCCACCGGGGTGATTCGCTCGACCGCCTGCTATCGCAGGTCGGTCCTCACGAGCTGATCGCGGTGGGCAGCTCGCTCAAGCTCTGCATGGTGGCCGAAGGCAGCGCCGATCTTTATCCGCGGCTCGGCGCCACGTCGGAATGGGACACGGCTGCGGCACACGCGGTGGTGCTCGCGGCGGGCGGCCTCGTGACCGACACGGCCGGCACGCCCCTGAGCTACAACCGCGGACCGGAACTGCTCAATCCGCACTTTCTCGTCTACGCCGATCGCGAGCGGCAGTGGCACCGCTTGCTGTAGGGCGCAGTACGCCGGCCGCAAGCGCGGCGCTTTCGCCACCGCGCCGCCAGGTAGGCGGCCATCGGTATTTTTCCGCATGACACCATTCTGGCGGGCAGGCGTAGCATGTCTTGCAGCGGCGCCCGGAGGCTACGCCCGGCACGGGACCGCGGGAGAGAAAGTCATGTTGCGCTCCAAGTTTCATCGTCCCTGGCAGCCGCGCATGCGCGACGACGCGATCCTCAATCCGTTCGCGCACACGGCTGAGCCCGAAGCCAGCCTCGTTGAGCACCACGAGTACGAGGAGCTCGACGAGCTCGAAGCCGCTGCTGACCGAGCCGACACCGACAAGCCGCAGAGCGAACCGGTTCAGGCGGGGGAAGCCGTGGCCGATTCAGGTACCGCCAAGTAGCGATCCTCGGGATCGCGCGGGATCTCACGCTCGCGCCCACGGCGCGAGAGCGGCTGGCTGTAGGTGCGCGAACGGCGGCGGCAGTAGCTCACAAAAGCCCAACGCGTCTATTGCATCGCAGGTCGATGTGCCTTAACGTGCGCGCGCATTGCGATAGGCCGACCACGGAGGTGTGACAAGACTGCAATGAAGAAACGCAAAGCGTCCGCGAACAGCGAACCTGGGCCTCGTCTTCACCGCGTTAACCTGTACCTCGAGAAGAATTTCCCCGACTTCTTTGCTGAAGCTCGCTTTCACGTCGGCAACGACGACTACTTTCTGTACAGCCGTTTCGGCCAGTACCTCGCCCGCTCCATCGAAACCAACCGGGCACCCCGCGAAAAGATCCACCGCGGATTTACCGTCCTCAACAAGATCGCCCGCATGTCCGCCAGGGACCCCGCAGTGCGCCGGCTGCTGGTCACCGGCCCGCTCGAGCAGCTGGTCGACAATCCCAAGGCCCGGGCGCTCGCCCGCAAGCACCTGTCCATGGTTGCCCAGACCTACCTGGAAAGCCTGTGCGAATAATCGCGCCGCACCCGCGCTACCCTGTGACCCATGAGCCCGCCGCCCAGCGCCCAGGATCTGCTCGCCTTCTGGTTCGGACCGCGACCGTACGGCGCGGCCCAGATCCAGCAGCATTCGCGCATCTGGTTCGGCGAGCCCGGCGCACCCGAGCTCACGCCACAGACCGATGAACTGATCCGCGAGCGTTATGGCGAGCTGACACTCGAGGCCGAATGCGGCGGATTGACGGCCTGGGAATCCGGCCCGCGCCGCCGGCTGGCGCTGATCCTGCTGCTCGATCAGTTCTCACGCAACATCTACCGCGGCACCGCCCGCGCCTACGCGCAGGACCTGCGGGCGCTGTCGCTGACGGTCTCGGGCATGCAGTTCGGTGCCGACGCCACGCTCGATCCGGTCGAGCGGCTGTTCTTCTATATGCCGCTGATGCACGCCGAAAGCCTCGACGTACAGGAGGAGTCGGTCGCCGCGTTCCGCCGGCTGGTCGAGGAAGCCCCGGCCGAGCTGCGAGCGACCTTTGAAGACAGTCTGCAGGCCGCAGTGATGCACCGGGACATCATCGCGCGCTTCGGCCGGTTTCCGTACCGCAACCGCGTCCTCAAACGCGACAGCACGCGCGCGGAACTCGAGTGGCTCGCGAGCGAAGGCAAGAGGTTCGCGCAGTAACGCCGCTGCTGCAGTGCAGCATAAATGCGGGCCCCGATATTGACGCTCGCAGCGCGTCGCGCCAGTCTGGCAACCAGTACAAGAGCCGGAGTGAATCCTATGGCCGCACGATCCATGGCATCCCTGACGATCTCGTTTGGAATGGTGTCGATACCCGTCGATCTGTTCACCGCGACGGTGAGCAGCGAAAAGATCAGCTTCAATCTGCTGCACGCGAAGGACGGTTCGCGCCTGAAGCAGCAATACGTTTGCCTGAAGGAAGGCACGGTGGTCGAGCGCAACGAGATCGTTAAGGGCTACGAATTTGCCAAAGACCAGTATGTGCAGTTCACCGCCGAGGAGATCAAAGCCCTCGACGAGGCCGGCTCCGACAGCATCGATATCGTCGAGTTCGTGCCACTGGCATCGGTCGACCCGCTGTATTTCGATCGCAGCTACTATCTGGCGCCTGGCAAAGGCGGCGCGCGGCCCTACGCGTTGCTCGCGGCCGCGTTGCGCGAGACCCATCGCTGCGCGATCGGGCACTGGGCCTCGCACGGCCGCGATCACATGATCGTGCTGCGACCGCTCGAGAAGGCGATCGTGATGCATCAGCTGCACTTCGCCGCCGAGGTGCGCCCGGTCGACGACATCGGCGCGGTACCCGCCGAGGTCAAGGACAGCGAGCTCAAGCTCGCGCGCCAGCTCATCGACCAGCAGGCGGTAGACCGGTTCGATCCGAGGCTGTACGTCGATGAAGTTAAGGCCAGGATCGAAGCGGCGATCCAGAAGAAGGTGGAGGGCCACCAGATCTCGCTGTCCGCCGTGCCGATCCGCACCCCGACCGGCAACGTCATCGATCTGATGTCGGCGCTCAAGGCGAGCCTCGGCGGCAAGCGGCAGGAAAAGCTCGGACCACGCAAAGCGCCCAAGCGTGTCGAGCGTAAGGCCGCCGCGCGCAGGACCTCCCGGGCTTGAGGGTTTCGGGCGCCCACGGCCACACCGCCATGCACGATTATTCCATCGCCGATATCGAGCGGCTGATTGGACTATCGCGCAGCGTCGTGCGCTCGCTGATCCGGCAGCGCTTCGTCGCACCGCATCGGGGCCGGCGGCGCGAGTATCGGTTTTCGTTTCAGGACCTGATCGTGCTGCGCACCGCCAAGGCGCTGTCCACCGCTCAATTGTCGAATCGGCGCATCACGCGCTCATTGCGCGACCTGCGCCGCCGCCTGCCCGAGCACGCTCCGATCTCGGGCCTGTCGTTGCGGGCGGTCGGCGACAGCGTGAGCATCCGCGAGGGCCAGAGCGAGTGGGACAGCCATTCCGGGCAGTACCTGCTGGCGCTCGATGTTGTGATCAGCAATGGCACGCTGCACATCATCGAGCGTGCGCCGGCGCCACCGGCCCTGGAACTGAATCCGCCGCCTTTGCAGCTGCATCAGCTGTTCGACCAGGCCGCGCGTCTGGAGAATTCCGATCCGCAGCAGGCGATTACCCTGTATCAGCGCTGCCTCGAGCTCGAGGTCGGGAACGTCGAGGCGCGCATCAACTGCGCCCGGCTGCTGCACCAGGCCGGCCAATTCGAACTCGCCGAGCGGCTGTATCGCGTCGAGGCGTGCCTGCGCGATGCCGATGCGATGTTTAACCTCGGCGTGCTGCTGGAGGACACGGGGCGAAGCTCGGAGGCGATCGACAGTTATCTCGCGGCGATTGCACTCGATCCGGGTCTTGCCGATGCGCACTACAACCTCGCGCGCCTGTATGAGATTGCCGGCAACGGCCCGCACATGATCCGGCACCTTCGGCAATATCGCACGCTGGTCAGCGCGGCGCCTGCGCCCTGACGGCACGGGGCTTGCGCACCCGGCCTCTCAGCTGTAGCCCCAGACCGCGCGCGCGGTCTCGACCACGAGCTGCAGCTTCCTGGCCTGCATCTCCACTGCGACGTCATTGCCGTGCACCGTGCTCGAGAAGCCGCACTGCGGCGACAGACACAGTTGCTCGAGCGGTACGAAGCGCGCGGCCTCATCGATCCGCCGCTTGAGCTCATCGCTGGTCTCGAGCCGGTTGAGCTTGGTGGTCACGAGACCGAGCACCACCTTCTTGCCCTTGGGCACGTGTCGCAGCGGCGCAAAGTCGCCCGAGCGCGCATCGTCGTACTCGAGAAAGTAGCCGTCGACCGCGAGCTCGTTGAACAACACCCGCGCCACCGGCTCGTAGCCGCCCTCCGCCGCCCAGGAGCTGCGGAAATTGCCGCGGCACAGATGCACGCAGATCGTCATGCCCGGCGGCCGGCCTGCGATCGAGGCGTTGATCAGCCGCGCATAGCGCAGCGGCAGCTCATCGGGATCGTGGCCGCGCGCGCGCGCTGCCTCGCGCTGACTGGCATCGCACAGATACGCCAGATTGGTGTCGTCGAGCTGCAGATAGGTGCAGCCGGCCGCGGCCAGGTCCCGGATCTCGTCCGCAAACGCCGCCGCGACGTCGGCGTAGAACGCTTCGAGCTGCGGATAGGCTTGTTCGCTGATCGCGCCGCGGCCGCCGCGAAAGTGCAGCATCGTCGGTGAGGGAATCGTGACCTTGGGCGTGCGGTGGGTCACCGACTGCAGGAACTCGAAGTCGCGCCGCTGGATCGGCCGCGAATGGCGCACTTTGCCGGTGACCAGCATCACCGGCGGCGCATAGTCGATATCGCCGTCGGCTTTGTGAAACTTGACCGCCAAGCCGCCCTTCTCGACCACGCCGTCGAGCTGTGTCAGGAAATCGACATGAAAGAACGTGCGGCGGAATTCACCGTCGGTGATGCCGCGCAGGCCGACGTCCTGCTGGAACTTGACGATCTCGCGGATCGCGCGATCCTCGACCGCGCGCAGTTCGGCGGCCGACAGCGCACCGCGCTGCGCGGCAGCGCGCGCCTCGAGCAGATACTTCGGTCGCAGGAAACTGCCGACGTGATCGGCGCGAAACGGCGGCCGCACGGCCTGCGTGCTCGTCTGCGGATTGGCATTCATGCGCTGCACTCCTTGGGCGGGGGCGAGGATTTCAGGGGCGCGGGATACAACCGCGTCACCACGATATTCTAAGGAGCCGGCGGCGCGAAGTCCGTCGCCTCGAGCGGCTTTTCGATCAGCGGCCCGAACTTCGAGACCTCGGCACGGATACGCGCGGCGTCCCCGATCAGCACGATATCGATGTCCTCGCCGCTCGGGTACGCGCTCGCCACGACCTGCTTTGAAGCCTCCGCGTCCACCCGCAGCAGCTGGTCTCGGAAATCGTCGATATAGCTCTCCGGCAGGTGGTACAGATCCAGGTCGGCGAGCGCTTGCGCCCAATCGGCGGCGGTTTCGAAGCCGTGCGCATACTGGCCGAGGATGTAGCTGCGCGCGGAGTCGACGGCTGCCCCGCTCACTCCCTGCTGCTTGAGCGCCGACAAAGTCTGCAGCGTGATTTCGATGGCGCGCGCGGTGCTCGCCGTCTGCGTGAACGAGC
This sequence comes from Steroidobacterales bacterium, assembly GCA_044440135.1. Classification (GTDB taxonomy): domain Bacteria; phylum Pseudomonadota; class Gammaproteobacteria; order Steroidobacterales; family Steroidobacteraceae; genus FEN-1191. The sequence continues at coordinate 30,178 of JBIODC010000003.1, read as the reverse complement.
TGATCGCGAACTCCCCGGGCACGGCGCCGCGATGAAAGCCCGCATGGACCGAATACGTCAGCCCCGACTTGATGCGCAGCGCCTGCATCAGCATCGAGCCGAAGCTGCCGCCGAACGCGGTATTGGTCACATCGAGCGCTGCGCGCCGCGGATATGAGCGCGCGACGCCGACATTGGCAATCCAGAAATACGTCTGCGCCGAACCGGGCGCATCGATCAGCAGTACCCGCCGGCCGCGCACCCGCGCGCTGTCGGCGAGCGGCGGCAGCGGCGCGCCGGCGCGGCGCCAGGCGCCGAACGCGGCGCTCACGGCATGCTTGAGCTCGAGAGGATCGAAGTCGCCGGCGAATACCAGCGTCAGCCGATCGGCGCCAACGTGGTCGCGGTAGAACCTGAGCACATCCTCGCGCGTAATCGTCGCCAGGCTCGCCTCGCTGCCACCGACCGCCTTGCCGTAAGCGTGGCCAGCGAACAGCAGCGCTCGGCCATAGATGCCGATCAGGCTCTGCGGCTCGGAGTCCTTGGCGGCCTTGATGAACTCGATGCGCCGCTCACGCAGCTTGTCGAGCTCTCCTCGGTCGAACTGCGGGCGTTGCAGCGCATCGGAGAGCAGGCCCAGCAGCAGCTCGCGGTCGCGCGCGAGAAACTGGCCGTGCACGACGATCGCCTCGCTGTGGGCGTCGGCGTCGAGACTGCCGCCGGCGCCTTCGACCGCATCGGCAAACGCGTACGCATCGCGGCTGCCGGCGCCGTGCGTGAGCAGTTCGGCCGCGAGCGAGGCCACTCCGGCGCGATCGTCTGGATCGAGCCGGGCGCCGCCGCGCACCATCGCCTCGAACGCGATCAGCGGCACATCATGCCGCGGTATCAGGATCAGCTTGACGCCGTTGGCGAGCGTGAAGCGTTGATGCGGCGGAATCCTGACCCCGAGGTTGATCGCCTGATCGGCGGCGTGACTGGCGGCGTGACTGGCACCACGAACCGCGCCTCCGAGCAGCGCCGCCGCGGTCGCCGCGCTTACCGAACGCGGACGCATCAGTGGATCCCGGCGCCCGGGTGAAGGCCGGCATCGCCGCCACCGGGTTCCTCTCCGCCCTGGGGCTGCAGCACGCCGATCGTGCGCTTGTCGGGATTGAACACCGCGCGCGCGATCGCGGCCACGTCCGACAGCGTGACGCGCTCGTAGGCATCGGGCGCCGTGAACAGCAGCTTGTAGTCGCCGTGCATGACCGCATATTCGCCGAGCAGCCGCGCCTTGCCGTCGATGGTGGACACCCCGCGCCAGAAATCCGCGGCCGCCAGGTTCTTGGCGCGGCGCAGCTCCTGCTCGCTGACCCCGTCCTTGACGATGCGCGTAAGCTCGGCATCGAGCGCGTGCTCGAATTCGGGCACCGAACCGTCCTCCGGCAATGTCGCATGGATGGCGAACACATTGGCATCGAAACCTTCCGGCCAGCCGCCGGCGATGGCGACCGCCAGCTTCTGCTCCTCGACCAGCGCGCGGTGCAGCCGCGAGGCATGGCCGCCGACCAGGATGGTCTGCAGCAGATTAAGCGCCGGCTCGCGCGGGTCCGCGGCGGCGATCGCGTGATAGGCATAGTGCACCAGCGGATTCTGTCCGGGCCGCTCCAGCACCAGCCGCCGCTCGCCGAGCTGCTCCGGCTCGCGCGTGCGCACCGGCGGCGGTGCCTCGCGGGCGGCGATCGGACCGAAATATTTGCGCGCCAGCGCAAACACCTCGTCCGGCTCGAGCGCGCCGACCAGCACCAGCGTGCAGTTGTTCGGCGCGTAATAGCTGTGGAAGAAATTCTGCAGGTCGGCCAGGGTCCAGGATTGAATATCCGACGGCCAGCCGATGGTCGGAATCCGATACGGATGCGCCAGGAACGCCATCGCCTGCACCTGCTCCTCGAGCAGCGCCGCGTTGCTGTCCTCGATGCGCAGGCGGCGTTCGGAATAGACCACTTTGCGCTCGTTCTCGACCACCTCGGGCACGAAGGCGAGGTTGGCGATGCGATCGCTCTCGAGCTCGAACACCAGCTCGAGCGCCGAGCGCGGGAACCAGTCCTGGTACACCGTGACGTCCTGTGAGGTGTAGGCGTTGTTGCTGCCGCCCTGCGCCTCCATCAGCCGGTCGAATTCACCCTGCGGATGCTTCAAAGTGCCGTTGAACATCATGTGCTCGAAGAAGTGCGCCAGGCCGGTGGTGCCGCTGCCCTCGTTGCGGCTGCCGACATGCACCCAGTGGTTCAGCGCCACGTTCGGAATGTTGTAGTCGGGCCAGACAATGATCTGCAGTCCATTGGGCAGCGTCGTGGTGCGCACCAGTGCCTGCGCGTCGGCAAATGAGCGCGGCGTGGCCGCCGGTGCCGCGAGCGCCACGGATCCGACGGCCGCGGAGCCGACCGCGACCAGCGTGCCACCGACCGCATTCAGACCACGCCTGTCTTCGGGCTCCATCAGGCCTTCATGGGGGCATCTGGCGTGAGACGAAGGGGTGAAGGCCACCCGCAAAGAAAAACGCCGCAGCACGGGGAGTACTGCGGCGCGAGAAGAGCGAACATCGGGGAGCGTTGTCCGCAAAGGTTAGGGGAAAACCTTACAACCATGACAAAGCAAACCCTATGCCAAGATAATAAACGTATAGGAATCAATGATCTGACGCGCCGCGTCAAGAAAGCGGCACCGTAAAGACTGACAATTTAGGTCAGTCGGTGACGATGAGCTGACGCGCCGCGGCGTCAGCCACTGACCGATACACAGACCCGCGAGTGCTTCTTGAGCTTCGCACACAGTCCCTTGGCATCGCTCGCCGAGGCCACGCCGACGCGCAGCTTGTAGACCGCGCCGCTCTTGGACTTCGACTCCACGTAATACGGCTTGAGCGATTTGAAATCGGCCGGATATTTGGCCGCGAGCTGCTTCCACTCCGATTCGGCGCGCGCCTTGCTGTGGAACGCACCCAGCTGCACGAAATGCCCGTGTTCGGCGCTGGCGACCTTGGTGCCCGCCGCGGTGTGTGAGGGCGGTTTCGACTTGGCGCCGGCGTGCGTTGCAGCGCCGGGTGCCGGGGTTGCGGCCATCGCGGGGGGCGGGGTGGCCGCCGGCTTTGCGGCCGGCGCCGCGCCGCCCGTGGTCGTCGAGCCGGGGCCGGCCGCGCCCGTCCCCGCCCCGCCCGACTGCGCAAAATTCTCGATCCGGATGCGCGCTTCCTGGGCCCATTTGCTGTCGGCATGCTGGGCCAGGAACTGCTCGTAGGCGTCGCGCGTATCGGCGGCGGCCGCGGCCTGCCAGTCGCGATCGGCCGCGATCTGCTGGATGCGCGCCTGCGCCTGCACGGCGTTGACACTCTTCGGATGCTGCTGCAGGAACTGCTGATAGGCCTCGGCGGTGTCGGCCGCGGTCGCGGACTTCCAGTCCGCACTCTCATGGCTGCAGCCCGAGAGCGCCAGCACGCCCAGAACGATCGCCAGCAGACAAATTCCTGTGTTCCTCATCACATCCTCTCCACCTGACTAAGCGAATAATTGTAACAGTACGTCGCAGCCTAATCCGCGCCATCACCATGAACGACAAACCGAATCGTCGCATTCTCGACCGCCCGAGCGGCACGCTGTCGCTGCTGGCGGCCGCCTCGCGCGTGGTCGGCGACATCGAAACCCCGGGTGCGATGATGCTCGGCGGCCACGTCCAGGGCGACGGCAATATCGGCGGCGAGCTCTCGGTGTCGGAGCAGGCGCACTGGGAAGGCGACGTGCACGCGCACAGTGCCGTGGTGGCCGGGCGCATCACCGGCTGCATCGTCGTGCGCCAGAAGATCGAGATCGCCGCCAGCGCAATCATCCGCGGGCGCGTGATCGCTCGCAGCATCGCGATGGCGCGCGGCGCCACGATCGATGGCGAGATCACCGTGACCGGCGAGCAACCGATCCTGGAATTCGAGGAGCGGCGCGCGCCGGCGGCCGGGACACAGACGCGCTAGCAGCGGCACGGCTATAATCGGGCAGCCGCTGTACGGATGTCCGCTTGAACCACCCCCGCTTGATCCATCTGGTCGCTCACCGCGGCAACGCCGGAGAATTCCCGGAAAATACCCTCCCCGCCTTCACCTCGGCGCTCGAGTTCGGGCTGCGTTTCCTCGAGCTCGACGTGCATATCTCGGCCGACGGCATCCCGGTGGTGATCCACGACCACGATCTCATTCGCACCACCGGCCGCCCGGGCTGCGTGTTCGACCTGCGGGCGCGCGAGCTGGCGCTGATCGATGCCGGTGAGCCGGAGCGCTTCGGCGATCGCTTTCGTGGCACCCGCATTCCGCTGCTGCGCGACGTGGTCGCGCTGCTCCAGCGCCGCCCCGAGGTCACGCTGTTCGTCGAGATCAAGCGCGCAAGCCTGGTCCGATTCGGCCACGACCAGGTGGTTACGCGCGTGGTCGACGCGCTCAAGCCGGCGCGTGCCCAGTGCGTCGTGATCTCGTTCGACCTGCCCGCCGTGCACCGCGTGCGCCAGTTCGGCGCCATGCCGATCGGCTGGGTGGTGAGCGCCTACGATCAGCACACGCGGCTGAAATTCGAAGCGCTGCAGCCCGAGTTCCTGTTCGTCGATCACGAGATGCTGCCGCCGGAGGGCGCACTGTGGCGCGGTCCGTGGCGCTGGGCGGTCTACGAGGTCGAGTCGATCGAGATGGCACAGGCGCTCGCGGCGCGCGGCGCCGATTACATCGAGACCATGAGAGTGCACGAGATGAGCGAGGCCATGCGCCAGCTGCAGCAGGCGCGCGCGACGACGCGCCCGGGCGCGTGAGGCTCGAGCGCACCGATCGGCTGCCGCCGCACGCCGGCTGAGCATGCGCGCGGTCCTTGCGCTCGATCAGGGTGGCCACGCGAGCCGCGCCTGTCTGGTCGATGTGCACGGCCGGATCCTCGCCACGCAGCAGGTGCCGATCGCGACCGCGCACGGCAGCGCCGGCGAGGTCGAGCACGACCCGCAGGAAATCGTCGCGTCGCTGCAGGCCGCGGCCGCCGGCGTGCTGCGCGCGGCCCCGGAGCTCATCGTCGATGCCGCGGGACTGGCCACCCAGCGCTCCACGATCGTCTGCTTCGAGCGCGGCTCGGGCGTCGCGCTGTCGAGCGCGATCTCGTGGCAGGATCGACGCAATGAGCCGTGGCTGGCCTCGTTCGCGCCGCACGCCGCGCGCATTGCCGAGTTGACCGGCTTGCCGCTGTCGCCACATTACGGCGTCGGCAAGATGCGCTGGTGCCTTGATCATCTGCCGGCCGTGCAACGCGCGCGCGCGCGCGGTGAGCTCATCATCGCGCCGCTCGCGGCTTATCTTGCGATGCGGCTGACCGGCGGCGCGGCGCTGGCCGATCCGGCCAATGCGTCGCGCACGCTGCTGTTTGATAGCGCACAGCGCGACTGGTCGGCGGAGCTGCTGCGGCTGTTCGGCATCGAGCGCGCCTGGCTCCCCGCCTGCACCCCGACCCGCACGCGCCACGGGGTGCTGCGGCTGGGCGAGGCCGCCGCCCGCTCCCAGCCCATCGAGCTGCGCGCCGTCACCGGCGATCAGTCCGCAATTCCGTTTGCCTTCGGTGCGCCGGACAACGCGTGCGTCTACATCAACCTCGGCACCGGCGCGTTCCTGCAGCGGCCCCTCAGCGTTCGCCCGACCGATGCCGCGCCGCTGCTGGCCAGCGTGCTGCTTTCGGACCGTGATCACGCGCTCTACAGCCTCGAAGGCACGGTCAATGGCGCGGGCGCCGCGATCAGCCGCTTCGCGGCCGATTCAGGCGTACCGGAGTCGTCGCTGTGGCGCGAGCTCGAGCAGCGGCCGCCGGGCGGTGCATTGCCGGTTTATATCAATGCAATCGGCGGGCTGGGGTCACCGTACTGGCGGGCCGAGCAGCGCTCGTATTTCATCGGCGAGGGCTCGACGCTGGAGCGATTCGCGGCGGTGGTCGAGAGCATCTTGTTTCTGATCGCGATCAATTTCGATCTGATGCGCCATCGCGGCGGGGCGCTCGCGCGCGTCATCGCCAGCGGCGGCCTGTCGCGCTCGGACTGGCTATGCCGGCGCCTGGCGGCGCTGCTCGGAGCGCCGGTGCTGCGCGGCGCGCAGGAAGCCACCGTGCTGGGCGTGGCTGCACTCGCGGCTCCCGAGCTGTTCGGCGACGCGCGCGAGCGCCGCGCGCAGGACAGCGCCGAGCAGCGCTTCGAGCCCGGGCTACTGCCGCCTGCGGAGCTCGCTGCGCTGGCGGCACGGCGTAGCCGGTTCGACGCCGCGTTGAGCCCCTGAGCGTTGAGCTCCTGATCGCCCCCTCAGCCGCCACGCTAGACCGCGAACAAGCCCGCCGCATTGCTCTGCGGGACTGTGCGCTGGCAAGCCGCGGCACAATTCTTGTCGCCGTTAGGCGACAGGAGCATCTGCCCTCTGACTCGGTTAGTCTTGCTGTAATAAGAAAGCTGACTTCGGGAATTAGCAATGCGGCGCAGCGACTGGGCCGTCAACCGATGACGCAACCGACAGGTTACGAGCGGGTTGACGCTGCGGCTATCGCCCGCACCGGCAATGCTGCTCATATCCGACAGCTCCTGGGCTGGCTCGGCGACAGCAAGCATCAACTGGAACTGGCGCTCAAGGCAGCAGACCTGGGCGTTTGGCACTGGAGCCCTTCAACGGGGGAACTGGTTTGGTGCCAGCGCTGCCGATCCCTGTTGGGGGTTGCACCCGACACACCGGCGTCATTCGAAAAATTCATGACGCTGGTCCATGCCGACGACCGCGCCCGGGTCGCCCGCGCAGTGGATGCCACGCTGCGAAGCGGCGGCACTTATTCATTGGAGTTTCGGATTGTCCTGCCGAGCGGTGCTATTCGATGGCTGCACTCGCTGGGACGCCGGCAGCCGGCGACGGCTCGCAGCAAGATGGTGCGGATGTCGGGCGTCGTGCGCGATGTGACGGAGGACCACCGTGCTTCCGAAGCCAAAGCGCGACAGCAGCAGTACCAGCAGCAAGTCATATTAACGGCGCCCGTGGGCGCGGCCCAGTTTGATCGCCATATGCGATTCCTGATTGCCAATGAGCGCTTCGTACAGGGTCTGAGACTCAGCGATCAGCCGCTCGTGGGACGCAGTCTGTATGCGGTGCTGCCCGAGATCTCGCAGGCCTGGCGCGACGGGCATCAACGATGCCTGGCTGGCGCCACCCTGGGCGCGGCGGGGGAAGCCTTGCCGCGCTCGGACGGCTCGGTGGACTGGGTGAGTTGGCAGATCTATCCCTGGCATGACGAGCACAACGAGATCGGCGGCATTTTCCTGGTCATCGATGTCCTGACGCAGCGGCGCCACATCGAGGCGCATGAGCGCCTGTGGATGAGTGAATTTATCCACAATAGCCATGCAATGATCATTGTCGATCCATCCAACTGTACGATCTCCAGCGCCAATCCCGCTTACGGTCGCCTCTCGGGTTACCGCCCGGATGAGCTGCCAGGACGCTCGGTATGGTCGCTGTGTCCCGAAGCCGAGCATGGGCGGCTGCGCGAGGTCGTGGAACGCTCCGATGCAAAGGGATCCTGCAGCACCGAAAGTCTGTGGCTGCAGCGCGATGGCACGCCGATTCCTACGGCGCTAAAACTGGTGTCGGTTCGCGACGCCGAGGGCACTGTGCAATGCCGCGTCGCCACCGTCACCGATCTACGTGAGCGCGAGCGCGCCGAGGCCAAGCAGGAAGCACAGCGACTGAACGATGAACGCTTCCGGCTGCTGGCGGAATCTGCCCCTATCGGTATTTTCCTCGTGGATCCGGAGGGGGCCATTACCTACGCGAATCCCGCTTGGCTCGCCACCACGGCGATCACGCTTGACCAGGCTGTGCACAACGACTGGTTTGGGCTCATCCACCCCGATGATCACGAGCGCGTCATGGCGGCCTGGCGGAAAACTCTCAAGGGCGCGGCCTTTGATCAGGAGTTTCGCTATCGACTTCCGAGCGGTGAGGTGCGCTGGGTACAGGCGCATGCCACGGCGCTCAAAGATACCTCAGGCAACACCATCGGCTATGTGAGCACGAGTCTGGATATCACCGATCGCCTGCTGGAACGCGCCACCTCGGACCGCTTCCACAGTCAGTTCCGATTACTGGCCCAGCGCCTGGATCATCTTCGCGAGCTGGAGCGCTCGGAACTGGCCTATTCGCTGCGCAGCGAATTAAATGACGACCTGCGCACACTGAAAACGGGCCTGGCAGCACTGAGTGATTCCAGCGACGTGGGCGAGCTGGCTCAAGGAAGCATAAGCCAGTTTGCCGGGCTCGCCGAGGCCGCGCTCGAACGGCTGCGCCACATCATCTTCGACCTGGTTCCACCGGGCATCGAGGAACTCGGGTTCGCCGGCGCGTTGGAGCGTTACATCAGCGAGCATGCTGCGCGCTCTGGTTTGCAGATTACCTTGAGCGTGCCTGAAGCGCCGCTGCAGGTTCCCGCGCAGATTGCGGCCGTGCTGTACGGCGCGGCGCAGGAAGCCCTGGGCAACGCGATCCGCCACGCGCACGCGACCCGAATCGACTTATCCGTGACCGTCAATAGCGGTACCGTGCGACTTCGTGTCGCCGACGACGGCATCGGGATGGGGGAAAAGGATCGCCACAAGCCCGGCTGCTTTGGGCTGTTTGCCACATCCGAACGTCTGGCACAGATCGGCGGCTCGCTGCGCACCCTGGGCGCTGTGAACCAAGGCACCACATTCGAAGCCAGTGCGCCGCTCGACCGGCGCCGGCGCCAACGCAGTTCAGCCGAGTAAAACCTCCAACGTAGCGTAGCCGATCGCGGTGTCGGCCAGTTCTATCACTGGCGTTGCCACCTCGATCCAGGCGTGTGCGCCTGGCAATCTCCCGACTCCGAAAGGCGTTGCTGCGCTTCGCCGGTCCTTGAGGCGCCGGAGTGTGACCCGGACGGCAAATCGGGCACTTCAGCAATTCTCGATCCGGTCGATACCTTTGATGCGGGCGTGCCAGGCTCAAAGGCCGCTCGCCCGTCACGCGGTCGCGCCGCAAGCCTCGATCGAGCGGGCGATGCACTCGGGCGCGCAAACATTCTCCAGCAGAGCAGGAGCCCAATCGTGAAGGGGTCATGGGCGTTCATCGGCTCGATCAGCACCGCTGCGTTGCTGCTGTCGCTGATGGCTGCGGCCGACTCGCAACTGCAGAGCGGCGCGGCCAGCGCTGCCGCAGGCGCTACCGCGCATGTGAACTTCAGGATCATCATTCCGAAGGTTCTCTCGTTGAGCGTGGACAGCTCGAACGATCGCCGCGCAGGGGCGCAGACGGTGGCCATACGCAGTAATGGCCGCAGCGTAACCCTGAACGCCACCGTGCGTACGCCCGATGCCGACGGTTCCGTCAGCAGTAGCCATACGTCGACGCGTGCCGTCGCGGCCACGCACATCTCCGCCGCCACCGCGAACCCGCCGCTATCGGGCGATGACCTTCGCGGCCACATCATCCTCAGCGCTGCAGCCAGAAAGGTCATTGCGCAGGACTTTCAGTGCGGCCTCGACGCCAGCACGCCGGCAGCACCCGCGGCAGCTCCCGGCCGTGTGAACGTCAACACCGGCCCGGTGGTCTGCACGGCCTCGATGCCGTAACACGCGTCGCTCGCGCCGATAGATCACGCCCAACACGGTGCGAGCCCGGCTCGCCTCCGACGATGACTGGCCCGACAGCGCTGCGCGCGCCCCATGGGCCATTGTCCTGATTGCCACCCCCATCCAGCACACGTCGACAGGGCCGTAACTTCAGTCACAGCGGCCGGGCCGGGTGCGAACTCGCCGGGTGCGAACTCGCCGGGTGCGAACTCGAGTGCGAACTGGCTCACGGAAAACCAAGTTGTATCGGCCGGCGCCACCAGAACTTGAGCACCACCGCGCCTAATTGCGAACTGCCTCAAAGTGCCGGCAGAGCCAATCCATAGTATTTGCCTCGCGCACGGGGCCGCAGGAGCCCGCACCCGAGCGTCGGTTGAGGCGACCGCCTCAACGGGGAGTGGTCCCAAGTATCCCTCACGACACAGGAAAAAGATCATGAAGAAATCGTCTGTCTTGAAGAGTTTGGTAGGCGCTGCGTCACTGGCGCTTCCGCTGCTGGCGTTTGCCGAGTCGAACGTCCAGAACGGTGCCGCAACCGCTGCACCCGGCGCGACGGCGCACGTGGATTTTTCGATCGTGATTCCGAAGATTCTCTATTTGCGCGTCGGCACCGGCTCCGTCTACACGACCGGGGCGCTGACGGCCAATCCGGCGGTCGATCTGATCACCTTTTCCCCGACGGCAGCCCAGGTGGGCAGCGGCACCGCCATTGCCGGTACCGGCGGCGATCTCACCGGCGGCGTGGAAACCGCAGCCATCGTCAGCAACAGCGGCAACGTCACGCTCAACGCCACCGCCACCGGCGCGCTCGGCAACGGCGCTGGCGACACCATTGCGTTCACGCAGATCACCACGGCCGCCTCCACGCTCACCTCTGCCACCGTGCTGCCCGCACCGGTGCTGACCAACGCCACCAGTGCGAACGTCGTGCTCACCGCGCCGGCCACGAAGGTCATCGTTGAGGATGCCAAGTGGACCTACAGCTACGCCAACACCGCGCCGGTGCCGACTGGCACCTACGGCGGCATCAACGTGAACAACAGCCGGGTGGTTTACACGGCCACGATGCCGTAACACGAGCCGAGCGCGGCACCTTGCCATGCACGCTACCCCGTCATCGGCGCCGTCGTCACGGCCCGGATTGACGCCGGCAGTCGATCGTGCGCGATCGAGCAGCGCCGGGCTGCGCCGCGTGTTCTGCGGCGCAGTCCTGCTCACTGCCGTGGCAACCGACGCCGCGGCGTACACGGTCAGTCTCACGGCGGCCGCGCCGCTGACGGTCTATCTGCAGGTCGGCGTCGGCAGCTTCACCAATGACTACATCTATGGCGGTCAGCCGGGGACCAACACCACGATCAACACCGTATCAGTGACGGTGCCGGCCAGCGCGGTGGGCAATGGCACCGCCCAGGCGATGACGACCAACAGCACGGCCGCGCAGAGTTACTGGGACGGCTATACCTATTGCAGCGTGCCGGGCCAGCTCTATATCGGCGGCTTCTATCGCACCACCGGCGGCGCGACCGCCGCCGCGCAGGTCACGGCCACGGTGCCGGCGGCATTGACCGCTACCACGGGCGACACCATTCCGTTTTCAAAAATTAAGTGGACATCGAGCGGCAATGGCGATTCCGGCGCTGAACCCTTTCCGGCGGCCACCTTCGTCAGCGGCGGCGTACAGAACGTCGGCTCCATGAGCAGCAACACCTGGAACGAGAGCTGCTGGACGTTCTCCTATGTGAACAACACGGTGCCGCCGGCCGGTACCTTCACCGGCGTCGTCCTCTACACGCTGAGCGCACCATGATCGGATCCAGCCGCCAGATGCCGGGGCTGCGTTTTTTTTTGGCGCTGGGGCTGAGCATAATCTGTGCATCCGCGGCACAGGCGCGAACCACCACCATCGATGATTCGGGCTCACAGGCGCTTGAGCCGTCGGTGAGCATGCGCTGGAAGAGCGCGACCCCGTCGCGCTCGGGTACCGATAATCGGATGGTCGGCACCACGACCATTCGGGTTCGGATCAACGTGATGCCCTGGCTGCGGCACTCGGGGCGCATCTACCTGGCATTGCCGGCGCAGCAGCCGGGCCCCATCAACACCTCGTGGATCACCCAAGGGCGATTTCTTCCCGGACAGGTGCAGTCCGGCAATCGCACGCTGATCTACGCCGGTCCCATCACCACGCCCTTCATGGAAGACGTACTGACGCTGCAGTTCGGCGTGGACGGCAGTCTGATCCGGCGACCGTTCCCGGTGAGCTTTCACTTTGAGATGGATGAGGATTGATCATGCAACGCAGCGTCCTGGTTCTGATCTGCCTTCTCGGGCTCGGGCTCTCCTCGCTGGCGCAGGCGCAGGGGTTTGCCGCGCAGGTATCACCGCCGCGCTTCGAACTGGCGACCAAGCCGGGGAAGACTTTGCGCGGCGTGTTCGAGCTGAGCAATCGATCGACGGCGCCCGCCCACTACCGCATACACACCGCGGATTGGAGCCTGTCTGCTGATTTCAGCGTGAGTTTCCATGACGAGCTGCCGCCCCTGGGTCGCGATCGAGCGACCCGAGGTCGTGGTGCCCGGTGCGGGCACCATGCGCTACCGCTTTGAAGTGAACGTGCCGGCGGATGCCCCGGCCGGTGAATGTCGTTTTGCGGTGCTGATCGAAGGGGCTGAACCTTCGATTGCCCAAAGCGCGGGCCTGGACCTGCCGGTCACCGGCGCATCGGCGTCATCGTCTACGCGACCATCGGCGACGCTGCACCAGATCTGGAAGTGTTCGGACCCAAGATCACGACGCTCAATGGCCAGCAAGTCCCGACCCTGCTGGTCCACAACTCCGGCAACGCCCATGGCCGCATGAGCGGCTTTCTGACCGGCACCGACGCGAACGGAGTCGCATACGACTTTACGCCCTCGGATTTTCCGATTTTGGCTGGCGAAGTGCGGCCGGTGTTCCTGACCCCGTCGACGGCCGCGGACGATCACCCGACGCTCACCTTCCCGGTGAAAGTGAAGGGCACGCTCGAGTGGGGCGAGCACAAGTATGGGCTCGATCAGCTGTTTGAATGAAACCCCGTGCCAACCCGGCTTCCCGACTCGCGTTCAGCCTGTTCGGGCTGGGAGCACTCGCATGGCTGAGTCTCGCGTGCGCGCAAACGCCGCCGCCAGCGCCCGCGGCGGCATCGAGCGCCGCCGAGGTACCGGACCCACCTGCTTATCAGGATCGATACATCGACGGCGGATCACTGCGCCCTGACATCTCCGCGGGTGACATCGACGCCGGCGACAGTCAGGGCCTGGCCCGCTCGCTACAGATCGATGGCGTGCTGAGCATGCTCAGCTCGAATGACTCGGGCTCCTCCCGCAACGTGGTAGAGGATGGCGTCATCGTCAAATCGCAATGGGAGACGGCCGCCTACGGCGCCTGGTCATTCGACGCCTCCGCGCGCACCGGAGGTCACGATCCGGGGTATTCCGAGCAGGGCCAGGGCGGCGTCGTAACCCTGCAACAGCGCGCCATGCCGTTTGACGGCGATTGGCAGGCCGACAACGGCCTAGGCGATCTGAACTCCCCCGACATCAGCATGGCGCGTGCGCAACCCCGCTTCTACCTGCCGACCGGCCCGATGCAGGGCGTCACCACGGAATGGCGTGGACCTTCCGGATTGCAGGTCGTGGCGGGCGGCGGCGTACCGGGTATCTACGATGGCATCGAGGTGCCCGATTTTCGTACGCTGGACGGCTCCACCGCGACCGTCGGTGCGCAGTGGTCCCCGGCACCGCCGTGGACGCTTGGCGCTCAGGTCATCGATGCTCACGACGTCAATCTGTTCATCGGTCCGGCGGTCGATGGCGCAGCGCTGATGTCGTCCACCACGGGGCTGCTGAGCAGCGCCTGGCAGGATAACGGTGCGCGGGTTCAGCTCAATGTGCTCGATGGCGCTATCAGTGGCAAGGGCAATGGCTTCGGCAGCTGGATCGATGCGTCGATCGTGCAAGGCCGGGTGCTGCAAAACGCCGGCGTCTTTCGCATCGACCCGAATCTGACCTGGGGCAATCAATTGATCTCGAATGATATGCAAGGCGGTTATTACCGATTCAACTACCAAAGCCGACAGTGGCTGGCGGATGTCGGTATTGATGAAGTGCGCTCCGTGTCGGGACTCGGAAGCAACACCACGTTCCTCACCGGCGACACGCGCTACCAGCTGTCGCGTGATTGGGGCGTCGGCAGCGTCGCCAATATTAGCCTTGCCAACGGCAGCACCAGTTGGTCGCTGGAGGGCTACGTCGATCACACCAACGATTGGGGCACGGGTCGCGCCCAGACCGATTTCACCACGACCCCAACGGGCCAGACCGCCGATTTCGCGCTGGATCAGACCTGGTCGACGCCCACCGGTATCCGGCTCAGCACATCGGCCTCAGTCGAACGCCTCAGCGGCGCGATCTTCAATGGTGCGCAGCAAGACAGCACGATGCTGAACCTCGCCGTGTATGGAGGCGGACAATTCACCACCCGGCTGGGCATCGAGGGCAACGTGCTGTGGGGGACCGCGGTGCAAGGCCGGGCCGCACCGGGCGTGTCCGCCAATATTTCCCTGACCTGGCAGCTGTCCCGGTCCTGGGAGATTCTGGCCACTTATTACGACAGCCAGGTCGGATCCTGGACACCCCTGAGCGTGGTCTCGCCGCTCACCCCGCCGGTGGCGACCCCGATCCCTGCGGTGCAGGAACGCGGAGTATTTCTGACAATTCGCTATCAACGCTCCGCAGGATCGCACTTCGCGCCGCTAGGCGGCCCCCCGGGATCAGGGTCGGGCGAGCTCGCGGGAATCGTCTATCTCGATGCCAACGACAACGGGCAATTCGACGCCGGTGAGGCCGGTGCGCCCAACGTCACGGTCGTGCTCGATGGACGCTTCTCGGTGCAGACCGACGCCAGTGGCAGCTTCGATTTTCCGGTCGTGGCGACCGGCCATCACATCATCTCGGTGATCGCCGACAACCTGCCGCTGCCGTGGGTGCTCATCAACCAGGGCCGCTCGGAGGCGGAAGTGACGACCCGCGGCCGCACCGAGATCAGCATCGCCGCGCGCCGTCCGCGCTAGTCGCTCGCACGCTAGCCGTCGCCCTGTTCAAACTGCTCGAACTGCTCGAGCACGAAGCGGTCGGCCGCACTCGGCCGTGCGACCCCGACCGCGAATCCGCAGTGACCGCCATAGCGCGTGCACGCGACCGTGAGCTGCGATGAGGCGGCGAGGCGCGTCAGGTCGGTCGCCGGTACGATCGGGTCGTCTTCGGCCAGCAGCACACTGGCCGGCACGCGCAGCGTCGCGAGTCGATCGCCGGTCACCGCATAACCCGCAAGATAGTCCGCGAGGCTCGGAAAGTCGGTGCATTGCGCCACCAGCCCAGCGGTCATCGCGCGCAACTGGCGCAACTGCAGCATCGCATCGAAATCATGCACGCCCGGCCAGGCGCGCTGTTTGCGGCGCAGGGAGCGCGACCAGCGCCGCAGGAACGAGCGCCGGTAGATCGCCGGCCCGCGTTCGAGCGCCGCGAGCGTCGCCTCCGGATCGAGCACCGGCGAGACGGCGACCGCGCCCGCGATCGCCGCGGGGGCGTGCGCGTCGGCCGCGACCCGCAGCATGAAATTGCCGCCGAGCGAAAAGCCGGCCAGGTACAGCCGTGCATCGGCGCAGCGCTGCGCGAGCGCATGCATCGCACCGACGACCTCGGACAGCCGGCAGGAGTGAAAGATCTCGCGATTCAGATGATGGGTCGCGCCATGATCGCGCAAGTTGAGCCGCACCACGTCGAAGCCGCGCGCGAGCAGCAGGCTGCCGAGCGAGAGCACGTAGGTGGCCTCGGCACTGCCCTCCCAGCCATGCAGCAGCACCGCGACCCGGCGCGCAGCAGCCCGGGGCGCGACGCGCGGTGCGGCCGCGCCAGTCCCGGCATCACGCGGCCTGGTGTCATCGGCACGGCTCAGGAATGCCTGCAGCGTGACGCCGTCGCCGCAATCGAGCAGCAGCTCCTGCGAGCGCGAGCGCAGGCGCGCCGCGCGACGTCGGATCAGCCATGACACCGGCCAGACGCTGGCGAGCACCGTCTGCAGATGCCCGCTGCGCAGGACCCCCGGCGGTTGATAGTTCAGTGCGCCGGCTGCCAATGCACTTCGACGCGGTTATTCGCGGCCGCGACGCGGTTCCACTCGCCGGCGGTCAGCGTGTCGCTGACCGGCGGATACGGGGTCACGATCTCGTCGGAATTGCCCGCGCTGATCTGCACCTCTATCTTGCCGCCGGCATTCTGCCGCGCGGTCGCCACCATGTTGGCGAACGCGACCGACTGGCGCTGACTCGCCGAGGCATTGTCGTCGCGCGGATTGCCGACCGACTCACAGCGGGAATACAGCAGCGCATCGCCCGCCAGCACCGGCGTGCCGCCCGGACCGGTCACGGTGCAGAAGCGCCCCGGAATGCTGCGAACCTGCACCACGCCGTGAAAGCCCTGGGCGTTCAGCCGCGACAGCAGCCCCGAGATCACCTCGAGCCTCGCTCCGGCCAGCGGCGTCTCGCCGAACGGCACCGGCTCGAGCATCGAAGTCCCGTGTGTGCCGTCGGCCGGTGCCGACCCGGCCTCGTTGGCGGGCGCGGTGGCGCTGGCCGCGGCCGCGGCATCCGCTGCCTGCAATGACAGCAGGCTCTGCTGCGACTCGGTGAGCTGCTGCTGGGTCTTCGTGAGTTGCGCCGCGAGCGTATCCGCGGCGCCGCGCTGGCGCGACCACTCGAGGCCGAACAGCAGCGCCGCGGCCACGCCGGCCACGCCGAGCCACAGCCGCCACTCCCCGCCGCGTGCGCCGGCGGAAGCTGCGGCCGCGCTCGGTGGCGCGTGATCCTGCATCGCCAGCCGCACGTCGCCGACGACGCGATCGGCGCTCGACTCCAGGCTGTCGACGATGAAGCGGCGCACGTCGAGCATGTGGTGCGCCAGCATGCCTTCGAGCACCAGGCGCAGGTCCGGCGGCAGCGGCGGGGCCTTCGGGCGGTTCGGACCGCGACGTTCGATGGTCGTGTCGGGCGGCGGCGCGGTGTCGCGCGGCAGCTCGTGCACCTGGATGGTCGCGAGCTCGTGTTCCGGCTTGGGCGCGCCGAGCAGGTGCAGCTGATCGAGCACCTTCGACACGTCAGCGTGCTTGATCTGCTTCGGCAGCACCCCCATGGCACCCAGCGCGCGCGCCTGGCTCAGGTACAGCTCACCCTCCTGCGAGGTATACATCATGATCGGGATGGTCGCGGTGCGCGGGTTATTCTTGATCGCCTGCACCGCCTGGAAGCCATCCATGCCGGGCATCAGGTGATCCATGAAGATCACGTCGGGGCGCTGGCTGGTCAGATAGGCGATCGCCTGTTCGGCCGATTCGACACCGTCAACCGCGAGCTCGTAGCGCTCGAGGACCCGCGTCAGGAAAGCTCGCGCGGACTTGGAATCATCGACCACCAGCGCCCGTCTTGCCGTCATGCCCATCCGCCCGCCGCACTGCCTTGCGCGATCTTAGCGCAAGCACGTACCCGACGGGCTGCTCGGGGCTGTCTCTAGGCCGCGACGATCGCGGCCGGCTCGCGCTGGTGAGCGAGCTCGCGATACAGCTCGGCCATCCGCCCCGCCATCAGGTTCGAGGCCCAGCGCTGCGCATAGGCGCGCGCCTGCGCGCACAGGCGTGCCGCGCGCACCGGATCTTCCAGGATGTCGCCGATGGCCTGGGCAAACACGTCGGGCTTCTCGGGCGCCACGCGCGCGCCGCAGCCGGGCTGCAGAATCGAGGCCGTACCCAGGTGCGCGGTCGACACCACCGGGCGGCCCTGAGCGAGCGCCTCGAGCAGCACCAGTCCCTGGGTTTCGGTGCGCGAGGCGAACACGAATACGTCGGCCGCCGCGTAGCAGTCGGCGAGCCTGCGCTCACGATCGAGATAGCCGATGAACAGCACGTCCGGGGCCAGCCCCAAGCGCGCCACCATCGACTGCAGGTGCGCGCGCGCCGGGCCTTCGCCGGCAATCGCGAGCATCACCCCGGGTCGCTGGCGACGCAGCGCGACCAATGCCTGCAGCAGGAACTCGATATTCTTCTCGTGCGCCACGCGTCCGACGTACAGCAGCAGCGGCCGCTCGGCGGCGATGCCGAAGGCGGCGCGGAATCGCGCGCCGTCGCCCGGCACATAGCGATCCGCGGGCAGTCCGGTCGGAATCACCTGGATGCGTGCGCTCACGCCATAGGTGAGCAGCAGAGCGCGCATCGGCTCGGACGGCGCGACGATCGCATCCAGCTGCGCGCACTGCGACAGCGTGAAGCGCCGCGCCAGCGCCCGGCCGGCGCTTCGCGGCAGCATCGGCACGTAGTGGTGCAGATATTCCTCGAACAACGTGTGATAGGTCGCGATCACCGGGATGGCCCGGCGCGCGGCAAAGCGCACGCCGGCGTAGTGCGCCAGAAACGGCGTGTGGATGTGCACCAGATCGATCTGCTGCGACTCGAGCTGATCCAGGCAGCGGCGCAGCGCGCCGAATTTCATCCGCCGGTCCTCCGGATCGCGCGGCACGCCGCCGGAAGCCACCCGCAGCACCCCGGGTTCGTCCGGCGCGATCGCGGCGGCCGGCGCACTGGCGCTGGCAGTGGCACGATAATTCGGCGCCACCAGCAGCGTGTCGACGCCGATATCGCGCAGGTCGGCGCGGAAGGTGCGGATCGAGGTGGACACGCCGTTGACGCGTGGAAAATAGACGTCAGAGATGAACAGCACCCGCATGCGCTGGCGCATCATGCAGCGGCCGCGAGCTACAGGAAATGCAGCACGGGCAGGGCCAGCGCCGCGCCGATCGCGCCGCCGGCCAGCACATCGCTCGGATAATGCAGCCCGAGCACCACGCGCGAGGCGGCGATCAGGCTCGCGAGCGGAACCAGTGCCCACGCGAGTTCGGGGAAGTTCGCGACCGCCTGCCAGGTGAAGGCGACCGCGTGCAGCGTGTGGCCCGATGGGAAGCTGTAACGATCCAGCGGCGGCATCGCCAGTGTGATCCCGGGATGACGGATGAACGGGCGCTCGCGCACCAGCGCATGCTTGAGAGCGCGGTAGATCAGCAGCCCGATGATTCCCGTGACCGCCATGCCGATCGCGGGCCGCACAGCGGCGCGGCCGTAGATCAACGGCAGCACCGCCACCAGCGCGTACCAGGCGACGCCGTCGCCGAGCCGGCTCGCCAGACGCAGCAGCGCGCGCAGCCACGCCAGGGCCGCGCCGCGGTTCAGGCGCCGGCACAGCCGGTACTCGGCGATATCGAAGCGGGCCATGATGAGCTGGGCACGGTTCATGGCCCCAGGCTAAAACTGGCGCCCTGCAAACTTGTGACTGTCATGTGAAGATTCCATGACAAGCCATTGATTATGGTGGATCAACGCGCCATGGACGTGCGATCAGTCGCGCGTGCCGACTCCGCGGTGCAACAGCAGTACGGCAAGCCCGAACAGCACCACCGCGAGCGCCAGCATCAGCACGAACGCGAACTGCACGTGCACGTCGGAGGTCCCGAGAAAGCCGTAGCGAAACGCATTGACCATGTGCAGGATCGGATTGGCGAGCGAGACCTTCTGCGCCCACACCGGCAGCATCGACACCGAATAGAACACGCCGCCGAAATAATTCAGCGGAGTCAGGATGAAGGTCGGAATCCAGTTCACCTGGTCGAAGTTGCGGGCAAAGATCGCATTGATGAATCCGGCCAGCGAGAACACGATCGAGCTCAGCAGCGCCGCGGCGATCAGCGCCGGCAGGTGCGCGACCGGCAGGCGCGCGAACACCAGCGAAACCAGCGTCACCACCGCCCCCACCATCATGCCGCGCAGCAGCCCGCCGACGGTATAGCCGGCGACGATGATCCAGTTCGGCAGCGGCGAGACCAGCAGTTCCTCGACGTGCTTGCCGAACTTGGCGCCGAAGAACGAGGACACGACATTGGCGTACGACACCTGGATGATCTGCATCATGATCAGGCCGGGAGCGATGTACTGCTTATAATCGAAGCCGGCCATCGGTCCGACGCGGGCGCCGATCAGGCTGCCGAAGATCACGAAATACAGCGTCGCGGTGACCACCGCGGGCACCAGGGTCTGGCCCCAGATGCGCACGATGCGCCCATACTCGCGAATGACGATGGTCTGAAAGCCGATCCAGCGGATCGAGGCCATCGAGGTCTCTGCGGATGCCAGGCTGCGCTCAAGCATCGTGGCCCCGGCTCTCGACCAGCCGCATGAAGATCTCCTCCAGGCGATTGACCTTGTTGCGCATGCTCAGCACCTCGATGCCCAGCACCGTGAGCCGCGCGAACAGCTCGTTGAGATTCTGCTCCTTCGAGATGTCGGCCTCGAGCGTGTGGTCATCGACCCGCCGCAGCGTGAAGCCGTCGAGCGTCGGCGCGGCCAGCACCGGATTGCGGGTGTTGAACACGAACGTCTCGGTGTGCAGTCGCCGCAGCAGATTGGCCATGTGGTCGCGCTCGACGATGTTGCCCTTGTCGATGATCGCGATGTTGCGGCACAGGTGCTCGGCCTCCTCCAGGTAGTGCGTCGTCAGGATGATGGTGGTGCCGCGCTGGTTGATGTCGCGCAGGAAGTCCCACATCGAGCGCCGTACCTCGATGTCCACGCCGGCGGTTGGCTCATCCAGGATCAGCAGCTTCGGCTCGTGCATCAGCGCGCGCGCGATCATCAGGCGGCGCTTCATGCCGCCGGACAGCCCGCGCGCGGCACCGTTGCGCGTGTCCCAGAGCTGCAGCTGCTTCAGGTACTGCTCGGCGCGCCGCCGCGCCTCGGGGCGCGCGATGCCATAGAAGCCCGCCTGGTTGACCACGATCGTCAGTGGCGTTTCGAATTGATTGAAATTGAGCTCCTGCGGCACCACGCCGATGCACGACTTGGCGCGCTCCAGATCGCGGTCGATGTCGTGCTCGAAAACGCTGGCGGTGCCGCTGGTCTTGTTGACCAGCGAGGTGATGATGCCGATCAGCGTGGTCTTGCCGGCGCCGTTCGGCCCCAGCAGCGCGAAGAAATCGCCCTGCTCCACATCCAGATCGACGCCGCGCAGCGCGTGCACGCCGTTGTGGTAAGTCTTCGTGAGGGCGCGAGTGGAGAGCGCAAACATGGGCTGCTGTTGCCAACCGGTCGGTTTGAAGCCCGCAAAGTTAACATATCGCCGGCCCCGCGTGCCTCAGGAGCCCTCGGCCGCGCCGCGCGTGGCCACCGCGCGCGCCAGCAGTTGCAGCCCGCGCAGCTGCGCCTGGCGCAGCATCAGCGGCTGCCCGCGGCAGGCCGCCCCGAGCAGCTGTCGCCAGACATTTGGCTGGCGTTCCCAGCGCGGCACGATCCAGCCCGGGGCGAGTTCGGCGACGGCCTCCAGGTCCGCGAGCCGGCTCGCCGCGATGCGTTCGGCCGAGCGCGCGTTCATGCCGAGGATCACGCGCGCAGCGACGCGATTGGAGCGTGCCAGGTGCCAGGCGAACACCAGCGTACGGCGCACCAGCGCGACGCCGCTGCGGCCGCTGAAGTAGCCGCCGCGAACCCCGGCGTCCATGACCCCTGGGCACGCCACCGCGTCCCATCGCTGCGACTGCGCGAAGCCGGCATCGAGCAGCAGGCACGGACACGCCGACAGCCGCCGCTGCGCGTTGGCATCGAGCCGCCGCCAGTCCTCGCGCAGCAGTGTCACCAGCCGCGGCGCACCGCCGCCGCTCTCGGCCGGCGCGTCATCGACGGCCATGCGCCGCAGGCATTCGAGCATCTGCTCGTTGATTTCCGCCACCGGAGCGAGCAGCGCACCGTCCCAGGCGCCGCTGACCGGCGCCGGATGCAATTCCTCGAACATCGCATTCCTCCAGAATCGGGAGAAATATCCTGCCGCAGCCGGACTTGGAGCTGCCGGGGATATCTGTCATATTCATACTAAATCTGTGACTAGTAACATTCCAGCCGATTCTGGCCACATTGGGAGACATCATGCGCATTTCAGATGATCGCTACAGCCGCGACCGGCAGCGCTTCGACATCGCCCTGCAGTTCATCCGCCACGAGGCTCGCACCCACACCATCCGCGCCTGGACCGGCCTGAGCGACGATCGCATCCGCAAACTCTACCGCTCGTACCTGTGCGATGCCGGCAGCACGACGCCGACGCGCCATCGCGGCAAGTCACCGCAGCAGGCGGCATTCTTCATGCGCACCGGCCGGGCGCGCCAGGAGGCGGCGCTGCTGGCGAGCCTGTATCGGCTGCTCGGCGCGCTGCCGCACGCGCCGGCTCCGGATCTCGCCCGCTCGCTGGCGTGCCTTGCGCGCGCTGAGCTGCTGTGCCAGGCCTATGGGGCCTATCGCGGCCTTATTCCGCAAGGCGTGATCTCGTTCGAGCACGCGGTGTTCCTGCTGACCACGCTGGTTCGGGGAGATGAGTTGCTCCTCGGCGGCTGCCGCGACTGCGGCGCCGCGCTGATCGTCGATCGCTGGTCGCTGCGGGCCCCGCGTTGCCCGCTGTGCGCCGCCGATCATGCGCAGGGGCCCGGCGCCAGCGCCCTGCCCGGCGCGGATGGACCTACAGGGGCGGTCGCCGCCTAGCGCACCGGGCGGCCGCCGCCCCGCACCGGGGTTGCCGCAGCGCTGCGCGGTCTGCAAGACTGGCGATCCATGAGCGCCTCGCCGATCTCGTACCGCACCGCGGCGGCCCACCTGCAGCGTCGCGCCGAGGCGCGGCAGGAGCCCGGCTGGATCGAGCTGGCCCGGGCCGATCCGAGCACACGCTACCTGGTGTCGCGCGGCACCACGCATCTGGTCCGGCGCGAGCCGCAGCCGCGGATCGCCTTCGTCGGCCCCGACCACGCGGCGATCGCCGCGCTCGATGCCTCGCATCAGGTGCTGCTCGGCTGGTTTCACGGCCATCGCTGCGTGCTGGTGGATCTGCCGCCCGAGATCACGCTGGCGGTGCCGGGCGCGAGTTTCGAAGAGCTGCGCTCGCTGGTGGCGCTGCTGCCGGAGGATCAGGCGCAGCTGCTGGCCTACGCCCGCGCGCTGCTGGTCTGGCGCTCGCGGCACCGGCATTGTGGCGTCTGCGGGGCGCCGACCGCGGCGCGCAACGCCGGCCATCTGCTCGCCTGCACCAGCAGCAGCTGCGGCGCCGAGTTCTTTCCGCGCATCGATCCGGCGATCATCGTGCTGGTGACCGACGGGCGGCGCGCATTGCTCGGACGCCAGCGCAGCTGGGCCCCGGGGCGCTATTCCGCGCTGGCCGGATTCGTCGAGGCCGGGGAGAGCCTGGAGGAGGCGGTCGCGCGCGAGGTCGAGGAGGAGACCGGCGCGCAGGTCACCTGGGTGCGCTATTTCGCCTCGCAACCCTGGCCGTTTCCGGCCTCGCTGATGCTCGGCTTTCACGCGCATGCGCGCGAGGCGCCGGTGCAGCTCGACAGCGAGCTCGAGGATGCGCGCTGGTTCGAGCTCGAGCAGCTGCGCGACGCCGATGAATCGCTGTTGCCGCCACCGCATACGATCGCACGGCGCCTGATCGAGACCTGGATTCAGGAGCAGACGCGCGCCGAGCCCGGCCAGGACTGACACGGACCAGAATTCATTCGAGCGGGCGAACGAACCCGCATTCACCCGCTAAGCGAACAGGTCGGGAACGCAAGTCGTCAACACCGCGCTTCGAGCATCGATGCCCCCTCTCGCACACCGGCGCTGGTCCCCGGCCGCGTGGCTGCTGCTCGCTGTCCTGCTGTCGCTGCTGCGTCCGGCGATGGCCGATATTCGCATCGAGCTCGAGGGCGTGGACGGTGACCTGCGCCGCAACGTGCTCGCGCTGCTGAGCCTGGAGCGCTACAAGGACCGCGACCGCATCGAGCCGGACGCCGTGCAGCGACTCTACAATCGCATCGACGATGAGGTGCGCTCGGCGCTGCGGCCCTACGGCTACTACCAGCCGCTGGTCAACGCCACCATCTCAGGCCCCGACAAGGATCGGCACTGGCACGTGAAGATCGCGATCGAGCCCGGAGCGCCGGTGCTGATCGATCACGTCAGCGTGCGCATCGACGGTCCGGGGGCCGACGATGAGGTGTTCAAGCGCCTGACCGCGGCGCCGCCGCTGCGC
The DNA here is from genome assembly GCA_044440135.1 of Steroidobacterales bacterium. Taxonomy (GTDB): domain Bacteria; phylum Pseudomonadota; class Gammaproteobacteria; order Steroidobacterales; family Steroidobacteraceae; genus FEN-1191. Next base: position 6,354 of record JBIODC010000003.1, on the reverse strand, counting down.
AGCGGCGAGCGCCTCAGCCACGCGACCTACGAGCAGTACAAGGGGAGCCTGGAACGCGCGGCCGCGACCTACGGCTACCTCGACGCGCGCATGCTGCGCAGTGAGATGCAGGTCGATCTCGGCACGCTCAAGGCCAACATCTACCTCGAGCTCGACACCGGCGAGCGCTATTTCTTCGGCGCCACGACCATCGAGCAGAGCGCGGTGCGCGACAGCCAGGTGCGCCGGTTCCTGCGCTACCAAGAAGGCGATCCCTACAACGCGCTCGAGCTGCTGCGCACGCAATTCGCGCTCGATGACAGCCAGTACTATTCGACGGTCGAAGTGCAGGCCGGCGAGCGTGATCCGGTGCATCACCGCGTGCCGATCACGATCCGCGCCAGCAAAAATGCCCGTCGCGGCTATTCGCTCGGCGTCGGTTACGGCACCGACACCGGCGCTCGCGGCACCGCGGCCTGGACCGTGCCGCGCGTGAACAGCTACGGCCACCGCTTTCGGGTGCAGATGGAACTGTCGCAGATCGAACAGCTGTTCGACGCCCGCTACGACATTCCGGTCGGCGATCCGGCGCTCGAGAAGCTGTCGCTCGACCTGCAGGGCCAGGAGGCCGAGTACGGCAACAACGTCATCGGCTCGCAGATCGCGTTTGCCCCGAGCATCACCCGGATCAGCGGCAACTGGCAGCGGATCCTATCCACCGGGCTGGTCCACGCGATCACCACCGATCCGATCGAGGGCCGGCGCGTGGACGACCTCGTGGTCCCGAGCATCGTGTTTGCCTCGGTCCCCGAAGGCTATCTGGGCGAGGCGCTGTTCAGCCGCGGACTGTACGCGCAGCTACAGGGCTCGGGCACGGCGCTGGGCGCGCGCGCCAACTTCCTGCGCCTGGATCTGCAGGGCGAGCGCGTGGTGAACTTCACGCCGCAGTGGCATCTGCTGCTGCGCTCCGAGCTCGGTGCCTCGAGCGTCGGCAACGTCGAGGACCTGCCCGCCCAGTACCGCTTCTTCGCCGGCGGCGATCGCAGCGTGCGCGGTTTCGCCTACGACGATCTGTCGCCGATCGCCTTCACGCCGCCCAGCCGCAACCCGACCACGGGCGTGCTGATCCCCCCGCAGCCGGCCAAAGTCGGCGGCCGCGATCTGGTGACTGCGACGCTGGAGATCGAGCGCGACCTGCCGCGCAATTTCGGCGTCGCGGCGTTCTTTGACGGCGGCAATGCGATCGATCGATTCAGCGATCCGCTGGCTTATTCGGTTGGTCTGGGCTTTCGGCTGCGCCTGCCGGTGGTGACCGTGGGTGTCGACGTCGCGCAGGCGCTGCGGGCGCCCGGATTCAATCACCTCCCCGGACCGCGCCTGCACCTGAATATCTCGCCCAAGCTCTGACTAGGTGAGCCATTCACTCTCTCCGAGCGTTTGCCTCCAAACACCGGCATTATCCCGAGGATGAAACTCCGTCACCTCATTCATCTCGTTTGGGTGCCGTGGATGCTGCTGGCATTGCCGCTGGCCGCGCTCTATTACCTCGCGTACACCGAGAGCGGACTGGCCGTCGTGGCGCGCGAGCTCAACGGCCGCATCGGGCCGGTGCAGATCACGCTGCGCGGCGTGAGCGGCACGCTCGCCCACGGCCTGCACGTGGACTTGCTGGTCATCGACCACCGCCGCGCGCATATCGAGGTCGAGGACGCCAGCGGCCGGCTCGCGATCCTGCCACTGGCCTGGCGCACGATCCGCGTGCCGCAGCTGCATATCGGGCGGCTGCTGGTTCACGCGCTGCCGCGCGTCGGCGAGGTCGGGACCTGGACCCCGCACTTTCTGCCGCCGCTGATGCACGTCGATGTCGAGCACGCCGATGCGCAGCGCTGGCAGCTGATCACGATCAGTGGTGATGAATTCGATGGCACCTCGATCAGTGCCTCCGCCACGGTCTATCCCGAGGTGGTGCGCCTGTATTCGGGCGCATTCGATTACAACGGCGTGCATTCGCGCACCAGCGGCGAAGTGCGGGCGGCATGGCCGATCGGGCTGGCCGGCGTGCTGCACCTCGACGCGCAGCCGCCGGGCCAGCCGGCCTGGACCATCAATGCGCGCATCAACGGCGATCTGGCGCAGCTGGCACTCGATGCCGACATCACCGAGCCGTTGGCGGCGGATTTTCACGGCGAGGTCCGGGATCTGACCAGTCATTGGCACTGGCACGGCCAGTCGCAGGTGCGGCGCTTGGAGCTCGCGGCGTGGAACGCGGGCCATGCGCTCGGCGTCATCACCGCGAGCCTCGCGCTCGAGGGCAATCGCAGCGGCTTTCGGGTCCAGGGAACGCTCGAGCCGCCGGGACTGACGGCCGGTGCGCTCGATGCCGACTTCAGCGGCAGCTATCACGCGCGCGTGCTGACGATCACGCGGCTGCGGCTGCGGCACGCCGCGTCGGGGGCGATCGCCGATGCGCAAGGCAGCGTGACCGTGATGGCCGGAGGTCCGCGGCTGGATCTGCGCGGAGAATGGACGCAGTTTCGCTGGCCGCTCGCCGCTGACGATGCGCCGATCCATAGCGAGCGCGGCAGCTATACGCTGCAGGGACAGCGGCCGTACGCGCTGAGCGTGCAGGGCCAGCTGCGCGCCGCCGCGGCGCCGCCGCTGCAGATTGCGCTGCGCGGTCGCCACGCCCGTGACGCGTTGACCGCCGACAGCGCCGAGGTCGCTGCCTGGGGCGCCAGCTCGCAGCTCAGCGGCGAGTTGCGCTGGGCGCCGGCACCAGCCTGGCGCCTGCAGGGGCGCATCAGCGATCTCGATGTGGCGCAGCTGCGTCCCGGCATCGCCGGACGGCTCAATGCTGTGATCAGCGCGGCCGGGCGCGGCTACCACCCGCAGAGCGGGCTCGAGGCGAACATCACCGAGCTGTCGGGGACGCTGCGCGGTCAGCGCGCCGCAGGGCATGCGCAGATCGCACACCGCGGCACCGACTGGCTGTTCAGCGACGTGCGGCTGCAGCTCGGCGCCACGCGCATCGACCTCGACGGCCGCGCGGGCGCCGCGCTCGATCTGAATTTCGCGCTCGACGCCGCCGATCTCGGCCTGTTCAAACCCGGCGCGCACGGACGGCTCAGCGCCCGCGGCAGTGTGCGCGGGGATCTGCGCGACCCGACGCTGGTCGCAAGCGCCCAGGGGCGCGACATCGATTGGATGGGCGTGCAGCTCGCCGCGCTCGATGCGAACATCGATTTCGATCCGCACGGCTCGGCGCGCGCGGACTCGACGCTGCAACTGCAGGGCCTGCGGATGGCCGGTCGCCAGCTCGATGAGCTCACGCTGCGCCTGGAGGGCGCCACCGCCGAACATCGCCTCATCCTCGAGGCGCACGCCGAAGGACTGACCCTCGCGGTCCGCGGCAGCGCGCACTACGCCGCAGGGCAGTGGCAGGCGCACATCGCGAGCGCGGATCTGTCCAATCAGGCGCACCTGCGCATGAGCCTCGATGCGCCGACGCAATTGCTGGTCTCGGCCGAGCGCATCCGGCTGGATCAAGCCTGCCTGCACGACCAGCAGGCACATCTGTGCGCCTGGATGGGAGTGGACGCGGCGCAGCGCAGTCTCGCTGTGCGCGCGAGCGATCTGTCGATGCGCGCGATGACCGCGGGATTGACCGCCGGTACCGACTACGACGGCACGTTGAGCATCGGAGTCGATGCCGAGGGCGCCGAGGGCGAGCCCTGGCGCGGCGGCGTGCGCGCGCAGCTCACCAACGCCGCGATCCACCGGCATTTCGCCAACGGGCGCATCGAGACGCTCGATCTCGGCACCGGCACCGTGAGCGCCCAGATCACTGAACATGAGCTCTCGGGCGAGCTGGCCCTCGATGCCGGCGACGCCGGCAGCATGAACGGCCGCATCAGCGCGCGCGGCCTGGATGCGGACTGGCACGACTGGCCGCTGACCGGAGAGCTCGGGCTCGACACCCATGCGATTGGATTCATCAGTGCTTACGTCTCGCCGATCGATCGCGCCAGCGGGCGCCTGACCGGGCAGCTGACGCTGTCGGGGCCAGCCGCCGCGCCGCGATTGGCCGGTGAGCTCAGGCTGATCGACGGGAAGCTCGACGCCTATCAGGTCAATCTGTCGCTGCGTGCGGTGAATTTCACCGCGCGGCTCGCCGACGATACGCTGACGATCGACGGCGCGGCACTGGCCGGACCCGACGGTCATGCGAGCGTCGACGGCCACCTGCGCTGGCAGCACGGGCTGCCGTACGGCGATCTGCATCTGGTCGGCTCGGATCTGCGCGTGCTCAACATTCCCGAGGCGCGGGTCGACGCCTCGCCCGACGTCGCGCTGCACCTGGACGGGCGGCGCATCGATCTGCACGGCCGGGTCACGCTGCCGTATGCGCGCATCGAGCCGGCCAATCTGGCCAAGGCCGTGCTGCCCTCGGGCGACGAGATGATCGTCGGCGCCAATGTGCCGGCGCGCGAGGCCCAGATCAAGGTGTTCAGCGATATCACGCTGGTGCTCGGCGATCGCGTGAGCGTCAATACCCAGGGCTTGTCCGGCCGCCTCTCGGGCAGCATCACCGTGACTTCCGATGACACCGGCATCAATCGCGGCAGCGGCGAGCTCACGGTCGAGGAAGGCAAGTATCTCGCCTATGGCCGCAATCTCGACATCCAGCGCGGGCGGCTGCTGTTCAGCAATGGCTTGATCAGCGATCCGGGGCTGGATCTGCGCGCGGTCAAGAAATTTCCCGACATCACGGCCGGGGTCAACGTGCGCGGCACGCTGCGCTCCCCGCGCATGACGTTCTTTTCCGATCCCGAGGTCGCGCAGTCGCAGATCGTCTCGCTGCTGCTCGCCGGCGGCTCGCTCGAGAGCCTGCAGAACGCGAGCGATCCGGCGGCGCGCTCCAACGCCGGGCGCTCCGACGCGCTGATGCAGGGCGGGGCCATCCTGGCGCAGCAGGTCGGCGGCCGCTTCGACATCGAGGCCGGCGTCGAGCAGGACATGACCAACGAGACCTCGCTGGTGCTGGGGCGCTACCTGTCACCGCGTCTGTATGTCAGCTACGGCGTCGGTCTGGTCGAGGCCATCAATACTGTCAAGATGCGCTATACGATCGGGGATCACTGGACCATCAAGACCGAGGCCGGCACCCAGCGCAGTGCCGACCTCGTGTTTACGATCGAAAGGTAAGCCAGCGCGACGGCCGGGCAAGCTGCCCCGCCGTCGCGCTGGCCGTCACTTCTTGCGCCGCGCCTTGCCCGGTTTGCGCTTGCCGGCGCCGGACCTGCGGGCCGATTTCCTCGCCGGTTTGCGCGCCGATCTGGCAGCGCTCTTGCGGCGGGATGCCTTCTTGGCCGCCTTCCTCTTGGCAGATTTCTTCTTGGCAGCGGGTTTCTTCCTGGCTGCCGCCTTTTTTGGCGCAGCTTTCTTCTTGGCCGCCTTCTTGGCCGCGGCCTTCTTGGGCGCCGCCGTCTTGGCTGCGGGCGGCTTGGCCGCTGGACTGGGGCTCGCGGCCTTGCTTGGCGCTGCCGGTGGTTTCGCGGGCGCGGGCTTGGCCGCGGCGGGCTTGGCGGCCGGCGGCTTCGCGGCGGCCGGCTTGGCGGCGGGTTTGCTCGGCGCGGCCGGCTTGGCGGCCGCGGCCGAATGCAGTGCGAACATCGCACCGCTCGGGTCGGTAATCTGCACGATACGGCCACCGCCCGGCACGTCCATGGGGCCGACGACGATGCGACCGCCGGCTGCACTCGCCGCGGCACCGGCGGCATCGGCGCTGGGCACCGACGCATACGGCAGCCAGTAAGGCACCGGCGAGCGGTCCGAGTGCAGCTTGTAGATGCCGCCACGCTGGGCGCCATCGGAGCCGAAGATCAGGTAGGTCCCCTGCGCGCCCATGTCCATGCGCTGCATCGCCTGCCAGCCGAACACCTTGCCGTAGAACACGGCCGCGGCTTCGTTGTCGGTCGTCGCGAGCTCCAGCCAGGCAAAGCCGCCGAGCGGCATCTCGTTGGAGCCGCCGCCCATGCTGCCCTGCGCCGGCTTGAAGATCGCGAAGGTGGCACCCTGCGGGTCGCTCAGAATCGCAAACCGCCCAACCGTGGGGATCTCGGTACCCGGTTTCTTGACGCGGCCGCCGAGGCGCTCGATCGACGCCGCCGTCGCCTCGACATCGGCGACACCGATGTACGGCATCCACTGCGGTTTCGCCCCCGAGGCACGCGCCTCATCCGGCAGGCGCATCATGCCGGCGTAGTGACCGCTGCCGATCCCGAATTGGGTGTAGCTCGGGTCGGCGGCGGCAGGCTGCGCATGCCAGCCGACAACCTTGGAATAGAAGGCCGCCGCGCCGGCGGTGTCCTCGGT
>JBIODC010000002.1:0-117598 GCA_044440135.1 Steroidobacterales bacterium | reverse complement strand
TCCGGTAATCGAGCGCGCACCGAGCCGACCATGTTCGCGAGCGCGGCGCAGCGCTGGCTGATCAGCGCCGCCAGGCGCTCGCCCTCGCGCACCCGCGCGCGCGCCAGCTCGGTCAGGGTTTCGGCGAACAGCGCTCGTACCGTCTGCATCAGCGTCTCGGAGTCGGTGCTGTCCTCGCGCAGGATGCCGGGGAAGCGCAGCAGCTCGATCAGATCGACCTGCGAGCGCCCGGGAATCGCCGCCGACAACTCATTGACCCGCGCCAGCAGCCGCTCCAGCGCCGGCTGATCGACCTCCAGCCGCGCTGCGCCGGCCGGCGGCGAGCGCTGCTGCAGCGTGCAGTCGACCTTGCCGCGCCGCAGTTCCCGCGCGATCGCCTGGCGCAGCTCCGTCTCGAGCGCGCGGCAGCTGTCCGGCAGGCGCAGCGTCGCATCCAGGAAGCGGTGGTTGACGCTGCGGATTTCGCATACGAGTGCGCCAAAGGGGCCGGCGAATTCGCGCCGGGCAAAACCCGTCATGCTTGCGATCATTGGAAGATATTGGTGTATAAAGCGCGGCGAAGTTTAGCGTAAAGCGTTGGAGCTCGCTTGCGGGTCGAATATGCAGAACTGAGCCTTAAGGGCGGACGCGATTCCAATCAGGACCGCATCAGCGTCGCCGTGGCCGAAGAGGCCGCGCTGCTGATCGCGTGCGACGGCATGGGCGGTCACGCCGAGGGCGAGCGCGCCGCCGAGGTCGCGCAGCAGACCGTGGTCGAGCGCTTCTGGCAGACGACGCAGCCGCTGCTCGATCCGCTCGGATTTCTGCATCTGGCCCTCGGCGCCGCGCATGCCAGCGTGGTCGCGCTGGCGCCAAAGCTGCCGATCGAGATGCGCCCGCGTGCCACCTGCGCGGTCTGCATCGTGCAGCAGACTTCGGCCTACTGGGCGCACGTCGGTGACAGCCGTGTGTACCATCTGCGCGGCGGCCAGGTGCGCGAGCGCACGCGCGATCACAGCCATGTCGAGCTGCTGATGCGCGAGGGCGTCATCAGCGCCGGCCAGATGCAGAACCACCCGATGCGCAACTTCGTCGAATCGTGCCTCGGTGGCGAAACGCTGCTGCCTGAGATGGCGCTCAACCCGCGCCGCTCGCTGCTGCCCGACGACCTGTTGCTGGTGTGTACCGATGGCTTCTGGGGCAATCTCGACGAGAAGGTGATTGCGAGCGCATTCTCGACCCTGGGGCTATCGCTGCACGATACGCTGGCGGCGCTGGCGGCCCAGGCGGTGCTCAACGCCGGCAGTGGCAGCGACAATACGTCCGTCGCGGCCGTGCGCTTCCTCGAATAGCGACCTCGAACGGGAGAATTGCCTGAACAAACCTTCGCGCCGGAACGGCCGCGGTGCCGATGCACTTCGACCAGTGCGCTTCACGCGCCGCTTCACCTGCCACGCCGAGGGCTCGGTGCTGGTCGAGTTTGGCGATACCCGCGTGCTGTGTACCGCCAGTGTGGAGGAGGGCGTGCCGCCGTTCCTGCGCGGCAAGGGGCAGGGCTGGGTGACCGCCGAATACGGCATGTTGCCGCGGGCGACGCACACGCGCAGTCCGCGCGAAGCCGCGCGTGGCAAGCAGTCGGGCCGCACCCAGGAGATCCAGCGCCTGATCGGCCGCTCGCTGCGCGCGGCGGTCGATCTTGCGGGACTCGGCGAGCGCACCGTCACCATCGATTGCGACGTGCTGCAGGCCGATGGCGGCACGCGCACCGCGGCGATCACCGGCGCCTACCTGGCGCTGGCCGATGCCTGCGAGAGCCTGCGCGCGCGCGGGCTGCTGTCCGAGGTTCCGCTGCACGGGCAGGTCGCCGCCGTGTCCGTCGGCATCGTGCGCGGCGTGCCGATGCTGGACCTTGACTACGGCGAGGATTCTGAAGCCGAGACCGATATGAATGTCGTGATGAACAACGGCGGCGCTTTCATCGAAGTGCAGGGCACGGCCGAAGGGCATGCGTTTCGTCGCCATGAGCTCGATGCGCTGCTCAATCTGGCCGCGAGCGGCATCGGCGAGCTGTGTTCGCTGCAGACCCAGGCGCTGGAGCCCTAGGGCCGGCATCCAAGCGGCAAGCCTTCCGTGCACGCCAACACCAGACCCCTGACACTGGTACTGGCCACGGCCAATGCGGGCAAGCAGCGCGAGCTCGCCCCGCTGCTCGGGCCGCTGGGTCTTACGCTGGTGCTGCAGTCGGCGCTCGGCATCGACAGCATCGCCGAGACCGGCGCGACCTTCGAGGCCAACGCGCTGCTCAAAGCGCGGCACGCGGCGCGCCGCAGCGGCCTGCCGGCGCTCGCCGATGACTCCGGACTCGAGGTGGACGCGCTCGACGGCCGGCCTGGTGTCTGGTCGGCGCGCTATGCCGGCGCTGCGGCCACCGATCAGGACAACAACGCGCGGTTGCTCTCGGAGCTTGCCGATGTACCCGCGCCGCGGCGTGGCGCGCGCTATCGTTGTGTCCTGGCGCTGGTGCGCTCGGCCGAGGATGACGCGCCGGTGATCGCCAGCGGCAGCTGGGAAGGTCGGATCGCGACCGCCCCGACGGGCAGTGGCGGATTTGGCTATGACCCGCTGTTCGTACCCGAGGGGCATGAGCGGACTGCGGCCGAGCTGCCCGCGGCGCAGAAGAATGCCCTGAGCCACCGCGGCAAGGCACTGGCCGCGCTGGCCGCACAGCTGAAACGCAACCCGTTGTAAGACCATCTCGAGGAGCCCTTGGAACCGGAGCCCACGTTGCCGCAGCCGCCGCTATCGCTGCCCATGCCGTCACTGCCGCCGCTGTCGCTGTACGTGCATTTCCCGTGGTGCGTGCGCAAGTGTCCGTACTGCGATTTCAACTCGCACTCGCTGCAGGGGGCGCTACCCGAGGCCGCTTACGTCGACGCACTGCTGCGCGACCTGGCGGTGCAGGCGCCTGCCGCCCAGGGCCGCGCGCTGCAGAGCATTTTTCTGGGCGGTGGCACGCCGAGCTTGTTCTCCCCGGCGGCCGTGGCGCGATTGCTCGCTGGCGTGCGCGCGCGGCTGGAGCTGGCCGCCGACGTCGAGGTCACGCTCGAGGCCAACCCCGGCACGATCGAACGCGGGCGCTTCAGCGACTACCGCGCGGGCGGCATCACGCGCGTGTCGCTGGGCGCTCAGAGCTTCGATCCCGAGCAGCTGCAGCGCCTGGGCCGCATTCACACGGCGGGGGACAGCGCGCGCGCGGTCGGGGAGCTGCGGGCCGCGGGTTTGACCAATTTCAATCTCGACCTGATGTACGGCCTGCCGCAGCAGACCGTGGCGCAGGCACTGGCCGATATCGAGCGCGCGCTGGCGCTGGAACCGGCGCATTTGTCGTACTACCAGCTCACGCTCGAGCCCGGAACGGTATTCGCGGGCCGGCCGCCGCACGGCATGCCCGATACCGACCTGTGCGCGGACATGCAGCTCGCCGGTCAGCAGCGGCTGGCCGCGGCGCGCTACCTGCAGTACGAAGTCTCGGCCTATGCGCGCTCCGGCAAGCGCTGCCGCCACAATCTCAACTACTGGCAGTTCGGCGACTATCTCGGCATCGGCGCCGGCGCGCACGGCAAGTGCAGCCGGGTAGCGCACGGTGAGCTCGTGATCGAGCGCAGCCTGCGGCCGCGCGAGCCGCGCCGCTACCTGGCGAGCCTCGAGGATAGGGCCGCGCCGGGGACCCTACCCGCATCGGCGCCCGCCGCGGCGAGTGCGCCGCCGATGCTGTCGACGGATGCGGTGGCCCGCAGCCCCGAGTGCCGCGCGGTGCCGGCTGCCGAGCTGCCGTTTGAGTACCTGCTCAATGCGCTGCGTTTGAACGAGGGCTTCGAGGAACGCGATTTCGAGGCGCGCACCGGACTTCAGTTCGCCGCCGTCAGCAGCGGGTTGGGGCAGGCGCAGCGACGCGGGCTGATGGAACGCGCCGGGACGCGCTGGCGCGCGAGCGCGCAGGGCTTTAATTTTCTCAATGATCTGCTCGCGCAGTTCCTGCCGTCGGCCGCAACTATCGGCCAGAATTTCCCTGTAACGGCCAACGCTTGGAGCTAGTGTCGCCGCGTTATGCACAGCGCTGCGGCGCGCGCCGGATCGATTACACAAATTAGCCGATTACGTCTTATTTTGTTCATATAGCGCGATGATAGGTTCATAAGTTATTGATTTTATAGGCTGAAACATATTGGTCATTTTTTGTTCAACTTGATAATTTTGCTCTTTTAGCCTGCCTGCGATGCTGCGGCAAAGCGCTTATACACAGAGTTATCCACAGAATCTGTGGATAATCGCCGCGCGGTCGGCCGTCGTCTCGCCGCCGGCACCTCGGCGCGCTTGCCGCGATGCGCTCAAAAGCGCTTGTCGAGCGGGATGCCCGGGGCTAGACTGCGCGGCCTTTTTTGCAGCCCGCCTTGCAAAGCGGCCGGCTCGCCCTCACGGACATGCAGGAAGCGAATGACATGAAAGCCTCGATCCATCCTGAGTACAAAGAAATCACGGTCACCTGCAGCTGCGGTAACACGTTCAAGACGCGCTCGACCGTGGGGCACGACCTGAACCTCGACGTCTGCTCGAACTGCCACCCGTTCTATACCGGCAAGCAGAAGATGGTGGACACCGCCGGTCGCGTCGACAAGTTTCGCAAGAAGTACGCCGGCATCGCCGGAACCCGCTGAGCGGTTTGCCGCTGATGGCGCTGGCGCCGCCGCTGCCGCCGCAGCGGATGCGGCTGCCGGCGCGCGCCGCTGGCGCCTTGATTCCGCGCGCAGCCCATGTAACGCTGAGACGCTGACCGCCGCGTTCTGCGGCGGTTCGAAACTTAGGACCGCAGCGGATGCCCAGCAAGAATTTCGAGCTCAAGAATCCGGAGTCGGGCCTGACCACGTCGCTGCCGGTGCGCAGCGGAACCATCGGTCCCGATGTCCTCGACATCTCCAATGTTAACCGCGATCACGGTGTCTTTACCTACGATCCGGCGTTCGCGGTCACCGCGTCCTGCGACAGCAAGATCACCTATATCGATGGCGATGCCGGGGTATTGCTCTACCGCGGCTATCCGGTGGAACAGCTGGCCGAGAAGAGCAGCTTCATGGAGGTCGCCTATCTGCTGGTCTACGGCGAGCTGCCGAGCGCGACGCAGCTGCACGAATTCTCCGGCAGCATCATCCGGCATACGATGATCAACGAATCGCTGCTGCGATTCTTCAATGGATTTCATCACAACGCGCATCCGATGGCGATGGTATCGGCCGTGGTGGCGTCGATGTCGGCGTTCTATCACGACTCGACGGACATCCACGATCCGCATCACCGCGAGATCTTTGCGCATCGCATTGTGGCCAAGCTGCCGACCATCGCGGCCGCGGCCCACAAGCACTCGGTGGGCCAGCCGTTCATTTATCCGCGCAACGATCTCGACTACTGCTCGAACATGCTGAGCATGTTCTTCGCCGTGCCCTGCGAGAGCTACACGGTCGATCCGACCGCTGCGCGGGCGCTGGATCTGCTGTTCATCCTGCATGCCGATCACGAGCAGAACGCCAGCACCTCGACCGTGCGCCTCGCGGGCAGTACTGGTACCAGTCCCTATGCCGCAATCTCGTGCGGTGTCGCGGCGCTCTGGGGTCCGGCGCACGGCGGCGCCAATGAGGCGGTGCTGGCGATGCTGGAGCAGATCGGGCGGGTCGAGAACATCCCGAAATACCTCGGCATGGTCAAGGACAAGTCGAGCCATTTCCGGCTGATGGGATTCGGTCACCGCGTCTACAAGAATTTCGATCCGCGCGCCAAGATCATCCGCGAGACCTGCCACCAGGTGCTCGCCAAGCTCGGCCGCAAGGACAACCCGCTGTTCGAGCTGGCGCTGCGGCTCGAGGACATCGCGCTCAAGGACGAATATTTCGTCTCGCGCAAGCTGTATCCGAACGTCGATTTTTATTCCGGCATCATCTACAGCGCGCTCGGGATTCCGCGCTCGATGTATACGGTGATGTTTGCGATCGCGCGCACGGTTGGCTGGGTCGCGCACTGGCTCGAGATGATCAGTGATCCGAACATGCGCATCAGCCGCCCGCGCCAGCTCTACACCGGGTCGGCGTGCCGCGACTACGTGCCGGCCGCCCAGCGCAAAACCGCCTGAAAGACAGCCAGGGAGAGCCCAGGTATCGAACGGAGGAATGGGAACCTTATAGAGCTATTTTGTTAACAAAATAGCTCTATAAGGTTCCATTCCTCCATACGCTGGGATCGCGCTCCCTGGCTATCCCTCGAGCAGCGTTTCGAGTTCGGCGGTGTCGGCGCGCCGCATTGGCTTGCCGTCCACCGGGCTGACCGGCGCCTGGCGGATGCCATCGAGCGGGAACACCGTGGCCTCCACGCGGCGGTTGTGCACCGCAAAGCGCAGGCCCGGATACGCCTTGATGCGCTCGGCATCCAGGCGCACGCGCCGCTCGGTGACCTCGTGGGCAATTCCCCGATCCATCAGTTGCAGCGTCACGTTCTCCGGGCAATCGGCAAACAGATGCAGCTGAATGTCCGCATGCGCGGTCGCGGTGCCGGTGAGCACCGGCCCGACCAGGCGCGGCTCGAACTGCGACAGCCCCTGCATCGCCTGCAATGCCGCACGGCGCTGTTCGTGCAGGCTCTGCTCATGGGCGCCGGCATCGAACAGGCGCTGATATTCGGCCAGCGCGTCCTCGATCTCGGTATTGCGCGGCAGCGCGCTGCTGTCGGCGACGCCGAGCCGCTCGGCGGCCTTGCGCTTGGCGGTCAGAAAGTCGTGGATGCCATGCTGCGCCATGATGCGCGCGGCTTCCTGGGCGAGCGCGCGGCGCAGATTGCCATTGCGAGGTGAAGCACGGCGGTTCATCAGTCGATACCCCCGGGTCGGTCCATCGACGCAGGTGCTAGCGTATCAAAACAACGGCTCCGCATTGCCGGGCGCGGTCTGCGGACCGGCGCCGGGCGGCGAATTGATGGTGCTCGCGGCCAGCGGCACATGGTCATCCATGAACGTCTCGTATATCGCATCGGCATCGTTCGCTCCAGCCAGAGCGCCGGTTTTCGGCGAGATGCGCAAGCTCACGAGTCCCGGCGGCAGCGGGCGCGCCCGATCCGGCTGTCCGCGCAAGGCCTCGCGCATGAAATTGACCCAGATCGGCACCGCGGTGCGGCTGCCTTCCTCGCCCTCGCCGAGGGGCCGCTCGAGGTCGAAACCGACCCAGACGCTCGCGACGATATTGCGATTGAAGCCATTGAACCACGTATCCTTGGCCTCATTGGTGGTGCCGGTCTTGCCCGAGATGTCCTGGCGATGCAGCGCCAGGCCGGCGCGAATGCCGGTGCCGCGCTTGATCACGTCGGCCATCATATCGTCCATGATCCACAGGTTCTGCGGCGAGATCACGCGCGGGGCGATGCGTTGCGGCGCGATCAGCGGCGGCAGCTCATCCGCCGGAGCGTGGTCCAGGTCACCGCCGGTCTCGCCGGCGCCGCCGGCAGCGTTCGCGGCCGCCGCAGCGGCCGCAGCGCTCGCAGCGTAGGCAGCGCCCACAGGGCCGGTCGCATCCGCGCCCGCGGCGGCCGGCGAGCCTGCCGGCGCGCCCGCCGCACCGGCGGTCGCCGGCGGTGCGGTGCCGGAGGCCGTCAGCGCCGCATCGCAGCTCTCACAGACCATGGTCGGCTTGGCCTGGTAGACCACCTGGCCGGAGGCGTCCTCGATACGATCGAGATAATAGGCGTCGACCCGATAGCCGCCGTTGGCGAACACCGCGTACGCGGAGGCCATCTGCAGCGGCGTGGCCGGCAGGCTGCCGAGCGCGATGGTCATGTCCTTGGGCATATCGTCGGGGTTGAAGCCGAATTTCGCCGCGTAGTTGATCGCGGTGTCGACGCCGAGCCGGCGCACCACGCGCACCGTGACCAGATTGCGCGAATGCACCAGCGCTTCGCGCAGCCGGGTCGGCCCGGAGAAGCTCTTTTCGTTGTTCTCCGGCCGCCAGATCTTCTCCTGGCCGCTGTCGTCGTAGACGATCGGCGCATCCATCACGATGGTCGAGGGCGTGAAGCCATTCTCGAGCGCGGCCGAGTACAGGAACGGCTTGAACCCGGAGCCGGGCTGGCGGCGCGCCTGCGTGACGCGATTGAACTTGTTGTCGAAGTAATCGAACCCGCCGACCAGTGCCGCGACGGCACCGTCGTTCGGATCGAGCGCGACCAGTGCGCCCTGTGCTTCCGGCAGCTGCGCGAGCGCAGCCACGCCGTGGCCGTTGCTCACGACATAGACCACGTCGCCGCGCTGCACGACGTCTTCGGCGTGCCTGGGCGCCGCGCCGACGCGGGTATCAGAGATCCGCCGGTGGGCCCAGGACAGGCCGTCCCAGTCGATCTGGGCGAATCCCGTCGAGCGGATATAAACGCGGGCGGCCATTGGCGCCACCGACACCACCAGCGCCGGCCGCAGGCCGCCAATCTCGGGGATGTCGGCCAGCGCAGCATCGAGCTTCGCGGGCGCGGCGCGATCATCGAGCGTGACCTGCTTCAGGGGTCCGCGATAGCCGTGACGGCGGTCGTACTCGATCAGTCCGATGCGCACCGCACGATCGGCCGCGGTCTGCAGCCGGCCGTCGATCGTGGTGTAGACGCGGTAGCCCTGGTTCACCGCATCGTCGCCATAGCGGCTGACGAGCTCGGCGCGCGCCATCTCGGCGACGTACGGGGCCTCGACGTCGTACTGGATTCCGTGATCGCGCGCCTCGACCGGCTCCTCGCCGGCGCGCTGCGCGGTCGCGGCGTCGATGTAGTTGAGCTTCTGCATCTGCGTGAGCACGTAGTGGCGGCGCACCTGCGCGGCCTTCGGATTGGTGATCGGGTTGAAGCGCGAGGGTGCCTGCGGAATGCCCGCGAGCGTGGCCGCTTCGGCCACCGAGAGCTGATCGAGCGGCTTGCCGAAATAGGTTTCCGCTGCCGCGGCGACCCCATACGAGCGCTGGCCGAGGAAGATCACGTTGAGGTACGTGATCAGGATCTGCTCCTTGCTGAACTCGTGTTCCATGCGGTAGGTGAGAAATATTTCCTGCAGCTTGCGGCGGATGGTCTTGTCGAAGCTCAGGAACATGTTGCGCGCCGCCTGCATCGTGATCGTGCTCGCGCCCTGCGAGAAATCTCCGGAAGTCAGATCGACCACGGCCGCGCGCAGCACGCCGCTGTAGTCGAAGCCGTGGTGCGTGAAGAAGCGCTGGTCCTCGGCCGCGACGAAGGCCTCGCGCACCAGCGCCGGCACGTCGTCGTAGGCAACCGGCACCCGGCGTTTCTCGCCGATCTGCGCGATCAGCTCGCCGCTGCGCGTGAAGATGCGCAGCGGCACCGGCACGCTGCCACTGCGCATCGCATCCACCGTCGGCAGCGACGGTGACAGATAGATATAGCTGGCGATCAGCGCATAGGCGGCCAGCCCGGCCAGTCCGATGCACGCCGCCAGCACCAGGGTAACGACCCGAAAAGTGGTTATCTTCCGCAAATGAGCCTCAATTTTCCGCTATCGTCGGCTTTCTTGCCGAGCGGGCACCCGATCGGCCGCCCCGCGGCCGGGACGACGCGTCGCCAGCCGCCAGCATAGCTTGCCCTCCCTAAGAGCGCAGGCTGCGCAGAACGTCGCCAATTCATCAATCTGGAAGTTAGACCTCCGTCACGCCTGACGATTCCGCCGGCAGTTTAAGGTTAAGGCGTGCGGGGCCGTAACAGTGCCGCACCATCGGCGTATTGGCGTTCTGGCTGATATAAATTTCTGACATAATGAGACAGGGTCGTCCTAAAACGCGCGTAGCCTACTGAAAGGTCTCAAAAAAGTGTTTCTACTATCGCGCAAGTACCGCCAGTTGCTCGGTCTGGATATCACCACCTCGTCGATCAAGCTCATCGAGCTGTCGATGGCGGGTGGCCAGTACCGGGTCGAGTCCTATGCGGCCGAGCCGACCCCGACCAACGCGATGAATGAGAAGACCCTGGTCGATCCGGAGGCCGTCGGCGAGGCCATCCGCCGAGCCGTCAAGCGCTCCGGGGCCAAGAGTCACGAGGTGGCGATCGCGATCAGCGGCGACGCCGCGATCACCAAGGTGATCCAGATGCCGCGCGGCCTGCGCGACTCCGACCTCGAGGCCCAGGTCGAAATGCAGGCCGACCAGTACATTCCGTTTCCGATGGATGAGGTCAGCTACGATTTCGAGGTGCTCGGCCAGTCGGAGAAGGACGGCGACTCGGTCGATGTGCTGCTGGTGGCTTCCCGCAGCGAGAATGTCGAACAGCGCCGCGCCGCGGTGGCCGCTGCCGGGCTGACCGCGCGCATCGTGGACGTCGAGGCGTTCGCGCTCGAAAACGCCTGCCGTCTGATGACGCACCAGATGCCCGACGGCGGCATCGATCACACCGTCGCGGTGATCGACTTCGGCGCCAGCAACACCACGTTCAGCGTGCTGCGCAATCTGAAGGTCATCTATACGCGCGATTTCGCGTTCGGCGGCCAGCAGCTCACCGAGGAGATCATGCGCACCTACGGGCTGTCGATGGAGGAGGCCGGGCGCGCCAAGAAAGAGGGCGGGCTGCCGGGCAATTTCCAGGCCGAGGTGCTCGACCCGTTCATCGACGACATGACGCAGCAAGTCAGCCGCTCGCTGCAGTTCTATCTCGCCTCCGGCAGCGGCCGTGAACAGCCGGACAAGATCCTGATCTGCGGCGGCTGCGCCAATATCGCCGGCGTGGCCGACGTGGTGCAGAGCCGCGTCGGCATCAGCGCCGAGCGCGGCGATCCGCTGGGGCAGATGAAACTGTCCTCGCGCGCGCGCGCCCAGGCTGTGCAGCGCGATGCCACCGCTTTGCTGACCGCCTGCGGCCTCGCCCTGCGGAGCTTTGACTAATGCCTCGTATTAATCTGCTTCCCTGGCGCGACCAGCAGCGTCGCGATCGGAAACTGGCCTTCTTCGTTGCGCTCGGAGGCGCGGTGGCGTTGGCCGCAATCGCGGCGTTCATCGCCTACCTGCTGCTCGGCTCGATGATCGACGCGCAGGAGCATCGCAACGAGCGGCTGCGCGCGCAGATCAAGGTGCTCGACAAGCAGATCGAGGAAATCAACGATCTTGACGCGCAGAAGCAGAAATTCATCTCGCGCATGCAGATCATCGAGAAGCTGCAGCGCTCGCGGCCCGAAGTGGTGCATCTGTTCGACGAGCTGGTCAAGGAGATGCCTGACGGCACCTATCTGACTTCGGTCAAACAGACCGGGACCAAGCTCAAGCTCGACGGCGTCGCGCAATCCTCCACGCGCGTCTCGGCGCTGATGCGCAATATCTCGGCCTCGCAGTGGATGCGTAATCCCGAGCTGGAAGTGGTGCAGACCAAGTCCGATACCGCCGGCAGCAGCTTCGTGCTCGATGCCGAACAGGTGAGCCTGCCCGATTCGGACGAGGCCGGCACGGCCAAGCGGCCGGTGCGAGCCGGCTCCGGGAGCACAAAATGAGCGTGCTCGACGAACTGCGTTCGCTCGACCCGCGTGATCCGGGGCGCTGGCCGTTTGCGGTGCGTGCGGCTGCGGTCGCGATCTGTTTCGTTGCGGTGGCGATCGGGCTGATCTACGTATTCGTCTGGCAGGATCGCATGCCTGAACTGCAGCAGCGCGAAGATACCGAGCAGCAGCTGCGCAATGAGTTCAAAACCAAGCACGCCAAGGCCATCAACCTGCCGGTCTACAAACAGCAGCTCGCCGACATCGAGAAATCGTTTGGCGCGCTGTTGCGGCAGCTGCCGAGCAAGACCGAAGTGCCGAATCTGCTGGTGGATATTTCGCAGACCGGATTGGCGGCCGCATTGGAAGAGAAACTGTTTCAGCCCGGACAGGAAGTGAAGAAGGACTTCTACGCCGAGCTCCCGATCCATATCCAGCTCACCGGCAGCTACCACGAATTCGGCGCGTTCGTCAGCGGCATCGCGGCCCTGCCGCGTATCGTCACGCTGCACGACATTCAGATCACACCGATCAGCAAGGACAAGGATAAGTCCGCGGCCTACGATCAGCTGCAGCTCGATCTGACCGCCAAGACCTATCGGTACCTCGACGACGACGAAGTGGCGGCGGCAGAAGCCGAGAAGCGCAAGGCGGAGCAGGCCAAGCGCCACGGCGCGGGAAGCTAGCGATGAGTCAACCGAACAACAGCGCCACACCACGGCCGCTGGCGCGCCTCGCAGTGCTCGCCGCGGTGCTGGCGGGTCTCCTGGCCGGCTGCAGCGGTCGCGATGCGGATCTCGATCGCTTCATCGAGGCCACCAAGAAGGAGCCCGGCGGGCGCGTCGAACCGCTGCCGGGGGTCAAGCCCTATGAAGCCTACGCCTACACCGACCGGGACATGCGCTCGCCGTTCGTGCCCGGCGGCTCCGGCGCGCTGAGTGCCGGCCTGCGTCCGGACAGCAAGCGCAATCGCGAGTTCCTCGAGCAGTTCTCGCTCGATACGCTGAAAATGGTCGGCACGCTGAATCTGGGTGGAAGCCACTACGGCCTGGTGGCTACCAAGGACGGCCGTGTGCATCGCGTGGTGGTCGGCGAACACCTCGGAACCAATGACGGCAAGATTACCGATATCACGCCTTCAAAGATCGCTTTGGTAGAGATCATTCCCGACGGACTGGGCGGCTACATCGAACGTCCCGCGGCTCTGGGGTTGAACGAGTGATCGGCAGGGAGACACATCGAATGAAACGGTCCATCCTTCAAACGCTGCGCGGCCGCATTGCCTGGTTGGCTCTCGCCTGGGCCGCGGGCATGCTCGTGGCACTGAGCGCGCGAGCCGCGGACGCAGCGCCAGCCGGCGCAGCGGCGACCCCGAATACCCTGCAGACCATCAATGTCCAGACGCTGAGCGGCAATCAGCTGCAGCTCACACTGCACCTGTCGGGACCGGCGCCGGAGCCGCTGACCTTCACCATCGACAAGCCGGCGCGCATTTCCCTCGACCTGCCGAATACCGCACTGGCGCTGCCGTCGCGCCGCATCGACGTCGGTTCCGCCGGTGTCGACACCGTGCTCGCCGCCGAGGCCAATGGCCGCACGCGCGTGGTGCTCAATCTCGATCAGCAGCTGCCTTACCAGACCCGCGTTACCGGCAACGACATCGTCGTGCTGGTCGGCGCGGTGGCCGACACCCACGCGGCCGCCAAGAGTTCCGGCGCCGCGGCCGCGCACGCCGCTGCCGGCTCCGGCCGCTCGATCAAGAGCATCGATTTCCGTCGCAGTGAGACCGGCGGCGGCCGACTGGTCGTGCGCCTGTCCGATCCGCGCACGCCAATCGATCTGAAGCAGCAGGGCTCCCAGATCCTGGTCGACTTCGCCGGCACGGATCTGCCGAGCAACCTCACTCGCCGCTATGACACGATGGATTTCGGCACCCCGGTCACCGGTTTCGATGCCGAGCGCGTCAATGGCGACACCCGCATCGTGATCAGTGCCACCGGCAACTTCGAACAGCTCGCGTACCAGTCCGATGACCAGTACGTGGTCGAGGTGTCGCCGGTGCGCAAGGCCGTGGCCGCCAATCCCGCCGACCAGAAGAAGGAATACAAGGGCGAGCGTCTGACGCTCAATTTCCAGGACATCGAGACGCGTGCCGTGCTGCAGCTGCTGGCCGATGCCAGCGGCCAGAACATCGTCGTCAGCGACAGCGTGCAGGGTAGCGTGACGCTGCGGTTGCAGAATGTGCCCTGGGACCAGGCACTCGACATCGTGCTGCGCACCAAGGGTCTCGACAAGCGCCAGGAGGGCAACGTCATCATCGTGGCGCCGGCCGATGAGCTGGCCGCGCGCGAGAAGGCCGATCTGTCGGCCAGGAAGGACATCCAGGCGCTCGAGCCGACGCGCTCGGAGTACCTGCAGGTCAATTACGCCAAGGCCTCGGATATCGCCACGCTGCTCAAGGGTTCGGGCGGTAGCGCCGGCAACGCCGTGTTGTCTTCGCGCGGCAGCGTCTCGGTCGATGATCGCACCAACACCCTGCTGTTGCAGGATACCGCCGATCGGCTCGCGGACGTGCGGCGGCTGGTGACCACGCTCGACATCCCGGTCAAGCAGGTACTGATCGAGGCGCGCATCGTGATCGTCACCAATGACTTCGAGCGCGACCTCGGGGCGCGTTTCGGCGTAACCGCGACGCGCGCCAATGGCACCAACGGACTGTATGAGACCACCGGCACCGCGGCCGGCACCGATACCGGCATCGGCTCGGCGCTGAGCAATCTCACCAGCAACGGCACCGTATACCCGGTCAGCATCCCGACCGGTGCGACCGCGGCCAATCGCTACAACGTCAATCTGCCGGTGGCGACGCCGGCGGGCAGCATCGCGCTGGGTATTCTCGGCTCCGATTTCCTGGTCGATCTGGAGCTGTCCGCGGCGCAGGTCGAAAACCGCGGCACGGTTGTATCCTCACCGCGCGTGATCACGGCCAATCAGAAGGTGGCCACGATCGAACAGGGCGTGGAGATCCCGTACCAGGAGTCCGCTTCCAGCGGCGCCACCACGATCGACTTCAAGAAGGCGGTCCTGTCGCTCAAGGTCAAGCCGCTGATCACGCCCGACAACCGCATCATTCTCGATCTCACGGTCTCGGACGACAGCGTTGGCCAGGTCGTCGTGGCCTCCGGCGGCGTCAATGTACCCTCGATCAATACCCGTACCATCGAGACGCAGGTGGTGCTCGGCGACGGTCAGACCGTGGTGCTCGGCGGCATTCTCGAGACCACGCAGAGCCTGCAGGCCACCAAGGTGCCGTGGCTCGGCGACGTTCCGGGCCTCGGAAACCTGTTCAAGCAGACCACGCGCAAGGATGACAAGGATGAGCTGCTGATCTTCGTCACGCCGAAGATCCTGAGGGAAGGGGTCAGCGTCAATTGATCGTTGCCGCAGACGCGGACCCACGACACACAGACGGACAGTTCAGGTGAACACGATGCGAAAATATGGATATCCGGTGGCGTTGGCTGGGCTGGCGCTCGCGCTCAGCGCCTGCGGCGGTGGCGGCAGCAGCTCGTTCGCGACCGCTGGCTCCTCCTCCGGTACTACCAGCAGCTCGGGTGGCAGCAGCACCAGCAGCGGCAGCACGACCACGACCTATTCGATGGGCAATGGCAGCGGCAGCAGCTTCCACGCCGGGGTGATCGGCCTGTCGAGCAATTCGCTATCCGCCGGCGGCACGGCCAGCCTGAGTGTGACCATCGTCGACCAGCACGGAACTCTCTTCACCGCGGCGCCTGTCACGGTCACTTTCAATTCCCCTTGCATTGCTCAGGGGCTGGCAACGATTGCAGCCAGCGCACCCAGCACCGCGGGGACCACTGCCGATACGATCGTGACTACCAGCGGCAACGCGACCGCGACCTACACCGCCAAGGGCTGCAGTCCCTCGGACGTCATTACCGCGACGGCGCTCGTCAGCTCGACGGGTTTGACCGCCTCCGGCACGATCACGGTGGCATCCGCCACGGTTGGGTCAATTCAATTCGTATCCGCCACGCCCTCCACGATCGGATTGAAGGGCACTGGTCTGAATGAGACCTCCACCGTGGTCTTCAAGGTGGTTGATTCCACTGGCGGCCCGCGGCCGGGCGTGCCGGTCAGCTTTTCGCTGAGTACGACTGTCGGAGGAATCTCGCTGTCGCCGACCCCTGCAACCTCCGGGGCCGACGGCACCGTGCAGACGGTGGTCAGTTCGGGCACTGCACACACCACCGTCACGGTCACCGCAACGATTGCCTCTCCGGCGATCAGTACCCAGTCAGGCATCCTGGCGGTCACCACGGGACTTCCGTCATCCAAGTCGTTTTCGATCGCGACCGTCGGCTGCCCCAACATCGAAGGCTTCAACATTGACGGTATCGTCGTTCCGATCGTCGTACGTCTTTCCGATCGTTACCAGAACCCGGCGCCGGACGGCACCGCGGTTGCCTTCACGACCAACGGCGGTCAGGTCGGCGGCAATTGCGTGACCGGCGGCGGCACGGGTAGCTGTACGGTGAACTGGGTCAGTTCGAATCCCCGGCCCACGCCGGCTGACCACCCGCCGTCGCTGCGTCCGGGGCGCACCACCGTGCTGGCGACGGCCATTGGGGAAGAGTCGTTCACCGATACGAACGGCAACGGCTTCTACGATCAGGGCGAGCCATTTTCTGACCTGGGCGAGCCCTATCGGGATGACAACGAGGACAATGCCTACGAGCTGGGCGAGTACTTCCTCGATTTCGATCAGAATCAGATGTGGACGCCGCCCAGTGGCACCTTCAAGGGAATCACCTGTACCGGCAATACGCCGGGCTCGACCTGCAGCACCACGACCTGGGCGATTGGTTCGCAAGTCAGAATCATCATGTCGGAGGGATCGCCCGGCCAAGTTCAGCCCCCGAATGGCAATACGCTTGCGACGCTGGCCAAAGGCGGTACCAATACCTACACCTTCCTGTTCCAGGACTCGAACTTCAATCCGTTGCCGGCGGGGACGACGATAACAGGCGCGACGATCGGCACCGGACTGACCACCAACGCACCGACCAGCTTTACAGTGCCTTGTACCACCGCCCCGACGTCGTATTCGTTCAGTGTCAGCGCCAGCTCCACGGCGGTGCCCGGCAGTCTGACGATCACCGTGACGAGTCCCGGCGGTGCTGGAACCGGCGGTCTTGTCACCATACTTTCCTACCCAATACCCGTGATGTGACAGGAGCTGCCACAGACGGTTGTTGTCTTAGTACGTGCTCAGTGCGGCCGCCGTCGGGCGGCCGCACTCGTGAGTGGGCCTCGGCATCGACGGCAGGCGCCATGACCGGATTCTATCGGTCAGGATAAGCGACGGAAGTTTCCCGTTCTCCAGCCATGCGAATACTTCTGGTCGAAGACGATGGGCTGGTGGCTGACGCGGTCGTTCGCGGCCTGTCACAGGCCGGTTTCACGGTGGAACATGCCGGCAGCGCTGAGCATGCGCGCCTGGCGCTGCGTACCGAACATTTCGACCTCGCGGTCGTCGATATCGGCTTGCCGGCGGCGGACGGCCTGACGTTGCTGCAGGAGCTGCGTGGCGCAGGCATGGCAACGCCGGTGCTGATTCTCACCGCGCGCTACGCGCTGCAGGAAAAAATACGCGCCTTCGACCTGGGCGCCGACGATTTCCTGATGAAGCCGTTCGAACAGGCCGAACTTGCGGCCCGCTGCCGGGCGCTGATTCGCCGCGCCAGTCAGGTGCCGAGCGGCGCGCTCAAGCTCGGCCGCCTGCAGATCGACCTGCTCGGACACCAGCTGCAGATCGACGGCGCGGCGGTCGAATTGACCAAGCGTGAGTGGCTGGTGCTCGAGAGCCTGGCGCACAACGTCGGGCGCGTCGTGACCAAGGAGCGGTTGCTGCAGGCGCTCGCAGGCTGGGAGCAGGATCTGACGGCGAACGCCGTAGAGACCCATGTGTCGCGGCTGCGCGCGAAACTCGGCGACGCGGCCGTCATTCGTACGGTGCGTGGACTCGGTTATCGGCTCGATGAGATGGCTGGGCGCAGCCCATGATGACGATTAGGCAGCGCCTGCTGCTGCTGCTGCTGCCGGCCCTGGCGATTCTGATGCTGCTGGGCGGTCTGGCCGACTATTGGATCGCGGTGGCCACCACCCGCAACGCCTACGATCAGGCCCTGGCCAGTGCCGCAACTGCCGCCGCGGCATCCCTTCATGTTGATGATGGCAAGCTGCAGGTCAGCGCCGCGCAACGCGCGGCGGTCACGCGGCGTGCGGATGCCGAGGGCAGCGCGCTGTATTCGATCACGGGCGCCGCCGGCGAGCTGCTTGCGGGCACGGCGCAATTGCCGGCCGCTGCGCCCTCCGGTGGCGCGCGCGGGGACAGCGTTTCATTTCGCGATGCCGAGTTCCAGGGCCTGAAGCTGCGGGTGGCGAGCGTGCGCAGCCGGACCGAGGCGGGACCGGTCACCGTCACGGTTGCCGAGACGCTGCAGCGGCGCGCGAGCACGCAGCGGGTGATGCTGTTGGGAAAGCTGCTGGTGGACTTTGCCGAGCTCGACGTCACCCTGCTGTTGATATGGATCGGGATCTACTTCGGTCTGCGCCCGTTGTCGCGCCTGCGCGAGCGCGTCGAGGAGCAGTCGACCAGCACGCTGCAGCGCTTCAATGAAGCCGATGCGCCGGGGGAGTTGCGGCCCCTGATCCTGGCGCTCAATCATCTGCTGGAACTGCGCCATGATGCGGCGCTATCGCAGCGACGCTTCGTGGCGGACGCCGCGCATCAGATGCGCACGCCGGTGGCCGGGCTGCTGGCGCAGCTGGAACTGCTGCTGCAGGCCCCCGCGGCCGCTGCGGTGCAGAGCGAGCTCAAGACCATCAATCGGGGGGTGCAGCAACTGGCGCATACCGCCAATCAGTTGCTCGCCCTGGCCCGGGCAGAGCCGGTGTCCGCGGTAGGCGAGGGCTTCAAGCCGGTGGCGCTGCGGCCGCTGGTCGAGCACCTGGTGGAACGCAACATCGATCGTGCGGTGAATGCGGGCCTGGACCTCGGCGCGGACGCCCAGGCCGCGCAGGTGCGTGGCGACGCCTGGCTGCTCGAGGACCTGCTGGGCAATCTGGTGGACAACGCACTCAAATACACGCCCGTCGGCGGCCACGTCACCGTGCGCAGCGGCATCGACCATGGGCATCCCTTTGTTGAAGTCGAGGACGACGGTCCGGGCATTCCGGAGCAGGAACGTCTGCGCGTGCGCGAGCGCTTCTACCGCCCGGCGGGCTCGCCCGGAACGGGCTGCGGACTGGGTCTGGCGATCGTCGACGAGATCGCCCGGGCGCACGGCGCGAGCTTGAGCATCGGCGTGGCGGCGCAAGGCAAGGGAGCGCGCATGCGCGTGCGCTTCCCCGCAGCGACATAAAACCACGCGAATCTGTGAAACGGCTCGCAGTTCTGAAGGTCACCCGCCGCAGCCGGCCGATAGTCAGGCTGGCGCAAGCTTGCCTACTTAGTCTTCCCACCATGGGAATTGCGCTCAAAGTCCATCCACGCGGGCGGTACAGCTCGGGCATTACGATGCTCGAGCTGATCACGGTCATGACCCTCGCCGCGATTCTGATGGCGATCGGCGTGCCATCCTACCGATACGTGACCACTGCCAATCGCATTGCTGCCGAAGTCAACGGCCTGGTCGGCGACCTGCAGTACGCGCGCGCGGAGGCGGTCAAGGAGGGCGCAAACGTGGTGGCGTGCGCCTCCACTGATGGTGCGACCTGCAACAATACCAATACCTGGCAGAACGGCTGGGTCGTCTGCTCCGATATCAACAACAATGGCAGTTGCGACGCTGGCGAGCCGCTGTATCGGGTTCAGAAAGCCTTTGTCAGCACCGATACTTTTACCGCGAGCGGCAACACGTCGGCGCTGGTGTTCAACCGCGAAGGATTTGCGGTCGGTCTGCCCGGCATCGTGACGATCGCCCTGCACGGTACGCCCACGGTCGCATCAACCACGCGCTGCATCCAGCTCAGCGCGGTCGGCACCGTGAGCGTTCTATCCGCCGGCCAGGGGAATTGCACATGAAGCGGCGCGCGCGTTGGCGATCGGACCGTTCGCGGTGCACCACCGCGGGCTTCAGCCTGATCGAGGTGTTGGTCGCGCTGATCATCATTTCGATCGGGCTGCTCGGCATCGCCAAGCTGCAGGCGGTTGCGCTCTCCAACACCGGCACCGCGGGCAAGCGCTCGCTGGCCGCAGTTGAGGCGGCGAGCATCGCCTCGGCAATGCACGCCGATCGCGCCTACTGGTCCCTGGGGACGGCGCCGGTCACCACTACGATTCAAGCCGCGACCATTTCTGCGTCCACCGACGGCAATCTGACCAGCGGGGTGGATTGCTCGGTGGTGGCGAATCAACCGTGCACGCCGGTGCGCATGGCAGCCTACGATCTGACGACCGTCGCGCAGTCGTTGCAATCGGTATTGCCGAACTATCTGGGAACGATCGGCTGCACGCAGGCAACCGGCACCACGCCGACGGTCTGCACCATTACGCTGACCTGGGCTGAATCGGCCGCGGCCTCAAATACGCAGAGTGTGCAGCAAGGCGCGACGCTCGCTGCCATCCAGAAGCCCGCATATGTGCTGTACGTAGAGCCATGAACAATCCCACTGCTCCCCTGTCGCACCGAGCGCCCCGTTGTCAGGGCTTCACGCTGGTCGAGCTGCTGGTCTCGATCCTGCTGGCGGTGTTCCTGCTCGGCGGCGTGATGACCATCGTGCAGGACACGCGCCGCGCGAGCGGCTCGCAGACCCAGTCCACGCAACTGCAGGACAGCGTGCGTCTGGCGATGACCGTGCTCACCGATGTGATTCAGACGGCGGGCTACTATTCCGATCCGCTGTTTTCGACGCCCAATGCTTCACTGCCCGGCGCCGGCGTGTTCGCGGCCGGGCAATCGGTGAGCGGCACTGGCGCGTTCAACGCGGCGTCCCCGGGCGACACCATCTCGGTGCGCTTTCAGACCGCCAGCGGCGACGGCATCCTGAACTGCGGCGGTACCTCGAATACCAGTGGCGCGAACCAAGTCTTCGTCAACGCCTTCAGCATCGACCCGCAGGGCGATCTTCAGTGCGTACTGACCGCCGGCGGAGTCGTCGCGCCTGCGATCGTGCTGATCCCGGCGGTGACCACCGCGACCTACCCGTTGACGATCACCAGGCTGCAGATCCTGTATGGCGTGCAGACCAATTTCGCCGCCGGCAATCAGTGCGCCGACAGCTATCTGGATGCGACCCAAGTCTCGGCCAAGACCATCAACGGTCAGACCGCGTGGAACTACGTCGTCTCGGTGCGCATCACGCTGTACTTTTCGAATCCTCTGGGCGGGGCGGACCTGCCGTTCACGCGCGTCATTGGCGTCATGAACAAGATGGGCGTCGTTACCTGATCGGGTTGGCCACACATGAGTGACATACAAAGACTACTTCGAGCGCGCGCCGCCGCATCCACCCAGCGCGGCATGGTGCTGATCTCCAGCCTGCTGCTGCTGATGATCGTGACGATCTTCGCAATCAGCATGTTCCGCAGCTTCGGCATCGAAGAGCGAATCGCAGGCAACACGCGCGACAAGGAACGCGCGCGCGCCGCGGCGTTGACAGCGCTGCAATACGCGGAATGGTGGATCACGCAGAACAACTGGGCCAATGCGGGCAGTTGCGGGCCGGCATTGCTCAACGCCAACGCCGGTCAGGGGCTGGTGTGCCTGAAGAGCAGCGGGCTCGCCAACTACGTGGCCAATGTCGCGAACGTGCCGTGGAGCAACGGCGCCCAGGAAATTGGAACGACGTACACGCCGCCCAACATGAATACCACCAACGCCGCGAACCCGGATTACTACTACCGGGCGCCGCGTTTTTATATCACCTATGTCAGCAACTTCAACCATATCGTGAGCTGCGGCAACCTCTATCAGATCGATGCCTGGGGCAACGGCACCAGCCCCAACACCGTGGCGGTGGTCGAGAGCACCTTCGAGGTCACCTGGAACAGCTGCGGTGCCAACGGACCCTGAGGCTTAAATTTATGAACGCAAACATTTCAGCACGGATAGGCGCTACGGTACTGGTCGCCCTCACGCCGGTGGCGGCGTGGGCGCAGCTGCAAGTAAAGGACACCTTCACCGGTGCAGCGTCGACCTTCAACTGGCAGGCGTTCAATGGAGCCTGCCTGACCGCGGGCAACAACACCGGCAATATTCCGGCGTGCTTCGGCCTGTCCTACTACGGCGGCGAACAACTGGTGGGCGGCGCCTCCGGGCTGCTGCCCGATCCGGTCGGCAACGGCGCGCTGCGCTTCACCAACGGCAGCCCCGGCGGGTATGCGCAGAATGGAGCGATCGTTTCCAACTTTACCTTCCCGACCGGACAGGGCCTGCACGTCACGTTCACCACGACGACCTATCGCGGCGACTCCGGCGGTGCTGGCAAGGACGGCGCAGACGGCATCAGCTTCTACCTGATGGACGGCGCCCAGCCTGCCGGCATCGGCGCCTGGGGCGGCAGCCTGGCGTACAGCTGCTCGAACAGCAACACGCCGCACGATGGCCTCGTTGGCGGGTATCTCGGCCTGGGCATCGATGAGTTCGGAAACTTTCTGAACGGCACCAAGCTCGAGCCCGGCTATGCCGGCACCAACGTGGCGACCGGCGACAACACGGCGCTGGGCTACGGCTATCATCCGGGCCGCATCGGCCTGCGCGGCGCGGGCAGTGTCGCCTTCAGCTCATTGCATGCGCTCAATTCCGCTTATTACCCGGCGACCCTCTCCACGGCCAACCAGCAGGCGGCGGTGCAGAACACCTGCAGCTCGGGTTTCCTGTGGAACTACTCGAATCCCGCCAGTCCCGTGAAAACCGCGACGGCGGTGCCGGACTACGCGCCGATCCTCAATGCCTACAAGGAATTGCCTGCGGGCTTTCTGATTGCCAACGAGAGTGCGATGACGCGCGGCGCCGCCACTCCGATTGCTTACGATCTGAAGATCACGCCGGCGGGCCTGTTGAGCCTTTCCTACAGCTACAACGGCGGCGCCAGCCAGATCGTGATCAACAGTCAGGACATCACCGCGTCGAACGGCGCACTGCCGGCGAGCTTTCGCTTCGGCTTTGCCGGCTCGACCGGCGGCGATACCAATATTCACGAGATCCTGTGCTTCAAGGCGACGCCGTTCGAGCAGTCATCGAGCTCGGCGGGACTGAACCAGCAACAGGCGGCCCAGGTGAACACCGGTACCCAGGTGTACCTGGCCTTCTTTGACCCGAGCAACTGGTCCGGGTCGCTGACGTCGCAGAACGTACTCTATAACTCATCGACCCAGACGGTCAGCATCAGTTCGGTCGCCAATTGGGATGCATCCTGCGTCCTGACCGGTGTTGCGGCCGGGCGCACTTGCTCCGCCACCGGTGTCAGCGGCGCCACGCCGGCGGAAGCGCCGACCAGTCGCAACATCATCACCTTCAATGGCACCAAGGGCATTCCGTTCGAGTGGGCCAGTCTGACCGCAGCTCAGCAGAATGCGCTCGACACCGGAGACAGCGCGCCGATCAATGCCAACCGGCTGAATTACCTGCGCGGCGATCGGACCAACGAGCAGAACTCAGCGGGCGTCGGCCTGTTCGGCGCGCGCGTGAGTGTGCTGGCCGACATCGTGGATTCCAGCCCGACGCCGGTGGGACCCCCGACCCTGCCCTACCCGCCCACGTGGTCGGACTTCCTGATCAGCAGCCCGAGCTTGCCGGAGAACAGCGGCCAGACCTACCCGAGCTACTCGCTGGCTCAACAGGGGCGCCTGAACGTCGTCTATGCGGGCGCCAACGACGGGCTGCTGCACGCCTTCCGGTCCGGCTCGTTCGACGCCAACGGTAATTTTGTCAGTGGCGGCAGCACGCCGAACGACGGTTATGAAGTGCTGGCCTACATGCCGGGCGCGACGCTGCTGAGTGCCGGGGCCGGCACGGGCGGCTGCGCCAATCTGAACGCCACCGGGTCGGTGGTCCAGAACATCCACGGCGTGACGCCGGCGATCGGTGCCAATGCCACCTGTGTCCAGGCGGCCCTCGACTATTCGAACATCCAGTACGGCCACAATTTCTTCGTCGATGGGACGCCGGGTAACGGCGACCTGTTCTACGGCGGTGCGTGGCATACCTGGCTCGTCGGCGGCCTCGGGGCCGGCGGCGCTGCGATCTACGCGCTCGATGTCAGCAATCCGTCGGGCTTCACCGAGAGCAATGCCGCCGGCATCGTCGTCGGCGAATGGACCTCGGCAACGCTGACCTGCACCAACGTCGGCAGCTGCGGCACCAATCTGGGCAATACCTACGGCACGCCGCAGATCCGGCGCTTCCACAACGGTATGTGGGGCGCGGTGTTCGGCAATGGCTTCGGCAGCGCCAGCGGTGACGCCGGCATCTTCGTGATGACCGTCGATTCGAGCAGCGGCGCGAAGACGTTTTATTACCTCAGCGCCGGCAAGGCAGGCAAGGCCGACGGCATTGCCTACGCAGCCGCGGCGGATCTCGATGGCGATCACATCGTGGACTATGTGTACGCTGGCGATCTGCTCGGCAACGTCTGGCGCTTCGATCTGACGAGCAGCAATCCGGCGCAGTGGGCGCTGTCTTCGGCGACCCCGCTGTTCACCACGGCTGCCGGCCAGCCGATCACGACCCAGGTCGTGCCGCTGGTCACCACGCAGACCACTTCACTGCCGCGAGTCATGGTCGCCTTCGGCACCGGCCGCCAGTTCCCATTGAGCAACGCGTCGCCGACGTCGTACTCGACCGGCTCCCAGGCCATGTACGGCATCTGGGACTGGAACATGAGCAGCTGGAACGCGAAGTCGTCGCAGCAGTTCGCCAGCCTGGCATCGCCGCAGTCGGTGACTGTCGGCACGCTCGCAACGCAGACCGTGCTCGGAGTCTTTACCTCGAGCGCCGGCAACCAGTTCCGAACCATCAGCAGCAACCCGGTATGCTGGAGCGGTTCGACCACCTGCGGCAGCGGCAATACCCAGTTTGGCTGGGTGCTGGCTCTGCCCGGCGCCGCAGAGCAGGTGATCTTCAATCCGACTCTGCAGCTGGGCGTGTTCCTGGTGAACACCACGATTCCGCCCGTGACCGATCCGTATCAGTGCATGGCAGCAACCACCTCGGGCTGGACCTTTGGTATATCGCCCAGCAACGGCGGCAGCTTTGCGACGTCCACCTTCGGTGACACCGTCAACAACTTCGTCACCTACAACAATCAGGTCGTCGGCGCGGAGTACACCAACGGCACGGGCAGTACCTCGGTGGTGCTCGCCGGCGGACATAGCTTCCTGGTCATGCAGACCAGCTCGCCGGGTAGCAGCGGCGGCAGCAGCGGCAGTGGCAGCAGTGGCGGCAGCAGCAGCGGTGGCTCGACCGCCGCCGGCGCGGCATTGCCCTTCAATGGACCCAGTCCGCATAGCACTCGTGTCACGTGGGTCGAGCGACGTTGAGACGTTTGACAGGTAACGCTCCATGAAAGTCAGTCATTTTTCATCTGCCATCGAACCGTCGTCGGGCTTCAGCCTGATCGAGCTCATGATCGTGCTCGCGATCGGGGCGCTGCTGGCAGCGATCGCGCTGCCGATGTACACCAAACAGGTGCAACACTCGCGGCGCGTGGAGGCACGTACGGCAGTGTTGGACATCGCTGGTCGCGAAGAGCGCTATTTGAGCGTGTCGGGCACCTACACCATTGTGCCGGCCAGTCTCGGCTATGCCGCGGGAGCGCCCAATTTTCCGATGGCGGTCGGCAACGGGTACTACCAGGTCAACGTCGCCGTAGCAGTGCCCGCACCTCCTAACCCGCCGACCTACACGGTGTCCGCGACCCCGACGGCGGGCTCGAGCCAGCTCAAGGACACCGCGTGCCAATACTTCAGCGTCGACAACACCGGCAAGCAGTTCTCGTCCGCCACCGGCGCAGCAGGCGCCGACACCTCGACCATCTGCTGGCAATAACAGCTGCCATCGACACGGCAGGGCGGTGCGTGACCGCCACCAGCGGGCCCGATATGATGTGCTGCGCGGCACGCGAAGCACCGGATGCTCGGCAAGCACAGTATCTTTCTGATCGGTCCGATGGGTTCGGGCAAGACCGCGGTGGCCAAATGCCTGGCGCGGCTGCTCGGCTATCCTTTTTTCGATAGCGACCACGAGATCGAGCAGCGCAGCGGCGCCGACATCCCGCTGATCTTCGAGCGCGAGGGGGAGGCGGGTTTCCGCCGCCGCGAGCGCGAGGTCATCGCCGAACTCACCAGCCGCCCGCGCATCGTGCTTGCGACCGGCGGCGGCGCGGTCCTCGACCCGGACAATCGTCGCGACCTTGCCGGTCGCGGGTGGGTGGTCTATCTCGAGACCTCGATCGCGCAGCAGGCCGAGCGCGCCGGCCGCACGCGTCACCGGCCGTTGTTGCACGGCGCCGACCCGATGCTGCGGCTCGAGGAGCTGATGCGGGTGCGCGAGCCGCTGTATCGCGAAATCGCCGACCTGCGGTTGACGACTGATCGGCGGCGGGTGCGCTCGGTGGCCGAGCGCGTCGCGCAGGAATACAAGGCGATACTGCGTCGGCCGGCGCCAACCGCCAGTGGCTGATCCATGTTCTGGCGGAACCACCAAGCGACACCGGCAGTACATCGGCGAGTGATGCCTGGCGGTCGGCGCCGGCCGATCGAAGTATACTTGTGGACGCGATGCACACCCTCACCGTCAGCCTGGGCGAGCGCTCCTACCCGATCCTGATAGGCCCGGGGCTGCTGCGCTCGCGCGAGCTGCTCGCCGCATACGTGGCCGAGCGCGACGCGGTGCTGATCAGCAACACCGTGGTCGCGCCGCTGTACGCCGAGCCGCTCAAGCAGAGCCTTCCGGCACGACGCGTGCTGGAAGTGATCCTGCCCGACGGTGAGCAGCACAAGACGCTGGGCACCGCGAGCCGCGTATTCGACGTGATGGTCGCCAATCGCGTGGGGCGCGACGCCGTGGTGGTGGCGCTGGGCGGTGGCGTCATCGGCGATCTGGCCGGCTTCGTCGCCGCCTGCTATCAGCGCGGCATCGACCTGGTGCAGATTCCGACCACGCTGCTCGCGCACGTGGATTCCTCGGTCGGTGGCAAGACCGCCGTCAATCACCCGGGCGGCAAGAACATGATCGGCGCGTTTCACCAGCCGCGCGCCGTGATCGCCGACACCGATCTGCTGCAGAGCCTGCCGGATCGCGAGCTGCGCGCGGGACTGGCCGAGGTCATCAAGTACGGCCTGATCTGCGACCCGGCGTTCTTCGATTGGATCGAGGCGAACATCGACGCGCTGCTGGCGCGCTCGCCGGAAGCCCTGAGCCTGGCGATCTACCGCTCGTGCCAGATCAAAGCCCGGATCGTGGCACGCGATGAGCGCGAACAGGGGGAGCGCGCGCTGCTGAACCTTGGCCACACCTTCGGTCACGCCATCGAATCGGCGACCGGCTACGTCGAATGGCAGCACGGCGAAGCCGTCGGCACCGGCATGCTGATGGCCGCGGAGATGTCGCAGCGGCTGGGCAATCTCGATGCCTCGGTGGTGGCGCGACTGCGCGCGCTGCTGCAGCGCGCCGGCCTGCCGGTCGAGCCGCCGCGTATCGGCGCCGCGCGCGCGTTCGACTACATGCGCGTCGACAAGAAGGTGCATGCCGGCCGCGTGCGGCTGGTGCTGCTCGCGGCGCTCGGCCGGGCGGTCGTGACCAGCGACTATCCGGACGCAGCGCTGCACGACACGCTGGCGGCGCATTTCGGATGACCGGCGGCGGCCTGGCGCCTTACGCGGCGGACGATGCGCACAGCCGCGGCCGCCGCCATGCCGAGCCGCCGCCGCAGTATCGCAGCGAGTTTCAGCGCGACCGCGACCGCATCATCCACTCCAATGCGTTCCGGCGCCTGGCCTACAAGACACAGGTGTTCGTCAATCACGAAGGCGACCTGTTCCGCACGCGCGTCACCCACTCGATCGAGGTGGCGCAGATCGGCCGCTCGATCGCGCGCGCGCTCGCGCTCAACGAAACGCTCACCGAGGCCATCGCCCTCGCGCACGATCTGGGCCACACGCCGTTCGGCCACGCGGGCCAGGATGCGCTCAACGAATGCATGCGTGATTACGGCGGCTTCGAGCACAATCTGCAATCGCTGCGCACGGTCGATGAGCTCGAGGAACGCTACGCGCTATTCCAGGGCCTGAACCTTAGCTTCGAATGCCGCGAGGGGATTCTGAAACACTGCGCGCTGCCCAAGGCGCGCGAGCTCGGCGATGTCGGTGAGCGCTTCGTGCAGCGGCGGCAGCCGGGACTCGAGGCGCAGCTCGCGAACCTCGCCGACGAGATCGCCTATAACAATCATGACGTCGACGACGGCATCCGTGCCGGACTGATTACGCTGGAAGAGGCCGCCCAGGTGCCGCTGGTGCGGCGGCAGTTCGACGAGGTGATGCGACTGCATCCCGATCTGCAGGGCCGGCGCCGCGTGCACGAGACGGTGCGGCGCATGGTCAACACGGTGGTGATCGATGTGATCGAATCGAGCCTTGAACGCATCCGCCGGGCGCAGCCGCGCGACATCGATGCGGTGCGTGCGCTCGGCGAGCCGCTGATCGGCATGAGTGATGCGATGCGCGAGCAGCACCTGGAGCTCAAGCGGTACCTGCGGGAACAGGTGTACCGGCACCAGCGCGTGCTGCGCATGACCACCAAGGCCAAGCGCGTGCTGAGCGCGCTGTTTACCGCCTTCATGGATGAGATCAAGCTGATGCCGGCGGAGCATCGCGACACGGCGCAACGCGCCGAGCAGCGCGATGGCATGGCGGGCCGCGCCCGCACCGTGGCCGATTATGTCGCCGGCATGACCGATCGCTACGCGATTCTCGAGTATCGGCGCCTGTTCGATCCGGCCGAGCGGACCTAGCGACGCTGCCCGTCAGCGGCACAGATGGTAGAATTGACGCCGTGCCGCGGCACTGATCGGCGGCGCCAAATCGTGGAGACGGATATGCGCAGTGAAACCGCAGCTCGAGAGCGCCTGATCGTCGCGCTGGATGTCGATACGCTGGCGGAAGCCCTTGCGATCGTGAGCGACCTGGGCAACGACGTCAGCTTCTACAAGGTCGGCCTGCAGTTGTTCATGGCCGGCGGGCTGAGCATCGTCCGGCGCATCGTCGAGCAAGGCAAGAAAGTGTTCCTCGATCTGAAGATCGACGATACGCCGCGCACGATTCAGGAGGCGGTCAGAAACAGCGCGATCGATGGCGTCGAATTCTTCACGTTGCAGGGCAACGCCCAGACCGTGCGTGCCGCGCGGGCGGGCCGCGCTGCCCGCTCGGCTCCCAAATTCCTGCAGGTGACCTATCTGTCGAGCTGGGATACGTCCGATCTGATCGAGCACTTGCATATCGAGCCGGGCTCGGACAAGGTTTCGATCGACGACCAGGTCGTGAACCGGGCACGGCGGATCCTCGAATCCGGCTGCGACGGTGTCATCGCCTCGGGCACTTCGGTGAGCCGGCTGCGACGCGAATTTCCCCACCTGCTGATCGTCACGCCCGGCATCCGGCCGTCCGGCAGCAGCAGCGATGATCACAAGCGATCGATGACGCCGTTTGAAGCCATCCGGGCCGGCGCCGACTATCTGGTGGTCGGGCGGCCGATTCGCGCATCAGGCGACCCCAAGGGGACCGCGCACAGGATCCAGGAGGAGATCGAACAGGCGCTGCGCGGCAAGGCGGCCTGAGGTCACAAGCGGTCGACGCTTCCTACAGTCGTGCGCTCACCTGGCTGCCAAGGTCCTGCAGCTGCTTCTGCAATGCCGGAGTGAAAGGGCCCGAAGAATCAAGAGTGATGAAGAAACGAACATTGCCCTTGCGCACATGCAGCCCATGGGCCTGGTCAAAATAGGCCGCGTCTCCGAGCCCGGGGACCGGCGTCGGCGTGCCATAGAATTTGCTCAGTCTGGCGAACAGATCCGCCGCGGCGGACGCCGAGGGATCAAAGTATGCTCTGAACAGGAGCGTGCCCTGTGCACCCTTGGATTGATAATTGCAGTCGGTTCCCTCAACGGTGTTGGCGAAAGGCCTGGGAGCGACGCTTTTTTTGCGGGGAATCGAAGGCTTGCCCCAAGGTCTTGCTGACGTCCGCGGCCGGCAGCAACGAGCAGGCGTCCGCGGGAGATTCGGTTGCCGTTGCCGGCTGAACCGCCCAGGTGGCGATGACGATGACAAGCGTTGCCGCGATCAACGATGGCTGAGGTAACCGTTTCATGTTGCACGCCGTCCCCGCCTGCTAAACACGAGCATTTTACCGCAGGCGTGCCTGCCGGCGTAGCGTCCCGGCATCTTCGTGAGCTGTCTGCTCGTCAACCCGTGAGCACCGCTGGGCGTGGCTACGGCATCGCGTAGTCCCATTCCTCGCCGGCGCTGTGCAGCAGTGCGGCACGGTCTTCGGCCAGCAAATATCGGTCACGGATCAGGGCATCGAGGGCGGCGGTGTAGCGCTCCAGATAGTCGCCCCGGTCGCGATAGCGTTCGCTGACCGACGGCCGCGGGTCACCCGCGAGCTGCCGCGTCGCGGCGTCCTTGGCAAACGGCAGGAACGAGCCCTCGAAGGCTACGCGCTGGTCCGGCGCCCCGATCGAAGCGTCGCGCAGATTCCACGGTGTGTAGGTTGCGAGCGGCGCTGAGAACTCCGGCAGGCGAATCCCACCGCGCTCGTTCCCGTCCGGATCGACCTGCGGCACCAGCACCGGAAACGCCTGGCCGACGATCGGCGGCTGCACGTCCTGCACCCCTTGCCGCCAGCGTGGGCCGAAGTCCAGGCGCCAGGCCTGGCTCGGATCGTGCGGCACGCTCGCGCCGGGGATTTCCGGGAACGCGTACCGGTGGATCGGCACCAGCGTGGCATCATCGATGCGCGGATACCGACTAGGCGGCGGCAGTGTCGCCGAGCGCAGCCACGCGTCCATGTTGGCGATCATCGCGCGCCAGAAGTACTTCACCGGCAGCGGGCTCTGCGGCTGCTGGCCCAGCAGATCGCCGCTGCCCCGGGCGGGCGGCCACGGGCCACTGAAGTGCTGCAGGCCGGTGAAATGATAGACGCGCACGCTGCGCGACAGGTCGACGTCGCGCTGCCCGTCGGCGCTGGTCGTGATCAGCGATGCGACCCGCCCCCAGTATTCGTAACTGGTATTGGACAGGAAGATCCTCGGCACCGCCCGCTGGGCGGCTGCGCCAACCAGCAGCCCATCGCGTTGTTTCGTGACCGGATCGGTCTCGGGAAGGTCGGTGTACGGAAAAATGTCCGTAGGAAAAGCAATCGCCGAAGTCGGTTGCGCATCGCGCGAGGGCTGAGCGAATCTCACATTGAAGCTGCCGCGGCCGGCGCCCGCGACGTGCGCGAGCACACCGTCCAGTGCGATTCGGCCCTGTTCATCCGCATCGAACCCCTGATAGATCATGTCGCGCAGGAATCGCCCATTCTGCGAGATACCCTCGCCAATCACGCGGCGCGCGCTCACGATCGCCTGCGGTGAGTGCTTGACATAGGAGGCGAAGTCGCGCACCGCTGCGAATCCGAGGCCGGCGATGACCGGATCGGCCACCGCGTAGACGTACTCGTAGATCTGCCCGGCCTTGAATCCGCCGTTCAGGTGGATATGACGCATGCTCGGTTCGAGCCGGCCGTTGACCAGGTGCGCAAAACTCCACTGGTCGCGTGGAATCAGCTCTCGCTCTGCGGTGCGCGAGGCGCGCACCGTGAGGGAATTGCGCGGATCCTCCGGTGCGGCCACTGGATATTCGCTGCCGCCAACGGTGCCGATGATCAGGTGTCCGAGGGGTAGGTCGTCCCTCGCCTCCGACGGCATCACGTCACCCCGAAGCAGACCGCTAATGGTCCGGCCGTGATCCCGGGCGATCGGCGCGTACAGGCGCAGCGCGGTGTGGCCGGTCGCATCCCACTGCCAGCCCAGCGATGCAGTCGAGTAGCCGTGGCGCAGCAGCCAGCCGTCGCCCGCGTCCGCACCCGCATCCCGGTCGCCACCATCCACGATTCGTACGATCGCCGACTGTCCGCGATTGGGGACCTCGAGCAGCAGCGTCCCGTTGCCCTTCGCGGCATCCTTCGGCCGCAGGATCACCACGTCGGCCGAAAACTCGACCGCACCGTCCTTCAGGTTGACCGCGTCCGCCAGATCGACGATTGGCCGGTTATGCGGGTTGGCGACCGCCACCGCGAAGATCACGCGTCCGGTGATGCGCTCGTAGGCGCCGCTGCGATCGAATGCGACCCCGCGGAGGACGTCCTCGCGCGAGGTCACCTCGACGCGCAGCACGTGCCCGAAAGCAGCGCATGTGGCCGTGCACAGGATCGCGGCCCCGATGAGCTTGCCGACGCGGCAGAGCCTCGATACGGCGGGCCTCACGCGCTACAGCGCCGCCCGGCTCTTGGCCAGCTCATCGCGCAGCTCACGCCGCAGGATCTTGCCGACATTGGTCTTGGGCAGCTGGTCGCGGAAGTGGATCGCCGCCGGGCGCTTGTACGCGGTCAGGTACTGATGCGCGTAGTCCTTCACCGCCTGCTCGGTCAGCGCGGCATCCTTGCGGACCACGAACAGCGCCACCACTTCGCCGGAATGTTCGTCCGACTGTGCCACTGCGGCCACTTCGAGCACGCCGGGACAGGCGGCGATCACGTCCTCGACCTCGTTCGGGTACACCTTGAAGCCCGAGACGTTGATCATGTCCTTCTTGCGATCCTCGATGTACACGAAGCCGCGCTCGTCGAAGCGGCCGATATCCCCGGTACGCAGCCAGCCTTCGGGCAACATGACCTTGTCGGTCTCGTCGGGGCGCTGCCAGTAGCCGCGCATCACCTGGGGACCGCGCAGACAGATCTCGCCGACGGCGCCGATCGGCAGCGGCCGGCCGTCATCGTCGCGGATCGAGACTTCGGTGGACGGCACCGGCAGCCCGATCGAGCCATCGAATTCGGCATCGGGCCCGACCAGCTTGGTGACGCAGCCGACCGGCGAGGCTTCGGTCAGTCCCCAGCCCTGGCTCAACACGCAGCCGGTCAGCTCCTTCCAGCGCTTGGCGACGGCGCTCTGCAGCGCCATGCCGCCGGCCAGCGTGACCACCAGGCGCGAGAAATCGAGCTGTGCAAAACCCGGTGTGTGCATCAGCGCGTTGAACAGCGTGTTCACGCCCAGGAAGAACATCGGCGGATGCCGGCGCAGCTCCTTGACGAATCCGGGGAAGTCGCGCGGGTTGGCGATCAGCAGGCCGGAGCCGCCGAGGGATGCGAACAGCCAGCAGTTCCCGGTCAGCGAGAAGATGTGATAGAGCGGCAGCGCGCACACAAAGGTCACGCGCTCGAGCGCGACCTGCTGGAACCAGGCTCGCGCCTGCAGGATATTGGCCACCATGTTGCCGTGGGTGAGCATCGCACCCTTGGCGAGGCCGGTGGTGCCGCCGGTGTACTGCAGGTAGGCGAGATCGTTGCGATCCAGCGTGACCGGAAGCAGCCGCAGGTTGCGGCCTTCGGCGAGCACCTGCCGAAAGCCATGCGCCTCGGGAAGCAGCCACGGTGGCACCTTCTTCTGGACATGGCGCAGCACGAAGTTGGTGATCGCGCTCTTGGGCCAGTTGAGCAGGTCGCCGACACCGGTGATGATCACCTGGCGCACCTTGGTCTCCGGCAGCGCCTGCTCGAGCACGGCCGCGAAATTCTCGAGTACCACGACCGCGACCGCCCCCGAATCCTTGAGCTGATGCTCGAGCTCGCTGGCGGTGTAGAGCGGATTGGTATTGACCACCGTGAGTCCGGCGCGCAGCGCACCGAACATCGCGATCGGATACTGCAGCAGATTCGGCAGCATGATCGCGATGCGATCGCCGCTCTTGAGCCCGGCGCGCAGCTGCAGCCAGGCACCGAATGCGCGCGAGCGGTCATCGAGCTCGCGGTAGGTCATCGCGGTGCCCATGCTGTGATAGGCGATCCGATCCGCGTAACGGCTGCACGCGTCCTCGATCAGCGACTTCAGCGAATCGATCTCGAACGGATCGATGTCGGCGGGGACTGCGGGCGGATACTGCGATAACCAGAACCTGTCCATACTCGCGCCCCCCTCCCAGTTCTCGTTCTACCGTGCCGCCGGCGCGCCGGCCGGTCGGGCGCCAGCGGGTCGGGTGCCAGCCCGCGGCGTGGCCGTGCGCAGCAACGGCTCCAGTTTGGGCCAGACATTGTCCAGCAACAACGGCTGGCCGGCTTCGGTCGGATGCAGGCCGTCCGGCTGCATCAGCGCCGGGTTGAGCGCCACCTGATCG
The DNA here is from genome assembly GCA_044440135.1 of Steroidobacterales bacterium. Taxonomy (GTDB): domain Bacteria; phylum Pseudomonadota; class Gammaproteobacteria; order Steroidobacterales; family Steroidobacteraceae; genus FEN-1191. The sequence goes on along the minus strand of JBIODC010000002.1, from coordinate 83,642 downwards.
AGCAGGAACGGCACCAGGGACAGATTGTGCGCGGCCGCCAGCGCGCTGTACATGTTCTGGAACCCGCTGGTATAGCGCTCGCCATAGTTCGGCGGCATGCGCATTCCCAGCAGCAGCACGGTCACGCCGCGCGCGCGCGCCAGCGTGATCATCTTCTCGAGATTGTCGCGGGTGCCGTCGAGCGGCAGACCGCGCAGTCCGTCGTTGGCGCCGAGCTCGAGCACCAGAATGCGTGGCTGCTGCACGTCGAGCGCGTGCGGTAGCCGGCCCACACCGCCCGCGGTGGTCTCGCCGCTCACACTGGCGTTTATTACCCGGAATCCGTACCCTAACTGCGAGATCTTGCGTGCCAGCAAGCTCACCCAGCCCTGTTCGACATGGATGCCGTAGCCGGCGCTGAGGCTGTCGCCGAACACCAGGATCACCGGCAATGGCGGATCCGCGCGCGCCGCCGGCGCCGCCGGTGCGAGCAGCAGTGCCAACAGGATAGCCATGACGCGTGACATCGTTCTTGAAGCCAGAAACTTGAGCAAGCAGGTTAGCAGCCCGGAAGGCCCGCTGACCATCGTGCGCGACGTCTCGTTCACGGTCACGCGCGGCGAGTCGGTCGCGCTGGTGGGTCCGTCCGGCGCCGGCAAGTCCACGCTGCTGGCGTTGCTCGCGGGCCTGGACGTGCCGACTTCCGGCGACGTGCTGCTCGCCGGCGAGCGCCTCGGAGCGCTCGATGAAGACGGCCGCGCGCGGCTGCGTGCCGAGCGGGTCGGCTTCGTGTTCCAGTCGTTTCATCTGCTGCCATCGCTGACCGCGCTCGAGAACGTGATGCTGCCGCTGGAGCTGGCCGGACGTGGCGATGCCCGCCCGGTGGCCAGCAAGATGCTCGAGCGGGTTGGCCTGGCCGCACGGCTGGGCCATTATCCGCGCCAGCTCTCCGGCGGCGAGCAGCAGCGCGTGGCGCTGGCGCGTGCCTCGGTCGGGGCTCCGGCGGTGCTGTTCGCCGATGAGCCGACCGGCAATCTTGACACCGCGACCGGCGAGCGCATCGCGCAACTGCTGTTCGAGCTCAACCGCGGCTCGGACACGACGCTGGTACTGGTCACGCACGAGGCGGCGCTGGCGGCGCGCTGCGCGCGCGTGCTGTCGATGGACGCCGGCGCGCTGATCCGCGATGTCGGCGCAACTGCGGCGCGCAGCCATGCGTAGCCTTGCGCTGGCGCTGCGCGCGTTGCGCCGTGAATGGCGCTCCGGTGAGCTCGCGGTGCTGTGGCTGTCGCTGACCATCGCCGTGGCCGCGCTCAGCGGCGTCGGTTTTCTGGTCGATCGCATCGGGCGCGCGGTCGAGCTGCAGGCCAGCGAGGTGCTGGCCGCGGATCTGCGGGTCGAGTCCGATGAGCCGATCGCCCCCGACGAGCCGGCGCAGGCCACGCTGCTGGGTCTGACGACGGCGCGCCTGACCACGACGCTGTCGGCGATCTTCAACGGCGACGCCAATCAGCTCGCGAACGTGCGTGCGGTGAGTGCGGGCTATCCGCTGCGCGGCCACCTGACGGTCGCCGAGCGGGCGTTTGTGGCCGGCACCGCCACCGCCGCGATCCCGGCGCCCGGCGAGGTCTGGCCCGACTCGCGGCTGGCCGCCGCGCTCGGCGCCACGCTCGGCAGCGAGCTCAACGTCGGCACGCGTTCGCTGCGCGTCACGCGCATCCTGATCTCGCGCCCCGATCAGAGCTCGACCTTCGTCGAATTCGCCTCGGCACTGCTGATCAACGATGCCGACCTTGCGCCGACCAAACTGATCCAGCCGGGCAGCCGGATCCGCTATGCGCTGCTGCTGAGCGGCAGCAGCGCGCAGCTCGATGCGTTCCGCCGCTGGCACCAGCTGCACGCGCCGCGCCATGAGCGTGTCGAGGACGTCGCCGACGCCAGCCCGCAGATCGGCGACGCCAGTCAGCGCGCGGCGCGGTTTCTGGCGCTGGCGAGCCTGGTCGCGGTGCTGCTGTGCGCGGTGGCGATCGCGATGAGCGCACGCAGCTATGTGCGCCGTCATCTGGATGCGGTCGCGCTGATGAAAACCCTCGGCGCCACGCGCCGCCTGGTGCTCGCGGTCAACCTGTGGCAATTGCTGCTGCTGGCGGCGGTGGCGAGCGCACTGGGCGCGGCGGTCGGCTGGGTGACGCAGCTGTGGCTGGTGCGCGTGCTGCAGGGGCTGCTGCGCGCCGACCTGCCGCCGGCCGGCCCGTGGCCGGCCGTGGTCGGATTCGTCATTGCGCTCGCGGTGCTCGCAGGCTTTGCGCTGCCGTCGCTGCTGCAGCTCACGCGGGTGCCGGCGCTGCGCGTGCTGCGACGCGACGCCGGGCCGCCGGCGTTGAGTTTCCTGGGCGCGGCAGCGCCGCTGCTGCTCGCGATCGCGGGCGTGGTCTACGGCGCGCTCGGCGAGCTTTCCTTGAGCCTGTGGTTCCTGCTCGGCCTGGCCGCGGCGGTGCTCGCACTCGGTGGCGCCGGTGCGCTGCTGGTGCGCGCCGCGGCGCGCGTGCGCGGCTCGGCCGGGGTGGCCTGGCGCTACGGCATCGCGAATCTCGCGCGCCGGCGCGCCGAGAGCGTCACCCAGATCGTGGCGTTCGGGCTCGGCATCATGCTGCTGCTGGCGCTGGCGATCCTGCGCGACGACCTGGTGACCGACTGGCGCGCGAGCCTGCCAGTGGACGTGCCGAATTATTTCTTCGTCAACATTCCGACCGATCAGCGCGCGGATTTCGAGCGCGAGCTGGCTGCGCAGGGTGCGCACCTGACGCGCATGCTGCCGATGATCCGCGGCCGGCTGCTCACGATCAACGACCAGCCGCTGGCGTCGCTGCATTTCCCCGGGTTGCGCGGCCGCGGCTTTGCCGAGCGCGAGCAGAACCTGACCTGGTCGAACGATCTGGGCGACGACAACCGCATCGTCGAGGGCCATTGGTGGACCGCTGCCGATCAGGGCAAGCCGCTGGCCTCGCTGGCGGTCGAGTACCAGCAATCGCTGGGCCTGAAGCTCGGCGATCGGCTGCGATTCGATGTCGGCGGCGAGCACTACGACGTCACGGTCGCGAGCTTCCGGCGCGTCACGTGGGACAGCTTCCGGCCGAATTTCTTCGTGATGTTCCCGCCCGGCCTGCTCGATGCGAGCGCGGGCACCTACATGACCAGCGCGTATCTTGAACCGACCAGCGGCGCGATGGCGCAACTGGTGCATCGCTTCCCGGGTGTCTCGATCTTCAATGTCGGGGATCTGCTGGCGCAGATTCGCGCGGTGGTCGACAAGGCCGTCACCGCAGTGCAGACGGTATTCCTGTTCACACTGCTGGCCGGGCTCACGTTATTGCTCGCGGCGGTGCAGGCGAGCCGCGAGGAACGGCTGTACGAAACCGCGATCCTGCGCGTGCTCGGTGCACGCCACACGATGATCCTCGCGAGCGTGCTGGCCGAATTCTCGCTGCTCGGTGCGGTGGCCGGCCTGCTCGCCGCGACCGGCGCCTCGCTCGGCGGCGCGTGGCTGGCGCATGCCCTGGACCTCAAGTACCGCTTCAATGCCGGTCTGTGGATCGTGGGCGTGCTGGGCGCGGTGCTGGTGGTCGGTGTGGCCGGGTGGATCTCGACGCGCTCGGTGGTGCGGGTCGCGCCGCGAACGGTGCTCTACTAAAGGCTCTGTCACCCAATCGTGTCGATCACCGTGTCGTTCCGGTCGCCAGCCCCGATGGGGTCATCGACTGGTCGCCAGCCGCCCACACCGGCTATGACGGGTGGCCCAGCCGCGGCGCCTAGTGGTCGGCCCACGCCCATCCGATCATGCGCCAACCGGCGGCACCCTTCTGCAGGATGGCTGTGAGTATCCCGCCCTGCTTGACTGGCTTGCCTTTCTGCTTGAATGAGAAAGTCGTCGCAGCGACCACATAGGCGAGGTCGGCTGTCACGTCGATGTGCCAAGGCTTGCCGACCGTGACGGTCGGATCCGTGATATCGCCGGCCTTGGCGAAAGCCTGGAAGTCACTGGACCAGTTGGCGCATGCCCCTGCACCGTGCCAAACGTGGGGCGGAAAGTCATCGATAATGGATGCTTGATCGGCGCACGTCGCTGCCATCGACTTCATGTCGCCCTTGTTGAAGCTGTTCACTCATTGATGGACGACCGACATCACATCGGCCTTGTCCGTGGCTACCGCGGGTCCCGCTACCAACATCGACACGGCGAGTGCGATGAATAACTTATGCATCCCTGCTCCTTAGTATGTGCCGCGAACTCCGGCGCGGGCAGTATGCACGTGCGTCATTCAAGCTCGCAATTGCAAGTCGTCGCCACCGGCAACAAACGGCCAAAAGCCGAATGTCGGGGTCCCAGAAATAGCTGGTTGGGCAACGCGCGGGTGAAAGCCTACGGGCGCTGATCGTCAGATTCGAACGCCATGGCGCTGCATCAGTGGGTTAACAGCGATCCACTCGAAGGGTGTTTCTATGCGCCGCTTGATGTCCGTTTCCTCGGGCTTGAGCATCGCTACTTCCACAACGATCGCTTGACTCTCGCACCCGGATTGAGAAGATGCGGCCCGCTCGTTTAGGATGTCGTTGCCGCCTCAATCGACCAAAAGAAAAGAATTGAAGCTAGGAGACAAACGATGATCAAAGTCAGCGTGATGTATCCCAATACGCCTGGGGCGCGATTCGACCATGAGTACTATCGTGACAAACACATGCCGCTTTTAAAGAGCAGGATGGGCGATAGCTGCAAGTCCTACACGGTTGACAAGGGACTCGCGGGCGGTGCTCCCGGTGCGCCTGCCACCTACGTTGGTATGTGCCACATCTTCTGCGAGTCCACTGAGGCCTTCCAAGCAGGGATCGGTCCGCACATGCAAGAGATCCTGGCTGACATTCCAAACTGCACGGACCAGACTCCCATAATTCAGATAAGCGAAGTAGTGGTAGGGTGAAGAGGTTCGTCTGGAATCAGGCCGCACCTGCCTGATGCGCCGCAACCCCAAGGATAGGTCCGTATCTGGCTCGGTTCGGCCTTGAGCAGGGGTCCCGTGGAACGCGGATCAGCCGTTCGCCTATGATCTGGAAGTGGTGAAATCTGGAAAAGCAGCTTTCGTCACCTCGGATAACAACCAAATGGTCAGGAGCAAAAATGAAAAGCAAGAATTTGTTGATTGCATGCTTGATGGGGATTGCGGTGCTTGGCGCCGCCGGCGTGGCGCGTGCTGAGGATGTGAGAATGTTTGTGCGCCATGAAGTTTCGGACTACGGCGCTTGGAGAAAGTCTTTCGATGCGTTTGCGCCGATGCAGAAGAAGCACGGCGTCATCTATAAGGCGGTGTATCAATCAACAGATGACCCGAATGACGTGACGGTGATTCACGATTTTCACAGCCTGGAGAAGGCCAAAGCCTTTGCCGCCTCGGCAGAGTTAAAGGCCGCGATGGAGAAAGCTGGTGTAAAGGGCGCGCCGCAAATCTGGTACACGACCAAGAGTACCAAGTAAGTAACCGCACCCGGCAATTCGCGTCGCCCGCTGCGACGGCGAGCTACTGATTGGCGGACGGGGATCGCAGTGACGCTGTGGGTCAAACTGGGACATTCACTACTGCCGTGCATCTTCGGTGCATGCGCCACCGATACGATTCGATGACAGAGCCTAACTATGGAAGCGTCAAAAGAGCGCGCGCGGGCAATGCCGGCGCGCGCGGTCAGCGCGCGAAGCTGATCGTGGTCCAGGCCTGCGGCTCGGGCTCACCGCGCCAGCTCAGGCCCTCGATGGTCAGCTGGTAATTGCCCGGGCCCAGCGCGGTGCTGTTGAGCTCGATGTGCAGGTTGCCGTTGGAGTCGCGTTGCACGTTGTGCAGTACACCGACGCGGCCCTGATCGACGCGATCGATGGTGACGCGAAAGGTCGTGAACTGCGACCAGGAAAGGTCGAACTTCAAGTCCGCCATCTGCGCTTCCCGGCCACCGATCGTGACCAGGCTGTTGCGCGACGGTCCGGTGCGGCTCGGTATCACGGTGATCGCGCGCGTGGACTTGGCGGGATCGAGCGGCTGCGAGGTCGCGCGCTGCTGCAGGCTGGCGAGCGAGCGCTCGCGCGCGCCCAGCCGGTCCTGGAGCACCACACAGGCGGCCGCCAGAACCAATGCCAGCGCCGCGGTGCCGATCAGCACCGGCAGTCGTTCCCACCAGCGCCTGGCGCGCTCCTCCCACGGCGCCGCGCGGCCGCTGGCGTCGAGCAGGCGCACCGCTGCACTGATCCGATCGGTCAATCTGATCTCGTCGATCAGTTCCGGGTGCTCATGACAGAAGCGCTCGAAATCCAGCGCGCCACTGACCGGCATGCGGCCGCCGATGTAGCGCTCGACGATATGGTTACGGGTGATGAATTCGCGATCCATGCAGGGCGCTGCGTCGGAGGCGTTCGCCAGCGACGGCACGGGAATTTCCGGTGCGACGGGGCGGCGGGGCGAGGCTGGCATGTGCCTATCGTGCCGGGCGGGCGGCCCGAGGCGCCGGTGCCAGCTCACAGTTTGCCGGCGCCCGACGCGCCAGGATCGCGAATCGCGTCACAATATCGATCCTCCCCCGGACCCGTCTTGCGCTATCTTTGGCGTCCTATACAGCCTGTCGATGGTGGTGCAGGCGATTGGCGAAATCGGACAATAACCATCCGGATGAGGGCAAGCGAGCCGGCGAGGTGCGGCACGATGCGCGCGGCCATGCCGTGTGGCATTGGGCGACCGAGACGGCACGCAATGCGGTCGTCTCGACCTCGCAGCTGCTGCGCAAGCTGGATTTGTCAGGTCTATCGCTCGAAGACGAGCCGCCGCCCGAAGCCTCGGGCACGGCGGCTCCAGGCCAGCCCGCTTCAGGCAAGTCCGCTTCCGGTAGCTCCGAACCGCACCAGCCGGGGCCGACCCCGCCGGCGCCGCCGCCGTCGAGCGCGGCCAGTCCCGCCGAGTTGAATCTGTCCGCGACCGGGCGTTCGGGCCGCCGGCGTGGCTATAACCCTTACGACCGTGCCGCGGTACGGCCGGCACCGGCGGCCAACAACCGGCCCGCGGCCCCGAAGCGTGCCCGCAGTTCCTGGTGGCGCCGGCTGTTCCAGCGGCGCTGACGCGTCGCGTAAGGCGCGCGAGCATCGACCCTCGCGTAGACTTGTCTCCAAGTCACCACCCCCGCGTTTCGCACCATGTACCAGGCACCGATCAAGGATCTGCACTTCGTGCTCGATGAGCTGCTCGGCGTCGCAAGCCTGGCGGCGCTGCCGCGCTACCACGATTTCTCGAGCGAGCTGGCCGCCTCGGTGATCGAAGCGGCGGCGCGCTTCGCACAGGACGTGCTGGCGCCAATCAATCGCATCGGCGATGACCTCGGCGCGAGTTATCGCGATGGTGCGGTGCAGATGCCGGCGCAGTTCCGCAGCGCTTATAAGCAATACATCGAAGGCGGCTGGACCTCGCTGACCGCGGCGCCCGAGTTCGGTGGCCAGGGCGCGCCGCTGGTGCTTGCGGTCGCCGTCGAGGAACTCGGCTTCGGTGCCAACGTCGCTTTCATGCTCTGTCCGCTGCTGGCGCGCGGCGCGGGCGAGGCGCTCGAGGCGGTGGCCTCACCACAGCTGCAGGCGCGGCTGCTGCCGAAGATCGTGACGGGTGAGTGGACCGGCACCATGAATCTGACCGAGCCGCACGCCGGCTCGGACCTGGCTGCGATCCGCACCCGCGCGACGCCCGAGGGCGATCATTACCGCATCCGCGGCCAGAAGATCTTCATCACCTATGGCGAGCACGACCTGGCGCCGAACATCGTGCATCTGGTGCTGGCGCGCATCGATGGCGCCCCGGCCGGCACCAAGGGCATCTCGCTGTTCGCGGTGCCCAAGTTGGTGTTCAACGCCGATGGCAGTCTCGGCGAGCCCAACGATCTGCGCTGCGTCTCGATCGAGCACAAGCTCGGCATCCATGCCAGCCCGACCTGCGTGATGTCCTATGGCGATCACGCCGGCGCGATCGGCTACCTGATCGGTGAGGCGCATCACGGCCTCGAATACATGTTCATCATGATGAACTCCGCGCGCCTCTCAGTCGGCGTGCAGGGCGTCGGCCTGGCAGAGCTCGCGCTGCAGCAGGCCAACGACTGGGCGCGCAACCGCATTCAGGGCCGCCCGGCCGGCAGCAAGACCGCTGCGGCCGTCGCCATCGCGCATCATCCCGACGTTCGCCGCATGCTGCTGACCCTGAAAGCCAACGTCGAGGCAATGCGCGCGCTGGCGCTCTACACCGCATTGGAGCTCGATCGCGCGCGCGCCGAGCCCGACGAGGCGCGGCGCGCCGCGGCGTTGATGCGCGGCGAGCTGCTGATCCCGATCGTCAAAGGCTGGTGCACCGACCAGGCCACGGAGCTGGCGTCGCTGGCGATCCAGGTGCACGGCGGCATGGGTTTCATCGAGGAGACCGGTGTCGCGCAGACGCTGCGCGATGCGCGCATCACCTCGATCTACGAGGGCACCACCGGGATTCAGGCCAACGACCTGGTCGGCCGCAAGCTCGGCCGCGATCGCGGCGCGGCGATGACCGCGCTGCTGAGCGACACGATGCGCGAGCTGAATGATCTGAAGGGCAGCGACCCGACCATCCGCAGCGCCCGCAACGCGACCATCGAGGCCATCACGATGCTGCGCGATGCGACCGAAGTGCTGCGCCAGCAGAGCGCCGAGACGCCCGCGCGCGCCTATGCGGTGGCAGTGCCTTACCTGCACCTGTGCGGCCGTGTGCTCGGCGGCGCGCTGATGGCGCGCAGCGCCGCGATCGCGGCCGCCCGGCTGGCCGCGGGCAGCGGCGATCAGAAGTTCTATCGCGCCAAGCTGCAGACCGCGCGCTTCTACGCCGAGTATCTGCTGCCGCAGTCGCTGAGCCTGCTGCGCATCATCAAATCGGGCGGCGCAAGCGTCGCCGACGCCGATCCGGAACTGCTGTAGCGCGCTGCGCCGGCAGCCCGCGCGACCTGCACGGCTGGGTGTTCGCTAGGCGTCGGTCGCGGCGCCGCCGAGCACCGGCACCATATTGGCGAGCAGGAATTCGACGAACTGGCGAATGGCTGGCGATGCGGCACGCTGCGCGGCATACACGGCCTGCAGCCGCAGCGGTGCTGCAACCGACCAGTCCGGCAGCACGCGCTCGAGCTTGCCCATCGCGAGGCCCTGACGGCACAGAAACTCCGGCAACACGCCAATGCCTAAGCCGGCTGCGGTGCTGGCGTGCACCAGGGCCGGATCGTTGACCTGCAGCGCGGGCCGCAAGTGCACCTGCTGCTCCTCGCCGTCACGCGCGAGCGCATCACGACGAGCGCTGTCGCGGCGCAGCCGCAGCATTCCGGGCCCCGCATCGGCCTCCGCGCCGCTCTCAAGCGCACGCAGCACACTATGGTCCGCGAGCTGCGCCGGTGTTTTCGGACGTCCGTGGCGGGCAAGATAGGCCGGCGTCGCGCACAGCAGCAGCGGCGGATTGCCGAGCGCGGTGCGGGTCAGCGACGGCAGCGGTTCAGAGGGCGGCGGTGGGCCGGCTCGCGGCGGCGCGACGGCGAGGGCTGCGCTGTCGTTGCAGACCAGCAGGTCCCAGTCCTCGCCGGGGCCCGAGGGTAGCGTATCGATCACCACGACCTGCAGCTCGAAGTCCGCATAGCGCTCGAGGAAGCGGGGTATCAGCGGCGTGACCAGCAGGCGACCGTAACCCGGATCGACGATCACACGCAGCCGGCGCTCGCCGCTTGCTGCCGGCGCGAAGCGAGCCGTGACCGCCTCGACCTCGGCCAGCAGGCGCTGGCTATGCGGACGCAGCAGCGTCCCGGCCGGCGTCAGCGCGACCCGGCGCGTGGTGCGCGTCAGCAGCCGCGTGCCGAGCCGGCGTTCGAGGCTTAAAATGGCGCGGCTGACCGCGACTTTTGGCACCCCAAGAGCGCGCGCGGCGGCCGTGAAGGACTTGAACTCGCTGACGTACGCGAACGCCGCTATTTCCGACGCGAGCCACATATTGTTTCCCTGATAGCCATCTATCGCGCCACAGCGCGAATACTGTACCGAATATGGAACAATAACAAGCATGCAGCGCATCCCCGAGCCTGAACTCATGGATGATCCCGCGCAGGCGCTGGCCTATGCGCAGGCCGATTTCAGCGCCTCGCACGGCGCGCGGATCGTGATGTTTCGCAGCCTGTTTCCACAGCTGCAGCTGACCGGTCCGGTGCTGGACCTGGGCTGCGGTTCGGGCGACGTGCTGCTGCGCTTTGCGCGCGCGTTTCCGCTCGCGCGCTTCATCGGCGTCGACGGCTCCTGGCCGATGCTCGATCTGGCGCAGCGCGCGATTGACGCGCAGCCCGAGCTGCGCGACCGGGTGCTGCTGCAGTACGGGATCATCCCGCAGTGCGCGCTGCCGGATGAGGCCTGGCAGCTCATCATGAGCCACAGCCTGCTGCACCAGTTGCATCAACCGCAGGTACTGTGGCGCACGATGACCGATCGCGGCGACAGCGGCTGCGCGGTGTTCGTCGCCGACCTGCGCCGTCCGGCGAGCGAGGCCGAGGCGCGTCGCCTGGTCCACGCGACCTCGAAGGATGAGCCCAAGATCCTGCAGCGGGATTTTTTTAATTCACTGTGCGCCGCCTTCGAGCCCGACGAAGTCCGCGAGCAGCTGGCGGTAGCGGGCTTAAGTCAGCTGCTGGTACGGACCCACGACCCGTTTCACCTGAGTATCTCCGGTCTGCTGTGAGCGGGCGATGAATCTTGCAACGGTAGCAGTTCCATCAGAGGTGTCGTGCTATAGGGCGGCATTTTTTATTATAAAAATGCCGCCCTATAGCACGACACCTCTCATGCACGTCCGGCCGTTGGATGTTTCCGTTCCAGCTTGCAGTAATCAGACAGGGTTTTCCAGGTTGAACATCTCGTTGGCGTCGTCGTAGGCGAAAACTTCCGCATAGCGCGCGAGGCTGATCACGGCGCGCAGGGTCTGCTCGGCGTCGTTTTCGCCCATGAAGTCCTCGAGCTCATCGATGAAGCGGCTCTTGCGCGCGGCGTGCGAGGCGCGCTCATCCAGTACCCGGCGGATGTGGGCCGCGAGCGGCACGTAGTTGAGCAGATGGCGCGCGAAAATCTGCTTGCGCACATTGAGATCGGCGTTCGCGAACGCCATACCCTCGGGCGTGAGCCGGATGTCGCCGCCCTCGACTTCGGCAAAGCGCATCATCTGCAACGTCTCGGCGACCGGGAACAACTCGTCGATTTCCATCTGCAGGTCGGACGCGATCTTCGGCAGATCGGCGGTGCCGTTGAACGGCGGAGCCGCGACGGTCTCGACCAGGCCCGCGAGCAGGTTCGAGGACACGCGCGGCAGCACGCTGCCGATACCCATGCCGGGGAAACGCTCGGCCCGCGCGCTGGCGGCGGCGCCGGAGCGGCGCGAGGTCATCTCGACATAGATCCGCTCGACCAGCTCGCGGAACTTCGGGTCCAGGCGCTTGCGCGGCTGCGGCAGCGTGACGTCGATTTCGCTCAGGATGCGTCCCGGGTTGCTGCCGAACACCAGGATGCGGTCGCACATCAGCACCGCCTCCTCGATGTTGTGCGTGACCAGGATCACGCCCTTGATCGGCATCTGGCCTTCTGCCCACAGGTCGAGGAAGTCGGTGCGCAGGGTCTCGGCGGTCAGCACGTCGAGCGCCGAGAACGGCTCATCCATCAGCAGGATGTCCGGATGCACTACCAGCGCGCGCGCGAAGCCGACACGCTGGCGCATGCCGCCCGAGAGCTCGCGCGGATAGGCCGATTCGAAGCCGTCGAGGCCGATCAGGTCGATCGCCGCCAGCGAGCGCTTGCGGATCGCTGCCTTTTCCATGTGCTGCGCCTCGAGTCCGAGCGCGACGTTTTCGTACACCGTAAGCCAGGGGAACAGCGCGAAGCTCTGAAACACCATCGCGATGCCGGACGCGCAGCCCTCGATCCGCTGGCCACGAAATGTCAGTGTGCCGGCGCTGGGCTCGGTCAGCCCCGCAATCAGCCGCAGCAGCGTCGATTTGCCGGAGCCCGAGCGTCCGAGCAGGCCGACGATCTGCCCCGCCACCAGCGTCAGGTTGACGCCATCGAGCACCAGCAGCTCCCCGCCGTCGGGCTTCGGGAACGACTTGCGTACGTTCTCGACCGACAGCAGCTGCGCGGTCATGAGTTCCGGTGCGGTGTTCATAGCCCCTCCAACGCTCAGCTCAGTCGATACTTGCGTTCGGCAAAATAATACAACGGTCGCCAGAACACCCGATTGATCGCGACCACGAACAGGCTCATGGTCGCAATCCCGAGAATGATGCGATGAAAGTCACCGGCGGTGGTGGCCTCGGCGATGTAGGCCCCGAGTCCGTGCGCCTTGACCTGCACATTGCGCCAGCTCGCAAGCTCCGCGACGATGGCCGCATTCCATGAGCCGCCCGACGCGGTAATCGCACCGGTCACGTAGTAGGGCAGTACGCCGGGCAGCGCGACCTTGCGCCACCACAGCCAGCCGCTGACGCCGAGGTTCTGCGCCGCATAGCGCAGCTCGGAAGGCATCGCGGAAGCGCCCGCGATCACATTGAACAGAATGTACCACTGGGTGCCGAGGATCATCAGCGGGCTGAGCCAGACGTCGGGGTTCAGTTTCCACGCGACGATGCCGAACACCGCGACCGGGAACAGCAGGTTGGCCGGAAACGCCGCCAGGAACTGGGCCACGGGCTGCACGATCTGGGTCGCGCGCGGCCGCAATCCGACCCAGATCCCGATCGGCACCCACACCACGCTCGCCAGTCCGATCAGCACCATGACCCGCAGCATGGTCAGCGCCGCGAGGCCCGCGACCTCGCCGGCTTCGTGCCAGCTGGTCTCGCCGATCAGCATGTGCGCGATGCGCCACAGCGCGAACGCGATCAGCAGCAGCAGCAGCGAAAACCACAGCAGATCGGCGCGCCGGCCGACGCGCGTGGCGGTGGCGGTCGCGGTCAGCAGCAGCTGCGGCCGCGGCGCCTTGCGGTTGGACCGAAGAATGAAGGCGTTGAACAGCACCCGCAGCGCGCTCATCAGCCGCGAGCGCTGCATCATCGTCAGCGCCCAGGATTCGGGCACCTGGCCGCCCTGCTCCTGGTCGAGACGAAACCGATCGCCCCAGACCACCAGCGGCCGGAAGATCAGCTGGTCGTACAGCAGGATCACGATGAACATGGTCGCGATCGCCCAGCCGATCGCGCGCAGCGAGCCCTGCTGGATCGCGAGCGCAATGTACGAGCCCACCCCCGGCAGCGCGATGCTGGTGTTGCCGACGCTGATCGACTCGGAGGCGACCACGAAGAACCGGCTGCCCGACATCGACATCATCATGTTCCATAGCAGCGCCGGCATCGCGAACGGCACCTCCAGCCGCCAGAAGCGCATCCATGGCGTCAGGCGGAACGACTCGGAGCATTCCTCCAGCTCGTGCGGCACCGTGCGCAGCGACTGATAGAAACTGAACGCCATGTTCCAGGCCTGGCTGGTAAAAATCGCGAAGATCGCGGCGAATTCCGCCCCCAGCACGCGCCCGGGCACCAGCGACATGAAGAACACCACCGTGATCGAGATGAATCCCAGGATCGGTACTGACTGCAGGATGTCGAGCACTGGTACCAGCAGTTTCTCGGCCCGGGCGCTCTTGGCGGCCCAGGTGGCGTAGGTGAACGTGAACAGCAGCGACAGCGCCAGTGCCGCGAACATGCGCAGCGTGGTGCGCGCGGCGTAGAACGGCAGATTGACCGGGTCGAGCGACAGCGGTGCCGCCGACAGCTTGGCGAGCGGCTCGAACAGGCCGCGGCTGGCTTCGGCCAAGAAGGTCAGCAGCCCGATCACGACCACGATCGCAATCAGATCCCAGCGCGTGGCGAGGTCGCGTACGAACGCAAAAGGTTGGAATCGGTTCGCCATGGCTACTTCTGGTTTCAGCTCTGCCGCGGGCGAACATCAGTCGCATGACCGCCCTGCGGCCCGATGATCGCCCGTTCAGCGGGCCGCTCACGCCACTCCTCACAACCAGCCATCGATAGAAAAGGGCCCGTGCGCGCAAGCGCTCGCGCCTTTAGTTTTGCATCGCTATCTTACAATCATTCACACCCGGCTCGGCGAGCGCGCTCGATAGGCCGCCGGTGGTTCGTTCAGGCGATTCAGATACACGCGCCGCTGTCCGATGCTCAGGCGATGCCAGTCGATCTTGCGGCCGAGCTCGCGGCGCAGGGCGCCATCGGTCACATAGCTGCTGCGGCCGTGGCGCGCGATCACGCCGGCGCGCAGCCGCCGGGTGCCGCCCCGTCGCAGCAGGTCGATCAGCGCCGCGGCGACGGCCGCGCTGCGCGGCAGCTCGCTGTGCTCGCAGCGCAGGCTGTAGCTCGCTACGCCGGGCAGCGTCGCGCTGCTGCTCGCGACGGTGCCATCCCCGGCCGAGCTGACCCGGTAGCGAAACTGCGCCCCGCGCCGTTCGATGCCGGTGACGGTGCGCTGCCCGCTGCCGACGATCGAGACAAAGCGCGCATCGGGGGCGGCCAACTGACCCGCGAAGCCGCGAGCCGAGCGCAGCAGCGCCGGGTCCGGCCGCGCTCCGCTTGCCGGCCAGCAGTCCGGATCGAACAGATCGAGCGTGGGATGCGCGGCGGGCAGCAGCTGATACAGGCTCAGGAAGCCGCGGAACGCCAGGCGCGTGAGGCTCTCGGCGTCATGCACGCGATCGATGGCCGCCAGCCGGCCGATGATCGGGTAGGTCGCGCGCAGTGCCTGGACCGCCGCAATCGAGCCGCCGTGCGGCGCGCCGAGCCCGATCAGGTGCGTGATGCGCTCGGCGCCGGCGCCATACTGCGCGAGCGCGGCCCGCGCCAGCAGCGCACCCATGCTGTGACCGATCAGCGCGAGCTGCTCGGCGTCGTCGGCCGCGAGCCGCTCGGCCAGCGCGCGCCCCGAGGCCAGCACATCGCCGCGCCAGTCATAGTCGTGCAGCACGACCTCAAAGCCGGCGGCCGCGAGCCGCAGCTTGAGCGCCAGATAACTGTAGACGATCGCCCCGAGCGGCTGCACCGGCTGCGCCGGCGGTCGCGGCGACTTGGCGGCGATCGCGCGCGGCCAGCGCAGCTCGGTCAGCCGGCCGTGCACAATGTCGTCGGGGTCGATCCACAGCAGATCGGGCGGCTGGCCCGCCCCGCGCGGCCGTCCGAGCTGCGAGCCGAGGATTCCGGGCAGCAGATAGACCTTCAGTGCGCGGCGCACCCGGCGCCGGCGCCGTGCGTCCTCGCTCCGACGGGCGAGCCCCGACAGGACCGTGTATTCGTTTCCGCCCAGATAGGCCGCGAGCTCGCGCCGGTGCGCGCCGAGCGCGAGCGCACGCTCGAGCTCGGCTTCGGGCCAGCACATGCGGTCGTACACCGAGATGTCAGCGGCGCGGCTCATCAAGATCGCTTCATCGAGCGGCATCCATCATTGCGCGGAGGGTGCACTCAAGCCGCTGTGGCGCGCGATCTGGTCGCAGACCGCGGCGATCACCGCGGTGCGCGCGCTGCTCTTGCGCCAGACCGCGCCGATCCGGCGGCTCGGCGCCGGACGCGCGAATGGCCGCACCGCCAGGCCCTTGGCGGCGCCATAGGCGCCGTGCACCGCCAGTGCCGGCAGCAGCGTGACGCCGGCGCCGGTGGCGACCATCTGCCGCAGCGTCTCGAGACTGGTAGCGCGAAAATCCTGCTTCTCGTGCACGCCGCTGCGGCTGCAGACCGCGAGCGCCTGGTCGCGCAGGCAGTGACCGTCCTCGAGCAGCAGCAGCGTCTCGCCGTTGAGATCCTCGGCGCGCAGCTGCGAGCGCGCGGCCAGCCGATGCGCGGCCGGCAATGCTGCGACGAACGGCTCCTCGTACAGCACGCGCGTCGCCAGGCCCTCGGCGTGCACCGGCAACGCCAGGATGCCGACGTCGATATCGCCGTTGTGCAAGCGCTCGAGCATCGGCTCGGTCTGGTACTCGAACAGCATCAGCTCGAGCCTGGGGAGCGCCTTGCGGATCTTGAGCGCGACCAGCGGCAGCAGGTACGGACCGACGGTCGGCAGCAGCGCCAGGCGCAGCTCGCCGGCGAGCGGATCGCGCCGCGTCTGCGCCAGGCCGACGATCGCGTCGGCGCTCTCGAGCATGCTGCGCGCGCGCTGGGTGATTTCCTCGCCGGCCGGGGTCAGCGTCACGCGGCGCGGCTGGCGCTCGATCAGCTGCACCCCGAGATACAGCTCCAGCTTGCGCAGCTGCGCCGACAGCGTCGGCTGGCTGACGAAGCATTTGGCGGCGGCACGGCCGAAGTGGCGGGTATCGGCGACCGCCACCAGGTAGCGCAGGTCCTTGAGCTTCAGATCCGGCATGGCAATTCAATATATGGCATCTATCGTCATCATAAAGTCAATTGATTGCACGATGGAACCCCGCGGTCCCAGGATGCGCCCATGGACCTGCGGCCGAAAGCCCCAGGCCGCCGCAGAACGCACCTGGATGCCGCCCATCTGCAGGCGGCGCGGGCGGTGGCGGCCATCATGGGGATGAACAACGTCTACTACCGCTTCCTGCATCTGGTCGAAGACGCTGAATACCAGAGTATGCCGGCTCGGCTGCGGGCTGTGCAGCAGTTCGCACGGGAAGAAACTGCGCGCGCACGGCCATACGCGCGAGATGATCCAGAGCGCGGTGCGCATCGCCGCGACGGTGCATGCAGTCGCCGGGGTGCTCGAGTACAGCGAGGCCAACAGCGCGGCGGCGCCTGCCGCGCAGGCGGCGTGAAACCCGCGCACAGGGGGGAACCCCGTTGGGTGCGCCAGCGCACCGACACCGGTTGCATCGCGGCGGATCCTCGGGCCATCGCAACAGCGCGGGCGATCACCTATGAATCCTGTCACGTCGTTTCTGGTGTTTGCATTCCTGCTCGCCGGCGTCGCTGCCGGCTACCTGGTCAATCCGTATCTCGGGTTCGCGCTCCTCGGCGCCGCGGCAGTAATCGCCATGTCGCTGAAGATGGCGAACGTCTGGCAGAAATTCGTAATCCTGAGGATGGGAAAGCTGCAAAGCGTCAGAGGGGCGGGCCTGTTCGCCATCATCCCGGTTCTCGATACGGTGATCGCGGTGATCGACGAGCGCATCCAGACCACGGCCTTTAACGCTGAGCAGGCGCTTACCAAGGATACGGTCCCGGTCAACGTCGATGCGATCATTTTCTGGCACGTGCATGACGCAGAAAAGGCAGCGTTGGCGATCACCAATTACCGCGAGGCCATCGACCGGGTTGCCCAGACGTCGCTGCGCGAGATGATTGGCTCGTCGATGCTGGCAGCACTGCTATCGGATCGGAAAGAGGCGGACGAGCAACTCAAGCTCGAGATCGGTCAAAAGACGGCCCCGTGGGGCATATCGGTGAGCTCGGTGGAGATCCGCGACGTCGCGATCCCGGTGGCGCTGCAGGATGCGATGTCACGCCAGGCGCAGGCGGAGCGCGAGAAGCAGGCGCGCGTGATACTCGGATCAGCCGAAGCCGCGATCGCCGGACGCTTTGTCGAAGCGGCCGAGATTTACGCCGGGCATCCGGTGGCGCTGCAACTTCGAGCGATGAATATCATCTATGAGACCACGAAGGAACGAGGGGCCACGATCCTGATGCCAAGCTCGATGGTGGACAGTCTGAATCCTTCTACGACGACTCTCGCTCTTGCGCTCGCTGGCAATGAAGTGCTCAAACCCAATGGGACGCTGCAGCCGGCGGAAGCCCCGCGGCCAGCGGTCGTGGCGGCAACTTAGGTCGGATGTGTGCGCCGCCCGCCTCATCCCGGCGGCAGGCCCATGGCCTGAAACAGTGCGGCGGTGTCGACCAGCCGCGAGGCGGTATCCTGGATTTCCGACAGCGTGGCGCTCTGCCAGCGCTGCTCGCTGGCCACGGTCGCCGGGTAGGACACCGCTCCGAGCTGGTAGCGGCTGTGGTTCTCGCTGAATGACTGGTGAGCGGCGGCCGCGGCGAGCTGCGCGGCCTGCAGCGCCAGCGCGTCCTGGTTCAGCGCGGTCAGTGTGTCGGCGACGTTCTGGAACGCGTTGAGCACGGTCTGCCGATACTGCGCGAGGCTGGCGTCGTAGGTGGCCACTGCCGCCTTGCGCTGCGCCAGCACCGCGCCACCGTGAAAAATCGGCTGCGTCAGCATCGCGCCCGCGCTCCAGACCGCCGTCTGCGGGGTGAACAGCGAAGCGCTCTGGAAGGCCGCGGAGCCGAACGAAGCCGACAGCGAGATGCGCGGAAACAGGTTTGCGGTCGCCACGCCGACCTGCGCCGCGGCGACCTGGACCGACGCTTCGGCCGCGAGCACGTCGGGGCGCTGCTGCAGCAGGTCGGACGGCACGCTGACCGGCACCTCGGCGGGCAACTGGAATTGCGACAGCGGCAGCGCGGCCGGCGCCTGATCCGGCGTGCGGCCCATCAGTACGGCGAGCCCATGGCGGGCGCGCAGCGCCTGGCTGTGCAGCGACGGCAACGAGGCATCGACTGCGGCAGCGTTCTGTTGCGCGGTGAGCACATCGTCGTGCGAGGCGGCGCCGGTGCGATACGAGCGCTCGGTCAGATCGGCCTGTTCATGCGCGAGTTGCGCCAGCCGCTGATTGATCGCCAGCGCCTCGGCGAGCGCCGAGGCATTGATCGCGCCAATGACGATGTTGGCAGCGAGCGCGCGGCGCGCGGCGGCCAGTTGATAGGACTGCAGGTCCAGCTGCGCGGCCGCGCCGCGGATGCCGTAGCGCACCGCACCGGACAGATCGAAGGTGTAACTCAAGCTCAGCTCACCGGCATAGACATTGTAGAGATTGGTTGGCGGCCCGATGCCCGGCAGGCCGATCGCGCGCTGGCGGCTGACCTGGCCGCCGGCGTCGATCGATGGCAGCAGCGCGTCGCCGACCTGCGCCCGAAACTGCTGGTGCACCGCTTCCACGGTATGGCGCACCGCGTCGAGCGAGGCATTGTTGCGCAGGCCTTCATCGACCCAGGCGTCGAGCGTGTCCGACCCGTACAGGCGCCACCATTCCGGCAGCGGCCGCGCGCCCGCATCGAAACGCTGCGCGATGCCGTCCGCCGCCACCGTGGTCTCCGGCGGCGCCTCGGCCGCATAGCCTGCGCTCGCCGCCGGCGCGGGCGGTTTGCCACGCGGCGCCAGCGCGCAACCGGCAAGCAGCAACACAGCGAGCGTGCAGATGCGCAGCAACGGCAGGTGCAGGGGCAGCGTATGGCCCGGGCCAATCAGCGTAGTGCGGTTCACGAGGTCACCTCCGCCAGCGGCTCATCGGCCCGCACGCGAAACCACGCCGCGTACAGCGCCGGCAGAAAGAACAGCGTCAGCACGGTGGCCACCGTGATGCCACCCATCAGCGCGGTGGCCATCGGCCCGAAGAAGTTACTGCGCAGCAACGGCGTCAGCGCCAGCACCGCCGCCGCCGCGGTCAGTGTGATCGGCCGGAAGCGTCGCACCGTGGCGTCGACGATCGCATGCCATCGGCCGTGGCCGGCACGGATGTCCTGTTCGATCTGGTCGAGCAGGATCACCGAGTTGCGCATGATGATGCCGAACATCGCGATGGTACCGAGCATCGCGACGAAACCAAACGGCTTGCCGAACAGCAGCAGCGAGCCGATCACGCCGATCAGGCCCAGCGGTGCCGTCAGCACCACGATCAGCGTGCGGCTGAGGCGCTGCAGCTGAATCATCAGCAGCGTCAGCACCGCGATCAGCAGCAGCGGCATCTGCGCGTTGATCGAGCCCTGCGCCTTCTGATTTTCCTCGACCGGTCCGCCGACCTGGATGCGATAGCCGACCGGCAGGTGGCTGCGTACGCCGCCGAGCTTGCGGTCGATCGCGCCGGTGACATCGAGTCCCTGCACGCCGTTGCGCGTTTCGGCCTGCACGGTGATCGAGGGCTGGCGATCGCGCTCCCAGATCACGGCATACTCGAGACCGTAGCGCACGCGTCCGAGCTGCCCCAGCGGGATCGCCTCGCCGCCCGGGCTCGGGATCGCCAGTCGTTCGATCTGATCCGGGTTGACACGCTCGCTGCCCGGTGCGCGCAGATCGATCGGGATCAGCTTGTCGCGTTCACGGTACTTGCTGGTGGTGTATCCGGACAGGCTCATGTCGAGGAAGTTCGCGACATCCTGCGACGTGATGCCCAGCTGGCGCGCCTTGACCTGGTCGATCTCGAAGCGCACCGACCGCTCGGCCGGCTCGTCCCAATCGAACTGCACGTTACGCGTGCCGGGCTCGGCGCGCATGATCGCGGCCACCTGTTCGGCGATGCCGCGCACCGTCGCGATATCGTCGCCGTTGACGCGAAACTGCACCGGATATCCGACCGGTGGTCCGCTCTCGAGACGACTGATGCGGCTGCGCACCGCGGTGAAGTCGCGCGCCAGCACGCCATCGAGATAGCGCGCGAGCTGCTCGCGCCGCTCGACGTCCTTGGCGGTGATCACGAACTGCGCGAAGTTGGGCTGGCTCAGTTGCTGATCCAGCGGCAGATAGAAGCGCGGCGCCCCGCTGCCGACGAAGCTGGCGTAGCTGCTGATCTCGGGGCGGTCCTTGATGGCGGCTTCAAAGCGCTTCACCTGGGCGAGCGACGCCTCGATCGACGCCCCTTCCGGCAGGCGCAGGTCGACCAGCAGTTCCGGCCGGTCGGAGCTCGGGAAGAACTGCCGCGGCACCAGCGCGAAGCCGGCCAGCGAAATCACGAACAGCGCCAGCATCAGCCCGAGCACCAGAAAACGGCGCCGCAGGCAGAAGTCGACCCAGCCGCGAAAGCGGCGGTAAAACGCGGTGTCGTAGATATCGGGTGCGCCGTCGCGGTGCATGATCGCCGCCGCCGCGGCGGTGCGCCAGCGGCGCGGTAGCGCCCGCCGCCAGCCCTGCCAGCGCGGCTGCGCGGTAGCGCCGCGCTCGGGCAGCAGGTGATAGCCGAGCAGCGGAATCACGACCACCGCGGCCAGCCACGACAGCAGCAACGCGATTGCCGAGACCTCAAAGATGGAACGCGTGTATTCGCCGGTGCTCGACTTCGCGAGTGCGATCGGCAGGAAGCCCGACACCGTGACCAGCGTTCCGGTGAGCATCGGAAGCGCGGTGCTGCGGTACGCGAACGCGGCGGCGCGCACCCGGTTCCAGCCTTGCTCGAGTTTTACCGACATCATCTCGACCGCGATGATCGCATCGTCCACGAGCAGCCCGAGTCCCAGGATCAGCGTGCCGAGCGACACCTTATCCAGACCGATGTCGAACATCTGCATGAACAGCGCCGTGGCCGCCAGTACGAACGGAATCGAGATCACCACCACCATGCCGGTGCGCAATCCCAGACTCAGCAGACTCACCAGCAGCACGATCGCGACCGCCTCGGCCACCGACTCCAGGAAGTCGTCGACCGAATGCGACACCGCGCGCGGCATGCTGGTGACTTCGGCCAGCTTCAATCCGGCCGGCAGACGCTGCTGCAGCCGCTCGGTCGCGCGCTCGAGCGCCTTGCCGAGCTGGATCACATCGCCGCCGGGCTGCATCGAGACGCCGATGCCCAGGACCGGCTCTCCCATGAAGCGCATCTGCGGTCCGGGTGGATCATCGTAGCCGCGTCGAATCGTTGCGATGTCGCCCAACCGGAAGGTCTGATTGTTGATCCGCAGCAGCGTGTCGCCGAGCGCCTCCGGACCGTCGAGCTGCCCACTGGGCCGGACGAACACCCGGTCATCGGCGGTCGTGAGCACGCCGGCGGCGGCCACCGCGTTCTGCGCTGCGATCGCCTGTGCGATCTGCTGCGGACTGATGCCGAGCTTGGACAGCTTGGCGTTCCCGAGCTCGATGTAAATGCGCTGATTCTGGTCGCCGAAATAGTCGACTTTGGCGACTTCCGGCACGCGCAGCAGCTCGGCGCGCAGCTGGTCGGCGTAGTCATGCAGTTGCGCCGGCGTGAAACCATCGCCCTCGAGCGCATAGACATTGGTGTAGACGTCGCCGAATTCGTCGTTGAAGTACGGTCCCTGCACGCCCGCGGGCAGCTGGTAGGCCATGTCGCCGACCTTCTTGCGCACCTGGTACCAGGTCTCGGGCACGCGTGCGGCCGGCGCGGAATCCTTGATGTTGAAGAAGATCAGCGATTCGCCGGGGCGCGAGTAGCTGCGCAGGAAGTCGATCAGCGGCGTTTCCTGCAGCTTGCGCGCGATCCGGTCGGTGACCTGCTCCTGGACCTGCTTCGCGTCGGCACCGGGCCAGTAGGTCTGGATCACCATGACCTTGAAGGTGAACGGCGGATCCTCCGACTGCGACAGGCTGCGGTACGAGAGCATGCCGAACAGCGCCACCATCGCCATCAGGAAGAACACCAGCGACTGGTGCCGCAGCGCCCAGGCCGAGAGGTTGAAGCCCGCCGGCTCGCCCGTCGGCCCGCTCACAACATTGCCCGCGCTGCCGCCCGCGGTGCCGCTTTCCGGCCCGCTCGCGATGCCGCCAGGCGCATCGCTCATAGCGGCGCATCCTCGGCATGCGGTGGGGCGACCGGTTCGACCTTTTCGCCAGCCGCCACGGCATGCACGCCCTGCATCACCACGCGCTCCCCGGGACTCAGGCCGCCGCTGAGCAGCACGTCGCGCTCGCCGTAGCGGTGCACAGTCACGGCTCGCAGCTCCAATCGGGAATCGGCCGGCCGCACCACCCAGACGGCCGGCTGCTCCTTGTCGTGAAACAGCGCGGTCGTGGGAATGCGCACGTCGCGGGCGCCGTCGGCGCTCGCTGCCAGCGCGACTTCGGCCGTCATGCCCAGCGGCAGTTGCTGCGCATTCTGCTCGAGCGTGAGCTTGACGCGATAGGTGCGCGACTGCGGATCGGCGGCCGGGGAGATCTCGCGCACGCGCGCCGCGTAGCTGCTGCCCGGCAGCGCCGGCAGGCTCACCGTCGCGGCCTGACCGACCGACACGCCGGCCAGTTGCGCCTCCGGCACGCCGAACACGACGTCGCGCTCACCCGACCAGGCAAAACCGAACACCGCCTGCCCGGCCGCGAGCACCTGGCCGACTTCGGCCTGTTCGCTGGTGATGGTGCCGTCGTGATCGGCCACCAGCGTGGTGTAGCTCCATTGGGCCTGCGCCAGCGCCCGCTGCTGCCGCGCCTGATCGCGCGCCGCCAGCGCCGATGCATAGGCGTCGCGGGTCTGATCGAGCTGCAGCTGGCTGATCAGGTTCTGCGCGCTCTGGGCTTCGTCGCGCTCGCGCTGCAGCAAAGCGAAGCTCAGGCGATGCTCGGCGGCATCGAGCGCGGCCTGTGCCGAGGCGCGCATCTTCGCGGCATCGGCATCATCGAGCCGCGCCAGCACCTGACCCTTCCTGACCCGGTCGCCGAGGCGCGCGTCACGCACCAGCAATTGGCCGGCGACCCGAAACGACAGCGGCATCTCGTAGCGCGCATGTACCTCGCCGGGAAAGCGCGCGCTGACCGAAGCATCGACCGCCTGCACCGGCAAGGCGATCACCGCGCGCGCCGGTTCGGTCGCGGCAGGCCCGCGGCCACACGCCGACAGCAGCGCGAGCGAGGCCGCAACGATGGCAAGGCCGAGCGCTCGAGGTGTAAAAGCGCCGGCGGCGCGCAGTTCGGGATCGTTCACGCTCTACTCCTGCTGCACCAACCACCGCCGCGGACCGATCGAGCGGCATCCCGGCCGACCCGCCGGCGCCACCATTAATCCACTCTTAAACTCTAATACATACTTGTATCTGAAATCAATCTCGTATTCCAATTCCAGTCTGCCGGACGTGGTATGATCAAATAATGGCTCGTAAAAGACTCACCCGCGAGGAGAGCCGGGAGCTCACCCGCTCGCGTCTGCTCGAGGCCGGCGCCGTCATTATCGCCAAGCACGGGCTGAACGGCGCCAGCGTGGAGGATATTGCCGCGCATGCCGGCTACACGCGCGGCGCGTTCCATTCGAACTTTCGCAGCAAGACCGATCTGTTCATCGAGTTGCTCAAGCGCGATCACCAGGACGTGCAGCAGGGATTGCAGCAGATCCTGGGCGCCGGCCTGTCGAGCGAGGACATGCAGCGGCAGCTGCGGCTGTTCTACAGCGAGGTCTATCGCGGCAATATCAGCTACGTATTGTGGGCCGAAGCGAGGCTGCAGGCGCTGCGCGATGCGCGCTTTCGTACGCGCCTGGCGGCGTTGCTGCTCGAGAAGCGCGACATGATTGCCTATTTCATCACTCAGTTCTGCGAGGTGATGCGCACACCGCCACCGGCGCCGGCCGGAGATCTGGCGTTCGCGACCATGGCGCTGATCGACGGCATGCGCTTCTACAATGCCTGCATGCCGAGCGAACTGCCCGATGCCAAGGCGCAGGCCGTGCTCGGCACCATCTTTGCGGCGACCTTCTTCGATTGAATGCCGCTCGGCTGCATCGGACGGGGCTGCTGTGCGCGTTCGCCTGGCTGGCGCAGGTCAGCGCGGTGCACTCCGCCGCGGCGGGCACCCTGCGGCTGCAGGATGACGATCAGCATACGCTCGAACTGGCGCGCCCCGCGCAACGGATCGTGAGCCTTGCGCCCGGGGCGACCGCGATGCTGTTCGCGGCTGGCGCGGGCGCTCGCGTCATCGGCACCAGCGATTATTCCAACGAACCGGCGGCGGCCAAAGCCATCGAGCGCGTCGGCGACAGCCAGAGTTTTGACCTCGAGCGCATCCTCGCGCTGCGCCCCGATGTCGTAGTGGTGTGGGGCGGCGGCACCTCGCCGACCCAGCTTGCGCGGCTCGAAGGCGTGGGGCTGCGCATCTATCGTCATCGCGTGACGCGGCTGGACGATATTCCATCGAGCCTGCTGCGGCTTGGCCGCCTGGCCGGCAGCGAGCCGCAGGCGCAGCTGGCCGCCACCGAACTCACGCAGCGCATCGCAGCGCTGCGCACCCGCTATCGGCAGGCCGCGCCCGGCACGGTGCTGATCCAGGTGTGGGATCGACCAATCTATACGGTCGGGCGCGCCGAGATCATGAGCGACGTGATCAACGCCTGCGGCTACCGCAACGTCTTCGAGGATCTCAGCGATCCCGGGCCCGCGGTGGCGCTCGAGTCGGTGCTCACACGAGACCCGGACATCATCCTGGCGCTGGCATCCGATGAGCGCTCCGGACGCGACTGGGTGGCCGACTGGCGCAGGTATCCATCGATGCGCGCAGTGCGTTCGGGGAGGGTGCTGGCCTGGACCGACCAGCGCCTGAGCCGCCTCGGGCCGAGCATCGTCGATGCGGCCGAGGATCTGTGCGCGGCGCTGCGGCGCTAGGGGGGCAATGAGCAGAAATACGGACGCGGCGCCACCGGATTGGCGCGTAGCATTATGCGCAGCAGTAGCAGGAGAGATACATGAACATCGGCGAACTCTGCCGGCGCGAGGTCGTTACCGCGGTCGCATCCGATGAGCTCCTTTCGGCGGTGCAGCTCATGCGCGCCAGGCATGTGGGCTATGTGGTGGTCGTGGAAGTGGATCTGCAGGACCAGATGGCGAGGCCAGTCGGAGTCCTGAGCGACCGGGATATTGTGGTCGGTGTCGTCGCAAGCGAAGCCGACGTCCGCGCCCTGCGCGTCGGCGACGTGATGACGCAGCGGCCGGTCACTGCATCCGAGAGCGACCCGGTGGCGACCGCCCTGAACCGGATGCGGGGAGCGGGCGTCAGGCGCCTGCCAGTCGTAGGCAATCGCGGCCAACTGGTCGGTGTCGTCGCGCTCGATGATGTGCTGGCCGAGCTTGCGGGGGAGTTGGGGACCATTGCGGGCGCGATTGGCAGAGAGCAGCGGATCGAAACGGCGCTACGCCCCTGAGGTGATGGCCAGCGCGATCCCGCCCTGCTCGAATCGCTCAGGAGATCACGTGCACGGTGCTCGCCTGGGGACCCTGATCGCCGGCTTCCTCGGCGAAGCGCACCTCGGTGCCGGTGGTCAGATCGCCGAACGGATGACCTAAAACGCTGTTGCGGTGGAAGTAGATCAGCCGACCATCGTCGGTCTGGATGCGACCGAAGCCCTCCTGGTCGTAGAGCTCGCAGATGCGCCCGTGCGGTAGCGCGACGTGGGTCTTGACCTCGCGCCGGTGCCGGCGCTCATAGTCGGCGAGCTTGCGGCGGGCGGCACGAAACGCATCGCGTAGCGCGACATATGGATCCTCGTGAGCATGGCTGCCGGGATGTGCGCGCTGAATGGCAATGTGCGCACCGGGCACGGTGATGTCGATATTCACATCGAACAAGCGGCCCTGGCTTTGATGCTTGTGCGGTTCTTCCACGACCACGTGGCAGTGCATGATGTGCGCGCTGAAGCGCTCCAACCTTGCGGCGAGCTCGTGAATTCTCGCTTCGAGCGCCGGCGAGGTTTCGCCATCGCGAAACGTGATTTGCAGCGGTATCTTCATCCAGTTGTCTCCCCAAGGCTGGCGCACTGCGAGGATCCTCGCCTGCTGCCGGGCTGGGTGGAATACGAGGATCTACATACAGTGACCGGGGATACAGCGACTGGGCAGACAGCGCCTTGCGGTACCACGGCTTGAGCTGACCGCCGTCGGCGCAGGCACTGCGCCCGGTCCGGGTTTCAGTCACACTCGCGATCGGCGCCGCAGTAGGCCTCCGCCGGCACGGCTTGCTGGCGCGCGTGGATGTCGTCACGTCGGTCAATGACGCCGGGGCGCGCCTGCGTGCGAAACAGGGTGCAGCCTTTGAGCCCCAGGTCGAACGCGGCTTCGAGGATGCCCGCGGCGTCGCCACGTGGCACGTCGGCCGCAAGTGTAATGGTTTTCGATATTGCCCCGTCGATATAGGGCTGCAATGCGGCTTGCATGGCGAGCTGATCGACGGCAGCGATGCGGTCGGCGTCGATGAACGCATCGGGCAAAGGCCGGGCTTGGTCCTGTTGGGCGCGCCAGAGCGCATAGGCATGGTCGGTGGTCTGAAAATGATGCTCGTTGCCGTCGGCATCGAGCACGCGCCGCAACGATTCGATGCCGTAGAAGGGCTCGATGCCGCTGCTGACATTGTGCGCCAGCAGACTGATGGTTCCGGCCGGAGCGATGGCGGTCAGGTGGCTGTTGCGGATGCCCTGGCGCCGGATCGCTGCGCGCATGGCTGCAGGCAGCGTCAGCAGGAACGGGCGGGCCAGATAGCGCTCGACATCGAGCGCCGGAAAGGCTCCTCTTTGCGCGGCCAAATCGATCGACGCCTGATACGCCTCATCGCGTATGAGCTGCATGGTGTGCGCCGCCAGGCGCCGCGCCGGAGCGCTGTCGTAGCGCAGACCGAGCATCGCCAGCGCATCGGCCAGACCGGTAATGCCAATGCCAACGCGGCGAGACAGCGCGACCTGCTGCTGCTGACGGGCCACCGGAAAGCGCGAAATATCGATGACATTATCGAGCATTCGGACCGCAATCCGCACCGTATCCCGGATCGCGTCCTCGGCCAGGTGCGCCAGCGGCGTGAAGCCGCCGACCACGAACGCGGTGAGGTTGATCGATCCCAGGTTGCAGGCCCCGTAATGCGGTAACGGTTCTTCAGCGCAGGGA
The DNA here is from genome assembly GCA_044440135.1 of Steroidobacterales bacterium. Taxonomy (GTDB): domain Bacteria; phylum Pseudomonadota; class Gammaproteobacteria; order Steroidobacterales; family Steroidobacteraceae; genus FEN-1191. Next base: position 55,985 of record JBIODC010000002.1, on the reverse strand, counting down.
TTGGTGGCACTCAGGGTCTCGCAATAGCCGAGATTATTCATGCCGTTGATCCGATCGATGAACAGCACGCCGGGTTCGGCACTGTCGTACGCCGCCTCACACAGACGAGCCCACAATGCGCGCGCGCGCGTCGTCTTGTAGACGCGGCAGGCCACCGGCACGTCACTGGCACTCCAGGCGCGTTGCAGCCGGTAGGAATCCGGACCTGCATCATCGAGCCGGTTGCGATCGGGAAACACCAGCGGCCATTCAGCGTCGCGGCGCACGGCCTGCATGAAGGCATCGGTGACCAGCACGGACAGGTTGAAATGCTGCAATACGCCCGGCAGCCGCTTGGCGCCGATGAATTCCTCAATGTCGGGGTGATCGCAGCGCAGAGTCGCCATCATGGCGCCACGACGCGCTCCGGTGGACAGAATCGTCGCGCACATGGCATCCCAGATGTGCATGAAGGACACCGGCCCGGATGCGATCATGCCGCTGGTGGCCGCGCGAGTGCCGTGCGGCCGCAGCGTCGAGAAGTCGTAGCCGACGCCGCCGCCCTGCTGCATCGTGAGCGCGCCCTCCTTCAAGGCATCGAATATGCCCTCGATCGAGTCCTCGATCGCGCCCATGACGAAGCAGTTGAACAGCGTAACGCGCCGGCTCGTGCCCGCGCCCGCGAGGATGCGGCCACCGGGCAGGAAGCGGTAGTCGCGCAGCACTTCCAGAAAGCGCTCCTGCCATACCTGTGGCTCGGATTCGATCGCCGCCACCGCGCCGGCCACGCGTTTCCAGGTGTCTTCGATGCCCGCTTCGGGTGGCCGAGCCTGCGCATCGCGATAGCGCGTCTCCCAGATGAAACGCGCCAGCCGGGCGTTGGCGGCGTCCTGCTGCGAGGTGGCGCTGAGAGAATTCATGCGGCCCCCTGGCATTGGTGAGTGCGGCCGGAAGGCACCTTGCAGGGATCGATGCGGGTCAGCCGCCTGAGAATGGAGGCGCCGAAGGCAAGGGCAGCGGATGTTCGACGTCCTTCTCTGCGGCGAGCCCAGCGTCAACTTCGTGGCCGGGGTCGAATGCGCGCGTATCGGCACGCGAGGATTCGGCCTCAGCGATCATTCCTTGCCGCTTCGCGGGCTCGATGAAGGTTGGCGCATCCGGCGCTGCTGCCGCTGACATGCTCGTCGGGCCGCGTACCGTCGGCGGTGGATTGTGTCGCGGCTGCCTGAGCCGGCGACGTGTATGCGGCGCTCGCGAGGTTGGCTTGCTCATAATGTGCTCCCAGCTGGCCAGATACTTGTCCGCAGCCTGGCAGAAGTCGATTCGAGCAAATACCTATGGACGCTGCGGCGCGCTCGCCGCGGGGGCACCGACAGACTCCACTGGCGGCGGCGTGGTGGCTGCAGCCGCGAGCAGCGCGGTCAAGGCGGCGCGATCCACGACCTCGTGACGCAGCAAGGCCTGCGCGAGGGCCTCCAATTGCTCGCGCCGCGCTGCCAGGGTGTCATGCACGCGCCGTTCGGCTTCCCGCAGCAGCTTGCGGACCTCATCGTCGATCGCCTGTGCCGTACTTTCACTGTAAACAGCGCGATGTCTTGCAGGCGCCTCCGGCAGATACAGCGGAGCAGCCGCATCCTCGAGGCTCGCCGGACCGAGCGCCTCACTCATGCCGTAGCGAGTGATCATCTGCCGGGCGAGATCGGTAGCGCGTTGCAGGTCATCCCGCGCGCCGGTCGATACTTCGTTAAAGATGAGTAGTTCGGCACCGCGCCCGCCGAGCAGCACGTCGAGCCGGTCGAGCAGTTCGCCGCGCTTGAGCAGGTAACGATCTTCGGTGGGTTGCTGCTGCGTGAATCCCAGCGCGCCGACGCCCCTGGGAATGATCGAGACCTTCGATACCTTGTCGGCCGTGGGGCGCGACTCGGCGACCAGCGCATGGCCGGCCTCATGGTAGGCCACGGTCTCCTTCTCCTTCGGAATCATCACTCGACTCTTCTTCTCGAGTCCCGCAATGACGCGCTCAATGGCCTGATCGAAATCGCTCATCTCGACTGCAGGCTTGCTGCTGCGGGCGGCGCGCAGTGCCGCCTCATTCACAATGTTGGCCAGATCCGCGCCGGCAAATCCGGCAGTCTTGCCGGCAACGGCCGCCAGATCCACGTCCGGTCCGAGTGTCAACCGCTTGGCGTGCACGCGCAGGATCTGCTCCCGCCCTTTGATGTCGGGGCGATCCAGCGCGACCTGCCGATCAAAGCGCCCGGGACGCAATAAGGCCGGATCGAGGATCTCAGGCCGATTGGTGGCCGCCATGATGATGACGCCGCTCTTGGTATCGAATCCGTCCATCTGCACCAGCAACTGGTTGAGGGTCTGCTCGCGCTCATCATTGCCCGCGATACCGCTGATGCCGCGCGCCTTGCCGAGGGCATCCAGTTCATCGATGAAGATGATGCAGGGGGCGAGGCTTTCGGCTTGCTGGAACAAATCGCGCACGCGCGCGGCGCCCACGCCGACGAACATCTCGACGAACTCCGAGCCACTGATCGACAGGAAGGCAACACCGGCCTCTCCGGCCACGGCTTTGGCGAGCAAGGTCTTGCCCGTGCCGGGTGCGCCGACGATCAGCACACCCTTTGGAATCTGACCGCCGAGTCGGCGATAGCGCTCCGGATTCTTCAGGAAGTCCACTACCTCCATCAGTTCCTCCTTCGCCTCATCGATGCCCGCAACATCGGCAAAGCGCACACCGGTCTCCTTCTGCACAAACACCTTGGCCTTGCTCTTGCCGATATCCATGAGTCCGCCCAGCTGACCGCCGCTCATGCGACGCATTAGCACGCCCCAGATGACGAAAAAGATCAGCGCCGGGGCCACCCATCCGATCAACGTCGACAGCCAGCGGTTTTCGACCTGTCCCGAGAATCGTACTTTTGCGGCCTGCAGATCGGGCACCAGATCCGAATCCGGAACGCGCGCGGTCACGAACGGGTGCTTGTCGAGGTTGTCGTGGGACAGTGATTTCCAGACCTCTGCCGGCAGCAGGGCATCGGCGCCACGCAGGTCGGCGGTGCCGGACACACTCTCGTCGGTGATCAGAACCTCACTGACCTTGCCTGCCCGCAGCAGCGTTTTGAAATCGCTGTACGCCAGCGTCTCCACATGACGGGTGAACAGGACGCTCTGCAGGGCCAGCATCATCACCATGACCCCGACGAAGTACCAAATGGAGAAGTGCTGACGAGTATCCATGTGCCGGCCTCTGCTCGCGCAGCCAATAGCCCACGATTAGCAAGGTCGCACGCCGCGCGTTGCCTGCGCCATAGGCGTTTGTCACAGCCGGGGAGCAGGCTAGGCGCTGCGCCCTTGCTTCGGACTGCAACATCCTGCGCCTGATGGCCCGCGGCGGCCAACGCCGGGGGGGGGTGGATGGCCAGCGGCAGGCCGCCACGGAGGGGCGGCGGCGACGCCTTGACGCGCAGCGGCGGGGCTGGCCATACTCTTGCCATGTTTGCCAATGTCCTGTCCGCCGGTCGCTGGTGGTGGCGCGACTCCCCTCGTGGAGTGGGCGCTGGACGTTGCTGCATGTCTTAAACAGAATCTAAAGGTACAAGCCAACACCAGAACCCATCTCCGGAAGCCTCCGGGATGGGTTTTTTATTACCATGAAGCCGCCCTTCGACATTGCCGGCGATTTCGACACCCCGGTGTCGGCGTTCGCCAAACTCGCGCCGTTCGAGCCGCGCTTTCTGCTCGAGAGTGTCGAGGGCGGCGAGCGCCTCGGGCGCTATTCATTCATCGGCTTTGGCGATGTACTGCAGGTGCGGCTCGACCAGCAGGCCTTTGTGCTCGGCGAGGAGCGGCGTGCGGTGCCGCGATCGCAGGCCGAGCTGCTCGATGGCCTGCGCGCCGCATTGCGGCGCCTGCCGTTGCCGACCCCGGCGCTCGGCCAGGTGCCGCTCGCGGGCGGCCTGGTCGGCTTTACCTCGTACGACGTGGTGCGCTTCTTCGAGCGCCTGCCGCAGCGCCTGCCGGTGCTGCCCGGCGTGCCGCTGCTGCATTACGTGGCGCCGCGCTCGCTGCTGGTGTTCGATCACGTCAGCCGCGGGATCGCGCTGCTGCACGCCGGCAGCGATGTCGAGCGCGAGTCGCTGCGCCGCGAAGTGATCCGCGCGCTGCGCGGGGCGGTGCCGTTCATCCGTTCGGGCGGCGGCTTCAGCGCGCCGACCCCAGCGCTCACGCGCGATGAATACATCGCCGGGGTGCAGTGCGCGCAGGAGTACATCACCGCCGGCGACGTCTATCAGCTGGTGCTGTCATCGCGCTTTGCGGGCCGGCATGCGCTCGATCCGTTCCAGGTGTATCGCGCGCTGCGGCTGATCAACCCCTCGCCGTACATGTACTTCTGCCGGCTCGGCGCGCTCACCGTGGTGGGCTCTTCTCCCGAGGCACTCGTCAAGCTCAATCGCGGCCACGCCGAGCTGCGACCGATTGCCGGTACGCGACCGCGCGACGACGAGCCGGAAGCCGATGCGCGGCTCGAGGCCGAGCTACGCGCCGATACCAAGGAGAATGCCGAGCACGTAATGCTGGTGGACCTGGCGCGCAATGACCTGGGCCGCGTTGCCTGCGCCGGCAGCGTGCGGGTCGAACCGTATCGTTCCATCGAGCGCTACAGCCACGTGATGCATATCGTCAGCGGCGTGCGCGGCGAGCTCGCGGCGCAGCGTGATGCGTTCGATCTGTTTGCCGCGACGTTTCCGGCCGGCACGCTGGTCGGGGCGCCCAAGGTGCGCGCGATGGAGATCATCGAGGAGCTCGAGCCGGTGCGGCGCGGCCTGTACGGCGGCACCATCGGCTACTTTGGTGCCCAGGGCGACATGGATCAGGCGATCACGATACGCACGCTGGTGTTTCACGGCGATGAGTACAGCTATCAGGCCGGCGCCGGCCTCGTGGCCGACAGCAAACCGGCCGCCGAGCATGACGAGGTGCTTGCCAAGAGCGCGGCACTGCTGGGGGCATTGAAACTCGCCGAGGAAGGCCTGTGAGCGCGCGACTGCTGCTGATCGATAACTACGATTCCTTCACCTATAACCTGGTGCAGGCGTTCCTGGTGCTTGGCGCTGACGTGCACGTCTATCGCAACGACGCCATCACGATCGACGCGGCGCGCGCGTTGCAGCCGACGCACCTGTGCATCTCGCCGGGGCCGGGCACGCCGCAGCGCGCCGGGATGTCGATGGAGATGGTGCGTGCCTTCGCCGGCCAGATCCCGGTGTTCGGCGTGTGTCTCGGGCATCAATCGATCGTCGAGGTGTTCGGCGGCAAGGTGGTGCGCGCCGGCCGCCTGATGCACGGCAAGACCTCGACCATCGAGCATGACCAGCGCGGCGTGTTCGAGCAGATCGCTGTCGGCTGCGAGGTCGGCCGTTATCACTCGCTGATCGCCGAGCCGCAGTCGATGCCGCCCGAGCTCGAGGTCAGCGCGCGCACGCCCGAGGGCGAGATCATGGGCGTGCGTCACCGGCAACTGACGGTCGAGGGCGTGCAGTTTCATCCCGAGAGCGTGCTGACGCCGGAGGGACCGGCGATGATGCGCAATTTCCTGCGCTTCTCCGGCGGCGAGCGCCGCGGCGATTGACGGGCACGATCATGGCGGATGTGGAGTTGCTGCGTGCGCTGCTCGATCGCCTGCTCGAGGGCGAGAATCTGTCCGAGGCCGAGGCCGGAGAGCTGTTGACGGCGCTGACCGCCGCGGATCTGCCCGCAGCGCTGGCCGGAGCACTGCTCGCGGCGCTGCGCGCCAAGGGCGTCACCGCCGATGAGCTGCGCGGGTTTGCCGGCTCGATGCGCGCGCTGGCGCGCCGGCCGCAGCTGCCGCCGTTCGCCGACGCGGTCGATATCGTCGGCACCGGCGGCGATCGATCCGGCAGCCTGAACCTGTCCACCGGCGCCGCGCTGCTGGCCGCGTCCTGCGGCTTGCCGGTGATCAAGCACGGCAACCGCGCGATCTCGAGCCGCGCCGGCAGCGCCGACGTGCTGCAGGCCCTGGGGTTGCCGCTGCCGCTGGACGAGGCGGCCGCGGGCCGCTGCTTCGCGGCGCTCGGGTTCACGTTTTTATTTGCACCGTACTATCACCCCGCCACCAAGAGCATCGCGCCGGTGCGCGCGGCGCTGGGGGTGCGCACCGTGTTCAACCTGCTCGGACCGCTGTGCAACCCGGCGGCTCCCCCGTTTCTGGTGATCGGCGCTTTCAACACCGCCACCGCGGAGCTGATCGCACACGCGCTGACCGGCAGCGGCATCGGGCGCGCGTTCGTGATTCACGGCGCCGAGGGCTGGGACGAGCCTACCCCGATCGGCGGCTTCACGCTGTTCGATGTCGGCGCGGACGGGGTGCGCCGCGAGCAGCGCACGCCGTCTGACTATGGCCTGCCGCTGTGCGACGCCAGCGCGCTGGCCGGAGCCGATGCGGCCCACAATGCGCGCGAGCTCAAGGCGGTGCTCGGCGGGCGAGGCGCGCCGGCGCATCGCGATGCGCTGCTGCTCGGCGCTGCCCTTGCGCTCGAGGTCAGCGGTCGCGAGGCCTCGCCCGAGCAGGCCATCGCGCGCGCGGCCCAGGCGATCGACAGCGGCGCCGCCGCCGACCTGCTGCTGCGCCTCGAACGCTTCGGCGCTGATGAAAAACAGCGCGCGGGCAGCAGCGTATGAGCGCGGATTTTCTCTCCGCGATGGCGCAGGCGAGCCGCGAACGCGTGGCACGCGAGCGCGAGATCTGCGGGCTGCGGGAACTTCAGTCTCGGGCCAGCGCCCTGCCGGCGGCACCGAGGCTTGCGCTGTCGAAAACCGGCTTCGATCTGATCGCCGAGGTCAAGCTGCGCTCGCCGGCCGCGGGACCGCTGACGCAGGACTGCGAGGACATCGCCGCGCGCGTGGCCGCGTACGCCGACGCCGGCGCCGCGGCGATCTCGGTGCTGACCGAGCCGAGCCGCTTCGATGGGGCGCTGTCGCATCTGACGCGCGCGGTGCAGGGGCTGGCAGGCCGCATTCCGGTCATGCGCAAGGATTTCCTGGTCGATGCCTACCAGGTGTACCAGGCGCGCGTGGCGGGCGCGGGCGGCGTGCTGATCATTCTTCGGATGCTGAGCCGTGTCGAGCTCGATGCGATGATCGAGGCGGCGGCGCAGCTCGGACTGTTCGCGCTGCTCGAAGCGTTCGATGAGGCGGATCTGCAACTGGCCGCCGAGCTGGTGCGCTCGTACGCAGCGCGCGCGACGCTGCTGGTCGGCGTGAATTGCCGCGATCTGGTCACCCTCAAAGTCATCCCCGGCCGGCTCGAGGCGCTCGCGGCGCGGCTGCCGCGCGATGTCCCGCGCGTGGCCGAAAGCGGCGTCACGAACAGCCAGGATGCGGCGCGTCTGGCATCGCAAGGCTACGACGTCGCGCTGGTGGGCAGCGCGCTGATGCAATCCGCCGATCCGCTCAAGCTCGCCGCCGCGATGCTGACGGCCGGGCGCGCAGCTGTGAGCGCGCGCGCGTGAGGCTGCAATGTGGCTGAAGATCTGCGGCATGACCAGCCTTGATGCAGTGCAGGCGGCGCTGGCGGCGCGGGTCGACGCGATCGGATTCGTGTTCTCGCCGTCGGTGCGCCGGCTCGAGCCGGGAGAGGCGGCGCAACTGGCCGCGAGCGCGCGCGGACGCGTCGCGTTGATCGCGGTGACCGCGCAGCCGCCGCAGCCGCTGATCGATGAGATCGTGCGCGTGTTCCGGCCCGACGCGCTGCAGGCGGACCTTGCGGACTTCGAGCGCCTGCGCTTGCCGGAGACGCTGGCGCGCTTACCGGTGCTGCGCGCGGCGGTCCCTCCCGGCATCGCGCTGCCGCGCCGGATCCTGTTCGAGGGCGCGAGCAGCGGCAGCGGCGCCGTGGCCGATTGGGGCGCCGCCGCGCGACTGGCGCGCGGGCGCGAGCTGATACTGGCCGGCGGTCTCAACGTGCACAATGTCGCCCAGGCGATCCGCGCGGTGCGGCCCTATGGCGTGGACGTATCGAGCGGTGTCGAATCGTCGCCCGGGCGCAAGAGTGCGTTGAAGATCGCGGAATTCGTCGAGGCCGCAACCGCGGCATTTGAAGGAATGGATCATGCTGAACCCTGACACCGTGGCGCAACACCAACGCATGCTGGCGGATCTGCTGGCGGGCCGATACCCGGATGAGCGCGGACGCTATGGTCCATTTGGCGGCCGCTATGTGCCGGAGACCCTGATTCCCGCGCACGAGCGGCTCGAACGCGGCGCGCGCCGCTGGCTCGCGGACCCCGAGTTTCAATCCGAGCTGAATCGCGAGCTGCGCGATTGGGTCGGACGGCCGACGGCGCTCAGTCCGGCGCCGCACCTGTCGAAGCGCTGGGGCGCGCAAGTTTGGCTCAAGCGCGAGGATCTGGCGCACACCGGGGCGCACAAGATCAACAACGCGCTCGGGCAGGCGCTGCTCGCACGCCGGCTCGGCGCCAAGCGCATCGTCGCGGAGACCGGCGCCGGCCAGCATGGCGTCGCCAGCGCGGCGGCCTGCGCCCGCGTCGGGCTGCCGTGCACGGTCTACATGGGCGAGGTCGACATGCAACGCCAGGCGCCGAATGTCGGCCGCATGAAGCTGCTCGGCGCCACCGTGGTCCCGGTCACGAGCGGTGATCGTACGCTGCGCGCGGCGATCGACGAGGCGCTGCGCGACTGGGTGTCCGATCCGACCAGCACCTATTATCTGCTGGGCTCCGCGGTTGGCGGTCATCCCTATCCGTACATCGTGCGCGAGCTGCAGGCGGTGATCGGACGCGAGGCGCGAGCGCAGATCCTCGAGCGCGCGGGCGCGCTGCCCGATGCGCTCATCGCCTGCGTCGGCGGCGGTTCCAATGCGATCGGTCTGTTTCACGCGTTTCTGGGCGATCGCAGCGTCGAGATCATCGGTGTCGAGGCCGGCGGCCGCGGCTCCGGACTGGGCGAGAATGCGGCCACGCTGGTCTACGGCCGGCCCGGGGTACTGCACGGCAGCTATTCGCTGCTGCTGCAGGACCGGGACGGGCAGATTCAGGAAACGCATTCAATATCGGCCGGCCTGGACTATCCGGGCGTGGGCCCGGAGCACTCGCTGCTGAGCCTGATCGGCCGCGTGCGCTACGAAGCCGCGACCGACCAGGAGTCGCTCGCGGCGGTGCGCGAATGCTGCGAGTCCGAGGGCATCCTGCCGGCGATCGAGAGCGCGCACGCGCTTGCCGGGGCTCGCCGCTGGGCCGGCTCGCATCCCGGCGCGCGTATTCTGGTCGGCGTCTCGGGGCGCGGCGACAAGGACATGCTGACGCTGACCCAGGCGCTGCTGGGCCCGCGCACCGAGGGTCAGCCATGACCGCGACCTCGCCGGCCGCCGGCCTTCCGCCGCGCGAGCGCATCGTGTCGGCGCTGCGCGCCGCGGCCAAGCACGGGCAGCCGGCGCTGGTGGCATTCCTGACCGCGGGGTTTCCGAGCCGCGAGAAATTCCGCGAGCACCTGGCGGCGATTGCTACTGAGGCCGATGTGGTCGAGATCGGCGTGCCATTCTCCGACCCGATGGCCGACGGTGTGACGATCCAGCGCTCGAGCGAGCAGGCGCTGCGCGCCGGGGTGACGCTTGGCTGGATACTGGACCAGCTCGGGTCGATGCCGCCGCTCGCGACACCGCTGCTGCTGATGAGCTACATGAACCCGTTGCTGGCCTTCGGCCTGCCGGCTTTGGCCGAGCGCGCCGCGCGCGTCGGTGTCTGCGGCTTCATCGTGCCGGATCTGCCGTTCGATGAAAGTGAAGACATGCGCGCCGCGCTGTCGCCGCATGGGCTGGCGCTGGTGCAGATGGTGACCCCGGTGACGCCACCCGAGCGGCTCGCGAAGGTGGCCGGCGCCAGCCAGGGGTTTGTCTACGCGGTCACGATGACCGGCACCACCGGCCACAGTGTTGCCGCGCCGAAGGACATCGCCGAATATCTCGAGCGCGTGCGCGCGGCGGCGAGCGTGCCGGTGTGCGCCGGCTTCGGCATCCGCGCGCGCGAGCAGATCGAGGCGCTGCGCGGCATGGTGGACGGCGTCATCGTGGGTTCGGCACTGGTCGAGGTGCTGGAGCGCGGCGAATCGCCGCAGCCGTGGCTCGCGGCGCTGCGGCCACCGCGCCGCTGAGGAGCGCACTGTCGTCGATCAACGGTCGGAGGTCACACGTTGCCGAGCCTTACCATCGAGGAGCGATTCTGTGGTCCCCCCGGTTGTGCCAACGGCGGCTATTTCGCCGGCCTGCTGTCGCAGTTTTCGCAGCAACTGGTGCGGGTGCGGCTCGAACGGCCGATACCGCTGCAGGTGCCGCTCGACGTGCAGAGCGATGCCAGCGGTGCGCTGCAGCTGACGCACGGACAGGAAATTCTCGCCCGCGCCCAGCCGGTCGCGTTCGAGCTCGCAGTGCCGCAGGCGCCCGACTATCTTCAGGCGCTCGATGCGTCACGCCATTTCATCGGCTTCGGCCGGCACGCGTTTCCGAACTGTTTCGTCTGCGGCCCCGACCGCACGCGCGGTGACGGCCTGCGGATCTTTGCCGGAACGCTTCCCGGACACGAGCAGGTGGCCGCGACCTGGGTGCCCGACGTCTCGCTCGCCGGCGACGATGGCAAGGTACGGCCCGAGTTCATGAGCGCCGCGCTCGACTGCCCCGGTTATTTTGCGGCTCGCAGCGACGGCGTGCCGATGTTCCTTGGCGCATTCACTGTGCACGTGGATCGTTGCGTGCACATCGATGAGCCGTGCATCGTGATCGGCTGGAGGATCGGCATCACCGGCCGAAAATACGAGGTCGGCACCGCATTGTTCGACTATGACGGCGACCTGTGTGCGCGGGCGCGGGCGCTGTGGATCGAGCCGAAGGGGGGCGTAGGCATCGTTCGCGAGGTATAGATCACGCACCAAGCAGGAACTGAGTTGCTTCACGCCACCAATTCTCGTCGACTCGCTCGATCCAGTCGTTGTGTTCGGCGCCGATCACGACCTTAAGCCGCTTGGGTGCTGACAACGACTGGTACAGCGCCTTACCAAAGCGTGCGGGGACAGTGCTGTCGCGCTCGGCGAGGGCCACGAGTACGGGCCGATCGAATGAGGCGAGATGGGCGATGCTGTCGTAATGGTCCCGCAGTAGCCAGCCGACGGGCAGCCACGCAAAGTGGTGGGCAGCAACGTTCACGAGTCGGTCCCATGGCGTAATGAGGATCAGCCCGGCTATCTTGTCGCGTTGACGCGAACCGGCCGCCGCCGCGACCCCGGCACCCAGCGACTCGCCGATGATCAGCAGCGGAGCGCCGTACAACTGGTGGGCGCGCACGATCGTCTGTTCGGCATCATCGACCAAATTTCGCTCGCCCAGTTGGCCGTTGCGGGGACCATAGCCCGGGTACTCGGCAAGAATCACCCGCAGGCCCAGTCTTGTCAGCGCGGTGGCGTAGTACTCGCGTTGACCCGCATGCCCGGCATTGCCATGAAAGACGATTACGCTGCCCCGCAAGGCGCCAGCAGGCTCGGCAACGAGGCCCCGAAACTCGTCCGGTGTCGGCCAGGCGCTGAGCCGTTGGGAGACCACGTTTGCGACCGTGGTCTTCTCTGGGAAATACAACAACCGATCCTGGAGCATGGCGATTCCTGCAAATTACGATCAGACAGGGGATTGTGCGCCACAGGACAATCCTGCGGACTCTTGCTTCTTGTCTGATTCCGCAGACACCAGCCTCCCTCTGGGTGATATCGTCGTATAGTCATCCGGGGAGCGCGTCGTCCTTCGTGAGTGTGGAGGCAAGAAGAGTAACGATGACCGAGGACTGGACGAAGTGGGAGAGCCAGATCATTAACGGGGTCTTCCCCCTGCGCCGCTTTCTGGGTAGATCAAACCACAGCGTGGTATTCCTTACCGAATGTAAGGCACAAAACTTTCCCAATGCCGCGATCAAGCTCGTGCCGGCTGACCCGGTGCTGACGGAGGCACGGCTCTCGTACTGGAGGACGGTTGCGACCCTCTCCCATCCTCACCTGATTCGCCTTCTCGACGCGGGTCGTTGCCAACTCGGGGGACACGAATTTCTCTTTGTTGTGATGGAATATGCTGAGCAGACTCTGGCTCAGATTCTTCCCCACCGGGCGCTGACTCCCGACGAAGTGCGGGAAATGCTGCATCCCACCCTCGACGCCTTGGCTTTCCTTCACCGCAAAAACTTGGTGCAGGGCCAGCTGAAGCCGCCAAACTTTCTGGTCGTCAATGATCAACTGAAACTGGCGAGTGACACCATCCGTCCCGCCGGCGAATCCGCGGCAAGCATCGCCAAGCCTTCCTTGTACGATGCTCCAGAAGCAATAAACGGCAGCAATTCCGCCGCCGGCGATATCTGGGGTCTCGGCATAACCATTGTTGAGGCTCTCACGCAGTGTCCTCCCGCGTGGCCTGATGAACGATCCGAAACTGACTCCTTGCCCGCAACTCTTCCTCCAGCATTCGTGGACACCGTGCGACGATGCTTGAGTCGCAACCCCGCCAACCGTCCTACGATCACCGACCTCGAAGCCCAATTCAAACCGGCGCCACCAGCATCCGTGGTTTCGGTTCCTCAGCCTGTCGTACCCGAAGCGCCGGGCCGAGCCGCTCCTGCACCGAAGTCGCCCAAAAGGCGCCTGTTCGTCCCGGCTATCGGTGTGGTCCTCATAGTATTGGCCGCAGTTTGGGCTGGCTTGCGCCTGTTTCACAGCCACCCCATCTCCCAGCAACCCGCTTCAAGTACTACTCAGACTTCCTCGCAACAAGCGGCTGCACCTGCAGCCGCTTCTCAGAATCCGAAGACGTCCACGTCCGCGCCTCGCGAGGTCTCTGCTCTTTCGTCCAGCGCCAAGCCCGCAGAGTCCGAGCCGGCGCTCTCGCGCCCTGTATCCCGTGCGTCGGATCAATCTGCACAGGCGTTGGCGGACGTTTCACCCTCCGTGCTCCATCAAGAAATTCCCGACGTTCCGCGCAGCGCACGTGAGTCGATTCACGGCCATATTAAGGTCACGCTTCGTGTGATCGTTGACCGCTCAGGCAACGTCGTCGACGAGACCCTGGAAGATCCCGGTTCAAGCAAGTATTTCGCTCGCTTGGCAACCGCAGCCGCCAGGAAATGGAAGTTCGCTCCGGCAGACAATCAGCACTCTCGAGAGTGGCTATTGCGGTTCGAGTTCACGCGCGAAGGTACCACCGGACACGCCGCCACCCCGCGGCCCTAGGCCCAATCAGCCGGGTGACGTAGCGGCTACATAGCGAAACAAAAATTCGTCATGGCAAATCGCTATTGGACCGCCCGGGGCCGCGCTGTCTATCTTCAGTCCGCTGCACCGGCTGCCACGGGGCTTTGATGCGTCCGCCCGGCCACCGCAGCCCTACGAATAACGGCAATGAGCAACGGCAAGCGGAGCGGTCATGACGGAAATCGCACAGGTTCAGGTGGGGGGCGTCAGGCGCGAGTCGCTCTGGGCCGATTTCATCCGCAAGGACGACTGGTGGGCGATCTGGATCGGGCTGGGCCTGGTCGTGGTCGCCGCCGGCTTGGTGGCGGGTGGCAGCAGCCTCAAATGGCTGGCGGTGGCGCCGCAGAAATGGAGCCACTGGCCCGATGCGCTCGCTCAGCTGCGGGCCCATGCCGTGCAGTACCTGGCGCTGTTCGCGCTATGGGCAACGCTGTTCGGGATCGGCGTCAGCGCGCTGGGCTACCGCCTGTCGCGCTTCCTGCCGGTGTTCGCGCTGGTCTACGTGGTTTCGCTCGGCATTTATCTGCTGGGCCAATGGGACCAGGCTTCGCACTACAACCTCGAGCCGCCGCTGGTCGCCCTCGTGCTGGGTCTGCTGGTGGCCAATACGGTCGGCGTACCTGCGTGGACCGACGCCGGTCTGCGCGTCGAGCTCTACATCAAGACCGGCATCGTGTTGCTGGGCGCCGGCCTGCCGCTGACCCTGATTGCATGGGCGGGGCCGGTCGCGATCGTGCAGGCGGCGATCGTCTCGCTGGTAACCTTCGGCGTGATCTACTTTACCGCGGTGCGTCTGGGACTGGACCGGCGCCTGGCGGCGACGCTGGGTACCGGCGGGGCGGTCTGCGGCGTGTCCGGCGCGATTGCCACCGCCGGCGCGGTCGGCGCCCGCAAGGAGCAGGCCTCGATCGCGATTTCACTTGTAATCTTCTGGGCGATCCTCGCGATCTTCATCCTGCCGCTGCTGGCGCGCGCGCTGCAGCTGCCGACCGGCGTGGCCGGAGCCTGGATCGGCACCTCCGAGTTTGCCGATGCGGCGGGACTCGCCGCCGCACAGGCCTACGGCGGCTATGCGGGCCACGTTGCCGGGATCACCGGCAGCCCCGACGCCGCCGTCAACGCCTTCACGCTGATGAAGGTGATCGGCCGCGACGTCTGGATCGGTGTCTGGGCCTTCGTGCTGTCGATCGTCGCGACCACGCGCTGGCAAGCCACCGGCATCCAGTCCAAGCCGAACGTCGCCGAGATCTGGCGGCGCTTTCCGAAGTTCGTGCTTGGCTTCCTGATCGCCTCGGCGATCGTGACCGTGATCTCGGTCGGCTACAACTACGCCGACTACAAGAAAGTGGTACAGCCGTCGCTGGTGGCGCCGCTGCAGGCGCTGCGCGTCTGGGCGTTCACCTTCACATTCCTGGCGATCGGCCTGACCACGCGCTTTCGCGAGTTCGTCAGCGGCGGTGCCAAGCCGTTTTACGCCTTCACCGCAGGCGTTGCGGTCAACATCGTGCTCGGATTCATCCTGTCGACCCAGGTGTTCGTGGGCTTCTGGACGCGGTTCGGTCAATGAGCGGCTGGGCGCCGTCGCACCGCAGTGCGGCGCGCAACTCCGCGGCGCGCAATTGCACGCTGCCGGAGGAGCATTGCGGCAGCTGTCGATATTTCTGTCAGGCGCCGCACGAGATCGAGTCGCAGCTGCCGGGCCTGCGCAGCCTCGGATCGGTGTTCGCTTCGGTGCGCGCATCGGACGGCCTGTGTCGCCGGCACGATCGTTACATCGGCGCGTCCAGTCGTTGCGCCGGCTACGAGTCTGAGATCTAAACCACAGCTGCGCGTGGGCCGGCCGCGCGAGCGCTGATCAGTTTTCAGCCGGCAGGCGCGATCTGGCCGCGGCGACGCGAACGCTCGAGCGAGGACGATCCGGGCCTGGGCCCCGGGCGTGCCGGCAAATCGGGCAGCGCAGATCCGGGCTCGGCAAGGCGTTCCCGCTTGCTCTGGCGCGATTGCGGCGCCCGCCGCGCATATTCGGTCGGACTCTTGCGCATGTACCGGCGGAACATGCGCGCGAAATACGACGCGTCGGTAAAACCGGTAGCGATCGCCACGCGAGTGACCGAGGAGTTCGGCAGCTTCAGCAGCTTGCACGCGGTTTCGATGCGCAGCCGCGTGACATAGTCGCGGCAGCTGCAGCCGAAGGTGCGGTGAAACAGACGGCTGAAGCTGTAGCGACTCATGCCGCAAGCGCGCGCCAGCTGCGCGATGCGCAACCGGTTGGTGTGATCGCGCCGGATGTTCTCGACGATCCGTTCCATCACCGCCTTCTCGGCGTCGCCGCGTGCCAGTCCTTGCGACACCGGCAATATGGTGCCAGGACGTTCGATCTGTCGGCCCATCGGCTCGCGGCGCGACAACAGCTTGGCGAGTTGCAGCAGATTGGCTTTCAGTTCGCGCAGAGGTACCGGCTTCACCAGGTAATTCCAGACGCGCGCGCGGAAGGCCCACACAGCCAGATCCTCGCTGTGCGTCTCGGTGAACATCAGGATCGGCACGCCCGAGTGCAGGCGCTTGACGTTCTGAAGCAGTTGCAGATCGATTGCGGTGGGTTCCTGAAAATCGAATACCACCGCGTTGGATTGCGTCTTGTTGAGCGCGGCCAGCGCCCGACTCGACACACAAGTGTTGACCGTGCACAGGCGCCGGCATTCCTCGAGCAGTTCCGCCCCACAGTTGTTGGTGGAACACGAAATCCAAAGAACACGCAGCGTGCCTGTCACTTTGATCCTTGCGTCAGTCACTTTTGTGCAGTCACTGTCTTGATATGGCGCCGAAAAGTCAAAGGCTATTTTCGTGCCCACCTTGCTATGTCAAATGCGCACAAAGGTGCTCAATCGATGCACAAACGTTCTCGCCAATGTTGACGGAATCGCCTAAGTTCGCGCGACCACAGCGCTTCGACTGGCTGCAACGGCAGTAAGCACGGGAGTCTGGGGAAACCATAGGGAAACTAACGGCTTGTCACAATCTGTAGATGAGGTGACTCAATGAAGGCGCTTATCGCTGCATTTTTGAAGGACGAGGAAGGTTTGACAATGGTCGAGTACGCGATTGCGGGCTCGCTGGTGGCAGCCGCTTCCGTCCTCGTGTTTACCAATCTGGGCCAAGCAGTCGTGGCCAAAATCACGACGCTCGCTGCCGACGTCAACGGGGGCGGAGGCGGCGGAGGCGGGCGCTGAACACCTAAAGGATCGTCGCCACTCCGGAAGGGAGCCGAGGTTGGGGCACCGCGGTGCGGCGCGCCAGACTCGGAATACAGAAGCAGTACGGTTGGTAACGGCCGGCTGCAACGTGTCCGCTGCCAGCGGCGGTGGACTGCTGCGTTCGATCAACACGCGGCATGGAGTAATGGGCGTGAAGGCATCGTTGGTTCGCCTCTTTAAAGATGAGCAGGGCCTGACGATGGTCGCGTACGCGGTTGCGGGCGCGGAGCCGCGGGGCATGCCCTGATGCGTAGCTTGGTCGATCTGTTGTTGCTGTCGGCGATTCTCCTGACGGCGGTCTACAGTGATCTGCGGCGGAACCGCATTCCGAATTGGCTGAGCCTGCTCGGTCTGGTCGCGGGAGTCGGGCTGCAAGTCGCTGCGAATGGAGCCCAGGGACTGGTCTCCGGGGCGCTCGGAGCCCTGGTCGGCCTGGCTTGCTTCGCCCCGTTCTATCTGCTGCGCGCGATGGGGGCCGGCGACGTCAAGCTGCTGGCGGCCGTTGGCTCCTTCATGGGTCCCGAGGGCGCGTTCTACGCCGCGCTGTGTTCATTGCTGGCGGGCGGCGCGGCCGCAATCGGCTACATCGCATGGTGCGTCGTGCGCGCGTCGATCAGCACCCTGGTGCACGAAGGACTTGCGGCCGTGAGTACCTCGGCATTCGTTGCCGCCAGGATTGCGCGACGCGATCGATTGCCGTTCGCGCTGCCGATAGCCGTGGGCGGTATGGCCGCCTGGTGGAATCAAATTGAATCCTCGGGTGCAGCCACTTGGCTGGGAGGGGGCCATACATGAGCGCGATTAACGGCGCCGTCGCTGACCTGATCGGGCCCGTCATGAGCCGTCTGATCGCGACCGCACCGCGGCCGGTGAGCCTTGAAGCCAGTGGGCTGGCACCCGAGATGCTCGCGGATCTGACGCTGAAGCACCTGCTGCGCGCCGGTTCGCTGACCAGTGGCGCGATCGGCGAGCGCTTGGGCCTGGCAGGCCCGGTGATGGAGCCGATCGTGCAGTTCCTGCGGCAGGAGGGACGGCTACAGCTGCAATCGCGCGCCGGCTTCGATCACGAGGTGCGCCTGGCCCTCACCGAGCGCGGCGGTCAGAGCGCACAGGATGCGCTGCGGCGCTGCGGCTACGTCGGCCCTGCGCCGGTGCCGCTCGAGGCTTATACCAACGTGGCGCGAGCGCAAGCCATACGCCGCCGCAGCCTGGCGCGCGACACCGTGACGCACTCCTTTCGCGAAATCATCATGGCGGATGATCTGTGCGATCGGCTCGGCGTCGCGATGGGTTCCGGCCGCGCGATCTTCATCTATGGACCGGCCGGCAGTGGCAAGACCTACATCGCGTCGCGATTGATCTCCGCGCTGCCCGGAGAGGTGCTGATTCCGCACGCCGTCGTGGTCAACGACAAGATCATCCGCGTGTTCGATGCCACGGTGCACGAACAGATCGAACTGCTCGAGGGCAACCGGCGGCTGCTGCTGGCGCAGGGATTCGATGCGCGCTTCGCGCTGTGCGAGCGCCCGATGATCGTGGTCGGCGGCGAGCTGACGATGGAGATGCTGGACGTTCAGTTCGTGCCTGCCACGGGCGAGTACAACGCGCCGCTGCAGATGAAGGCCAACGGCGGTGTGCTGGTGATCGATGACCTGGGAAGGCAGCGGTTCGTGCCGCAGCGGCTGTTCGACCGCTGGATCGTGCCGCTGGAACAGCAGATCGACCACCTGGCCGCCGGTGCCGATGCGCTGT
The DNA here is from genome assembly GCA_044440135.1 of Steroidobacterales bacterium. GTDB lineage: Bacteria > Pseudomonadota > Gammaproteobacteria > Steroidobacterales > Steroidobacteraceae > FEN-1191. The sequence continues at coordinate 37,680 of JBIODC010000002.1, read as the reverse complement.
TCGCAACGCCGTGCGATGCGGTGATCGTATTCGCGACCAATCTGGATCCGACCGAGCTGGCCGATGAGGCGGTACACCGGCGTCTTGGCTACAAGATCCAGCTCGGGCCGCTGTCGATCGAGCTGTATACCCGCGTCTGGACCGCGGTGTGTGAAGAGATGGGCGTGGCGTTCGATCAGAAGCTGCTCAATTACGCGCTGACCAAGCTGTATCCGCCGTCGGGCCGACCGCTGCTGGCCTGCCACCCGCGCGATCTGATCTGCATGGCGCTCGATAAGGCCGCCTACGACGAGCGGGGGACTCGATTCGATGTCGAGGATCTGCGCTGGGCCTGGAAGAATTATTTCCTGCCGAGCATGGCTGGCGGCGAAACCGCGGCAGTGAGGTAACCATGGCTCGAGGCAGAGGTCCCGTTCTGATCGTGTCGTCGCTGCTGCTAGCGGGCGGTGCGGCGTGGATGGCGAACAAATGGATCACGTCGCGCGCAATGCCGGTCCAGGGAGGCGCCCCGACGCGCATCCTGACCGCGGCTATGAATCTGCCCCTGGGTACCCAGATCAGCGTCCGGCAGGTCGCGAGCATCGAGATGATCCCCGGCCAGGAGCCGGCGGGCACGTTCCACGATGAGAAGGAGATCGATGGCAAGGTGACCTCGGTCAACGTCCCGGCAGGCCAGCTGCTGATGGCATCGATGTTCTCGAAGGAAGGCGAAAACGCCCTGGCGGCAAACGTCGAGAAGGACAAGCGCGCGGTCACGGTACGGGTCGATGACGTGGTCGGGGTCGCGGGCTTTCTGTTGCCGGGGAACCGCGTCGATGTGGTCGCGACCCGCAAAGACGATCACACCGGCGTCGTGTCGTCCGAGACCATACTCAGCAACATCAAGGTGCTCGCGGTCGATCAGACCGCCGCGACGAACTCCAGTGAGCCAGTGGTGGTGCGCGCGGTGACGCTCGAAGTGTCGCCGGAGGAGGCCGAAACGCTGCTGAAAGGCAAGGCGGCGGGCTCGATCCAGCTTGCGTTGCGCAATCCGCTCGATGACAGCGACGCACGCCACAAGCTCCCCGAGCCGGTCAAGGCCATCGCCAAGTTACCCGAGCGCGTTGCGGCCCCGGCGCGCGATCCATCGATCACGGTGATCCGCGGCACCAGCGTCGCCCATGAAGCGGAGCGCGAATAAGCCATATGACGCGCCAGGGAGGAACGATCAGAATGAAAAAAACAGGATCGGCGGGGCCGCGGAGCAGACGCCTGACGCTGTTCGCAGCGGGTTTGATCTGCAGCAGCGCTGCCTTCGCGCAATCGTCGGCGCCGGCTCCGGTGCCGCGGCCGCCGGCGGGTGCACAGCCGCCGCTGATTTCGGGCGGCGCCACGATCGATCTCGCGGTGCCGCTGTACCAGTCGAAAGTGGTCTCGATCGCCACGGCGGCCAACCGGATCTCGGTCGCGAGCCCCGATGTCGCCGACATCGTCGTGATTTCGCCGACTGAGCTGTACGTGCTCGGCAAGGATCTCGGGACCACCAACGTGCTGCTGTGGGACCGGGACAATCATCTGATCGGCGCCATCAATGTCGAAGTGCAGCATGATTTGAACAGCCTCAAGCGCAAGTACGCCGAGCTGCTCCCTGGCCAGGACATCGAGGTGCGCTCGGCGCAACGCTCGATCGTGCTGTCCGGCCGCGTCACCGACGCGGAATCGCTGAGTGCCGCGCAACGCATCGCGGAGACCTTTCTGGCGCAGGTGCAGACCGCCAAGCAGAGCGCCGCGTTCCAGCAGGGCTCGCAGTCCCGGCGCGAAGACAAGACGGTCGGTGAAGTGATCAATCTGCTGCAGGTAGGCGGCACGCAGCAGGTCATGATCGAGGTCAAAGTCGCCGAAATCGCCCGCACCGAGGTCAAGCGGCTCGATGCGCAGTTCAACTCGTTCGCGCAGGGTCTGGGGCATTGGACCGCGGGCGGCGTCAATGGCGGCGCGACCTTTCCGAATGCGATCTTCCTGCCGCAGAACGCGAACCTGCCGATCTTCACCAATCCTGCGCAATACGGTCCGGCCATCGACGAGTTCCAGCCGACCACGATGGCGATTCAGAACCAGGGCCTGTTCGCGAGCTTTCTGGACAAGAATTTTCTGTTCAATCTGGCCCTCGATGCCGCCACTCAGGAAGGCCTGGCCCGCATCCTCGCCGAGCCGACGCTGACGACGCTGAGCGGACAGGAGGCGGATTTGGTGGAAGGTGGTTCGTTCCCGATACCCGTGCCGCAGGCCTTGAGTACAGTGACGATCGATTTCAAGACTTTCGGCATCGAGGTGAAGTTTCTGCCGGTCGTGCTCAACAGCGGCCACATCAATCTGAAGCTCAACATCAGCGTCAGCGAGCTGTCGAGCGCCAACACCGTGCAGCTGGGGGTCGCCGGCAGCTCGAGCGTGTTCGTGATTCCGTCGCTGACCCAGCGCAGCGCCTCGGGTGTGGTGGAACTCAGTGATGGCCAGACCATCGGCCTCGCAGGGCTGCTCGACGAAACGACGACCACGCTGGTGAATAAGTTTCCGGGACTGGGCTCGATTCCCGTGCTGGGAGCGCTGTTTCGCAGCCAGAACTACCAGAAGGGTGAGACCGAGCTCGTGATTCTGGTGACGCCGCGCCTGGCGCAGGCGCTGCCAGTCGGCAAGGCCCGGCTGCCCACCGACTCGTACGTCGAACCGTCCAATTGGGACTACTTCGGGCGCGGGCGGCTCGAAGGCACCGCTCCGAAGACACCGGAGTCGCCCGCCGCGGATGCGAGCACCAAATAATGAAACACAGGAAGGACACCATCATGCGCCACTTGGCATTTGCGGCCGCGGCGGTCGCGCTGACCTTGAGCGGCTGTGCCCAGACGCCGCTCGAAGCCGACTACGGCAATTCGGTCAGACAGATGCAGAAGTACCAGGTCTACGACCGCAGGACCCTGTACAAGCCCAGCGCCGCACCGGTCGAAGGCGCCGATCCCGAGATGCTCAACCTGGCCGTGCAGTCGCTGCGCACCGAAAAGGTGGATCGGTCGCAGATCTCGCAGCCCATGACCATCAACATCGGCAGCCAGAACGGACAGTAGCCACGATGGAACGCAGGCGCGAACGCGGGTCAACGCTGGTGCTGGTGGTCGTCGGCATGCTGGCCCTGATCGCGATGGCCGGACTCGCGATCGATACCGCACACGTGCTGCTCAACAAGTCGCGCCTGCAGAGTGCGCTCGATGCCGCGGCGCTCGCAGCCGCGAAGGTACTGGACCAGACCGCCTCGCCAGCCCAGGCGACTGCGGCCGCCAGCAGCGAGTTCACGCTGAACCTCGCGCAGTATCCGGAACTGCAGGGCGCGATCGGCGGGGGCGCCGCGCTGACGACCGAGTATTCGGCGACGCTCGTTCCGTTCTCGGCCGGCACCACGCCCGCGGCATTCGTGCGCGCCTCGATTACCGGCTTCAGGACCTCGATGAGTCTGGTCTCGGTGCTGGGTATCAATTCGATCGCGGTCGCGGGAAATGCCGTCGCCGGCCCGAGTCCGGCCGTGCGGCAGGCCTGCAACATCGTGCCGGTTCTGATCTGCGCGAACCCCGGCGGCGGCGGCCCGCTGCACGGCTATGCGGTCAACCAGGTGGTCGGTCTCAACCAGCTGTCGGGTGCTGCCGCTGGGCCGGGTAACTACGGTCTGCTCGCCCTCGGCGGCAACGTCAGTGCCAACCTTGCGGGCGATTACAACACCTGCGCTTCGATCGGACAGACGGTCGCGACGGATGGCGGCGTCGCCTCCGGTCAGATCTCGCAGGGCATCAATACCCGGTTCAACCAGTACCAGGGTCCCGTGTCCCCCGCCCAGTATCCCCCCGACGTGATCAACAGCGCTGCGCATCAGACCAATCTGACGACCGACCCGAACGGCAATATCACGCAGGCCGGCAGGCTGATCACCACAGCCAATCAGCTCACATTCAATTACGCCGACTACGCCGCGCTGGTCGCGGCCGGGGACTACGACACTCAGCCGATGCCCAGGGGTCCGGCCGGATTCGGCCGCCGCATCATCGCAGCGCCGATAGCCAACTGTGCCGGCGCAGGCGGAGGCGGCGCCAATGTGCTTGGTTTCGCGTGCGTGTTTCTGCTTCAGACGCTGTCTGGGAACGGCAAGAACGTCATCTACGGTCAGGTCATCCAGACCTGCGACGCCGGCGGCCGACCCGGGGCAGGATCCGGCGCCATCGGACCGCACGTGATTGAGTTGTACAAGAGCGCCGGGAGCCCGGATTCATGAGCCCGGCGTCTGCTCGTAGTCCACGGTACCGACGGCAGCGCGGTCTCGCGATGGTCGAACTCACGATCTCGGCCCCGGTGCTGCTGCTGCTGATGTGCGGCACGGTCGAGTTCGGCGAATACTTGATTCAATACAGCACGCTCAACGATTCGGTGCGCAACGCCGCGCGCCACGTCGCCGGAGCGGCACTGAACGGGACCGACGATCGGCTGGTGACGGGTGGCGCCTGGGGCACGCTCGTGACGCAGGGCCGGAACCTCGCGGTGTTCGGCAATGTGACCGGCGCGGGCGCCGCGCTGCTGCCCGGGCTCACCACCGGGCAGATCGCGGTGACGGAGAACACCGCGACCAACGACATCACCGTGACGGCCGCGTACCCGTATCAGTCCGTGTTCGGTGGACTGATGCCGACCTTCCTGGGCGGGAACTTCGCGACCAACTTCACGCTCTCGATCTCGACCACGATGAGGGCGCTATGAAGAAAATGCGCGGTCTGTACACGGTCGAGTTCGCGATCGTCGCCTCGATACTGATGATCCTGCTGTTCGCCTGCATTGAATTTGGTCGTGGCGTCTATACCTTCGCAGCATTAAACGAAGGCACCCGCCGTGCCGCGCGCCTCGCCGCCGTCTGCCCGATCAACGACCCCGCGATTGCGGGCGCGGTGAACTTTCTCGGAGTCCCGGGATTCAATAACGCCAACGTCAGCGTCACCTATCTCGACATCAATGGCGCCTCGCTGGGCGCAACGCCCGCGCTCGGCAATGTGGCTTACGTCCGCGTGAGCGTGGTCGGCTACACCGTGCCGCTGGCGATCCCGTTCGTGACGCCGACGCTGATCTCGCCGCCGTTCACCGTCACGTTGCCGGCCGAAAGCCTCGGGCTGTCGAATACCGGAGTCTCCACGGCATGCTGACGCACGTGCTCATTGCGGGCCGCACCAGCAGGCCGCTCGAGACCCTCAAGACGTATCTGCACGGAGTGCCGGGGATCGACGTGCGCGTTCACGTCATCGCCAACGGCCATAGTGATCTGCTGCAGAGCGTCGATTTCGCGCCGGATATCGTGCTGCTGCACTTCGAGGCAAATCGGACCGCGGAGCTGTCGGATTGGGCCGCGCGCCCCATGGAGGGGCGGCCGACGCTGATCGTCGTCGGACCGGGCGGTCACGCCGATGCCACACGGCTGGCGATTCGCAGCGGTGCGCGCGATTTTCTCTCCGAGCCGGTCGACCGCGCCGACCTGGTGGCATCGGTCCAGTCGGTGTGCGCGGAACTGCGCGCGCAGGCGACCCAGGGACGCGGCGCCATCCACGCCTTCGTGGGGGCCGCGGGCGGTGTCGGCAGCTCGTTCATCGCTGCAAACATTGCGCACATGCTGGCGGCGCACGCGCGGCGGCGTACAGCGCTGGTCGACCTGGATCTGAATTTTTCCCCGACCGCGCACCACCTGAACCTGGCGTCGCAGCGCGGTCTGCTCGAGGCCCTGGACGAAGTGGCGTCGCTCGATCAGGATGCGCTGGCCGGCTTTGGCTCGCGCCATGCGAGCGGTCTGCAATTGTATTGCTCGACGGCGCAGCACGCCGTGCCCAGTAACGATGTGCGGACCGACCGGCTGTCCGCGTTCATCGCCCTGCTTGGTGGGCTCAATCAGGACGTCGTGATCGACGTACCGCATGCGATCGACAATCTGACCGCCAGTGCCTTTGGGATCGCGGCAGAGATCTACATCGTGCTGCAGCAATCGACATTGCACGTGCGTAACGCGACGCGCCTGATCCGTATCCTGCGCGACGAGCTGGCGGTCCCGCCGCATCGGCTGCGCATCCTTGTCAACCGCTACGGCAAGAATGCGCTGCTGCAGCTCGACGACATCAGCCGCGCGCTCGGACTGGAGATCACCGCCACGATACCGAGTCACTATCAGCGTGCGCTCGAGAGCTCCGACGCCGGAGTGCCGCTGTACGAGGCTGATCGTGGTGCGGCGATCACCGCGTCGCTGCTCGGGATCGTCACGCAGATGTCCGGTGCCAAGGCGGCGCGACCCGGGCTGTTGCGGCGCGCATTGCCCGCATTCCTACGGAGTTGAGCATGACCACGGGTATCAGCCTGAAGGATCGCCTGGGAATCGAAAGCGACGGCGATAGCGCGAGGGATCGTCTTCGAGTGCTGACCCCGCTGGAGCTGGAATGGAAGCAGCGCATCTACGACCGGCTGCTCGAGATCGCGGATCTCACGATCCTGGGCTCGCTCGACAAGCGCAAGGCGGGCACGCAGATCCGGGAAATCACGCAACGCCTGTTCACCGAACAGGGCGCGCCGCTCGCGTTGCCGCAACGCCAGTTGCTGGCGCGGTGCATTGAAGATGAGGTCCTGGGCCTGGGTCCGCTGGAGCCACTGCTCAACGATCCGACGATATCCGACATTCTCGTCAACGGCGCCAAGTCGGTGTACGTCGAACGTCGCGGCAAGCTGGAGCATACCCCAGTCACGTTTCACGACGATGCGCATCTGATGAACATCATCGATCGCATCGTCTCGGCCGTCGGCCGGCGGATCGATGAATCCACGCCGATGGTGGACGCGCGCCTGGCCGATGGTTCGCGCGTTCACGCGATCATCCCGCCACTGGCCATTGACGGCCCGATGCTATCGATCCGGCGCTTCGCGGTCGAACGCCTCGGGATGGCCGATCTGCTGCGCCTCGGTACGCTGACCGAGCCGCTGGCAAAGGTCCTGGAAGCAATCGTGCTGGGGCGGCTCAATGTCGTGATCTCGGGCGGCACCGGCGCGGGCAAGACCACGATGCTCAACGTGCTGTCCGGGTTCATTCCGTCCACGGAACGCATCGTCACGATCGAGGACTCCGCCGAGCTGCAGCTGCAGCAACCGCACGTCGTGCGGCTGGAGACGCGTCCGCCCAACATCGAGGGCAAAGGGGAGGTCTCGCAACGCGAGCTGGTGCGCAACAGCCTGCGCATGCGACCGGATCGCATCGTCGTCGGTGAGGTGCGCGGCGCCGAGGCGCTCGACATGCTGCAGGCGATGAACACCGGCCACGACGGTTCGCTCACGACGGTGCATGCGAATACGCCGCGCGATGCGCTCGGGCGCATCGAGACCATGGTGTCGATGACCGGAATTTCATTCCCGATGCGGGCGTTGCGCGCTCAGATCGCCTCCGCGGTCAATATCGTCATCCAGGTGCAGCGCGCCGAGGATGGCGGCCGTCGCATCATCAGCCTGCAGGAGATCAACGGCATGGAGGGCGACATCGTCACGATGTCGGAGCTGTTCACGTTCCGCCGCTTCGGTGTGGACGCCGAGGGCAACATCCACGGCAGGCTCGAGGCCACCGGCGTGGTGCCGGGGTTTCATCAACGGGTCATGATGCGCGGCATCGATCTGCCGGTCAGCGTGTTCGCGCTGCCAGGCAAGCAGCGCTAGGGCGAGGAGGCGCGCGTGGGCGTCACGGTCGTCGTCAGCTTCATCGTGGTGGTGTTCATCGCGGTGTTTCTGCTGATGCTGGGTCTGACGACCTCGGCGAGTAGCGAATCGCGGACGCGTCGCATATTGCGCCGCCGCCTGGAGCGCATCGGCGCCGATGCGCACCAGGATATCGCGTCGATTCTGCGCGAGAAGTACCTGACCGCGCTGTCGCCGCTGGAACGGCGGCTCGAAGAGCTGCCATTGATGGAAAAGCTGGCCGAGATGAATGAGCAGGCCGGGCGGGTCACCCCGGCGTATCGCGTGGTTCTCAGCTCGCTGCTGCTCGGCTTGTTCGGCGGGCTGTTGACCGGGGCGCTGCTGCGCAGCGCTCTGGCCGGCTTGATCGCTGCGGCGATCGGATTCGTGGCGCCGTACCTGCAACTGTCGATGCAGCGTCGCCGCCGTCTCGACAAGATCGAGGAACAATTGCCGGATGCCATCGATGTGATCAAGCGCGCGCTGCGCGCCGGTCATCCGTTCAACGCCGCGATCAAGCTCGTGGCCGATGACATGGATCAGCCGATCGCGCGGGAATTCGAGCTGACGTTCTCCGATCTCAATTACGGCAACGACGTGCGCCGCGCGATGCTCGGACTGCTGACGCGCGTGCCCAGCGTGACCGTGATGGCGCTGATCACCTCGGTGCTGGTGCAGCGCGAGACCGGCGGCAACCTGGCCGAGATCCTGGACCAGATCGCGAAGATCGTGCGCAGCCGGTTTCGTTTCGAACGCAAGGTGCGCTCGCTCTCGGCCGAAGGCCGCATGTCCGCGTGGGTGCTCGCGCTGGTGCCGGTCGGACTGGTGGCGTTGCTGTCGGTGGCCTCGCCGGACTACCTGCCGGTGCTGTTGAAGAACCCGACCGGCCACAAGATGCTCTATGGCGCCGGCGCCCTGGCGGTGCTCGGCGTGCTCTGGATCCGGCGCATCATTCAGATCGAGGTGTAGTCGCCATGCTCGAGCAATTGCAGAGCAGCCTCTCATCCGGCCAGCCTTTGCTGATCATGATCGCGGCGGGCCTGGCGGCGCTGATGCTGTTCTGGGGCCTGGCATCGATGATCGGCCGCCGGCTCGATCCGGCGCGGCGGCGTCTGCAGCAGATCGCGCGGGCCGGCGATGAGCCACCGAGCGACGGGCTGGGCCAGATCCTTTCGGGGGTGTTGCAGCCGGTCGAGCGCTTCGTGCTGCCGCAGGGCGCGGAGCGTGAAGGCACGCGGCAGCGGTTGCAGTTTGCGGGGTATCGGTCGCCCTCTGCCGTAGCCACCTTTTATGGCATGAAGCTCGCAGTGTCGGCCTTGCTGGTGCTGAGCTGGCTTGGGGTCGTATCGTTCCTGCCGCGGCTGAGCTGGGGGCGCGTCACCTTCATTGCGCTGGCGGTGTGCTTCTTCGGCATGCTGCTGCCGAGCATCTGGCTCGATCGCAAGGTGAAGACGCGGCAAAAGCTGTTGCGCGACGGATTTCCGGACGCGCTCGATCTGCTCAATGTCTGCGTGGAATCCGGTCTCGGCCTGGCGCAGGCGCTGCAGCGGGTCGCGGACGAACTGGACGTCAGCCATCCGGAGCTCGGCAGCGAGATCGCGCAGGTGACGGCGCAGATGCGCGCCGGCGTCGACCGCGAGACCGCACTGCGGGGCCTCGCGACCCGCACCGGCCTTGACGATGTACGCGGGCTCGTCAGCCTGCTGGCGCAGACCCTGCGCTTCGGCACCGGCATCTCGGACGCACTGCGGGTTTACTCGGAAGAATTTCGCGACAAGCGCATGCAGCGCGCCGAACAGGCGGCGGCCGAGATCGGAACCAAGCTGATCTTTCCGTTGGTGATCTGTCTGTTTCCGTCCTTCTTCGTCGTGGCGATCGGACCGGCAGTCATTCGACTCACCGAGGCGTTCGGTGGCATCGCTAAATAGATCTCTGGCGATCCTGGCCGCGGTGCCGCTGCTGCTGCAGCTGGCGGGCTGCGCAAGCTCCACCGGCACGCGCGCAGACCGGAATGCGACCGCGGCTGTCGCGCCGGCCGCACCGGCCAGCCCGGCCAAGCCGGCCAGGCCGATCCGGTCGGACCCGGCCGCGGACGCCAAGACGTTTGCCGAGGCCGTGCAGCGCGGCGACAAGGCCTGGCAGGCGAACGAGCTGGATCGCGCGGTGTATTACTACGTGCTGGCGCTGGAGCGCTCGCCGCAGGACGCGCCAACGCTGGCCAAGATCGGCGCCATCAAACAACAGCGCGGCGAAACCGCACTGGCCGAGAAGGCGTTCGAGATGGCGCACGCGGCCCAGCCCGACGAGCCGCGCATCGCCGAGCGGCTGGCGCAGCTGTACATGCAGCAGGACAAGGTGGACAGCGCCGCGCGGATCTACGGCGAGGTGCTCGCGCTGCATCCGCAGCGTGCCCGTTCGCTGGACGGCATGGGCGAGGTCTGTATCCTGCGCGCCCAATACGTGCAGTCGATCCAGTACTTCGACCAGGCGCTGCAGGCCGACAAGCCGGACGCGGCCAGCGTGCTGACCCATCGCGGCTACGCGAAGCTGCGCGCGCTCGACCTGCCGGGCGCCGAGGCCGATCTGCGGGCCGCGTTGGCCGTGACGCCGCGACCCGATGCCTGGCGGTATCTGGCCGACCTGCAGGTGCGGCAGCACGACAACGCCGGGGCGCTCGCGAGCCTGCTCAAGATCATGGACAGCGCGCACGCTTACAACGAGATCGGCGTGGTGCTGCTGAACATGAACAGGTACGGTGATTCGCGCGTGTACTTTGCCAAGGCAATCAACGCCTCGCCGACCTGGTACGAAGAGGCGCAGAGAAATCTCGAGCTGGCGGAAGAAAATCTCAGGGGCCCGGCCGACGCGGTGGGCGCGGCGCGGTAGTACCGCGGCCGCTGGAGAACGCGGGGAGGTTCGATGTACTGGCGCGTAGTGATGGTTTTGACGTTCCTGATCGGCACCGGCGCGGCCACGACCGCACACGCGGTCGGGGTTACCACGTACGGAACCGGGCTCAAGACCTGCGGGGCGTACCTCGACGCCAGAGAGCAGCAGAATGCCGACGAGGTGGCCTTCGTCGACTGGCTGAGCGGCTACCTGTCCGGCGTGAATGCGACCTCCATTCGCACCAACAACATCCTGGGCGATTCGAATCTCAAGGGCGCCGTGTACTGGGTCGGCAAGTACTGCCGCGCGCATCCGACCACGCCGTTCTCCGCGGCCGCGTTCGCGCTGCTCATGGGCGCGAGCGCATCGACCGCAACGCATGGCGCCCAGGCTACGACCTACGGCACCGGGTTCAAGAGCTGCGAGACCTATCTGGATGCCCGCGAGCTGCGCAATACCGACGAGATGGCGTTCGTCGATTGGTTGGGCGGCTATCTGTCCGGCGTCAATGCGATTTCGAAGAGCACCAGCAACATCCTGGGGACCTCGGACCTGACCGGCGCGATCTACTGGCTCGACAACTACTGCCGCGAGCATTCCCCGGCGCGTTTCGCCGCGGCTGCGGATGCGCGCGTGGCCGCCGGCATCACGGCCGTCGCTGAAGCCACGCCGCCGTCCAGGCGATGAGTCCGCCGAGACCGATCAGCGCTCCGGCCCAGCCCGGGTTGAGCCGCAGCCCGAACCACAGCACGGCTGCGAGCAGCAGCGCTGCGCCGACCAGAATGCGGTCGCTGCGCCGGCTCTGCTCGATCAGCTCCGCGCGCAGCTGCTCGATGCCGCGCGCATCGACCGCCAGGCGCAGCTGCCCGTCCTGCGCGCGTTCGACGGCGCGCCGGGCCAGCGGCGGCAGCGCCTTGAAGATTTCGAGTGCGTCGGGCAGCCCGCGGCGCAGCTCGCGCAGCACGTTGCGGGGGCGCACGCGCTCGCGCATCCAGCGCCGCAGTACCGGGCTCGCGGTCTGCCAGATGTCCAGATCGGGGTAGAGCTGGCGTCCCAGGCCCTCGACGTTGAGCAGCGTCTTCTGCAGCAGCAGCAGCTGCGGCTGGATCTGGCCGTTGAAGCGCCGCAGTGCCTCGAACAGGCGCAGCAGCACGGTGCCGAAGTAGATCTCCTTGAGCGGCCGGTCGAAGATCGGCTCGCAGATCGTGCGCACCGCCGATTCCATCTCATCGATGCGGGTATCGGGCGGCACCCAGCCGGACTGCACGTGCAGCGTCGCGACGCGGCGGTAATCGCGATCGAACACTGCGAGGAAGTTCTCGGCCAGGTAGCGCTGGTCGCGCAGGTCGAGCGTGCCGACGATGCCGAAATCCACCGCCGCGTAACGCGGCTGTGCCGGATCGTCCAGCAGCACGAAAATGTTGCCCGGATGCATGTCGGCGTGGAAGAAGTTGTGCCGGAACACCTGCGTGAAGAAGATCTCGACGCCGTTTTCCGCGAGCCTGCGGAAATCGGTGCCGAGCTCGCGCAGCCGCGCGATGTCGCCGATCGGGATGCCGTGGATGCGCTCCATCACCAGCACGTCCGCCCGGCAATGATCCCAGTAGATCTCGGGGACGTACAGCAGCGGCGAGCCGGCGAAATTGCGCCGCAGCTGCGAGGCGTTCGCGGCCTCGCGCATCAGATCGAGCTCATCGAGCACGGTCTTCTCGTACTCGCGCACGATCTCGAGCGGCTTGAGGCGTCGACTCGGCACCCACCAGCGCTCGGCCATGCCGGCGATCGTGTATAGCACCTCGAGATCGAGCGCGATCATCGCCTTCATGTCGGGCCGCAGCACCTTGACGATCACTTCGCGGCCGTCGGCGAGCTTGGCCGCGTGCACCTGGGCAATCGAGGCGGCGGCAAGCGGCGTTTCCTCGAACTCGCGCAGCCGTTTATCGAGCGGTTCTCCGTAGGACTGCTCGATCATCGCGCGCGCGACCGCGCCCGGAAACGGCGGCACATTGTCCTGCAGCTGCGCGAGCTCGTCGGCGATGTCGGCGGGGAGCAGGTCGCGGCGCGTGGACAGCGCCTGGCCGAATTTGACGAAGATCGGGCCGAGCTCCTCGAGCGCGAGCCGCAGCCGCGCGCCGCGGGTCAGGTCCGAGCCGCGCTGGAACCAGGTCCAGGGCGAGATGAAGAACACGAACCGCAGCGGCCGATACAGATGGGTCGCGCGGACAAAATCATCCAGCCGGTGGCGCACCAGCACGCGTTCGATCTGGATCAGCCGGGCGAGGACGCGCAGGCGCATCAGCGTGACAGCATCAGGGCGGTTCCGGCGGCTCGCCGGTGAGGACCTGCGTGCGCTGCTCTGCGAGCTGCAGCCGCGCCTCGATGCGATCGAGCTGCTCGCGCAGCTGCTCGACGCCGCGCAGGTAGTGTTCGGCCTCGGGCCGCGACACCAGATCGCCGGTTTCGTGCGCAAGATACTCGGCGAGGTTGCGGACCGAGGTCCAGGCGGCGGTGCGCGTCCAGTCGAGCGCGGCGCGCAGGCCGCGCATCGCCAGATGCGCGCCGCTGCGGCCGAGCACGCGCCCCATTCCGGCCTCCAGATCCGGTCGCAGCAGCAGCCCGAGTTCGCGAAACTGCTGGGCTATCTCGGCATCGCCTTCGATGCGCACGTCGCCGCGCCGGATCACTGCCTGCGCATCCGCACCCGCGAGCGCCAGCAGCGACAGCGGCGCGCCGACGATGGTCGCGTCCGCCTCGCCGGTCGGGAAGGCCTTGAGCGTGCGGCCGGTGGATTCGACCACGACGCGCAACGAGGTGCCGCGGGTGTGGATCGCGAGCCGTTTTCCCTGGAGGTGCGCAAGGATCGATGCGGCGCGCGGCGAATCGGCCATCGCCCGCGCCACGGCTCGATCGAGCAGCCGCTCGATCACGACTTCGGCCGGCCCGCTCACGTCAGTACCGGTAGCCGCGGTGCACCGCCACGATGCCACCCATCAGGTTGTGATAGCGGCAGCTCGCAAGACCCGCCGTTTGCATCATCGCCATCAGTTGCTCCTGGTCCGGATGGCGCCGGATGGACTCGGCCAGGTAGCGGTAACTCTCGGCGTCGCCCGCGACCGCGCGTCCCAGCCAGGGCAGCACGTTGAACGAGTACAGGTCATAGAGGCGGCTCAACGGCCCGATCACGGGCTTGGAGAACTCGAGCACCAGCAGCTGCCCGCCGGGCTTGAGCACGCGCTGCATCGAGGCCAGCGCGGCGGCCTTATCGGTCACGTTGCGCAGGCCGAAGCCGATCGTGACGCAGTCAAAGCTGCCATCGGCGAACGGCAGCCGCTCGGCGTCGGCCTGTACATAATGGACATTGGCGACCAGTGCGCGGTTGGTCAGGCGGTCGCGGCCGTGCTGCAGCATGCTGGCGTTGATGTCGGCCAGCACCACCAGGCCCGACTGTCCGACCTGGCGCGCGAGCCCGGCGGCGATATCGCCGGTCCCGCCGGCAATGTCGAGCGCACGGTCACCGGGCCGAAGGCCGGTCAGCGACAGCGTAAATTGCTTCCACAGCCGGTGTGCGCCGGCCGACATCAGGTCGTTCATCAGGTCGTAGCGGTCAGCCACCGAGTCGAACACCGCGCGTACACGGCGGGTCTTGTCGCGCCAGGGCACGCGCTGGAATCCGAAGTCGGTGCTGCCGGGGCTGTTTTGACTCATTGCCATACCATAATAGAAGGGAGGGGCCATTCTAGCTGCCGTCAGGCCCCCGCAGGCACCGCGGCGGGGACCCTTCAGATGGGCGGGCGTGGTTGCGCACGGAAAGGACTAAATTGGTCTTATATGGACTGGCAACCTGATATTCCGTGTATCTAGACTGCGTCAAAAATGCTGGCAATCTGGCCCCAGTTCCCCCAGAATCCCGCCCCGGTTGCTGGCCCAAAAGGCCGCAACCGAGTGGGGGTCTTGTGAAGATTTGGCCGGGTGAAGTCGCCCGGCCTTTCTTTTTTGTGCGACAGAAAATCATCTTCCGAGCGCGCCCCGCGGCGCGCCCTTCGATCCGGGTTTGCCGCTATCGCGGCGGCCTTGAGCGTGCTACGCGCGCCAGATACTCGGACCACTTCTGTTCGCGCTGCGCGCCGAGCTCGTGCAGGTACTTCCAAGTGAAGAGCCCGGTGTCGTGGCCATCGTCGAAGATCAGCCGCACCGCGTACTGGCCGATCGGCTCGATTGCGCGCACGCCGACGTTCTGCTTGCCGACCACCAGCACGCCTTCGCCACCATGGCCGCGCACCTCGGCCGAAGGCGAGTGCACCCGCAGATATTCGAACGGCAGTTCGAAGCGACTGCCGTCATCGAACGTCACTTCGAGCAGGCGCGAGCGCTGGCGCAGTTTGATTTCGGTGGCGAGGATATCGGACACGGCGTATTCGAATCGGGACGGGTTGCTTTGCTATGAATCAATTCGAACGACGCGAATCACCAGGGAATTGCGCAATGGAGCAAGAACCAGAACGATAGGAGATAATACTCTCATGCCCCCATCGTTCATGCGCACTCTTCGATTAAAGGTTCATTCGGAAGCCTACGCGTGGCTCAACGCCGCGGCTATCGAAGTGAACGAAGTTTTCAACTATTGCAATGAGACGAGTCTCAATGCCGCCACGCGCACGGATATCAAGCGCAGGTGGCTGTCCGGCTTTGACCTGTGCTACCTGACGGCCGGTGCCACGCAGTACTTTGACAAGATTGGCGCCGCTACAATTCAGTCGATCTGCGTCCACTATGCACAGAAGCGGCGGGCCGCCAAACGCGTAAAGCTGCGCTGGCGCGTAAGTCGCGGCGCAAGGCGCTCACTTGGCTGGATTCCTTTCAAGGCGGCTAACCTCAAGCGAAAAGGGGAGTGTGTGCGCTTTGCCGGGAAGTGCCTGCGGCTATTTGAACGCGAACGCCTGAAAGGGGTCAAATGGCAGGCAGGTTGCTTCGCGCAGGATGCCGTAGGGGACTGGTGGCTGTGTCTGCCGGTCAGGGTTGAGGCAGACCAGACCATTGCGTCGCAGGAAGCGGTAGGCATTGATCTTGGGCTGAAGGATATCGCCGTCACGAGCGACGGGGAACGGCTTACTGCAGGCCGCTGGACGCACCGCTATGCCGAGAAGCTGGCGTCGGCGCAGCGTCGAGGCCACAAGCGTCAAGCCAAGCGCATCCATCGCAAGGCCGCGCGCGCTCGAGTCGATGCCTTGCATAAGTTTTCGAGGAAGATGATCGATCGGTATCAGAACATCATCGTAGGCGACGTGAGTAGCCTCAAGCTGGTCAGGACACGGATGGCGAAGTCCGTGTTGGATTCGGGCTGGGGCATGCTCAAGAGCTTCTTGGAATACAAGAGCCAGCAGGCTGCCAGAACGTTCGAAGTCGTCAGCGAGAGAAACACCAGCGTCACCTGTTCCACTTGCGGCGCACTGAGTGGTCCGCGAGGGGTAAACGGGTTGATTGTAAGATCATGGGTATGTAGCGACTGCGGTGAGTCGCACGACCGAGACGAAAATGCGGCTCGGAATATCGTGGTCGGGTCCAGGTGTCGGACCTCCATCTGCGGGAACGAGTTTTCGCCCTGGCCGGTTCCGCCGAGCAGCGCATATCGCGCCTGTGAGGCAGGGACCGAAGCGGCAAGGGCGGCGGCATGAGCACCGGCATGAATTCGACTGACACTGCGCATCCGGATTATTACCATCGCGTCGTGGATTGTCAGTGGGCCTGCCCGGCGCATACCGATGTACCGGAGTACATCCGGCTCATCGCGCAGGGTCGCTACACCGACGCCTACCTACTGAACCGCCAGTCGAACGTGTTCCCCGGCATTCTCGGCCGCGTCTGCGACCGGCCGTGCGAGCCGGCCTGCCGCCGCGGTCGTGTCGAGGACAAGCCGGTCGCGATCTGCCGGCTCAAGCGCGTCGCGGCCGACCTCAAAGGTGAGCTCAACGGGCTGCTGCCGCAAGCCCCTGCCGCCGGCAACGGCAAGCGCATTGCCTGCGTCGGCGCGGGGCCGGCCTCGCTCACCGTCGCGAACGACCTGGCGCCGCTCGGCTACGAGGTGACGATCTTCGAACAGAATGCCGTGCCCGGCGGCCTCATGCGCAGCAACATTCCGTCGTTCCGGCTGCCGCAGAGCGTGCTCGACGAGGAGATCGGCATGATCCTCGACATGGGCGTGACGCTGCGCCTGTCCGCGCCGATCGCGAGCCTGCGCGAGCTGCTCGAGCGCGGCGGGTTCGACGCGGTGTTCGTCGGCTCGGGCGCGCCCAAGGGCAAGGAGCTCGAGCTTCCCGGGCGTCACGAGACCGACCGCATCCATATCGGCATCACCTGGCTGGAGTCGGTGGCCTTCGGCCACATCGGTTTCATCGGCGAGCGGGTGCTGATCATCGGCGTCGGCAATACCGCGATGGACTGCTGCCGCACCTCGCTGCGTCTCGGCGCCAAGAGCGTCAAGGTCATGGCGCGCAAGCCGCGCGGCTTCTTCAAGGCCTCGGCCTGGGAGCTGGAGGACGCGGAGGAGGAGAACGTCGAGATCATCGTCAATCACTCGCCCAAGTCGTTCGTGTTCGAGGCCGGACGGCTCACCGGCATGGTGTTCGAGCAGCTCGAGTACGAGCTCGAAGCCGGCGTCATCAGGCGCGAGCGCGTGGTCGGTGAGGTCGTGATCGCCTGCGATGACGTCATCCTCGCGATCGGCCAGGAGAATGCGTTTCCGTGGATCGAGCGCGACATGGGCCTTGGGTTCGGCAAATGGGACCAGCCGGTGGTCGACCCGGTCACCTTTCAGTCGACGCTGCCGCAGGTGTTCTTCGGCGGCGATGCGGCGCAGGGCCCGAAGAACATCATCTGGGCGGTCGAGCAGGGCCATCAGGCCGCGCTGTCGATCCACAACTACTGCAGCGGCGCGTCGGTGAGCGATCGACCGCAGCCGGGCGTGACGCTCTCGAGCCGCAAGATGGGCATGCACGAATGGTCTTATAAGAACGACTACGCGCCGCTTGAGCGGCGGCTGATGCCGCACGTGTCGCTCAAGGAGCGCTTCAAGAAGCTCAACATTGAAGTCGAGCTCGGCTTCAGCGCCGCGCAGGCCGCCCAGGAGGCGCAGCGCTGCCTCAACTGCGACATTCAGACGGTGTTCGAGGCGAAGCTGTGCATCGAGTGTGACGCCTGCATCGACATCTGTCCGGTCGATTGCCTGACGATCACGGCCGGCGGCGATGAGGCCGAGCTGCGCAGCCGTTTGCGCGCGCCGGCGCTCGAGCTGACCCAGGCGCTGTTCGTCTCCACGCCGCTGCCACAGACCGGCCGCGTGATGCTCAAGGACGAGAACCTGTGCGTGCACTGCGGGCTGTGCGCCGAGCGCTGTCCGACCGCGGCGTGGGACATGCAGAAATCGACGATACACTGGCCGCAGGCCGCCGATGGGGGTCCTTCATGCCGGGCACCAAAGCTCAAGACCGCGTAAACGATTTCGTCGTCCGGATCGCGACCGTCAACGGCACTGGCTCGGCCAGTGCCAACGGGCTGCTGATGAAGGCGATCTTTCGCAGCGGCGTACCGGTCGTGGGCAAGAATTATTTTCCGTCGAACATCCAGGGGCTGCCGACCTGGTACGAGATCCGGGTCACCCGCGATGCGCACCGCGGCCGCGCCGGGCACACCGACCTCATGGTCGCGCTCAACGCCGAGACCTATGCGCGCGACCTCGCCGAGGTGGCCTCGGGCGGCTATTTCATCTACGACTCGACCTGGCCGCGCGCCGCGCTGCTGATGCGCGACGATGTCACCGTGCTCGGTGTGCCGCTGGCACGGCTCTGCAACGACAACTTCCAGGGCGTGCGCACCCGCATCCTGATGAAGAACATCTGCTACGCCGGCGTGCTCGCGGGGCTGTGCAATCTCGATCTGGAAGTGATCCGGGCGCTGCTGGCCGAGACCTACTCGAGGAAACCGAAGCTGCTCGATGCCAACATGAAGGCGATCCAGCTCGGCTACGACTATGCGCGCGCGCATTTCAGCTGCCCGCTGCCGCTGCGGGTCGAGAAGATGGATATCACGGCCGGCCAGATCATCATCGACGGCAATACCGCCGCGGGGCTCGGCTGCGTGTATGCGGGCGCCACGGTCGGGGCCTGGTATCCGATCACGCCGTCGACCTCGCTGATGGATGCGTACCACAGCTTCTGCGAGCAGCTGCGGATCGATCCCGAGACCGGCCGCAAGAACTACATCATGATCCAGGCCGAGGACGAGCTGGCCTCGATCGGCATGGTGATCGGCGCCTGCTGGAACGGCGCGCGTGCCTTCACGGCGACCTCCGGTCCCGGCCTGTCGCTGATGCAGGAATTTCTCGGGCTCGCCTATTACGCCGAGGTGCCGGCCGTGGTGTTCGACATCCAGCGGGTCGGACCTTCGACCGGCATGCCGACGCGCACGCAGCAGGCCGATCTGCATGCGGCGGCCTACGCCTCGCACGGCGATACCCGCCAGGTGTGCCTGTATCCGGCCAATCCCGAGGAATGCTTCGAATTCGCGGTCAAGGCGTTCGACCTGGCCGAACGGCTGCAGACCCCGGTGCTGGTGCTGTCGGACCTCGACATCGGCATGAACGACTGGATGTGTCCGGAATTCAAATGGGATGAGGCCTATCAGCCCGACCGTGGCAAAGTGCTCGACGCCGCGCAGCTGGCGACCATCGACCACTTCTGGCGCTACTACGATCACGACAACGACGGCATCCCGCAGCGCACGCTGCCCGGCGTACATCCGAAGGGCGCCTACTTCGCGCGCGGCTCGGGCCACTCGCAGTATGGCCGCTACACCGAGGACTCGAAGGAATACCAGGTGGTGGTCGACCGGCTGCGCAAGAAATGGCTGACCGCCGCGCGGCTGGTGCCCAAGTCGGTCGTCGAGCGCAGCGAGATCAAGACCGACATCGGCATCGTCGCGCTCGGCAGCTCAGATGCCGCGGTGCACGAGGCGCGACTGCGGCTGGCCGCCCAGGGCATTCACACCGATTACCTGCGGGTGCGCGGCTTTCCGTTCAGCGACGACGTCGAGACGTTCCTGCAGGCGCATCGGATCAACTTCGTGGTCGAGCAGAATCGCGATGCGCAACTGCGCTCGCTGCTGATCATGGAAACCGGTATCGAAAAATCCCGGCTGCGCTCGATCCTGCACTACAACGGCATGCCGATCCCGGCGAGCTATGTCTACGATGGCGTCGCGCGGGTGATCACACCGGAGCGGCCGGCCGCGCAGCTGGTCGGCTGACGATGCGCGACGGCAGGAGACCCAGATGACATTCATGGCCAAACCGAAGATCACGCATCCGGAGATGCCGCGTAACGCGCTCGGCCTGACGCGGCGCGACTACGAAGGCGTCAACTCGACGCTGTGCGCCGGCTGCGGCCACGACTCGATCACGGCCGCGATCGTCGAGGCCTGCTGGCTCGATGCCGTCAGGCCGCAGGATGTCGTCAAGCTCTCGGGCATCGGCTGCTCGTCGAAGACCACCGCGTACTTCGTCGGCGGCGGTCACGGCTTCAACTCGGTGCACGGCCGCATGCCCTCGATCGCGACCGGCGCCAGCGCCGCCAACCGGGCGCTGACCTACATCGGCGTCTCCGGCGACGGCGATACGCTGTCGAGCGGGCTCGGCCAGTTCTGTCATGCGATCCGCCGCAATCTCAACATGCTCTACGTGATCGAGAACAACGGCGTCTACGGCCTGACGAAGGGCCAGTTCTCGGCCTCGGCCGACATCGGCAGCAAGGCCAAGAAGGGCGAGGTCAATAACCAGCCGCCGATCGACCCGGTGCAGCTCGCGATCACGCTCGGCGTCTCGTTCGTCGCCCGCAGCTTCTCGGGCGACAAGGCGCAGCTGGTGCCGCTGCTGCAGGCCGCGATGCATCATCAGGGTTTCTCACTGATCGACGTGATCTCACCGTGCGTGACCTTCAACGATCACGAAGGCTCGACTCGCAGCTACGCCTACACGCGCGAGCACTACGAGGAAGTGGTGCACACCGACTTCGTGCCGCCGGCGCAGGAGATCGCGGTCGACTATGCGGCCGGCCAGGCGCTGCCCGTGACCATGCACGACGGCAGTCGCGTGCTGCTGCGCAAGGTCGATGCGCAGTACGACGCGACCGATCGCGCGGTGGCGCTCGAGACCATCCAGCAGCGCTTGAAACACAACGAGTACCTGACCGGGCTGCTTTATATCGGCAGCGATCAGCCCGAGCTGCACGCGCTGAATGCCACGCCCGATCTGCCGCTGAACCAGATTCCCTACGCCAAGCTCAATCCGGGCCCGCAGGCGCTGGCGCACACGCTGGCGAAATTTCGCTGATCAAGCGGGTGGCCATCGGTGCCGTGGTCGTGGCGCTGCTGGCCACAGCCGGCTACCTGGTACACACCCGGGCCCCGCGCAGTGAGGACACGATGCAGTTCGGGCGCGTACGCATCTATCCGGCGTGGCTGCGAACCAGGGGATTCATCTACCTGTTTTCGGACGCGCGCGGCTGGAGCGCAGCGGAGGAGGAGGCGGCGCGCGATTTCGCGCGCGAGGGGAATCTCGTGGTCGGTATCGACTCGCGGCAGTTCCTGAACTGGGCTGGCAGCAAACCGCCGACCGACTGTCTCTACATGCCCGGGCTGCTCGAGGATTACAGCCGCGCGCAGCAGCGCGCGGCGGACAACGCGCAGTATCTGCCCCCTCTGCTGCTCGGGCGCGAACTCGGCGCCACATTCGTCTACATGGCGCAGCTGCAGTCGCCGCCGACGGCGTTTGACGCCGCAGTCGCGATCGATCCGCAGAGCCAGATCGAGCTGCAGCGGCCATTCTGCGACCACCCGGCGGCCGCCGCCGCTGCGATCGGCAGCGGCCAGACCATCCGGACTGAACACCTGGGGGCGAACGTGCCGGCGCGGGTGCTGCTCGATCACGCGGCGACGCCCGGAGAGCGCGAATTTGTCATGAGCATCCCGGGGAATGCGCCCGGCGCGGTGGTCGAGGGCGCGACCCTGCATGACACTTATCGCGCGGCGCTTGCGGGCATCGCGGCCGAGCGCGCCCGCACCGGCGTCGGTGACCTGCCGCTGGCCGAGGTGCCGGCGCCGGCGCCGCAGCGCGACGCCTTTGCGATCCTCTACTCGGGCGACGGCGGCTGGCGCGACCTGGACCGGACTCTGGCCGGAGTGCTGGCCACCAAAGGCATGAGCGTCGTCGGCGTGGATGCGCTGCGGTATTACTGGACGCAGAAGGCCCCGGAGCTGGCCGCGAGCGATCTGGCGCGCATCATGCGTTACTACCAGAAGCGCTGGCAGCGCCAGAAGGTGGTGCTGATCGGCTTCTCGTTCGGCGCCGACGTGCTCCCCTTTCTGGTCAGCCGCCTGCCGCCCGAGCTGCGCTCCGACATCAGCCTGGTATCGCTGCTGTCGCCCGAGCGGCGCACTGCCTTTGAAGTCGAGGCCACCGGGTGGCTCGGCGTGCACAACAACGCCGGCATGCCGATCGCGCCCGAGCTGCAGAAACTCGCCGGCGTTCATCTGCAATGCATCTACGGCCGGGACGAGGCCACCGACAGCCTCTGCACCACCCCTGCTGCCGCGGCGGTCGGCGCCGCGGTGCTGGCCAAGAGCGGCAGCCATCATTTCGACCAGAACTACAGCCAGCTCGCCGACGACATCCTGGCAGCGGTGCCATGAGAGGCGTTGCGATGGGCGGGAGACCGGCACGGCTGCGCGCGCTGCCGGCAGTGCAGGCGGTGCTGTCGGCGCTGCTGCTGAGCGGTCTGTGCAGCGCCGCGGCGCACGCGGTGGCGCAGCCGACTCGCTGGCACTGGGCCGTCATCCATGGCCACCGGATGTATTACGCGGTGCGCGGCACCGGGCCGACGCTGGTGCTGCTGCACGGCGGCGGGGACTCGGGCGAGCATTCGTTCGAGCGGCAGCTCGACGTGTTCCTGCAACACCATCGGATCATTGCGCCCGACCAGGTCGGTCAGGGCCACACGCCCGATGTGCCCGGGCCATTGAGCTATACCTCGATGACGCAGGACACGGCGACGCTGATGAAGTCCCTGAAGCTTGAGCGCGTCGACCTGGTCGGCTTCAGCGACGGCGGCATTCTCGCGCTGATGCTTGCGGTGCGGCACCCCGAGCTGGTGCGCCGGCTGGTGATCAGCGGGGTCAACATCGCCCCCGAGGGCCTGACCGCGGAGGAGCTGCGGGGACTGCGCGATGCTCAGATCAAGACGCCGACGACGATCGGTGAAAAACTTGCAAAGCTCTGGCTGACCTCGCCGACCGAGAGTGAGCTGAGCCTTGCGATGCTCTCGCAGATCGACCGCCCGGTGCTGGTGATCTCGGGCGACCGCGATGCGATCACGCTCGAGCATACGCTGCTGATCTTTCATGCGTTGCCGCATGCCGAACTCTGCGTGTTGCCGGGCACCGATCACGCGACCTTCGCGGGTCGCCCGGACTGGCTCAACCCGATCATCAGCGAGTTCCTCGATCGGCCCGAGCAGCCCGTGGCGGTCGCACATTAGCGACGCACATTAACGAGGTTCATTAAATTAACGACGCAGATTAACAAGCGTGAACAAATGGTGACATCGCGGAACTTCGCGAACTGCGTCCCGTCAGTCAACAAGGCACATCAGGCTTTCATGGGCGCAATCACCGGAGGTCCACGTGAACCGACCCTATCTGCTGGCGCAACCGCCCAGCGCAGTCCCGGCCCTGTCGCCACGCTCACGACCCTATCGGCCGCAGCTTAAGGCCAGCGATCCGGCCGTGCGTGCCATGAACGATTTCCTGCAGGATCCTCCGAGCACGGTGCCCGAAGATGCCGGCCTCGAGGAAATCATCGACCATATGTTCCGGCTCGGTGTGCGCGCTTTCCTGGTGGTCCAAGAGCGCTCGGTCATCGGACTGATCACCGCCGAGGATGCCAGCGTGGCGCGTCGTGCACGCCAGCAGTCCGACGGCGGCGCTCGCGCGCTGCGCGCCGCCGATGTCATGACGCCTTCGCTCGACGTGCCGGCCATCGACTGGCAGACGCTGCAGGACTCGCGCATCAGCGACCTGCTCGAAATCTTCGAAGGCACGGGTGTCCGGTACCTGGTGGTGCTGCAGACCGAAACTGCGACCTGGAGCACCGTGCGCGGGCTGATTCACCGCCAGCGACTGGAGCGACAGCTCAGGCGCGTCTAGCAGCGCGAGGAGGCCCGAGAGCGCCACGTGTCGCTGGCGCGCGCGGGCGCAAACCGATTATTGTTCGGTCCCGGCCAGGCCAATAGGAACCCTATGACGATGCTCGGTACGCCGCTGTCGGCGTCGGCGGTGCGCGTGATGCTGCTGGGGGCGGGCGAGCTCGGCAAGGAGGTCGCGATCGAGCTGCAGCGCTTCGGCTGCGAGGTGATCGCCGTGGACCGCTACGCCAACGCCCCGGCGATGCAGGTGGCCCATCGTGCCCACGTGATCGATATGCTCGATGGCGCCGCGCTGCGCGCGCTGGTGGAGCGCGAGCGTCCGCGGCTGATCGTGCCGGAGATCGAAGCCATCGCGACGCCGATGCTGTTGCAGCTCGAGGCCGAGGGCTTTAGCGTGATTCCGACCGCGCGCGCCGCGCGGCTGACGATGGATCGCGAGGGCATTCGCCGGCTGGCGGCCGAGGAGCTCGAGCTCGCGACCTCACCGTATCGGTTTGCCGGCACCGAGTCCGAGTACCGCGCCGCGATTGCGGAGCTCGGCCTGCCCTGCGTGGTCAAGCCGGTCATGAGCTCCTCGGGCAGGGGCCAGAGCCTGGTGCGCGAGCAATCCGAGATCGATGCGGCCTGGCGCTACGCGCAGCGCGGCGGCCGAGCCGGCGCCGGGCGCGTGATCGTCGAAGGCTTCGTGCGCTTTGACTACGAGATCACGCTGCTGACGGTGCGGCACGCCGCCGGCACCAGTTTCTGCGAGCCGATCGGCCATCTGCAGATCGATGGCGATTACCGGGAGTCGTGGCAGCCGCAGCCGATGACGGTCGCGGCGCTGGCGCGCTCGCAGTACATCGCGGCGGCGATCACCGCCAATCTCGGCGGTAGCGGCATCTTCGGCGTGGAATTGTTCATCGCCGGCGATGAGGTTTATTTCAGCGAGGTATCGCCGCGGCCGCACGACACCGGCCTGGTCACGCTGATCTCGCAGGACCTGTCCGAGTTTGCGCTGCACGCGCGCGCCATTCTCGGATTGCCGATCCCGGTGATCCGCCAGCGCGGGGCGGCCGCCTCGTGCGCGCTGCTGGTCGACGGCAACTCGGCCAGCATCCGCTATCGGGACGTCGATCGCGCGCTCGCGGCGCCCGATACCGCGCTGCGGCTGTTCGGCAAGCCGGAAGTGCGCGGTCACCGCCGCATGGGAGTGTCGCTGGCGCTCGGCGCGACGATCGAGGAGGCGCGCGCGAAGGCGCGCGCGATGACGGAGATCCTGCGCGCCGGCGTGCAGCTCGACTAGACGTGCCTGAGCTGCCGGATATCACGCTGTACCTCGACGCGCTCGGCCAGCGCATCATCGGCCGGCGCCTCGAACGCGTTACACTCGTCAATCCCTTCCTGCTGCGCACGGCGACCCCACCGCTTGCAAGTGCGGCCGGACGGCGCGTCGAGCGCCTGCGCCGCATCGGCAATGCGTACTCGGACGAGATCCTGCATCGCGCGCGTCTGCGCGAGACGGGCGACGAGCGCTTTCCCGAGGGCGTGACCGCGTTTCGTCCCGGCATGGCGGTGCACGGCCGCTTTGGTCAGCCGTGCCCGGTGTGTGGCACCCCGGTACAGCGCATTCGTTATGCCGACAACGAGACCAACTACTGCCCGCGCTGCCAGACCGAAGGCCGCCTGCTGGCCGATCGCGCGCTCTCGCGGCTGCTCAAGGACGACTGGCCCAAGACCGCCGATGAGCTCGAGCGGCTGCACGCGCGGCCGGCACAGACGGAGAGCGTAGGTCGCAAATGAGCAATTCGATCGGCCGGTGGCGTTTAAATGGGGTGCGGATCGTACGCGCCAACGAGCTGGACGCGAGTACCGCACAGACCCTGGGCATGCAGCGTCGCGCCGCGATCACGACCGCCCGCACCGGGGCGACGAAACTGTGGGCCGGCACGGTGACCATCGATGCCAAAGCCAAGACCGGGGCGCACCACCATGGCGACCTGGAGAGCGTCATCTATGTCGTCAACGGCGTTGCGCGATTGCGTTGGGGCGATCGGCTTGAATTCGTCGCCGAAGCCGAGGCGGGCGATTTCATTTACGTGCCGCCTTTTGTTCCGCATCAGGAGATCAACGCCAGCGAGGAGCTGCAACTGCACTGTGTGCTGGCGCGCAGCGGGCAGACCGGTCTCGTCTACAACCTCGATATCGAGCCGATCGAGGTGCCCGAATTGGTCCGCTGGATCGACGATCTGCACAGTTAACAGTCGGATTCGGCTGCGATGCGCAGCAATATGCGCTAGCGACCAGATGAATTCTGCCGGGCACTGTTACACTGCCATGGCTCAACTGTCACCGCAGGGCAACGCATGAACGCAGCAAGGATCGTCGCGATCGTATTGATCGCGGCCGGGGTACTGGGACTGGTTTACCACGGTTTCAGCTACACCAAGGAGTCGCACGAGGCGAAGGTTGGATCGCTGGAGCTGTCGCTGCAGCGCAAGGAAACCGTGAACGTGCCGGTCTGGTTGGGTGTCGGCGCGATCGCCGCCGGGGGGGCGCTGCTGCTGCTTGGCGGTCGCAAACCCTAGCTGGCCGCCATTGCAGGCTGCGCCGCCGCTTCTGCTCGAGAGCTCCCAGGTGATGTCTCCGGCGCGCGCACGCGAGCGCCTGGCTCGTGATCGTCTGACCCTGCTACTGGCGGCTCTTGCGGTGCTGCTGACGCGGCTGCCGTGGATCGGCAGCGGCTACGGTTCGGATCCCGACGGCTATCGGGTGGTGATCGCGGCACGGCAGATCGCGCACAGCGGCGTCTATGAAGCCTCGCGGCTGCCCGGCTATCCGGTCTACGAGTACCTGACCGCGCTCAGTGCGATGGCCTCGCCCTGGGTGTCGAACGCGGTGACGGCGTTGCTGAGCGTCGCGGCGTTCGTCTGCTTCGCGCTGATCGTGCGCGAGCTCGGTGTGCGCCGGTATCTGCTGGTCGCGCTGGCGTTCGCGATGACCCCGGTGATCTACGTCAGCAGCTGCTGCACGATCGACTACATCCCGGCGGTCGCCGGCCAGCTCGCGGCGACCTACGCGGTGCTGCGTCGTCGGCCGGTGCTCGCGGGTCTGCTGCTGGGCCTGGCGGTCGGCTGTCGCATCACGGCAGGCGCGCTGGCGTTGCCGCTGTGCCTGTGGATGCTGCTGACGGCAGCGCCCCGGCCGGCGCTGCGCCAGTGCTTCGCGTTCGGAATCACGCTGCTCGCGGTCAGTGTGCTGGTTTTCGTGCCGGTGTGGCGGCGCTATAGCGCGGACTTCTTCGCGTTCTACGACAACGGCTGGTATCCGCCGCTCGATGTGGTGGCGACGCGCGCACTGCCGCTGGTGTGGGGGCCCTTGGGACTGGCCGCGCTGGTGGCGCTGCTGTGCGCAGCCCCGGCGTACGCGGGTTTTACCCGCCGGGCGCTCGGCGAGGCGCGCACGCGCAGCGCGCTGGTACTGGCGTTTGCTGCCATCGCACTGTACCTGATCGCGTTCCTGCGCCTGCCGGATGAGGCCGGCTACCTGGTGCCGGCGGTGCCGTTCGTACTGCTCTCGATCGCGCTGCTGACGCCGCCCTGGGCGGCCGGCGCGCTCGCCGTTGCCCTGATGCTGTCATCGTGGATCGGCTGCAATCACGCACGGCCGAGCCTCGAGGGCCCGATCGTCGAGGATCACCTGGTACGCGAGTCGCAGCAGCGTTCGACGGCCGCGGTGATCGATGCGGTCGGCCGGCTTGCGGGGCGCGCCACGATCGTGTCCGGCTGGGTGTTGCCGCGCATCACGCTGGCGCTCGGGGGCGCGCGCGAGGGGCCGCATCAGTTCATCTACCTGGTCGAAAATCTCGGCGACTACCAGCACTACGTGGCCGAAGGCTGGACTCTGTACTACCTGCCCGGGGTGGACCTGTATGAATCACAGGCCCACGATCTGGAACTGCCGGAACTGGGCGCACGGCAGCTCGCGGTGGCGCGTGAACGCCAGCGACCGGCATCTACCGGGGAATGACGCACGCGGCGTGTCGCCCGATCGGCGCCCGAAGGTTCGCGGGGCTGGAATCGCCGGGCCGGAATCACTAGACTGCGCGCGCGCTGCATGGGCGCACCGGCAATTTCAGGAGTACAGCCAAGTGGGCAAAGGTGATCGCAAGACCCGTCGCGGCAAGATCTATCGCGGCTCATTCGGCAAGACCCGGCCGAAGGATCCGGACAAGAACAAGGACAAGGACAAGGACAAGAAGAAGACGACCCCGGGCAAGTCCGGTACTTCCAGCAAGAAGTAGCCCGACAACCCGCTGCGAACGGGACGGCGCGAAACGCAACCAAGCGATTACTCAGCCGCGTTTCCGCGCCGTGAGCATCGCGGGACCTGATGAATGGTGGTTCGGTCGCGATCGTGACGTGCGGGTCCCGGTCAAGGGCTCGCTGCGGACCAACAATGGCGATGCGCTGATGGCCGCCGCTATCGCAGGGCTCGGCGTCATCTATGCGACCGACTTCACCGTCGCCGACGCGATTCGACGTGGAGAGCTGGAGCGCGTCGCATTGGAGGTGCCGACCGCCGAGCTCGGCGGCATCCACATCCTCTACGCTCGCGACCATTCGCCGCCAGCCAAGGCCAGGGCCATGATCGACTTCCTGGTTTCCGCTTTCGCACCCAAGCCGCCCTGGGCGGTTTGAGCTATCAGGGCGCAATTCCCGACACATTGGTTGGAGACTTCCTATAGGAAACTCACACCAGACATGATGAGAGCAATGCCATGAAGATAATCGATGTAACGCTGACCCTGTTCACGTGGGATGGAATTCCTCCGGTCATCTACGGACCGAATATCCGCCTGCAGGCAGGCGCCTCGACGCTCGGGCTGTTGGCCATCGTTACGGACGCCGGCATCACCGGACAGGCGTTCCTCGGCGGCGCCAATCGCGGAGCGGAGATAGAGGGTCGCGGCCTCATCGATTCGCTGAAACCCCTGCTCATCGGGCAGGACCCGCTCGACCGCGAGCGCCTCAATCAAGGCATGTGGCGCCGGGGCCGGCTGACCATGGTCAGGGCGATCGGCGCCGTCGACGTGGCGCTCTGGGACCTGGCAGGAAAAGCCGCGGGCTTGCCCATTCACCAGCTGCTCGGAACCTACCGTCACAGCATACCGGTCTACGCAAGTTCGCAGGCGTTTGCGACGATCGATGAGTACTGCGAACAGGCACTGCACTACAAGTCACTGGGTTGGCGAGCCTATAAGATTCATCCGCCGCATCCCTGGCAGCAGGACATCAAGGTCTGTACCGCGGTGCGCATGGCGGTCGGCGACGAGTATCCGTTGATGCTGGATGCAACCTGGGGATACGACTATCCGACCGCGGTGCGCGTCGGCCGGGCGATCCAAGATCTCGGCTTTCATTGGTTCGAAGATCTCTGGGGCAGGCCACCGACTTCCTGCGCGGCGACGTCTGCTTCAAGGGGGGCATTACCACCTGCATCAAGACCGCGCACCTTGCCGAGGCTTTCGGCATGAACTACGAGATTCACCACGGCAGCAACTCGCTCAACAACGTTGCCTGTCTGCATCTGGCCATGGCAATCAGCAATTGTGAATATTTCGAGGTGCTGCTGCCGGATGCAGCCAATAAGTTCGGGCTCATCGAAGATATAGAGGTCGACAGCGACGGTCTCGTGCATGCACCGTCCGGTCCGGGTCTCGGAGCGCGCCTCGATCTCGAGCGCATCGGGCGCAATACCCAGACTGTCCTTTCGTGAAGAGCTTGACGCAACTCACGATCCGCCGGCTTGAGAGCATCGATGTCGGACGCTGGACTCAGCCTTCGTGGAGCGCTCTTCGAGTTCAGCGGCGACATCGGCGATCTTCGGTGCCGTCAAGAACGATCAATGGGCCGGGATGGTGGGCGTTTACCGGCGGGAGGGGCGCAAGGCAAACCATCGCGCGCAGCTTTGGGGAATGTTTGTAACGCCGGTGCTGCGCCGGCGCGGCGTAGGCCTGGCTCTTCTATCGGCCGCTGAACCGCGAGCGCTTCAGTGGCAAGGGCAATTGGTCGACGAGTACCACTTGGTGTTGCCGTTGCCGCCATTGGGCGCTATTTAGCCCGAAATCGGCCGACGATCTGAGGCCCCTGATCGAGGGTACAACTCCGATGACCCAGGTCACTCTGTCTCGGGCGTCCGCGCCGGATCCCCGGCCGGCAGCACGTCGCACGCCCAGTCCATGCGCTTCCAGCCGGGTACCGGCGTCGGCACGGCCGGACGCGGCACAAATTTCGAGCGCTCGACCAGCTGCATCTTGTGAATGTATCGCGGGCAATTCGGGAATACCTGTTGCACCGTGACCTGGATGACGAACTGGGCTTCCGGGTACGGCGGATCGACCGCGCTGACGGGCGCGCGTTGCGCGACACCGTTGACCCGCAGCCGCTTCTGGTTCTCGAAATCGATGAACAGCAGGCCAACGTGTGCGTTCTCGGCAGCATTGCCCATCGACAGGTACATGCCGTTACCGTCGTAGTTCGGAAACTGGAGCGTGTGCTCGTCGAGCACGCGCACGAAGCCCGGATCGCCGCCCTTGTAGGAGCAGTTCGGTCGAGCGGCCGCGTCGGCGGTCGCCAGGAAGAACATGTCCATGCGTGCGATGAAGGCGCGATCCTCGCTTGTCAGGTGTTCGTGAAACCGTCGTTCCTCGAGCCGGTTGGCGAGCCGCTCGGTGTCGAACTCGCGTTGCAGACGCCGTTGACTCTCGCCGTACAGTTTTGACATGGTGTTCCCCCCATCCACTGAGCGATTCGATCGCCGTGTTGACCCGCACACGGACATGCCTAAGGTATATTGTATGCGTGCTGCCGGAGATGAACCTCAACAGCCAATCGTTGGCTCGCCAAAGGCCCGCGCGAGTCGCCGTGCGGCGGCCGCGACGCGCCTGATGTGCCGTGTGCCGGCAGCCGCGGCGGCGCATGTCTAGATTTCTCAAGGCTTCACTCGCTGCCATCGGCTTCGCCAGCCTCGCGGACTGTGCGCTCACCCAGATGCCAACCCCACCCAGGATCGTCTCCGAAAGCTATCTCATTCCGACCGGCGACGCGGGGATCCAGTTATATATCCGCAACAAGCATCCGCAGGGCATGAGCACGTTCAGTGCCGAGCGCACCGTGATCTACGTGAACGGGACCACGCAGGCCAGCGAATTCACGTTCGATCTGCCGTTGGATGGCTTTTCGTGGATGGACTACATCGCGGCACGCGGCTATGACGTGTACCTGGTCGACCTGCGTGGCTACGGCGGCTCCACGCGCCCGCCGGAGATGGACCAGCCGGCGGCCAACAACGGGCCAATCGTGCGCACCGACACCGCTATCCGGGATCTTGCAACGGCGATCGACCATGTTCTTGCGCGACGTGCCCTGCATCGCGTTGACGTCATCGGCTGGTCGTGGGGGGCAACGATTGCGGGGGCCTATGCCGCCGGGAACAACGACAAGGTTCATCGGCTCGTGCTGTACGCCCCGCAATGGGTACGAGAGGCAGGCACTGTCGGCGGCCCGGGCGCGCTCGGCGCGTACCAGGCCTGGACGGTCCAGCAAGGGCGGGATCGACTGCAGGCCGGAACCCCGGAGGACAAGAAGGACGAGGTGTTTCCACGCGCCTGGTTCAAGCAATGGGCGGCAGCGGCGCTGGCGACCGATCCGGTGGGCGCAGCGATGGATCCGCCGGTGGTCCGGACACCGAACGGATCATTGCAGGACATTCGCGACTACTGGTTCGCCG
Organism: Steroidobacterales bacterium; assembly: GCA_044440135.1. GTDB lineage: Bacteria > Pseudomonadota > Gammaproteobacteria > Steroidobacterales > Steroidobacteraceae > FEN-1191. The sequence goes on along the minus strand of JBIODC010000002.1, from coordinate 6,019 downwards.
GAAAGCCGTATTGGGATCCGGCCCGGGTAACGGCTCCGACGCTGGTGGTGCGCGGCGAATGGGATGGGGTCACGACACTCGCCGACACGCTCGGCGCGTTCAACGCACTGTCGAACACACGCCTCAAACGAATGGTCGTGGTCGGCGCAGGCTCCCACATGGTGTTCATCGAGAAGAACCGGGAGCAGCTGTTCCGGGAGGTGCAGTTGTTCCTGGATGAGGCGATGCCGCCGCGATGATACGGTCGGCCCGCATTGGGCTGCATCGGCAAAGCCGATCGCGGCGACGATGTCTTACTTGAGTTCTATTTCGAGGAACCGGAACTCGAACGCGTTGACGTTGATGACGTTGTGGCTGACTCCGGCCGGGCGCGCATAGGACACGCCGGCATGCAGCTGCGCATCGCGGGTTCCGGTGGCCTCCTCGAGGCGCAGCGTCCCGCTCGTCATCGGCACCACCACGTAGTCGCAAGCGTGCACGTGATGCCCGGTATCGGCTCCCGGCGCGAAACACCACTCAGTTACGATCACACGCTCGTTGTCGATCTGGACCGATGACGTCGCTTTGATTTGCATCTCTTGAACACCAAGGCCATGCCAGTGCGAGCGCTCCCCTACAGGATGTAGCGGCTCAGGTCTTCGTCTTTCGCCAGCGTCGCCAGGTGCAGATCGACGTACTGCGCGTCGACCGTCAGGCTCGGCGTGCCGCGCTGGTCGGCGTCGTAGGAGATGGTCTCGAGCAGTCGCTCCATCACGGTGTGCAGGCGGCGCGCCCCGATGTTCTCGGTGCGTTCATTGACCTGGCAGGCGATCTCGGCGATGCGGCGCACGCCATCGGGCGTGAATTCGAGTGCGACCTGCTCGGTGCCCAGCAGCGCCCGGTACTGCGCCGTCAGCGAGGCATCCGGTTCGGTCAGGATGCGCACGAAGTCCTCGACCTTGAGCGAGTCGAGCTCGACCCGGATCGGGAAGCGGCCCTGCAGCTCCGGTATCAGATCGGACGGCTTGGAGGTATGAAAGGCGCCCGAGGCGATGAACAGCACGTGATCGGTCTTGAGCGACCCGTACTTGGTGTTGACGGTGCAGCCCTCGACCAGCGGCAGCAGGTCGCGCTGCACGCCTTCGCGCGACACGTCGGCTCCGAGCGTCTCCTGCCGGCGGGTGATCTTGTCGATCTCGTCGATGAACACGATGCCGTTCTGCTCGGCGTTGATCAGCGCGCGCGCCTTGAGCTCCTCCTCGTTGATGAGCTTGGCGGCCTCTTCCTCGATCATGATCTTGACCGCCTCGCGCACCTTCACCCGCCGCGTGCGCGTGCGGTTGCCGCCCAGGCCGGACAGCACCGACTGCAGCTGCTGCTGCATCTCCTCCATGCCCGGGGGCGCCATGATCTCGACGCCCATCGGCATTGCACGCACTTCGATCTCGACTTCGCGCTCATCGATTTCACCGCGCGTGAGCATGTCGCGCAGCTTCTGCCGGGTTTCGGCATCGCGCGGCTGAGCCGGTTCGTCGGTCGAGAAGCCGAGCATGCGCGGCTTGGGCAGCAGCGCATCGAGCACGCGATCGAGCGCCGCCTCGCGCGCGCCGTCACGCACGCGCGCCAGTTCCTGCTCGCGGGTCATCTTGACCGCGACGTCGGCCAGCTCCTTGATGATCGAATCGACCTCGCGTCCGACATAGCCGACCTCGGTGAACTTGGTGGCCTCGACCTTCACGAACGGCGCCTGCGCCAGGCGCGCGAGCCGGCGCGCGATCTCGGTCTTGCCGACGCCGGTGGGCCCGATCATCAGGATGTTCTTCGGCGTGATCTCCTGGCGCATCGGCTCCTCGACCTGCATGCGCCGCCAGCGATTGCGCAGCGCGATCGCCACCGCGCGCTTGGCCGCGGCCTGGCCGACGATGTGCTTGTCGAGTTCCTGGACGATGGCGCGCGGGGTCATGTGCGCAGTTCCTCGATCACCAGATTGCGGTTGGTATAGATGCAGATATCGGCCGCAATGCCGAGCGAGCGCTCGACGATGGTGCGCGCATCGAGGTCGGTGGCCTCGGTCAGGGCGCGCGCGGCGGCCTGCGCATACGGTCCGCCCGAGCCGATCGCAGCCGCGGCGTGCTCCGGCTCGATGACGTCGCCATTGCCCGAGATGATGAACAGATTCTGCGGATCCCCGACCAGCAGCAGCGCTTCGAGCCGGCGCAGATAACGGTCGGCGCGCCAGTCCTTGGCCAGCTCGATCGCTGCGCGCGTCAGATTGCCGTATTTCTCGATCTTGCCTTCGAAGCGCTCGAACAGCGTAAAGGCATCGGCTGTGCCGCCGGCGAAGCCGGCCAGCACCTTGTCGTTGGACAAGCGCCGCACTTTGCGCGCGTTGGCCTTCATGACGGTAGTGCCGAGGGTCACCTGGCCGTCGCCGCCGAGCACGATCGTGCCCTCGCGGCGCACCGCCAGAATCGTCGTTGAATGGGGATCGAAGGTGTTGTTCATCGGTGTTGGCTCAACCGCGGCGTTTGGCGCGCGGATGGGCCTGATCATATGTCTGGGCCAGATGCTGGAAATCAAGATGCGTATACACCTGCGTGGTGCTGATGTTGGCGTGGCCCAGCAGCTCCTGTACGCCGCGTAAATCCCGGCTGGATTCAAGCAGATGGGTCGCAAATGAATGCCGGAACATGTGCGGATGTAGATGCTGCGGCAGGCCCGCCGCCCGGGCCCTGGCCGCCACCCGCAGCTGCACCGCGCGTGCGCCCAGCGGTGCGCCGTTCCGGCCGACAAATACCGCCTGCTGCTCCGGGGCGGCGAGCCCGGCGCGCGCGGCCAGCCACAGCCGCAGCGCCTTGGCGGCCATCGAGCCCACCGGTGCGATGCGCTCCTTGCGGCCCTTGCCGAGCACCCGCACCTGACCGGTCTTGAGGTCCAGGTCCCGCAGCTTCAAGTTGGTCAGCTCCGCGAGCCGCAGGCCGCTGGAGTAGAACAGCTCCATCAGCGCCAGATCGCGCACTTCGAGGGCGTTGCCGGCCGGCTGCGCGAGCAGCTGCGCCATCTGATCGACGTCGAGCGTGGACGGCAGGCGCTTGGCGGCCTTCGGCGCGCGTACCGCGAGCGCGGGGTTGCGCGAGAGCGCGCCTTCACGCTGCAGGAAGCTGAAGAAGGTTCTTACGGCCGCGAGCCGGCGCTGGATGCTGCGGCCGCCCAGCCCGCGCGCGTGGCAGCGCGCGGCAAACGCCCGGATATGCTGATGGTCGAGCTGCTGCCAGTCGCTCAGGCCGGTGCGATGGCACCAGTCGCGCAACGCCTCGAGGTCGTGCCGGTAGGCCGAGAGCGTATGCACCGACAGGCGCCGCTCGGTGCCGAGGTAGCGCTCAAAGCGCGCCAACCATTCGCCTGCCTGCGGTGTCATCGGCTCCTGCCGCGGCACGCGCGGAGCCAGGGGAGGGCGGCTCAGACGCGCGCCAGCGCGTCGGTAATCAGCTCGCCCATGCGCCACAGGAACTCGGTGCTCATGCCGGGATGAAAGCGATCGCGATCGACGCTGCCGAGCGCCAGCAGACCCGCCGGAGGCTGGCCGCCGAGCGGGATCAGCGCCACCGAGCCGATGTTCGGCGCTTCCACGCCAAACAGGAATTCGCGCTGGGTATCGCGGATCTGGCCGCAGCGCGGCTTGCAGGCTGCGAACAGGCTGTCGAAGCTGCGAAGCGCCGGATCGTCTGCGGAAACGCGGCGCAGGAAACACTGCGGCGCGTCCTCCTCGTCGTCCGGCACGCTCGCGGACGCGAGCACCAGCACCGTGTGGAAGGTGTCAAAGTCCTCGCGCAGGCTGGCTTCGATCTCGGCGATCGCGGGGCCGGCACCGCTGGTGCGCAGCAGGCGGCGCGTGAAGCGATGGATCTTCTCGGCCAGGACATTGTTGGCGCGCGCGACGCTTACGAACTCGGCCAGCTTCTGATCCTGGGTCAGGATCTTCTCGCGCAGAACCTCGACCTGGCGCTCGATCAGCGACACGGTCGAGCCATTGCGCGGGTGTTGCAACCGCAGACGCGCCAGCAGCTGTGGGTGGCGCTCGAAGAAGTCGGCGTTGTGATGCAGGTGTTGCACGACCGCCTGCTCCTCGATCGTCTCGGCAGCAATTCCGCGCAGCTGATTGCTCGTCATCCTTGGTGTCTCCGCTAGATGGCGCCAGAAGTCCCAGGACCCGGTGCTTTCGCTTCCGATCTCATCGCCGTGCTTCAGATCTCGACGCGTCCTTCGAAAACCTGCTGTGCCGGGCCGGTCAGCCAGATCGACTGGCCGGGACCGTCCCAGTGTACGCTCAACGTGCCGCCGGGCACACGTACCTCGACGTCGGCGCCCAGCAGCCCGAGGTTGCGGCCGACCGCGACCGCGGCACAGGCGCCGGTGCCGCAGGCCAGGGTCTCGCCGACGCCGCGCTCGTACACGCGCAGCCGGATCTGCCCCGAGTCCCTGATCTGCATGAAGCCGACATTGACCTGGCGCGGAAAATGCGGGCTGCTCTGCAACGCGCGGCCGATGCGCTCGACCGGGGCGCTCTCGACGGCCTCGACCCGCAGCACCGCGTGCGGATTACCCAGCGATACTGCACCGAACTCGATGCTCTCGCCGGCCACCGCGAGCGTGTAGATCGCATTCGGCGCTGGCGCATCGAACGGCAGCGATGCCGGGTCGAAATTCGGCACGCCCATGTCCACCGATACGCGGCCATCGGCGAGCACGCGCGCGTGCAGCACACCGCCGACGCTGTCCATCGTCAGCGTGCCGTTGCGGCCGCGGCCGCGCCGATGCAGCAGCGCCGCGACGCAGCGCGCGCCGTTGCCGCACTGCTCGACTTCTCCGCCATCGGCGTTGAAGACGCGATAGAACACGTCGGTATCGCTGCGGCGCGGCGGCAGCAGCACCAGCGCCTGATCGAAGCCGATGCCGCCATGGCGGTCGGCGAGTGCGCGCCATTGCTCGGGACTTGGCAGCGGGGCGTCGGCCGGCAGATTCAGCACGATGAAGTCATTGCCCAGGCCGTGCATCTTGGTGAAATCGATGCGCATGCCCGGCAGAATACTCGATCCCGCGGATGTGCGACCCCGGGTGCCGGTACCGGCGCGGGATCGGGGTGGCCCCCCGGCAGGGGGGCGGCTACTGCCCCTTGCAGGCCGCGTCCATCTCCTCCTTGTTCGCCAGGCGCTGCTTGACGGCCTCGTCATCAGTCAGGAATTCGCGCGAACCATCCGCGGCCGTCTTGTACAGGCGGCGCGCCTGTACCGACTGGTTGTAGATGTCGCGTGCCCTCTTGCATTGGTCGGCACGCGTCTGGGCGACGTCGTTCTGCACCGCGCGCGCCGCGGCTTCCTGCTCGAGCTGCCGGTGGACCTGATCGCCGCTCTGGGCGACGGTGCTCGCCTTCGGACTGCTGCCCGCCGCGGGGCTCGCCGACGGCTGTATCGGCACGTGCTGGCTGGTGATGCGCACCAGCTGGGCTCCCGGGGTGGGGGTATCGCTGTATTGCACATGGCCTTGGGCATCGACCGAGCGAAAAACGTCGGCCCGGGCTGCGCTGAGCGGCAGCCCGATCAGAATGGCGATCGCGATGGCACGGCGCATAGTCGGATCTCCGGCTCGATAATCCAAGTATCAGGCCATACTCTACGGCCGCGGGGTGACCTGCGTCACATTCATATAGCGGATCGCGCCGCACGGTCAAATGCTGAAGACCGAAGGAGACTTTGGCGGGCGGGATCGACCGCGGGCGGATCAACCGGCCGCCTGATCGATGCCCCGGCCGGCGTAGCGGCCAGCCGGGACCCGATGAGCTAACGCTAGCGATGAGCTCGACGCTAGCCGGTTATTCGATGCGCTCGCCGTGCTGTGTGAGATCGAGACCTTCGCGTTCCTCATCGGCGGTCACGCGCAGTCCGATCACGAGATCGATCACCTTGAGGATGATCAGGCTCATGACGAAGCTCCACACCAGCGTGGCGGTCACGCCCTTGAGCTGCAGCAGCACGCTGCCGGT
>JBIODC010000001.1:0-138934 GCA_044440135.1 Steroidobacterales bacterium | reverse complement strand
GCGACGGACAGGTTCACGCAGCGCGCGCCGCACATGGTCCTGGGTGCATGGCAGCTCGCAGCTAGATTGCTATTGCCGTTGCCATTAGCATTGCTGCTGCTGCTGCTGCTGTTGTTGCTGTTGCTACTGCCCCTGTTGAATGCGTTGCTGAGCGCATTGCTAATGCCGTTACTTAGGCCATTGCTAATTCCGCTGCTGATGCTGCCGGTAATGCTGCTGTTAGTCCCGTTGCTGCTACTGTTATTGCCGTTGTTGCTGCTATTGCTCTTATTGCCGTTGCCACCGCCGCCGTTGTTACCGCTGTTATCAGCGCCGTCGTTTGAATTGTTGTCCGCACTGCTCGTCCCAGTGCACGCGCCGTTGGAGCACGTTTGCCCGGCGCCGCATACATTGCCACAAGCACCGCAGTTTCTCGGGGCGACCGACAGGTTCACGCAGCGCGCACCGCACATGGTCTTACCCGTGGCACAACTCGCAGGAGCCTGCGCACGAACCTGCAGGGAGACGAGCAAAAGTAGTAGCAATGCAATTATGAATGCCGTCAGGCGCCCAAGACGCTCATGCCCCGGTCGTGCGGCGACTAGCAATGCTTCCGGCCGTCTCTTTGGTACCTGAGCTCTTCTTACAGATTTGTAAGGCTCATCGAAATCGACTGGGTGGAACGTGTTCATGCCGATATCTATGCGATGCATAGAGCTACTCCCTCGGGGTGGGAAGTGGCGACAGGCAACCGCTGCTACGCAGGTTGGTCCGAGGAGTGTTGCAGGAACTAACTCGTTCCCCGATCGTCGCGCCCGCCCCTGAATTTCTATCCTGACGTTCGCTTATACAACGAAAACCGGCGCTGGTGCGAATTCGGGTCCGCCGTCGGACGGGCGTTCTCTATTACGTCCGACAATTTGAGCGCTGCCTGGCTGGGTGCGCCGAAGGGATACTCCGGCTGGCCTAGACCCGTCTTGTTGTCAGCCTTTGTGGTTGGGAGAACCGCTTGGTGAATCCAGTTACAACGCGTATCTGCACAAGACGAAACTGCCGCGGAGATATCGCCAAGGCGCGGACCGAGTTGCTCGATGTCGTTGCAGAGATCGACGTGGTTACAACCCGCGGGAAGTGCGCTTCATGAGCCGAAAAGGCGCGGCAGAATACGCACTTGCGCGCGTCGCAGGCCTCGAACAAATAAATTTGGCAGCGGGGGCGGTTTTGAGCTTGGCTTAACCTTACCTCGCATAATTCTCGCAAGCCGCGCCTGGCCCCGTAGTTCACCTCGAAGTGTCCGGCCAGGATCTCGGCTTCACTGCCGCGATCATTATCGAGGAATCGATACGCCGCCTTGGTGTTGGCCCAGTCTTGGCACACCAGCGGTATGCTGCCGCCTGGGCTCGACGACAACTGTTCGAGCAATGATCGAAATCGCTTCCCAAGGCGCTCATCGCTGAACGCGCAATCCCCAAGCTCACGATCGAGCCAATCTACATCCGCATCTGCATCGGCAACACTCTGCTGCTGGCGCGCTCGAACATGTTTGTTCGGCATCTAGCACCGCGTGTTAGTTGCACACGGAACATCCGTATCTCACGTCGTAGAATCGGATGCAAGAACAATCTCTAAGCTATCAATCTAACTGGAAAAGATGTGGGTAATTGAAAGCTTCGGACGACGCTTACGTCCATCGACCGATCTGTGGGGCTCAGGGTCGCTGTCCGGCCAACTGCGGTCCCCCGACGGCCCGAACTCGCGCATCCAAAGCGGCCGCTCGTAGACCGCACAGAGTCGGACTTGCGATACTCTTACCGACCTAAGGGCAAGCTTTTGATAAACGTGGGACGCTTTTCTGAGACCGTTGCGGGCGACCCGGGACCTATGTTTTGCCGCCAATGGGTTCGGTTATACTAAAAGTCTCGCAGCAGTAAGGGGGATATGTGATGAAAGCAAGATTCCCGTTCGTGGCCGTCTTCGCAGCATCTTTGTTTCTCGCTGTGCCTATAGCGCACTCCGCTACGGCCAATGGAACTCATCAAGAGACCCCATGCCCAACCCTGACTCTGACAACTGCCTGTGGTAGCACGGTAAAAGACAACTGTCGCGGTAGATGTTACTTCGAGTATGAAAAATTCATTTGCGGAAACCCCAAGCCCGGTCAAGTCAGCCAGCATAAGAAAGAATTAAAAGCATGCAACCAGAGCTGTAAACCAAGTAAGTGTGGCTGACGTCAACTACATTTGTCGGTGACGACTTTTATTCTTGCCGGTTTTAGGACTTCATTAATCGGTCTCACCGTGGCGCCGTCTGCCGCCGAAGGCGGCAGCAGCTCTGGCGCCAATTTCTGAACGCATTGAGTATCCTGCGCGATGGTGCCGTGGACGGCTCGCATCATGTTTTGGGTCCATGGTTTGAAGCCGCCGTGCTGGCCGCCTGAGCCGCGCGCTTCTGGGCGACTTCAGCGCGCAGACTGTCGCCGTTGAACCGATCGAACTTCAAATCGTAGGAATCTCGAGTAGCTGCGTCCGTGCGTAAGCGCAAGGCTTAATCGCTGGATTGATGATGGCGCCTGCGTAGAAACCGCGAGTTACGGTGACTAGAAATCGTAGTACGCGTATTCCTGCAGGAAAGCGCCAGCTATCTTCCAATTGAAAGTCTACCGGAAGACTACCGGTGATCTGGTCGTAGGACAGTCCTCGGGGAAGGATTTCGTGCCCGGTAATTCGATTGTTCCCCCGCTCGATAGTTGCGTTTCAGATAATCTTCGGCCAAGCGATTGAATTAAATGATCCAAAGCTTCGTCGAGAACTTCGACCACGCTTGTGTGACCGCGTGTGGCGGCCAGAGATTTAGGCGTCTGTCCGTGCGCCTCCGCGCTGGGGAGTGCGCGTCGGTCGAGTGCCGTTTGCCACCTGTTTCCGAGTGCTGCAACCTCCGCGCGACCCACCTAGGACTACGCGCATGGCCGACGCCGAGCAATTCAACGCCGATCAGCTTGCCTTCTGGAACGGGCAGGGCGACCACACCTGGGTGGCGAGGCAGAAGCACACCGACATCAGCTTGGCGCCGGTGACCGAGGCGTTGCTCGCCCTCGCGGCGCCGCGCGTCGGCGAGCGGGTGCTGGACGTTGGCTGCGGCTGCGGCGCGTCCACGCTGGAGCTTGCCCGCGCCGTCGGCCCCACCGGCCGCTTGGCGGCGCTCGACATCTCCGCACCTATGCTGGCTGAGGGTCAGACACGCGCCGAGGTCGTCGGCGTTGCCAACGTCGATTGGCTGCAGGCCGACGCCGCGTCGCGATCTGAAGTGGCACAGCTACGAATCAAGACCGGCAGTCAAGGCGCACCGACGACGGGGCGCAGAAAGGAATTTCAGTACACCGTAAACCATGAACGCTGGATCGACATGGTAGATTCCACCAATGAGCGATGGGATAAGCGGCGCGAGGAGCGCGAGGAGCGCGAGGGGCGGTCCGGGCGGTGACGAGCTCAGTCACCGCAGCGCGCGGCGGCTCAGATCGCGTCAGGTACTCACCGTCATGCTGCTGTTCGGCGGTTACGCTGCGTGCTACTTCTGCCGCGCCGACTTATCCGTGGCGGCACCGCTGCTGATCGATGAACTCGGCCGCCGTGGGGTCAGTCACGCCGATGCGCTGGTGCACATCGGCCAGATCGCCTCGCTGGGCGTGTTCGCCTACGCGATCGGCAAGTTGTTCCTCACCGGTCTTGGCGATTTCTGGGGCGGCCGGCCGAATTTCCTGATTGGCCTCGGCGGTGCCACCGTGTTCACCGTGCTGTTCACGCTGGGCGGGGCGCTGCCGGTGTTTACAATCGCGTGGTTGGGCAACCGCCTGACGCAGTCGATTGCCTGGGCCGGACTCATCAAGGTGTCCTCCAAGTGGTTCGACTTCACCTCGCATGGCACCATCGTCGGTATCCTGAGTGTCAGCTACCTGATCGGTGATGCCGCGGCTCGCCAGTGGATGGGTGCGCTGATCCACGAGGGCTATGGATGGCGCGCTCTGTTCTACCTGGCCGCGGCGGTCGCAGGCTTTTTTCTGATCGCCAACATCGTGCTGTTGCGCGAGTCGCGCACCGAGCTGGGCTATGCCGAGGCGACGCCGCATCCGCAGAATCTCTATGGCGATTCCGCCGCAAGACCGGCGAGCGTGGCAGCGCTGGTGTTGCCGCTGTTCAGGAGCCGGGCGTTTCTGCTCGTGTGCCTGCTGTCGCTCGGCTGTACGATCGTGCGCGAGACGTTCAATACATGGACACCGGTGTACCTACGCGATTACTTCGGTTACAGCATGAGCGGCGCGGCCAGTGCCAGCGCGGTGTTTCCCGGCGTTGGTGCCGTGTCCGTCATCGCCACCGGCTGGTTGAGCGATCGCCTGGGCGCCAACAGCCGGCCGGCGGTGATGGCGATCGGCCTGCTGGCCACCGCCGTCGCGCTGCTGACGCTGGCGTTGCTGCGGCCGAGCGCCACCGGTCCACTGCTGCCGCTCGCCGCAATCGGTACCACGGCGTTATGCCTGCTGGGGCCATACTCGTACCTCGGGGGCGCGCTGGCGATTGACTTCGGCGGCAAACAGGGCGCTGCACTGTCGTCCGGTATCATCGACGGCGTCGGCTATCTCGGCTCGGTGCTCGGGGGTGTCACGGTCGCGCGCGTGTCGATCGCGTTCGGCTGGAAGGGCGTCTTTCTGGCACTGGCGGTGATCAGTTTCGTCGCCGCGATCGGCGCCGGCCGCCTGTATGGCCTGGAGGCCAGGGCGGCTGCCCGGGCGAGTCGGATGCCATGACGGTAAGCGGCGGTCAGGTGCCTGCAGCGATCGATGTACCCCGGAGCGTGGCGATGACGACCAGTGACGAGCTGTTTTCGATCTACGGCAAGGGCGGCTCTGCCGCCTATTTTGGCGAGGCGGTGAGCATGACCGAGCACGGCCTGCAGGCCGCGTATTTTGCGCAAGCCAGCGGTGCATCCGATGCCCTGATCATCGCGGCACTGCTGCACGACGTCGGTCATCTGATCGAAGCGGCAGCGGAAGACATCGCTGACTGGAAGACTGACGCGCATCACGAACTGACCGGCAGCCGATGGCTGTCGGCGCGCTTCGGTCCCGAGGTCAGTGAGCCGGTGCGCCTGCACGTGCCCGCGAAGCGCTACCTGTGCGCGACCGATCCGGCCTATTTTGGCAAGCTGAGCCCGGCGTCGGTGGTGACGCTGAAGCTGCAGGGCGGCCCGATGTCCAGCGCCGAGATCGCGGCGTTCGAGGCTGAACCGCAGCACCGCGAAGCGGTGCGGGTGCGGCAATGGGACGATCAGGGCAAGATCCCGGGACTGCGGACTCCGGATTTCGGGCATTACCGCGCGCTCATCGACCGGCTGGCTCGGCCCACGCGGGAATGAAGATCCACAGTCTGGAAACCTTCGCCAACGAGTTCGTCTGCTTCGTGCGGCTCACGAGCGATACCGGCGATGTGGGTTGGGGACAGACTTCCACCTACAACGCCGACATCACCGCGACGATCTTCCACCGTCAGATCGCACCGTGGGCATTGGGTGCAGACGCTGCCGACATCGACGCCTTGGTGCGCCTGATCGAGGAGCGCGAGCACAAGTATCCCGGCAGCTATCGCTGCCGCGCGCTCGCCGGTCTGGACACGGCCATGTGGGACCTGCGGGGACGCATTGCGGGCAAGCCGGTCGTGGAACTGCTCGGCGGGCGAGCGCGGCCGTTGCGCGCCTATGCTTCGTCGATGAAACGCGATATCACGCCCGCGGCCGAAGCCGAGCGTCTGGTCCGGCTGCGCGATGCGAAGGGATTCGATGCTTTCAAGTGGCGCGTTGCCGCCGAGTGCGGTCGCGACGTCGACCAGTGGCCCGGCCGCACCGAGGCGATCGTGCCGAGGGTCGCGCGCGCGCTCGGCGACGGCATCGCGAAGCTGGTCGATGCCAACAGCGGCTACTCGCCGCGGCGCGCGATCGAGGTCGGCCGACTGCTCGAGTCCGAAGGGGTGGGGCATTTCGAGGAGCCGTGTCCTTACTGGGAACTCGAGCAGACGAAATCGGTGACCGACGCGCTGGATCTCGACGTGACCGGCGGCGAGCAGGACTGGGACCTGGCGACCTGGCGCCGTATGATCGACACGCGCACGGTCGACATCGTGCAGCCCGACGTCATGTACATGGGCGGGCTGAGTCGCACGCTCACGGTCGCGGCGATGGCGGCGAATGCCGGCCTTCCCTGCACGCCGCACAGTGCCAACCTGTCGCTCGTCACGATTTGCACGATGCACCTTCTGGGCGCGATTGCGAATCCGGGAAAGTACCTCGAGTTCTCGATCGAGGGGCCGGATTACTATCCCTGGCAGGACGGCCTGTTCCTCGGCGATCCGTTCGCCATCCGCGACGGCCACGTGACGATTCCGTCCGCACCGGGCTGGGGCGTGGAGATCAATCCCGAATGGCTGGCGCGCGCCAATCATCAGGGGAGCGCACGCGCCGGCTGACATGGCCGAAGGTCCGGTGCCTGTCGTGATAGCACGCGTCGATCCGGCTTCCGTATACTGCCGGCCGATCCGGTACTGACGTGATTTCATGATGCGTAGCCAGTTGTCCGAGCGATTTGATCTTGCGGTCGTCGGTGCCGGCATCGTCGGGCTCGCGACGGCCCTGGCCGCTGCCCGGCGCGGGTTGCGGATCGTCGTGATCGACCGGGATGCCCAGGCGAATGGCGCCTCGGTGCGCAACTTCGGTTTCATCACGGTGACCGGTCAGGAACGACGATCGATGTGGGCGCGGGCGCGGCGCAGCCGCGAGGTGTGGCGCGAAGTGGCCGACGCCGCCGGCATTCCGGTCGTTCACAGCGGTCTGTGGATGATCGTGCGTCGCCCGGAGTCCGTGGACGTACTCGAGTCGTTCATGGCGACCGAGATGGCGGCGGATTGCCGCCTGCTCAGCCCGGCGGCGGCGCGCCGTCGGTGCCCGTCGCTGGCTGCGCCGGCAATGGCGGCGGTGCTCGAGAGCACGATCGAACTGCGCGTCGAGTCGCGCGAGGCGATTCCGCGTCTTGCGGCATGGCTCGCCAGCCGGCACGGCGTCACGTTCATGCGCAACACCGTCGTCCGGGCCATCGACACGCCCGCGGTGCACACGTCGCGCGGTACGCTGCGCGCGGACCGGGTAGCCGTATGTCCCGGGGACGACTTCAACGGCCTGTATCCGGAACGACTCGCCGCCTATCCGCTGACCCGTTGCAAGCTGCAGATGCTGCGTCTGGCCGATCCCGGGTTCAAACTGCCCGGTGCGCTGATGTCCGACCTGGGCCTCGGACGCTACCTGGGTTTTGCGGATCTGCCAGCGGCTGCACCGCTCAAGGGGCGTCTCGCCGTCGAGCAGGCGGAGCATCTGAAGCACGGCGTGCACCTGATCGTGGTGCAAAGTGCCGACGGCAGCCTCGTCGTCGGGGACAGTCATCACTACGCGCCCACCCCTGACCCGTTCGCGCATGAAGAGGTCGACGCTCTCATTCTCGATGAGTTTCGCGCGGCGCTTGGAATCGAGCCGCCGCCGACGGTCGAGCGCTGGATCGGCACCTACGCATCCGCCACCGATCGACCGGTGCTGATCGATGCCCCGCAACCGTCGGTTCGGCTGGCAATCGTCACCAGTAGCGCCGGTGCCTCCACCGGTTTTGCCGTCGGTGAGGAACTGATCGCAAGCCTTTTGGATGGAGTAGCGGCATGAGCCCTCGTGCCCGCGCTCGAGCGCGCGGCCCGGGAGGCGACGCGGCCCGCGGCATGACCTGAGCGAGGGCGGCCTTGCCAACGCGCGTTACGACTTCGATCTAGCCGCGGTAGCGCAGCAGCGCATCGCCGAGCGCGTCCTTGAGCGGACCGAGCCAGGGCTCGTAGTGCCGCCATTGGTCGAGGCCCTCGCGGAAGATCGGTTGGCGAACCTGCTCCGAGCTGGCGGTGCGGATGCTGCGCTCGGTCTTGTAGAACTCGACGCAGGCAGGTTCGAACTCCAGGCCGCAGAAATCGAGCAGACGGCGTACGCTGCCTTCAAGGTCCTCGACCACGTCCTCGTGCCACAGCCGAAGCACGCGTCCGGGCAGCACCTCATCCCAGTGCTGCATCAGCTCCAGGTAGGTGCGGTAATAGCGCGCGATGTCCTCGACGCTGTAGGTGAATTCCTGTCCGTTGGCAAACAGCTGCTTCAGATTGCTGAAGCAGCAGGCCATGGGTTCGCGCCGCGCATCGATGATCCTCGCGTTCGGCAGCATCAGGTGGATGAGGCCGATGTGCCGGAAGTTATTCGGCATCTTGTCGATGAAGTACGGCTTGCCGGTCCGATAGACGCGCGTGTCATGCAGGTATTTCTCGCCGAGCCTGTGGAAATCCCCGGGCTTCATGCCCACTAGCACGCCCGGGTAGCGCGGGTTGTCGAGGTTGGGCTCGCGCCCCTGAAGCTCGAGCACGATGCGCTGAACGTCGGACAGTTCCTGCGTGCCCTCGACTCCCGAATGCGAGGCGAGGATCTGCTCGAGCAGCGTCGAGCCGGAGCGGGGCAGACCCACGATGAAGATTGGATCGGGATCCGGCGCGCCGACCCCGGTCCGCGCGGCAAGGAATTCGCGCGTGCAGGTTGCGATCTGCAGCCGGGTGTTGCTCTCGATGATCTCCGGTCGGTAGCGGCTTTCGCCGCGCTTCAGTGCATTGCCGCGCTCATAGTAGTGCCAGGACCGCGCGTACTCGGCCCGATCCTCGTACGCCTTGCCGAGCGCAAAACACAGGTGATAGCGATCGACGAGCGGCGTCCCGGGCGCGGCCTCCTCGGCGCGCATGCGCGCGATTTCCTGGTCGAGGAAGCGATAAGTCTTGAGGTTCGCGAGACTCCAGTAGGCGTCGCCGTAATTCGGCCGGGTGGCGGCAGCGGCGCGGTACGCCTCGACCGCCTCGTCGCGCCGGCCGATGGTCTTGAGCGAATGCGCGATCGACAGATGCAGATCCGGCGCCGCCGGCGCACCGGCCAGCAGCTCGCGGTACAGCGCAATCGCCTTCTCGTGCTCACCGAGGCCGACGCATGCGGTCGCGTAGAGCGTCCGGTAATGGCGATTTTCGGGTTCGAGCTGCAACAGCTTCTCGAGCTGCTCACGTGCCTGCAGGTACTTGTGGCGCTCAACCAGCACCAGCGCGTAATCATGGCGTGCGGCGCGGTAGTCCGGCGCGAGTGTCAGCACCGCCTCGAGCAGCAGCTCGGCGTCGTCCAGCACCTCGCGGGCCATGCCGATCCTGGCGAGCAGGCGCATGGCCTCGATATGGTTGCCGTGCCGCAGAAGATAGGCACGCACGATGTTCTCCGCGGGCAACAGCTCCCCGTCGGAGAACAACGATGTCGCTTGGACAATCTCGGCGGGCAGATGCCTCAGGGTGGCAACGTGCGCCGCGGCCATCGCAGCGTTCTCGGCCTGGCCCGACATGCGGTACAGGCCCTCGAGCATCGACCAGCTCGCGGGCAGTGCCGGATTGATGTTCACGCCATGCAGGAAGGCATCGATCGCCCGCGGCGCATCGCGCATGACGACGTAGCACGAGCCGCGCTCCTGATACAGGCGACTGAAGCGCGGGTGCAGCTGCTCGAGGCGCGTCAGCGTGGCCAGCGCCTCCGGAACGCGGTTGCAATGGCGCTGACACAAGGCGATCAGCAGCAGCACGTCGCGGTTCTCGGGCACCTGGACAGCGAGCGTTTCGGCGGCGCCGAGCGCCTCGGCGTGGCGCCCGCGGTTCGCCAGTTCGCCAATTCGGCGCACTTCCAGCTCGGTCGCGGAAGGCTGCGCTGATGCGATCTGCGCTTCGGCGGCGATCGAATTCATGCGGCTCCGGTATCCTTCAGGTCGTCAAACCCGACAATCGGTCCGAGGAAGGCCGGTAGCCCGGGGCGAGCCCTTCATCGTTCCGGCGCCGGCACGGCCGCCACGCTCCGGTGAGCGTACCGGTCGAGCGCCCGCACTGCGAATATCACGTTGTCCTTTGAAATTGCCAGCGTGGCCGTCGTGGTGTTGCCGACGTTTTTCGCGTGTTCCCATTCGGGGCTGCTGGTAGCCCGCCACAGGATCTCGTAGGCACTGGCGCCCCGGGAGGGCTCCCACGCCAGCGTCGAATCGTTTTTCAGGCTGGTGGTGGCGAGTCTCACATGCGAGGGCGTCGCTGGCGCCGACGCGAGCGAAGCCAAGGTCGCGGCATTCAGGCGCGCGACCCTGGCTACGTAGTCGAAGTCCACGAATTTCGGCAGATCTCCGAACTCGACGTCGTTCTGGCGGCGCACATTCTGATGCTGGTGATTGAAGTCCTCCCGATACTCGGTCAGGCGTACCGCCGCGAACCCCTGCTGATTGAACGAATAGTGATCGCCCCCGCGCAGGTATCGGTCCAGCCGGAAGATCAGCTGCGGCCTGACGCCGGTCTGATACCGGGCGGCGGTTTCTGCCACGTAACGGGCCAGCTCACGCGACGCGGAGTCGCTCTCGCCGCCGATCGAGCGGATCTGCTTGAGTTGCTGTTCGTCGGCGGCTACCGGCAGCCCTTCCGAAAACACCCGCACGATGCCGGGGTTTTGGCGCGGGTCCTTGTTGCCGCCCACGATGTCATTGTTGAGCACCGCGTCGATGTTCCAATCCTGCTGCCTGGCCGTTTGCGCAAAGTGCTCGCTGCCGTACAGCCCCTGCTCTTCGCCGGCCACGGTCAGGAAGATGACGGTTGCCGGAAACTTCAATCTGCTGAGCACGCGCGCGCATTCCAGGCTCACCGCCGTGCCGCTGGCGTCGTCGTTGGCACCGGGCGCATCGCCGTCGGCGTCGAGCACGTCGCTGTTGCGCGAATCGTAGTGGCCAGTGACCAGGACAATGCGCTTTGCCGCCTCCGGATCGGACCCCCTCAGCACCGCATACACATTGCTGATGTCAGTGGGCTGCGGAATGCGCTCGGCGGGCTGCTCGGTAAAGGTGTCGGTCCTGACCTCGAGACATCCGCCGCAGGCCTGCGAGTAGCGTTCGAACTCCGACCTGATCCATTCGCGCGCTGCGCCAATGCCGCGCCCGGCGACAATCGCGGCCGGATCCTGCGCCGAGAGCGTGGATCGCGTCCCGAAACTCACGAGCTTTTCGATGTTGGTACGGATACGCGCGGACGAAATGTCCTTCAGGGCAGCCGCGATCCTGTGGTCCACCGTCATGTCTTGCGCCGGTTCCTGGGCGCGCACCGGGGGCGCAAGCATTAACGCGGTCGCGACGACGATCACCCGTATCATGGCGGCAGTATAGCCGGCACCTTCATGGCTCGTCGTTGCGCATCCGTATCTGCAGCTCGTGCCGCTTGTAGTCGATGATCAGCGTGTCCAGCAATCCCAACGCGTCCATTCCGATCAGCATCACCGGCTCGTTGGTCAGATGCCAGTGTTCGAAGATATGCATGTCACCAAAAGTGACGTCGCTGTAGCGGATTTCGACGATGCCGCCCTGATCGGAAGCGCCGATCAGAAGCGGCGGAGTGCGGGCGGAGTCGCCGCGCTGAACCTCGGTCGTCACGCCCATGATCGTGTCCGGGCGGCTCTTGAGGCGAGACGATCGCGCCTCCAGCGCCTGGCGCAACGCCAGATTGGCAATCGTCACCTGTCCGCCCGTGTCGATGATGGCCTTGGTGCGGATGCCGCCCACCGTCGCATCGACCGCCAGCAGATTGCCTCGTACCAGTTGAAACGGAATGGTTCGAAAGCCCACTTCAGCGCGCGCGTTGTGTGAACGCGTAATGCTGATCAGGTCGTTACGAAAGTCCACCATGATGCGCCGGCCGGACATGCCGTCGGTGCCCAGGATGCCGTCGGCGCCCCCGAGCGCATCAGTCACGATCGGCAGCTCGGTGGTTCCGAACGTCATGTCGCCAACGGTCAGGTTGTCGATGCGTACCGTCGGCACTGACGCCGAACCCGTCACGCCTCGCAGCATGACCTGCCGCGACTGGTTCAAGGGCAGCCCGAGCGCTTCCGCAACATGCGTGTTGATTCCGGAATGATTGGCGCCGGAATCGAGCACCAGGCGGAATGGCCCCTTGTCGTTGATGTAGACCGGTGTCCAGATGCGCCCGATGCGATCCCGGCGAGTCGGCGCGACGAATCGCGGCTCGGCTGCCTGCACGACGACTTCGGTCAACTGGTCCGGCTGTTGATCGGGCGGCGGCGCGGCCTGCGGCTCGATCGCCGCGTCCAGACCGCTGCAATAGAAGGCCATGAGCAGCAGGCCCGCGCAGGATCGGCCCTTGAGGCTGGCGATTGTCGCCGACACCGCCGAATGATAGTGCTACGGCGCAGAGCTTGCAGGACCAGACGCTAAGAGACCGGATCCGACTGAAATCTATGAGAAAATTTACCAGCGAGGGTGCGGGAGAATCCGGTCACGCTCGTTAGCCGCGGGTCTGGCCGCGTTTCGGGAAGCGCGGCAACAGAATCTCGCCCGATTGCGAACCGTTGCGGCGGCGGATTGGAATCGCAGTGGGCAGCAGGGCGGCCGGCTGTCGGAGCCGCCTTACTGCCAGCGCTCGTGCTCATCTCTATCAGGCTCTCCGGAGAATGGGGCACACTGCCGGCGCAACTGAAGATGCCGGCCGATGCGCGCCTATCATGAAAGCATTTCACTGCGATCACTGCCAGAACATAGCGTTCTTCGAGAACACACAGTGCACCCGGTGCCATCGCCTGTTGGCGTACCTGCCGGATCTCAAGGCCATGGCGTCGCTGGACCCGGCAGCGGACGGCACCTGGACGTCGCCCTGGTCGCAGGCCAGCGGCCGAGCCTACCGGCTGTGCCAGAATTACAATCAGCCGGGCATCTGTAACTGGGCGATCCCGATTGGCGATTCCAATCCACTGTGTGCATCGTGTCGGCTCACCCAGATCATCCCGAATCTCAGCCGACCCGGCTCCGTCGAGCGCTGGCAGCGGCTCGAAGCTCCAAAGCGCCGCCTCATGTACGGTCTTGCGCAGCTGGGTCTGCCGGTAAAGAGCAAAGCTGTGGATCCCGACAACGGACTGGCGTTTCAGTTCTGTTCCGACGAAGACACGCCGGACGACAAGCCGGCCCTCACAGGTCATGACGCGGGCCTGATCACGGTCAATATTGCCGAGGCAGACGACTCCGAACGTGAGCGGCGCCGGGTGCAGCTGCACGAGCCATACCGCACCCTGCTGGGCCACTTTCGTCACGAGATCGGGCATTACTACTGGGATCGATTGATCCGCGACAGTTCGCAGCTCGACGCTTTCCGCGCGTTGTTTGGCGATGAGCGCATCGACTATGCGCAGGCCCTCAAGGAACATTACGGCAACGGCGGTCCGCCGCCCGATTGGCAGGAGCGCTTCGTAAGCGCCTACGCGGCTACCCACCCGTGGGAAGACTGGGCGGAAACCTGGGCCCATTACCTGCACATCACGGATACGCTCGAGACGGCGGCCGCCTGTGGCCTGTCGCTGCGGCCGCGACATGACAACGAGCCCGCGCTCGAGCATATCGTCCTGCAGACGGCCGATCGCACGGTCGAGTTCGATCAGCTGATTGCCGATTGGTTTCCCGTCACCTATGTGCTCAATAATCTGAATCGCGGCATGGGGTTGCCCGACGCGTATCCGTTTGTGCTGTCAGCCCCTGCGATCGAGAAGCTGCGTTTTGTTCACGATGTCATCGCCGCGGCGCCCGCTGCGGACCCGGGCTCGCAATCAATGCCGTCGCAGCCCACGCCTTTGCAACCAACGCCGGCGCAACTGCCGTAGTGCCGCGTCCGCGCCGCACGGCAGCGCCGACCGCAACGCACCCGACGGTCGCAACGGCTAGGCGGACTTGCCGTCATCGAGCAGATCGGCAATGTCTTCGGCATGCTCCTCTTCCTTGGCCAGGATCTCCTTGAGCATGCGGTGCGTGGTCGGGTCCCGCTCGCCGACATACGCGATCATTTCCCGGTAGCTTTCGATGGCGACGCGCTCGGCGATCAGATTCGCCTTCAGCATGCCTGCCAGATCGGTGCTCTCGTCATACTCGGCGTGGCTGCGTGAGGCGAGTGTGGAGGGATTCAGGTCCGGATTGGCTCCCAGCTGTACGATCCGCTGCGCGATCTGGTCGGCGTGCTGCTGTTCGTCCTGCGCATGCTCGAGAAACTCCGCCGCAGCCACTTTGGCGCGAATCCCCTTGGTGGCGTAGTAGTGACGTTTGTAGCGCAGCACGCATACCAGCTCGGTGGCCAGGGCCTCGTTGAGCAGTTGAATGATCGCCTCCCGGTCCTTTGGATAGCTCGAGGTCACCGCCCCGTCTTCGATATGCGCGCGGGCGCGTTGCCGCAAGGTCGCCACATCGGAAATTGGCGCTGGAGCTCTCTGCGCCGGCTGCGCCGGTTGTTTCGCGATTGGATTCGCCATCGGAAGTTTCTCCTCACGATCGTCGTGACAAAAGGTGTGGCGGGCCGGAGGTCCAGGCCCACAGAGCGATCGTCAGTCGTCTGCCGTCGCGATGTTGTAAGCGTAAGTCTGAAGGCGCTGTCGGAGGGCCGGAGACGGAAGGATCGTCGCTAACATGGCGGCTGCTTCAGTCGGCGAAACTCCGGGCACGGGTCGCGGCGGCGGATCGCCATTCGGCGCAGGGGTCGGGTCGTGTGGCGGCTGTGGCGTGGGCGTCTCCATTCGACGGGCTCCTGCAGTGGCGGAAAACCATCGAAGTGTCGCCTGCGCGTGCGCGCAGTCCTGTCTGACGGCGGCGAGTGCGGCGGGTCATAAGGCCGCGATCATCTGTATTGACGGTCCTACACCCACACACGGAACAACCGGGGCCGGCGACGGACGGTCGCGCCTGGAGCGGCGCGCTGTCGGCCATCCGGACTCCCCACTACGAACGCCCGTCTGACGATGGCAGGGGCCGGAGGAGGACTGCGTGGTTCAGCTGCATCCAATAGGCTTTGGCGATGGGCGTATCGCATACCACCCCGGTTGCGCGCAGCCGCGCGTCGCCGCGGGGCGAGGCAACAGGCTGGGTGAACCTGAAGTCGGTCTGGGGACTGCTGCGCCAGACCGTGCTCGAATGCAACCGACACGAGGCCGCCCGATTGGGGGCATCCTTGGCGTTCTACGCGGTCCTGTCGCTGGCTCCGCTGGTGATTCTGACGATCGCGCTGGCCGGATCGGTCATCGGAACGGCCGCGGCGCAGGAACAGGTGCTGCTGCAGTTTCAGGACCTGCTCGGGCCCGCCGGCGCCACCGCGGTGCAGAGCATGATCGTCCACGCGCAAAGCGTGCGTGCCACCTCGATCGCCTCGGCGCTTGGCCTGATGACGCTGCTGTTCGGCGCTTCGCAGATATTCTCCGAGCTGCAATCCGCGCTGAATAAGATCTGGGAGGTTGACACTTTCAGTGCCGGTGGCATCCTCGCGTTGATCCGACAACGCTTCTTTTCGCTCGGACTCGTTCTGGCCATAGGCTTGCTGTTGCTGGTATCGCTGCTGCTGAGCGCGGCGTTGGCGGCTGTCGGAAAATTCATGGGCGGCGCGCTGCCGCTGCCGGAATGGATACTGCACGGGCTCGATTTTCTGCTGTCCGTGGCCGGCACATCCGCCCTGTTTGCCCTGATCTTCCAATATATTCCGGATGCGCCGACCGACTGGCGATACTCGTGGATGGGCGGCCTGCTGACCGCTGCGCTGTTCAGTCTCGGAAAATCCCTGATCGGCCTGTATCTGGGCAAGGCCGGCATTGGATCGGCGTACGGCGAAGCCGGATCGCTGGTCGTGGTGGTGGTCTGGGTCTACTACTCATCGCAGATCTTCTTCTTCGGCGCCGAACTCACGCATGTCCTGTCGCAGCGCCGGCGCGCGCGTAAGGGTCGTCCTACACGCTGACGGCGCCGTGGCCGGGCAATCATTGGTGCGCAAGCGCACACGCCGCATGGGTGCATGCGGGTACACTGTCGGCTGGGTTCGGCTGTCTAAGTTCGCGCAAGATTTCAGGGATCGAAGTTTTCAGGGACGGTAACTGAAGGCCATTGCCGGGTGCCGCGCCGCAACCTATCGCCGCGGAAAGGATAGATCAAGCATGAAACCCGATCACCCGCCGGTTCGATCGGCGCGGCCCGAGGGCGTCCAATCCAGACGCCCGACACCTGCCCTGATCGTTCTGGCGATCTGCGCAGTGGGTACCGTGCTGTACCTGGCGCACGAGGTGTTCGTGCCGGTCGCGCTCGCATTGCTGTTCGCAACGGTACTGTCGGGTACGGTGGAAATGCTGCGCCGACGAGGATTGCCGCGCGCCATTGGCGCCTGTCTGCTGTTGTTCGTGCTGCTGGTAATCATCGGCGTCATCTTCAATGCGGTGGCCGAGCCGGCGCGGCAGTGGTTTGCCAATCTGCCGCACACGCTGCGGGTGATCGAACGCAAGGTCCATCCGGCCGCGCTGGTGCTGAACCAGATTGAAGCGCTCGGCGACCGCGCCGGCGCGATCGGGAATCCCAGCGGCGGCGCGCAGCATGCGGACGCCCCTGCCGCAGGGCCGGCGGCGGCCAGCTCGGTCAGCGCCATCGAGGTGCTCAACTTGACGCGCTCGGGACTGGTGAGTACCGCTACCGTCGTGATCCTGAGCTTGTTTCTACTGTCCGGCGGGCCGCCGATGCTCGCACGCATGGCGGCCTCGCTCGCGGACCATGTGCAGGCGGTGCAGGTGCTGCGCGTGATCGATGCGATCCGCAATGAGCTTGGACGCTACTACGGTACCCTCGCGCTGATCAATCTGGGTCTCGGGATCGCCACCGGAGTGAGCATGATGCTGCTGGGCGTACCGAATCCGTTTCTCTGGGGCACGATGGCGGCGCTGCTGAACTTCATACCCTATGTGGGTGGAGCGACCACGCTGGTGGTCCTGGCGGTGGTGGCACTGGTGAGTTTCGATGGCGTCGGGAAGATCATCGCGGTGCCTGCCACCTATCTGGGCCTGGCGGTGATCGAGGGCCAGGTGGTGCAGCCGTTGCTGGTGGGCCGCCGGCTGGAACTGAATCCACTGCTGGTCTTTCTGGCGGTGTGGTTCGGCGGCTGGATGTGGGGAATCGCGGGCATCGTGATCGCGGTGCCGACGCTGGTCGCTCTGAAGGTGGCGGCCGAGCACAGCCAGGGCGGTGGCGCAGTCGTCGCGTTCCTGGGCCCGGCGGACGCAGCGCGCGGCGGACTCACGCGGACTCGCTCCAGGGCGGGCAGCGGCATTGTCGCCGGACCCGGGCCCTGACTGCGCACGTCAGAGCCTGCCCCCACTTTGTGTGCTGATTTCCAGGCCGGCCGTCGGCGAGGTTCCTGACCCAGGGTCGACCGCTACGCGCAGGCGCAGATTGCGCGGTGGCTAGACAGCTCCTTCACTCGATCCGCGCCGCCGTGTAGCGCGGCATCAGCAGCCGCGCGACCAGGCCCGTCCAGCCGGTCTGATGCGACGCGCCGACACCGCGACCGTTGTCGCCATCGAAATACTCGTAGAACAGCAGCAGATCACGAAAGTGCGGATCCTGCTGCACACGCGGATGCTGTGCATGCACCGGGCGCAAGCCGCGCTCACCGCGCAGGAAGATGCGCGTCAGCCGGCGCGCCAGCTCGTTGGCGACCTCCCGAATGCTCATGAAGCGACCCGATCCGGTCGGGCATTCGATCCTGAAATCATCGCCGTAGTAGTGATGAAATCTCTGCAGCGATTCGATGATCAGAAAATTGACCGGGAACCAGATCGGTCCGCGCCAGTTGGAATTGCCGCCGAACAGAGCGCTGTCCGATTCCGCGGGCTGGTAGCTGACCGCCAGCTCCATGCCCTGATGGCGATAGATGTAGGGCGAGTCGGCGTGCACACGCGAGAGCGCGCGTATCCCGTAGGGGGACAGAAACTCGCTCTCGTCGAGCATGCGCTTCAGGATGAGCTTCATGCGGTGGCCGCGCAGCAGTGACAGCAGGCGCCGATGGCCACGGCCTTCCTCGTTCCAGTGCGACACCAGCGCCGCAAGATCCGGGCGGTAGTTCAGAAACCATTCCAGGCGGCGTTTGAAGTCCGGCAGGCGATCGAGCAGCTCCGGTTCCAGCGTCTCCACGGCGAACAGCGGAATCAGGCCCACCATCGAGCGCACCTTCAGCGGCTGAATGCTGCCGTCGGGCAGGTGCAGCACGTCATAGTAGAACTGGTCCTGCTCATCCCAGAGACCGACGCCGGCGCTGCTGCCGTCGTCGCTGCCGATGTGGTTCATCGCTTCGGCGACGTGCAGGAAGTGCTCCAGGAACTTGGTCGCGATGTCCTCGTACACCCGATTGTTCTGCGCCAGCTCGAGCGCGATGCGCATCAGATTCAGCGCGTACATCGCCATCCAGCTGGTGCCGTCGGACTGATCGATGTGGCCGCCGGTGGGCAGCTCGCGACTGCGATCGAACACGCCGATGTTGTCCAGGCCGAGAAACCCGCCCTGGAAGACGTTGCGACCCTCGGCATCCTTGCGGTTGACCCACCAGGTGAAATTCAGCATCAGCTTGTGAAACACACGCTCGAGAAATTCCAGATCGCCGCAATCGCCGCGCTGCTTGCGGTCGATCTGAAATACCCGCCAGCTCGCCCACGCATGCACCGGAGGATTCACATCGCCGAAGGCCCACTCGTAGGCGGGAATCTGGCCATTGGGGTGCATGTACCATTCGCGCGTGAGCAGCAGCAGCTGCTCCTTGGCGAACTCCGGATCCAGGTCCGCGAGGGGAAGACAGTGGAACGCCAGATCCCAGGCCGCGTACCAGGGATACTCCCACTTGTCCGGCATCGAGACGATGTCGGCATTGTTGAGATGCATCCATTGGTGATTGCGGCCACGGCGGCGCTCGCGCGGCGGCTCCGGCTGGGTGGAATCGCCGCGCAGCCATTGCGGAATATCCAGATGGAAGAACTGCTTGCTCCAGATCATGCCGGCGTAGGCCTGGCGCTGCACGCTGCGCGAATCCTCGCAATCCATGTGCCGCTGCAGATGCCCGTAGAACTGGTCGGCCTCGCGGATGCGTTCGGCAAACGTCGCGTCGAAATCCTCGAACGCCGCCGCACCGGCATCGGCAGGCGCTGCATCCTGGCGACGCAGCCGCAGGCGCAGCCGTACACGGCCTGCTGCCGGCACCTGGCGGCGCGACCAGACCGCGGCCTTGGTGCCCTCGGCTTGCGGATTGACCGCCTCCTCGCGTGCATTCACGACACGCTCGTGGAAGGCATCCTTCCAGTAGCCACGGCGGGTGGCGTCATTCCAGAGCCTGACCGGATTGGAGTCGTTGTCGCAAAACAGTGCCGCAGCGCGCACGTCGTCCCAGTGCAGGCGGTAGGTTCCCAGCTCGGCGTGGCGCGCGGCGATGATGCCCGCAGTGTCGTGCTTCAGGCTCGGCCGCGGCGCGTTGTCGGCCCAGCTCCAGGTGTTGCGGAACCAGAGCTGCGGCAGCAGATGCAGCGGGGCGGCTTGCGCACCGCGGTTGTCCACGGTCACGCGCATCAGCACGTCATCCGGCGACGCCTGCGCATATTCGACCGTGACGTCGAAGTACCGGTTGTCATCGAACACGCCGGTGTCGATCAGTTCGTACTCCGGCGCGCCGCTGCCGCGCCGGCGATTCTCGTGCGCGAGCCGCGCATACGGGAATTCGGCCTGCGGATACTTGTACAGCATCTTCAGATAGGAATGGCTGGGTGTCGCGTCGAGGTAGTAGTACAGCTCCTTGACGTCCTCACCGTGGTTGCCTTCGCCGTTCGTCAGGCCGAACAGGCGCTCCTTGAGAAACGGATCACGCTGGTTCCACAACGCGAGCCCGAGGCACAGGCGCTGCTGCGCGTCGCAGATTCCCGCCAGCCCATCTTCGCCCCAGCGATAGGCGCGACTGCGCGCATGCTCGTGCGGGAAATACTCCCAGGCGCTGCCATCGGCGCTGTAGTCTTCGCGTACCGTGCCCCATTGCCGCTCCGACAGGTAAGGGCCCCATTTCTTCCAGCCCTCGCCGGGCGGGAATACGGCATGCAGCCGTTGCCGCTCGGCATCGCGCCCGCTCATGCGGATGCTCCGGAGCTCGCGACCATGTCAGTCTGTGCGCCCCAGTCGCTCACGCCACGAACAGGTCGGTCGCGAGCGCGCCGGTGCCTGGCTCGGTCCGATAGCCATCGAAATCGGTGATCCCGGCGCCGATCAGCACCTGCTCGTCGATGCAGTGCCGGCCGGTGAACTCGCGGCTGTTGCTGGTCAGAATCGCGTGCGCGGCGTCGGCGACGATCGCCGGCGTGCGGCTGCGGCTGATGGCCACCTCGCCGCCCAGCAGGTTGCGCACGGCCGCGGTCGCGATGATCGTGCGCGGCCACAGGGTATTGAAGGCGATACCGTCGGCGCGGAATTCCTCGGCCATCGCCATCGCGTAGATGCTCATCGAGTATTTGGACAACGCATAGGCCGGATAGGGCGCGAACCAGGCGGGTACCAGATTCAATGGCGGCGAGAGCATCAGGACGTGGGGGTTGGCCGCGCGCCGCAGGTGCGGAACGCAGGCGCGCGATACCAGGAAGGTGCCACGCCCGTTGATCTGATGCATCAGATCGTAGCGCTTGGCATCGGTCTGCAGCGTCGGAGTGAGGCTGATGGCACTGGCGTTGTTGACGCAGATGTCGATGCCGCCAAACGCCTCGACGGTTCGGGCCACGGCCGATTCAATCTGTTGTTCGAAGCGAATGTCGCACTCGAGCGCCAGTGCCTGGCCACCCGCCTGGCGCACCTGCTCGGCCGCCGTGTGGATGGTTCCCGGCAGCTTCGGGTGTGGTGTCGTGGTCTTGGCGGCGATGGCGACGTTGGCGCCGTCGCGTGCGGCGCGCATTGCAATCGCAAGTCCGATGCCGCGCGAGGCGCCGGTGATGAACAGCGTCTTGCCCGATAGCGTCGTCATGGTCGGTGTCCCTTGGATGGCCCGTGGCGGGCGACAGGATGTCAGGGCCGCCACGTACGCGCTAGCATCCGCGGCTCAGGGGCCGGTACAGAGCGATGCCACGGGCCGTTCGCGGCAAAGGTTGGTGCGATGGACACCTCGAAACATGTGCGGATCGAGCGGACTCCCGGGCTGCTGGCGATGACGCTGGCGCGGCCGGAGAAGAAGAACGCGCTCACAACTCAGATGTACCAGGGGCTGCTCGCGGGGCTGGAACTCGCAAGTGCCGAGCCGTCGGTCCATGCGGTGCTGCTGGATGCGGACGGCGCTGATTTTTGCGCCGGCAACGACATCGGCGATTTTATCGCGCTGGCTGGCTCGGGACAGGCGCTCGAGAGCTCGGACGTGTTCCGCTTCCTGCGCGCGCTGGCGGTGTTCGGCAAGCCGCTGATCGCCGCCGTCCGGGGGCGCGCGGTCGGCATCGGCACCACGATGCTGCTGCATTGCGATCTTGTCTACGTCGCCGAGGATGCGAGCTTTTCGACGCCGTTCGTCGATCTGGCGCTGGTGCCGGAGGCGGCCTCCAGCCTGTTGCTGCCAGCGCGCCTCGGGCACGTGCGGGCGTTCGCGCTGTTCGCGCTCGGGGAAACACTCGATGGCCGCACTGCGGTCCAGTGCGGTCTGGCCAATGCCGCCCTGCCCGCCGGGCAGGTCGCGTCACGCGCACGCGCCGCGGCCCTGACGCTCGCGGGCAAGCCGGCGCAGGCGGTCCAGGCGACCAAGAAGCTGATGCGCGAGCACGGGCGGATGCTGTCGGCCATCGACGCGGAAGGCCGGGTATTCGCCGAGCGGCTGATGAGTGCGGAAGCGCAGGCCATATTCCGCGCCTTCATCACCCGGCGCACGCCCGGATCATGACGGTGCACGGAGCAAGCCATCGCTCACCTGGCGCGCGGCATGCCTCCCGCCCATTCGGCTCGGTCCGCCCCGGCGATGCCGTAGCGTGTCGGGGATAGCACGTAGAACATCGACAGTCTGGCTTCTTCGACGACATCGAGCAGGCGGTAGGCCTCCTCCTCACTGCAAACGAAGCGAATCTCCACCGGCAAGTCGCCGGCCAGTTCCCAGAAGCTCTGCTCATGCAGGATTCCGTGGCGACCGAATCCGGCGATTCCGTGAAAGGCGCAACCGCCGTGAATCCCCAGCTTCTGGGCCTTCTTCAGCAGCCAGTCGTGCATGATCAAACCATTGACCTTGCGGTTTTCGTGGACGATAAAACGCAGAAACACACCATCCAGGCTGTGCGCTTTCCAATCACGTTTGGGTGTCGTCATGTTGAAGCTCCTGGAAATGCCGGTTCTGGCCGACTGCGTTTTAACGTATCACGGTAACCGGGCAGTGCGCGTACGCCGTCACCCGCTGGGAGACCGAGCCCAGCGCCCAGCGCTGAAACCGATTTCTGCCGCGACTGCCCAGTGCAATGAAATCGACGCGGTTTTTTTCGGCGAATTCGACAATGCGTTCGGCCGGGTGGCCGACCAGGACTTCGAAGCGCACCGCGACACCGCGTGCGGCGGCGCGCTGCTTCATGCCCTCAAACAGTTCACGAAAATGCTCTTCGGCGCTTTCCAGTTCCGCTTCCAGTTCGACGTCATCGCCGAATTCCGGTGGTCGTGCCACCGCCAGCACGGTCAGCTGAGCGGCGTACCTGCTGGCAAGATCGAGCCCATAGTCAAAAGCCTTGCCGGCCGGTTCCGAGCCGTCGTAGCCAACGAGGATGTTGCGGATCATTGCACCCCCTCACCGGCGATCGGGCTCCGCGATCGGCGCGAGGACTTCGGATTCGCCGGTGTCCTTGCCGACGCGCAACAGATGGCGCGGCAGGTAGAACGCATTGGCAATGAGCGTCGGCACCACGGCGCTGCCGATCACGGTCACGATCAGCAGTGAATATTGTCCCTGATCAATGATGTGATGGCTCAGGCCGAACAGCGAGGCGATGCTGCCGAAGGTGAGCCCGGTGGACATCAGCAGCGTGGTGTACATCGCTTCGCCCGGAGGCAACTTGTAGGCGCGCGAAACCGGATAGACACCGGCGATCTTGGTAGCTACCTTGCCACTCAGCAACAGCACGAACGCCCACGGTGCTGCCGCAATTGCCGGCAGCGACACGAACGAGCCGGCGCGAATGAAGTAGAACGGCGTCAGCAGACCGAAGGTCAGCGTGCGCAGACGCCTTACCAGCACGTGATTCTTGCCCACGGTACCCGCCAGCACCATGCCGAAGACGTAGGCCGGCAACACCGCCTCGCTACCGGCCCAGCCAGCCAGGGCGCCCATGCCGAACAGCACCAGCAGGATGTACTTTGCTTCGAGCTCGGACGGCCGGTTGCCGTAGCGCTTGAAGAAGCGCGGCGTCAACCACGGCAGAACGGTAAACACGATGGCCCCGGTGGCAAAGAACACCAGCGTCTTGTAGCCGAATGGAGAGAAGATGAATCCCAGCGCCAGTACCGTGGCGAGATCCGTGATGAAGCAGGCGGCGAGGATCGTCTTGCCGAAGTCGGTCACGTTGAGCCCGAATTCGAGCATCACGGCATAGACGACCGCGACGGAAGTCGTGGACAGCGCCACGCCGGCCAGCCAGCTCGCTTGAACCCCCCAGTGCAGCAGCCAGTACGCGACTGCGGTACAACCCAGAAACGGCCCAAAGAAGCTGACCAGGCCGACCGCGCCGGCCTGTCGCCACTTCTGCTTGAAGACGACGGGATCGAGTTCCGCGCCGGCGAGGAATGTCAGGACGATGGCACCCGTGCCGGAGAGGAACTGCACCCAGCTTTCGCCGGTGCCCAAGGCTGCGCCGCCGATGAGCGCGCCCAGGACGAGCTGCGCGATGATGCCGACGACGATCTCTGACAAGGCGGTCGCGATGCGAAACCAGATCGATAGCAGCGTGGCCCCCAGAGCGAGGCCCAGCCAAAGGGCTGCAAGCGCCCAGGTCGTGGTCATCGCGGCGGCCTCGCTTCACTCGGAAATGCCGCCACTCGAGACATCGCGCGCGCGATCGCGCAGCGCTGCTCGAAGTGCTGTTCGCCGGAATCGGACGGTCGGTGTATTGCCATGCCCACAGCTTCCTCCTTCAGAGAAAAATGCAGGCATCATCAGCCAACAGGCGGTTCGAGGAGGAATGCCATCTCCTGACCTGTGCGGGTCAGAATATACGGATCAAACCATCAATCGGCAAGCGCTCGGCGCCTCAGCGGCAGGCGGTCCTTGGAGCTCGCCGCACCAGCCGCACTTCGGAGAAGCTCACCGAAAATGCGCCGGTGGTGGCCAACGAAAACGGAGCTGCTACGTGCGACAGGTCGGCGCGCTCCGGCAGGATCGAGCAGCGTCAGTTTCGCGCGCAGCGCCGGCAGTCCTATGATGCACTGGTGGCCGGGCCGAATTGTCGGCTCCGGACGCTAGAGCGACCACGGGAACACTCGCGTAATGCCGCCAGCCATCTTCGCCGGTGTCGAAATGGGAGGCACCAAGTGCGTCTGTATCCTGGGCACCGGGCCGGATGATATTCGCGCGCAGCAGATACTGCCCACGCGCGATTCCGCCTCGACCCTCAGTGCGATTGCCGAGGTGCTTGGGCGCTGGAACACCAGCATCGGCAAGATCGACGCGATCGGCGTGGCCTCGTTCGGGCCGCTGGATCTGCGCCGCAGTTCGCGCACCTATGGGCGCATCGGCGCCACACCTAAAGAGCGCTGGACCGGCGTGGATCTGGCCCGCTTCTTCGCCAACGGGTTCGCGGTGCCGGTCGGCTTTACGACCGACGTGATCGGCGCGGCGATCGCGGAAGGGCGCTGGGGTGGCGCGCGCGGACTGACGGATTATGCCTATATCACTGTGGGTACTGGCGTCGGTGTGGGCATGATCGCCGGCGGCAGGCCGGTCCTCGGCTGCCACCACTCGGAGCTGGGCCACGTGCGCGTGGTGCGCCGCCCTGGCGACGACTGGCCGGGCATTTGCCGCTTTCACGGCGACTGCGTCGAGGGTCTCGCTTCGGGTCCCGCGATCGAGGCGCGTAGCGGGGGCTCGGCGATGGCGTTGCCCGAGGACAGCCCGATATGGGATACGGTGGCGCACGCGCTCGGACAGCTCGCACACATTCTGGTGGTGTCGGTCGCCCCACAGCGAATTCTGATGGGCGGGGGCGTGCTCAACGCTCGGCCGCATCTGTTCCCTCGCATCCGTACGTGCTTCGCAACCAGCCTGAACGGCTACCTCGACATCCCCGAAATCAACTCCGGCCTCGAGCTCTACATCGGACCCCCGGGACTCGGCACGCGCGCAGGGCCGCTTGGGGCGCTGGCGCTCGCGATCGATACCGATGCCGAGCGTCGCGCGGCGGGCAGCCCGGTTGCCGTCAAGCCGGCGCCTTACGTCTGATCTGGTCGCTCCCGACGGCCAGACAGGTTAACCTAAATTCATGGCAGGCCCATCGCGCTTCCCGCGTACCGATAGTCCAGCCGGAGGCGTAACGGCAAGTCCTAGCCAGGGGCAAGGCGCGGCGTTCGCATCGATCACGACGCTGTTCTTCGCCTGGGGATTCATCACCGTCACGGTCGATCCCCTGATCGCCTCGATGAAGGCGATCTTCGAACTCTCCTACGCCGAGGTCATGCTGACGCAGTTCGCGTTCTTCATGGCCTACGGCATCGTGTCGATGCCGGCCGCGGCGCTGGTCGCGCGCCTGGGCTATCCGCGCTCGATCGTCATGGCGCTCGGCATCATGATCGCCGGCTGCCTGTGTGTTCCGCTGGCGACGCACCTGGATACCTTTGCGGTGGTGCTGGTGGCGCTGTTCATCATTGCCAGCGGCATCACGATCCTGCAGGTCGCAGCCAACCCGCTCGCGGCCTCGCTCGGTTCGGCCGAGCGCTCCCACTTCCGGCTGACGCTGTCGCAGGCGTTCAACTCGCTCGGCACCGCGATCGCGCCGTACCTGGCGTCGTCCGTGATCCTCGCCGGCGGCATGTTCGCGGTGCGGGGCGGCCTCGCGGTCAGCGCGGCGCAGCGCACCGAGTCGCTGCGGCACATCGATTCTGCGTTCCTCATGATCGCCGCGATGATCGCTCTGCTGGCGCTGTTCATCTGGTCGGTGCGCGAGCGCCTGACCCGGGCCGCGACGCCCACGGGGCGCGAGCGCGATGCCTCGGTGGCCCAGGCGCTGCGCTCGGGTTGGGCCATGTTGGGTGCGGCCGCGATTTTTCTCTACGTCGGTGCGGAGGTGTCGATTGGCAGCACCCTGACGAATTTCCTGCATCGCCCGGATGTGTTCGACGTCACGCTGGAGCGAGCCGGGAAAATGGTGAGCCTGTACTGGGGCGGGGCGATGATCGGGCGATTCATCGGCAGCGCGCTGCTGACCCGGGTGCGCGCCTCGCTGCTGCTCGGCGCCGCGGCCGCCGCCGCCGCGCTGCTGTGCTTGACAGTCAGCCGCGTCCCGGGAGAATTTGGGGGCTGGGCGGCGCTGTCGATCGGATTGTTCAACTCGATCATGTTTCCCGTGATATTCACGCTCACGCTCGAGCGCTCCACGGCGTCGGGCGCCGCCACGTCGGGGCTGCTGTGCATGGCGATCGTCGGCGGCGCCGTGCTGCCGCCGCTGGTGGGGCACATCGCCGATCTCGCGGGACTGCGGGCCGCCTACATCGTGCCGCTGATCGCCTATGCGCTCATCAGTGCATTCGCCGTGGCAGCGTCGCGCGGCCGGGCCGCGACCCCGCTGGCTGCGGTGATCAATGCCGCACACTGAGGGCGCGGCGCCGAGCGCCCGCGGAGCGGTCGGCGCTGCCCTGGCGCGCGAGCGGGAACTACTGCTGCGCTGGCTGCTGACCGATGCCTATCCGCTGTGGGCGACGCAGGGGTATGACAGCATCCATGGCGGATTCGAGGAGGGCCTGACGGCCGCAGGCCCTGCGCCCGATCAGCCACGCCGTGCCCGGGTTCAGGCGCGGCAGATCTACTCGTTCGCGCGCGCCGGGAACCTCGGCTGGAAGCCGCAACAGGCCCATCGGCTGGTGGCGGCGGGCCTCGAGTATTTTCTCGCGCGTTACCGGCGCTCCGACGGCCTGTATCGCACCCTGGTCGCCGTCGACGGCCGCGTGCTCGATGACCGCGCGTTCCTGTACGACCAGGCGTTTGTTCTGCTCGCCCTCGCGGAGAGCGCGCGCGCTCTGGGGCCTGAAGCCGGGCTGATCGCGGCGGCGCAGGACCTGCGCTCAACGTTGTACGCGCGCCTGAAGAGATCCGGGCCCGGATTCAGCTCCGGCGTGCCGGACGCATTGCCGCTGCAATCGAACCCGCACATGCATCTGCTCGAGGCGGCGCTGAGCTGGATCTCGGTCGACGACGATCCCGCCTGGCGCTCATTGGCGGACGAGATCGTCGCGCTCGCCCTGAGCCGATTCATCGACGTCGGCACCGGGGCGCTGCGCGAGCATTTCGATCAGCATTGGCTGCCGTCGGCCGGCACCGCGGGCCGCATCGTCGAGCCCGGCCATCAATTCGAATGGGCGTGGCTGCTGCTGTGTTGGGGCGGTGCCGCGGCCGCCAGCGCGTCTGCGGCCGCCGCGCGACTGGTGCAGATTGGCGAGGCGCACGGAATCCGCGACGGCGTCGCCATCAATGCGCTGCTCGACGACTTCAGCGTCCACGACGGCGAGGCGCGCCTGTGGCCGCAGACCGAGCGGCTGAAGGCGGCCGTGCGGATGGCCGCAACCACGCGCGATTCGAGCTTCGAATCGATGGCGGCGCAGGCGGCGCACGGCCTGCGACGCTACCTCGATACCGACGTGCCGGGCTTATGGCATGACCGACTGACGGTCGACGGCCGCTGGGTGCAGCAGGCTGCCCCGGCCAGCAGCTTCTATCATATCGTGTGCGCGATCGGCGAGCTCACGAGCGGCCTCGGGCAGGCCTGAGCACGGCAAGGATTTGCTGCAAGCTGATTCATTGCGGCGGGCGTTCTCGCCTCGCTCTGCGCGCATCCGTCCTCGGTCCCGGTGTTCACGAAAACCTGCCGCTGACGACAGCGCGCCACGATTTCACACCCACAAGAGCTGTTGAGCTAGTTTAAACTGAAACCGGCAGCAGACTTCAGCAGAAGCCGTACGTTTACAGGGAGATCGGCGCATGTGCGGGCATCGGATCGGGGGCCCGGGCGGCAGCAACACCCGCCCGGTGATGCAGCCGGCCACCGTGTACGGCAACGGTTTGCGCCGGGGCGCGTAATGGCGGCGCACGGCAACGATGTGGCCGCAGGCCCGCCGGCGCTCAAGCTCAGGCTGATCGGAAAATCCAATGGCGTCGGACTGTCGCGCGATCTCGAGCTGCTCGGCGCCGCGCTGATCGCGTGCGGCTGCGATGTCACTTCGTACCCGTGCGAGCGGCGCGATCGCAAGCGTCGCCGATCGCTGCTGGCGCGGCTGGCAATGCGTGCCAGCCGGCTGCGCGGCCCCGCGCCGCACCCGCCGTTCGATGTCAACGTCATGCTCGAGCACATCTGGCCGCAGTTCGTGCAGCAGGCGCGATGCAACGTGCTGGTACCCAATCCCGAATGGACCGATCGCCGCGACCTTGCGATGCTGAACATACCCGATCGTGTCTGGGCCAAGACCGCGATGGCCGAAGAACTGTTCGGCGCGCGCGGCCACCGCTGCCTGCGGATCGGCTTCGACAGCAATGATCGCCTGCAGCACGGCATTGAGCGCTTGCCCCAGTTCCTGCACATTGCCGGTCGCAGTCCACTCAAAGGCACCGAACGCCTGGTGGCGCTGTGGCAGCGACACCCGCAATGGCCGCGGCTCACGGTGGTACAGGACAAGCCCGCGCAGGATCGTCAAACTGCGGCCGCGAACATCGTTCGGGATGGCCGCTTCCTGAGCGATCAGGAGCTGCGCACGCTGCAGAACTCGCACCGGTTTCACCTGTGCCTGTCCGAGGCCGAGGGCTGGGGTCATTACATCGCCGAGGCGATGAGTGTCGGCGCGGTGACACTCACGTGCGATGCGCCGCCGATGAACGAGCTGGTCGCGCCCGATCGCGGCGTGCTGGTCGGCGTGCAGCTCGGCGAGCGGCACAACCTGGCGCGGATCGCGCGCTTCGATGAGACGGCGCTGGAGGCGGCGATCGAGCGATCGCTGGCGCTGGGCGCGGCGCAGCTCGATGCGATCGGTGCCGCCGCGCGGCGCTGGTTCCTGCTCAACAAACGGGGCTTCGTCGCGCGCGTGCAAAATGCGGTCGCCGACATCGGCCGCGCTGCGCGTGGCGTGGATGTCCGGTGAATCCACGACCTTTGCTGGTGCGCTTTGGCGCACTCGGCGACATGGTGATGCTGACCGTCGCCATCCGCCACCTGCACGCGCGCCTCGGCCAGCCGGTGGACATCCTGGCGGCGGCTGACTGGACCCGGCCGCTGCTGCACGGACAACCGGGCGTCGGCGATATCTTTCTGCTGGCGGGCCGCAAGCCTCCGTACTGGCTGAGCGCGCAGCAGCAGCGGCTGGTGCGCGCGCTGCGTGCGCGCGGCGCGGGTCCCACCTGGCTGTTCGATCACGACAATCGCAAGGTCTGCCGGCTGCTGCTGCGCGCCGGCTGGACGTCCGAGTTCTGGTGTCACCACGAGGACCTGCCCGGGCTGGCCGGCTCGCATTTCTGTGATCGCTGGCTGCGCTTCGCGTATCGCAATCCGCCGGTGCTCGGCGGCGACGATCTGCCGCTGACGGCCACCGATGCCTTTGGAGAACTGCTCGTGAGCGACGAACAGCGCGCGCAGGCGGTCGCGTGGTCGCAGTCGCGTCCATGGGCAGGCCGGGAATTGATCCTGATCCAGGCCGGCAACAAGCGCACC
Source organism: Steroidobacterales bacterium (assembly GCA_044440135.1). Taxonomy (GTDB): domain Bacteria; phylum Pseudomonadota; class Gammaproteobacteria; order Steroidobacterales; family Steroidobacteraceae; genus FEN-1191. The sequence continues at coordinate 109,081 of JBIODC010000001.1, read as the reverse complement.
ATGCGCCGCGGCTGGCGTCGCCGCCGCAGCAATTCCAAATACTGGCCCGAGCAGAGCTGGGCCGCGGTGCTGTGCGGCCTGCGCGCGCGTCATCCCGAGCATGCGATTCTGCTGCTCGGTGTGCCGCAGGAGTCGAAGCTCAATCGGGACATCCTGCGACTGGCCGGGATCGCGAACGCGTACGACGTGGTGCGCGAACTGTCGATATCGAGACTGCTGGGCCTTGCCGCACGCGCGACCGGCATGATTTCGGTGGATACCGGCCCGGCGCACCTGGCGGCCGCCGTGGGCTGTAGCGTGGTTACGCTGTTCGGCAGGACCGAGCCGTTCATGTACGCGCCGCGCGGCAGGACCGCCGTGGTCGAATGCCTGGTCGGAGAGCACGAAGGGCAGCGCTCGATGCTGTACATTACCCCGGAGCAGGTGCTCAGTGCATGGCAGACGGCGTTGAGCGCCGGTCCGAACCGCCCGAGATAGCAATGTCGTCACCGCCCAAGCTCCCCATCAGCCTGATCGTCATCACGTACAATGAGGCGGCCGACATCGCGCGCTGCCTCGACAGCGTGAGCTTCGCCGACGAGAAGATCGTGGTCGACTGCGGCAGCGACGATGACACCAGACGCATTGCGGCGGCCCACGGGGCCCGTGTGGTCGATCAGCCCTGGCTCGGATTCGGCGCACAGCGCAATTTCGCGAGCGCCCTGGCCAGCAACGACTGGATTCTGTCGCTCGATGCCGATGAAGCGCTGACCCCGGAGCTGGCAAGCGCCCTGGAACGGGGCCTGCCACCCCTGCTGGCGTCGAACCTGGCGGTCGGCGTGCTCTATCGCACCGCCTGGTTCATGGGCAAGCCGCTGCGCTGGTACCGGCTGATGGTGCGCGAGCGAAAACCGCGGATCTATCACCGCCAACGCGCGCGCTGGAGCGAGGCTCGGGTGCACGAGTCGCTGCAATACAGCGGTGGAGAAGCCACGTTCCAGCCGCCCTTCATGCATTACCTGAATCCCACGCTGGTGCATCACGAGCTCAAGTATCTGCGGTATGCGGAACTCAAGGCGCTCGACTGGCGCGAACGCGGCCGCGGCACCCGCCCCTACGCGTGGCCGTTGGTATTCATCCTGACCTTCATCAAGGACTACCTGTTGCGGCTGGCGGTGCTGGACGGCGCTCGCGGCTGGGTTGCGGCCTACATGGCGGCTCACTACGCGGTGTACAAGCGTGTGCGCTACTACGAGATGCGGCATTTTGAGCGCTCCATCGAGCTGGCCGACGCCGAATTGCGCGCGCATAGACTGCAGCGCTAGGCGCTTACGGACGGTGCCGGCGGGCTGAATTGAGGCGCGGGGAGGGGCGGGCAAATGCCGGCACAGTTCGTTCCGTACACGGCGATCGCGCTGTCAATCGTGCATTTCGCGCTGGCTGCCGGCGTCACGCTGCACGTACTGGCACACAACCGCAATCCCGGCTCGGCCGTTTCGTGGATCGGCCTCGCCTGGCTGTCGCCGGTCGTCGGCAGCCTGATGTACGTGTTGCTGGGCATCAACCGCGTGCGGCGGCGAGCCCGCAGCCTGATCGTCGTTGGTCCTGACGACTCGGTCGAGGCGTCGCCTGGACCGCAGGGTTGCGAGCATCTGGCAGGCCTCGAGCTCGCGGCCCGCCGCATCAGCCGCCGCAACGTGCAATCAGGCAATGCTGTCACGATGCTGGCCAACGGTGACGCCGCATACCCGCAGATGATCGCCGCCATCGAAGCCGCGACGGCGAGCATCGCGCTCTCGAGCTACATCTTCCGTGCCGATCAGGTGGGAAAGGAATTCATCGCGGCCCTGAGCAGCGCGCGCCGACGCGGCGCCGAGGTACGCGTGCTGATCGATGGCTACGGCGGCGGCTACCTGCGATCGGCCGGTTATCGCAAGCTCCGTCACGCGGGAGTTCCGGCCGCACGGTTCATGCACTCGGTACTGCCGTGGCGCATGCCGTTCCTGAACCTGCGCACCCACCGCAAGATCCTCAGCGTCGATGGCCGCATTGCCTTTACCGGCGGACTGAACATCGGCGCCGAGAATGTCATCGCGCGCCATCCCCGGCACGCGGTGCTCGACAGTCATTTCAGATTCGAGGGGCCGGTGGTCGCGCAACTGTGCGAGGCATTCGCCGCGCAGTGGTTCTTCAGCACCGGTGAGGCGCTCACCGGTCCGGCGTGGTTTCCGAAGCTCGAGGCGGTCGGCGACAGCCTGGTGCGCGCGGTGACCTCCGGTCCTGATCAGGATCTGGAAAAGATCGAGCTGCTGGTGCTGGAAGCGATCGCCTGCGCCCGCTCGTCGATCAAGATCATGACACCTTACTTTCTTCCGGACGATCGCATCATCACCGCGCTGGCACTGGCGGCGATGCGCAGTGTCGCGGTCGACCTGGTGCTGCCCGAGCACAGCAATCATCCGACGGTTGACTGGGCGATGCGCGCGCACATTGGGCCGATGCTGGCGGCCGGCTGCCGCATCTGGACTCACCCGGCGCCGTTCGATCACTCGAAGCTTCTGGCTGTGGACGGCATCTGGTGCTTCATCGGCAGCGCCAACTGGGATATGCGCAGCTTCCGGCTGAATTTCGAGATCAACCTCGAAGTCTACCGGTCGGACATGGTCGAGCAGGTGACGGCGAAGATCGCCGCCAATCAATCCAGCCGCATCATGCAAGCCGATCTCGATCGGCGCTCGCTGCCGTCCCGGCTGCGGGATAACGCCGCGCACCTGATGCTGCCGTACCTGTAGCGGCGAGGGCGCACGGCGCTACTTCTGCGATTCCAGGGCCTCGATCTGATCCATGATGGCGTTCATGCGCGCCACCAATGCGCGATACGGCGCCGGCGTCGCCATGTCGACGCCGGCGCGCTTGTAGAGCTCGTATGGATAGTCCGAAGCGCCGGCTCGCAGCATGCTCAGGAACCGGTCACGCGCCGCAGCGCCCTCCTTCAATATGGCGTCGGTCATGTAGGCCGCGCCGGCCATCGACGTTGCATACTGGTAGACGTAGAAATCGCGATAGAAGTGGGGGACGAACGCCCATTCGATGCAGTACGCGGGGTCGATCTTCGTCACCCCGGCCGCCTCGCCGTAGTACTTGCGCAGCAGGCCGCAGTACATCTCGCTCATGCGCGCCCCGGACAGCGCATGACCCTGTTCGAGCTCCTCGTGAATGCGCAGTTCAAACTCCGCGAACTGAACCTGGCGGAAGAACGTCGAGCGGATCTGATCGAGCCCGAGCCCGAGGTAATAGAGCTTGGCGGCCTTCGAGCCGGCGTGCGCGACCATGTAGTCGTTGAGCAGCATCTCGTTGCCGATCGAGGCCGACTCGGCGATGAAAATCGAATAGCCCGCCTTGTCGAACGGCTGCGCTTCATTGGACAGCAGCGTGTGCACCGCATGGCCCCACTCGTGCGCGATGGTGGACAAGGACTGATAGTCGTCGGTGTGATTGAGCAGCAGGTACGGATGAACGTCGTAGGCGGCCCCGCTCATGTAGGCACCGGCGGCCTTGCCCGGCTGCGGATCGACATTCATCCAGCGACCGTCGAAGCCGCGTCGCAGCAATTGCAGGTAGTCCTCGCCCAGCGGCTTCAGCGCCTCGAGCGTGATGCGCTCGGAGTCCGCCACCGTGAAGCTCGGCAGAGGCTTGAGTGCAAGGATCGGTGGATAGTTGTCGTAATAACGCAGTGGCCCGCGGATGCCGAGCAAGCGCCGGCGCAGGCGCAGGTAGCGGTGCAACGTGGGCAGCGCGGCATTGGTCTCATCGACCAATGTCCGGTAGACGGCCGCAGGCATGTCGTCGCCGAACTGCGCCGCCTCGAGCGAACTTGCGAAGTGGCGCGCCCGGGCGCTGAAGACATCGCCCATCACCTGCGTCGTCAGCAGCGTGCCGAGGGTGCCCTGGAACCGGCTCCAGGCGCTCCAGAACGCATCGAATACCAGCTTGCGATCGGCGCGGTTGGGTGATTGCCGGTATTTCCCGTAAGCGGCAGCGTCGAGGCGCACTTTGGTGCCGTCGGACAGCGTCACCGTCGGCAGCGGCAGCTCGCCGTCGGCGAGCAGCTCGCGCACGGTGCCCGGCTGCTGCAGGACCGTGCCGGCGCCGGCCAGAACGGTCTCGGCCTCATCGCCGAGCGTATGCGGGGCCGCACGCAGCGTGTCATTGAGAAAGAAATCGAAGCGCTGCGCGAGCGGCGCACTCTCGGCCAGGAACCGGCGCACCGTGTCCGTACCCAGCGCGACGATTTCCGGCGCGACCCACGAGGTCTTTTCCGAGAGGGTCGTCTCGAGCGACTGGGCCTGCTGGCGGCGCTCCTGATTGGTGGCAACGCGCAGATCCTCATCGGCCTTCAGATTCGCGTACACCGACAGACGCGCCGATTCGCGTCGGACGGCGCTGATGGCATCGAGCGCCGTGAGCATCGCGGCAGCGCTGCCGCCGAGCGTGCCCTTGTAGCCTGCGAGCGCTTCGGCGGCAGCCCGGGCGCGCGCGAAGGCATCGGTCCACGCCTGGGGCGATGCGTACAGGTCGGACAGATCCCACATCGAGTCCGGCGCCGGCGCGGCCGACGCAGGCTTGCCGGCGGTGGTGCGATCAGTGGCGCCAGGGCTGCTGCCGGGATCGGCAGCCGCGCCGGAGCGCAGGCCAAGCAACAGCAGGCACGCGGCCGTGCTCAGGATCGCGAGGCGTGCGGGGAATCGATGCCAGGGCCTGTACAACTGCACGCCGAACCTCTTCATTTCTAGTGCTTTCTGCATGGCGGTGCGAAGATCGATGCTGCCAGTGGCGTGCGCACCGATGATAGCAAACGATGGCGGCGAAATGGCACGGTATTCCCGATGTTGGTCGGCTATATTGCGCAATCGGTTTCGGTAAGGGCTCCATGGCTTCCTCGGATAACAACGATCCCCGTCCGCCGTGCGCCCACGCGCAATTCGATGTCGGATCCACTGACGATTCTCTGGCGCGGATGGTGGAGGCCGGCGCCGAGTTCGGCGACATCTATCGCGTGCACGCGCCAGGTCGCGACAGCGACACCTGGGTAGTTGCCGATCCGGCCACCATCAAGCGCGTGCTGGTAACCAATCACCGCAACTACACCATCGGAGTGGGGCTGGATCGGGTCCGGATCCTGGTCGGCGACGGCATCATCGTCAGCGAGGGCGAGGTCTGGAAGCGCCAGCATCGCATGATGCAGCCGATGTTTCAGCGCTCGCAGGTCGAGCGCTTCGGCGAGCTGATCGCCGCCGTCAATGGCCGCCGGCTGGCCACCTGGGCGGAAAAAGCCGCCAGCGGCGATACGCTCAACATCACGCGCGAGACCAGCGAGTGCGCGCTGGAAGTGGTGTTGCGCGCGACCCTCGGCGCCGACTTCGATCGCATGCTGGCCGATCTCGGCGCCAATCCGTTTGCGCTGCTGACCGAAGAGGTCGCGCGCGATCTGCGCTTTGCGTTTCGTTTCCGGCAGCTCGGCAAGCATGTCGAGCAGGTGATCTCACGGCGTGAAGCGGCGGGCGCAGGCGACGCAGCCGCCACCGACGCCGCCGCCGACGGCGACTGGCTCTCGATGATGATGGCCGCACGCGACCGGCGCGACGGTAGCGCCATGTCGCATCGGGAGCTGATCGACGAAGTGATGTCGATCATCGTCGCCGGGCACGAAACCACGGCGGCGGTGCTCAATTCAGTGTGGTACCTGTTGTCGCAGCACCCCGCGGTCGAGGCGAAGCTGCATGCGGAAGTCGACGCCACCGAACTCCCCGACCTGAAGCTGACGACGGTCGACTCGCTGCACTACACGCATCAGGTGATCCTGGAAGCGTTGCGGCTGTACCCGCCCGTCTGGGTGCTGACGCGGCGCTGTGTCCACGCGGACCGACTCGCCGGATATGAGGCGCCCGCAGGCACCGACGTCTTCATGAGCCCGTATGTCGTGCAACGCGATCCGCGGCACTGGCCTGACCCCGATGCATTTCGACCCGAACGCTTCGCGGCCGGGGCGGAATCCGCGGCGCATCGATTTGCCTTCCTGCCATTCTCGGCCGGCCCGCGCCATTGCGTCGGCGAGACGTTCGCCACCTATGAAATGGCCATTCATATCTACCACGCGGCGCGCCGGTTCCGGCTGCGTCGTGCGCAGTCCGGGCCGATCGCAATGGAAGCACGCATCAACCTGCGCACGCGCGAGGACATGCTGATGAGAGTCGAGCGGCGCGCCTGATCGTGGCGCCGGTGGGGCCGCGCTGGCCGTCCGCGTGGCTACCAGCTACCGACGCTGGGCATCGACACCCACGGTTCCTGCGGCGGCAGCGCATCGCCCTTCTGCAGCAGTTCGATCGATATCAGGTCGGGCGAGCGCACGAACGCCATGCGACCGTCGCGCGGCGGACGGTTGATGGTCACGCCCCGCTGCATCAGCGTGCGGCAGGTGGCATAGATGTCGTCAACCTCGTAGGCCACGTGACCGAAGTTGCGGCCGCCCGAGTAGGCTTCCGGATCCCAGTTATGAGTCAGCTCGATCTGGGCGTCCTCATCGCCGGGAGCGGCCAGGTACACCAGCGTGAATCGCCCCTTGGCGTTGTCCATGCGTCGCACTTCGCGCAGCCCGAGCGCGTCGCAGTAGAACTTGCGGGAAGCTTCCAGATCGGTCACGCGGACCATGGTGTGCAGGTATTTCATGGAGACATTGTACCGCTCGGCGGCGCGGGACGAAAAATGCCGTTTTAGCCGGCGTCGAAGAAACGGGCGTCGACCGGCTTGTGCTCGAGGATCTCCTGCCGGGTCAGTCCCTGCAGCTCGTGCGGGAACACCAGCCACTGGTTGGTTTCCCGGACGTAGTAATCCGGCTTGAGGGTGCTGCGATTGCGCTCGGGCTTGTAGTACGCGGTCGCGATCCGCACCTGGTCCGGCAGATTGCGCCGGCAGCGGGCCGCAAGTTCCTTCACGATCGCATCGATGCTGAGGCCGGTGTCGAATACGTCGTCGACCAGCAGCAGCTGGTCCTCGGCCGACAACCGCGAGACCAGGTAGTCGAGCGCGTGCACCCGCACCGTCTTGCTCGGCTGGTCGATGCCGCTGTAGGACGAGGTTCGAATCGCGATGTGATCGGCGTGGATGCCGTGGTATTCGAGCACCTGCTGCACCGTGATGCCGATCGGCGCGCCGCCGCGCCACACGGCCACCAGGAACGTCGGCCGAAAGCCGCTGCGCACGATCCTGCTGCCGAGCTCCATCGAATCGCGCAACAGCGATTCGGCCGAGATAAACACCTTGTCCATCGGTGGCGGCTGCGCGGCGACTCGCGGCTATTTCTGCAGAACGTAGTTTCCAGGCGCCTCGTCGAGCGGCGGGTAGCCGGCATCGGCATTGCCGATCGGCGGCGGCGCCACCTGAGCCACCGCGGAGTGCTGCGCCAGCCAGCGTTGCCAGGTCGGCCACCATGAACCGGAATGCGGATCGGTGGCGGCAAACCACGCCTGCGGCGTGAGTGTCTCGGTCGCATCCGTCCAGGTGCGCACCCGATGGCGTCGGCGCGGATGCACCGAACCGCTGACGATGCCGGCATTGTGGCCGCCCGAGGTCAGCAGAAAGGTGTAGTCGGCGGAGCGTGTCAGGCCGCGGGCCTTGTACACCGACTGCCAGGGCGCGACATGATCGGTCTCGGTTCCGACCACGAACATCGGCAGCTCGATGGCGGCCAGATCGACGCGGCGCCCGGCGGCATGGAATTCACCGCGCGCGAGCGCGTTGTTCAGGTACAGCTCGCGCAGGTACTCCGAGTGCATGCGGCACGGCATGCGCGTGCCGTCGGCATTCCAGGCCATCAGGTCATTCGGCGAGGTACGCTGGCCGCGCAGGTAATTGTTGACCGCCGGCGTCCACAGCAGGTCGCGCGATCGCAGCAGCGTAAACGCGGCGCCCATCTGCTCGCTCTTGAGCACGCCGGTGCGTTGCATGACCGCCTCGAGCATATCGAGCTGACTCGGGCTGATGAACACCGACAACTCGCCGGGTTCGCTGAAATCGGTCTGCGCCGCCAGCAGCGACATCGTGGCCAGGCGCTGATCGCCCTCGGCAGCCAGGGTCGCGGCGGCGATCGACAGCAGCGTGCCGCCGATGCAGTAGCCCACGGAATGAATCCTGCGCTCGGGCACGATGTGCGTGACCGCGTCGATTGCCGCGCTTACGCCGAGCCGCAGGTAGTCGTCCATGCCGAGCGCGCGGTCGGCGGCGTCCGGATTCTTCCACGACACCATGAACACCGGGTGGCCCTGCGACACCAGGTAACGCACCAGCGAATTGCCGGGCGACAGATCGAGGATGTAGTACTTCATGATCCACGCAGGAACGATCAGGACCGGCTCGGCATAGACGGTCTCGGTCGCCGGCGAATACTGGATCAGCTCGATGAGCTCATTGCGCAGCACGATCCTGCCGGGGGTGGCCGCGACGTCGCGGCCGACGACGAAGCGGTCGGTCGGCGCGTCCGATCGCTTGCCGCCGACGGTGCGCTCGATGTCCTCGAGCCAGTGGCGGACGCCGCGCACCAGGTTAGCGCCCTGTTCGGCGCGCGTTGCTTCGAGCAGCTCGGGATTGGTGAACAGGTAGTTGGCCGGCGAGGCGGCCTCGAGCGCGTTGCGGCCGACGAAGTCGAGCGTGCGTTCGGTCTCGGGCGCAACACCCTTCACACCCGACAGCGCGCTCTGCCACCAGTCGACGTAGTTGCGGTAGCTGTGCGCGTAGACATTGAAGGGCCAGCGCGCCCAGGCCTTGCCGCCATAGCGCTCATCGGCATTGTCCGGCGGCAGCGGCTGGCCGGTGGCCGCACGCAGCGCGAAACCCCAGGTATCCAGTGCCCTGGTCATCGCATCCTGCATCAGCTGTACCTGGCGCGGCGGTTGCTTGGCGAGTTGCAGGTACCAGTCCCACCAGGCGTTCGCATACACCTCGGGCGCCAGGCCGCCGGTTACGGTGGCCAGCTGCGCGCGCAAGGTGCGCGCCAGCTCCGCGGGGTCCGGTGCTTTTGTTCCCGGCGGGTCAGCCGGTGTGTCCTGCTGATGCGCCGCGGCGCCGGCAGCCTCAGGCTTCGCGTCGCCCGCGCCGGAACTGGAACTGGTCGGGTTATCCAAGATATCTGGTATCGGCGGCATCGCGGTGCGCAGACGAACCGCAACTATACAGCTTTCGGCGGGGACGCCTTTCGACGTCCCCGCCGGCCGCTTTCCAGCTATCGCGAGTCGGCGATAGCTGACCGGCGCTCACGTGGGGGAGGTGGCGCCGGGGTGCGGCATCAGGCCGCCTTCTTGGTCACTGCCGCGACTTTGGCCGTCGCGTCGCTCACCACCTCGGTGAAGCTGGCCTGGGCGTCGCTCGCCAGGCTGACAAACTCCTGCATGCGGGCGCGCAGCTTCTCGCTCAGCGCGGTGGCCAGTTCGACCTGCTTGGACACGAACTCGGCCGGGGTCTGCGCGGCAAGCGCCGCCTTACCCTGCGCGAGGCTCCATTCAAGGTAGTCGCCCGCAACCGCGTACTGATAGCGGCCTGCGCGGTCGATGGCCTTCAGGCCTTCCTGCTGTGCCTTCACGGTCGGCGCGAACGCGGTGCGATAGGCCTCGAGGATGGTCTTGGGATCAAAAGTGGGATCGCTCATGGAAGTCTCCTGATTGGGGGGTCCGTGGCGAGGATTATAGCGCATTTTGTATGCAGTGCAAGATAAATCGTGCTGATCCCAATGACGGCCCATAAGTGATTTATCTCATTGTTTTATTATATAAATTAGTTCCGCCGGGATGGATGCGCCCGGACAGCGGCCCGATTGAAGTTGCGATGCAAGAGGCACCGCTCGTAGTCTTCTAGAGCCGCAGGCCGCCGTCGACCTCGAGGCAGCGCCCGGTAAAGAAGTCGTTCTCGAAGATGAACTGCACCGCGTGGGCGATTTCCTCGGGCTGGCCCAGGCGCTTGAGTGGCACCGGTGCGGTCAGCTTCTCGAGCAGCTCCGGGCGCATCGTGGCGAGAATGTCCGTATGCGTGAAGCCGGGCGCGACCGCGCCGACGCGAATGCCGAAGCGCGCCAGCTCCTTCGCCCAGACCACACTCATCGATTCGACGCCGGCCTTGGCAGCGCTGTAGTTGCTCTGCCCGGCATTGCCGGCGCGCGAGATGCTCGAAATATTGACGATCACGCCGCCGTTGCCGCATTCGATCATGCGCGCCGCGGCCTCGCGGCCGCACAGGAACACGCCGCTGAGGTTCACGGCGATGACCGCGTTCCATTGCTCCATCGACATGCGTCCCACGACGGCGCCATCCTTGACTTTGACCAGCAGGGCATCGCGCAGAATGCCGGCATTGTTCACCAGGCCATCGAGGCGACCGAAGTCAGCCGCGACGCGCGCGAGCGCAGCGCCGACTTCGGCTTCCTCGGCGACGTTCACGCGATAGCCGCGTGCCTGGATCGATTCGGCGGCACACAGCGCGACTGATGAGTCGAGGTCGGCGGCATTCAGATCGAGCAGCGCCAGGTTCGCGCCGCGGCGCGCGAACTGCAATGCAATCGCGCGACCAATGCCGCGACCGGCGCCCGTCACCACAATCGTCTTGTTACGAACATCCATGGTCTGTCACTTGTCCTTCTTCGGTTCCTGTGGTGGCAGGCCCTCGTCGTTGCCGGAAGATTTGCTGGCCGGGGTGGCCTCGGGTCGGCCGGTGAACGCATCGCGAGTCGCCGTCTGCATCTGTTCCCAGAGCTCCAGGTTCTTGCGCGCCAGTTCGGTCAAGGGCGCGAATGGCGTCTGCAGCGCCTTGGCCATCTCGGATTGCATCGATTCCTGCTGCCGCACCATGGTGGTGAATGCCTGCTCGAGATAGCGGCTCAGCAGCGCTTGCACCGGACGGCCATGGAAGCGGATGATCATTTCAAGCAGCTCGGAGCCGAGCACCGGGGCACCGAACTGCTCCTGCTCGGAGATGATCTGCAGCAGCACCGAGCGCGTGAGGTCCTCGCCCGACTTGTCGTCGACCACCTTGATTCGCTCGCCGGCGATGATCAGCTGGCGCAGGTCCTCGAGCGTCACATGGCGGCTGGCCGCCGTGTCATAGAGGCGTCGATTGGAATACTTTCGGATGAGGCGTTGCGGCGGCATAGTTTGGCGGAACGGGATGCTAGGCTAAGCTTTCGCATCGCACAACTCGCCCACTCACATTCCACAGAAAACTTCAAACGAATTAGGTCAATGAAATACAAATCAATTAGTTATGCGGCAAGCGTGACGTTCCTGGCGGCCCCCGAATCGTACGCCGGCCCTTCCTGCAGCGCATACGAGAGGGTGTGCCATGCAGGATGAGCTTTGGCGCCAATGGCGCTCATTCGCCGCGTTGTGGACGCCGGCCGGTCCTGGCGGCAACCCAGGGCCGTCGAGCGAGTCCAGCCTCGGGTTCGCCCCCTTCATCGAAGCGGGCGAGCGCTTCAAGACGGCCGCACAGAGCTTTCTCGAGGCCGCCGGCGGCCCGGCGCCGGCGGCGGCGGCGGCGGCACAGAGCTTCAGCGACTTTTTGCGCGACCAGTTTGCCGATGCGCGGCTGCCCTGGAACGCGGCGTTTGCTGGCGGCGGCAGCGGCGAGGGCGCGCAGCAGCCATCCGTTGCCGACTGGCCGGCGCTCGGGCCGATGCGCGAACATCAGCAGCGCTGGCAGCGCATGGCGGAGGCCGCGCGTCGTATCGACGAGGCGCAGCGCCGCCTGCAGCGACTGTGGGCGGATGCTCTGCGCCAGGCCGCGGCGGACTTTGCGGTTCGGATGCAACCGCCATTGCCGAGCGCGGCCGATCCGCAGGCGTTGCGCAAGCTCTACGATGACTGGATCGACTGTGCCGAAGACGCCTACGCGCGTACCGCCCATGGCGAAGCCTTCTGCACTGCGCAGGCTGACTTGGTGAATGCGCTCAGCCACTGGCGCCGGGAACTGCGTGCCAGCATCGAGCACTGGTCGAAGCTGCTCGATCTGCCGACGCGCAGCGAGATCAACACGCTGGAGCAGCGCCTCAAGGCCCTCGAGACGCAGCTGCGAGCGGCGGCGTCCGGCGCGCGCGCCACCGGCACAGCGCGCGCCGCGCGCTCCAGCGCGGCGCCCAAGGCATCGGCTGCGCATCCCCAGCGCGCACGCCGCAAGCCGCGCGGCAAGCCGGGCCGCAAGGCGGGACGGTGACCGGCGCGAGTATGTACGCGGCGCTGGCGGCGGCGAGCCATTGCGCAGTCGGCTGCTCGCCCAAGGAGCAGGTCTGGCAGAGCGGCAAGCTGCGGCTGTATCGCTACCGCCCGATTGCGCGGCCGGCCGGGCACGCACCGCTGCTGATCGTGTACGCGCTGGTCAACCGGCCCTACATGATGGACCTGCAGGAGGATCGCTCGCTGATCCGCGGCCTGCTGGCCGCCGGCCTGGACGTGTATCTGATCGACTGGGGTTATCCCGACGGCGCCGATCGCTACACGACACTGGCCGATTACATCGCCGATTACCTGGCGGGCTGCGTCGAATGGATCCTGAATACGCACCGGCTCGATGCCCTCAACCTGCTCGGCGTGTGCCAGGGCGGCGTGCTCAGCCTGTGCTATGCCGCGCTGCATCCAGCGCGCGTACGCAATTTGATCACCATGGTCACGCCGGTGGACTTCCACACGCCCTCGGACCTGCTGTCGAAATGGGTCGCGAAGATCGATGTCGCGGCCTGGGTGGCCGAGGGCAATGTGTCGGGCGATGCGCTCAATCAGCTGTTCCTGTCGCTGATGCCGTTTCGCCTGACACAGCAGAAATACGTCGACCTGCTCGCCGGCATTCCGGATCGCGCGCGCATCGAGAACTTCATGCGGGTCGAGCAATGGATCTTCGACAGCCCGGACCAGGCGGGGGCGGCATTTCGCGAATTCGTGCTGTGGTTCTACCAGGAAAACCGCCTGATGCGGGGTGGGCTTGAAATCGCGGGTCGCAAGGTCACGCTGCGCGACCTGCCATCGCCGATCCTGAACCTGATCGGCCAGCGCGATCACCTGGTGCCGCCCGCTTCCTCCGCCGCGCTGCAAGCGCTGGTCGGCGGCGCCGACTACACCGCGCTCGAGTTCGATCTCGGGCACATCGGCATGTATATCAGTGCGCGCGCGCAGCGCGATGTGCCGGCGGCGATCGCCGGCTGGCTCGCGACGCGCTGACGGGGCCGGGTCACATGTACACGCCACCGTTGACGTTGATCTGCTGGCCGGTGATGTAGTCGCCGTCGGCTGCCAGGAACAGCACCGCCTTCGCGATCTCGTCCGGCTGGCCAAAGCGTCCCATCGGAATGCGCGCCAGGATCTGTGTGCGCACCTGCTCCGGTACCTTGGCCAGCATGCTGGTTTCCGTGAAGCCCGGTGCGAGCGCATTGCAGGTCACGTTGTACTTGGCGAGTTCGAGCGCCGCGGTCTTGGTAAAGGCGATGATGCCGCCCTTGCTGGCCGCGTAGTTGGCCTGGCCGAAATTGCCGGCCTGGCCGACGAACGAACTGATGTTGATGATCCGGCCGTACTTCTGTTCGAGCATCAGCGGCATGACCGCGGAGACGCCGAAGTAGCAGGCGTTGAGGTTGGTGTGCAGCACCGCCAGCCAGTCATCGTCGGTCATCTTGCGCAGCGTCTTGTCGCGCGTAATGCCGGCGTTGTTGACCAGGATGTCGAGCCGTCCCCAGTCCTGCTTGATCTTCGCGATCATCGCGCTCCAGGTCGGGCGCTCGCCGACGTCGCCCTTGAACAGCAGCGTCTTGCGCCCCGTCCTGCCGATCTCCTGCGCGAGTGACACCGCATCGGCTTCGCTCGATTGATAGTTGATCGCGATGTTGGCGCCTTCGGCCGCGAGCGCCTTGGCGATCTCGCGGCCAATGCCGCGCGCTGCCCCCGTGACCAACGCCTGCCGTCCGTCCAGCTTTGCCATATCGTCCCCCGGTGCACTGCCCCGACGCTGATACCCTATTGTTACAGAATATGCCTCATTTCTGATTATTGTTGGCTAGGTACATTGCGCAGACGGCACGCCGCGGCTCACGCGACCGGGGCCGCGATCGCAGGCGCGTCGGTAGTGATGATCGGTACGACAAGGGGTAAGATTGCGGCGCAAGCGGGTTGGCTCGGCACAAAATTCGCAGCCTCGGGAGGGAAGCGAGAATGTCCAACAAGGATCCCCGGTACACCGTCGCGTTGATACTGGCCTCGGCTGCGGCAACGCTTGGCCTGTCCACGGCCCACGCCACAGACCCCAACGCGCAGCCGCAGATTCCAAACTGCGACAAGAAGATCGGCACCCTGGCGGTGACCGAGCCGCCAGACATCTGGTGGACCGGGATGCAGCTGGATTCGCCCGCGGCGCTCATCAAGATATACGTGTCGCAGTCCAAGTGCTTCACGCTGGTCGATCGCGGCAAGGGCCTGGCGGCAGCCAAAGCCGAACGCGAGCTGGCCTCGAGCGGCGAGGAGCGCGTCGGGTCCAACATCGGCAAAGGGCAGATGAAGGCCGCCGACTACGTGCTGGTGCCAGACATCGCCAACCGCAATGGCAATGCGCAGGGCACCAATGTTGGCGGCGCCCTCGGCGGCCTGATCGGGCATGGGTTCGGTGCGGTGCTGGGAGGCATCAGCCTCAAGAGCAAGACCGCGGATGTGGTGCTGACGCTGACCGACGTGCGCTCAACCGAGCAGGTGGCGCTCGAGCAAGGCCATGCCAAGAAGACGGACCTGGGTTGGATGGGCGGCGGTGGTCTCGGATTCATGGGAGGCTTCGCCGCTGCGGGCGCCAGCAGCTATGCCAATACCGAGATCGGGCAGGTGGTCGCGATGGCCTACCTGGATGCCTACACCAAGCTGGTCAACGACGTCAAGAACGCGGCCCCGGATGCCAAGGCCGACAACGTCCAGCAAGCCGTCACGATGGCCAAACCCAGCAAGCTCTACAGCGGCCCGGATCTGAAGTCCAAGGTCGTGCGCGACCTGGATGCCGGAATGATGCTCTATCCGACCGGCGACAAGCAGGGCGTCTGGTGGAAGGTCAACGACGAGCTCGGCAATGAGGGCTGGGTGGTGTCGACCATGGTGCAGCTGGCGAAATAGCGCCTGCGGCTTCCGGATCAGGGCGAGCGCCGCCGCTCAGTTGGCCTGAACGCCCTGATTCTTCAGTGCCTCCAGCCCGGCGAGATTCACGCTGGCAACGGCGGCTTTCAACTCATCGATACTGGCGGCGTTGCCCGAAACCCGGACGGAAAAACGATCGCCGACGACGACCCCGTATTCACCGAAGTTGCCACGGCTGTCCCATTTCTCGTGCACCAGCTGGCCGCCGCTCTTATAGGTCTTGTCGTAGCCGGTGTCGGTTTCCGTGTCCTGCTCCACGCCCGCCCAGCCTGACGCGAATCCCACCAGGCCTTTGAGCGATCCGGTATCGGTGATCTCCAGATTCAGGCGGCGCTGGCCGTCATCGGAGTAGGTCGCGGTCGCCTTGGAGATCTGCACGCCGAGGGCGCCGCTGCGATCGACCGAGAGCTGCGTGCGCTTGAGGCCCGCCAGCGCATCGGGAAGGAACGGCTTGATCTGATCCGGTGCCAGCGATTCGACTTTGCCGCCGCTGCCGACTGCGGCGCCGATCATCTGACCGACCGCATTCGCTGTCGCATTGGGATCGCCGGATTTCTGCGCCGCGTCCACCTGCTTGGTGGCGTCCTCCACCTTCTTGCTCCAGGCCTGCAGCGCAGCTCCGGTGCTGCCGGGCGCGAACTCGCCGCTGTGGCGCGAGTAACCGGGCATCGAATAGCCGGTCAGACCACGGCCGATCCCCATCCCCAGGCCGGCGACGGAGCCAACCACCAGAGCAAGTACCCAGCCGATGACGATCGCCACGATGATGGAAACGGCCGTATAGCCGATGGCCTTCTCGGGTGGACATTTCATCGTAAACGGCAGGCCCATGTTCAGCAGATAGATGCTGTAGATGCCGCCGGCGAGCGCCGCGAGCAGGCCGAGCCCGGGAATGATGCCGAGGATCGATGCAACCCAGTAAGCGGTGTACGAGTAGGCGACGGTCTTGAGCGCCTGCACGCGGTTCTTCTCGGCGCCGAATGAGGGCGCGAGCGCATCGACGATCAGCGCGACAATGTAGACTCCCACGAGCGACAGCACGTAGGTCAGCACCGCCGTCGTGAGTCCGGCGCCGATGCCGATCCTGAACGAGCCGAGGAACGGGACCGACACGCCGATCAGCGTCGCGGACAGGAAACGGACGATCGCCGGTATCGCCGCCATCACGATGATGTAGCCGGAATACAGGCCGCCGACGGTGTCGGGCTCGGCGGCGAGTACCGGCCATTCGGTACGTGGCGCTATCAGCATTGCTTTGGCCCGGGTGATGATCTTGTTGATGTCCACAGCCGTTCTCCCTCGTCCGATCGGATTCTTAGTGGTATTTCTCGGGCCGTGTTCGGCCGGTCATGCTTATACGGGTTGGCCTCTCCAGCCCTCCCTGCGACTGAATCCTAGCCCTCGTGCAGGGCCGGCGGCAAATCGCGGGCCGGGCGCTCCCCCCCCCCGGGCTCCGGCGTCCGCCAGCGAGGGGCTCGCCGGCCGGCCGCCAGCTTACGACCGCAGGTTCGCCATCCGGCCGTGGCAATGGCACAGTAGCGGCCCCGGTCGCGTGCCAGGCGCTGATTTGACATGTCGAGGCACGGACCCCCGCGTTCGCATGAAAAACCCTGCATGCTGACCCGCCGAGCGTGGGCGCCGATGCTTGCCGCCATGGCGATGCCGCTGCTGCCAGGCCTGAGCTTTGCAGCGCCGGCGCCTGCGGCGGCGCCGGTGCCAGCGCCGTTCTCGTTCGATGCGACCCCAGGCCGGCTGCCGAAGAATGTGGTGCCGCTCGATTACCGCCTCAGCATCGTGCCCGATGCCGACACGCTGACTTTCGCCGGCACCGAATCGGTCCGACTGCAGTTTCGCGCCGCGGCCGCAACGCTGGTATTCAATTCCGTCAATGAGACCCTGCGGGACGTGCGTCTGGACGGTAAGCCGGCAAAGACCGTGGCATCGGACGATGCAGCGCAGCTGACCACCGTCACGTTGGCAGCGGCCGCGCCGGTGGGGCCGCACACGCTGACGTTCTCGTATCAGGGCCGAATCGAGCAGCAGCCGCACGGCCTGTTCGCGCAGCCGTACTCCATCCCGGGTGGAGGTGAGGGGCTGCTGCTGTCCACGCAGATGGAGTCCGCCGATGCGCGCCGCATGTTTCCGTGCTGGGACGAACCGGCGTTTCGCGCACGGTTCCAATTGACGGCAGTGATTCCGGCCCAGTGGACGGCGGTATCCAACATGCCGATCGCCAACCGCGTCGTGCACGGCGCGCTCGCGACCGTGACGTTTCAGCGCTCGCCGAAGATGCCGTCCTACCTGGTCGAGTTCTCCGCCGGCGATCTGGGCGAGATCAGTGCCAGCAATGGCGGTATCCGTTTCGGTGTCTGGGCGGTGCGCGGCCAGGAATCCAACGGCCAGCTTGCGCTGGCCGATGCGCAGCAGATTCTGGCGGACTACAACGACTACTTCGGCTATCGATACCCGCTGCCCAAGCTCGACTCGATCGCAATTCCGGGCGGCTTCAGCGGTGCGATGGAGAACTGGGGAGCCATCACCTACCACGACCAGCTGCTGCTGGTCACTCCGGCCAGCACGCTCGGCGAGCGCCAGCAGGTGTTCAGCACCCAGGCGCACGAGATGGCGCACCAGTGGAATGGGGATCTGGTCACGATGGGCTGGTGGGACGACATCTGGCTCAACGAGAGTTTCGCATCCTGGAGCGCGGCCCGCGAGACCGACCTTCGCCACCCGGCTTGGAAATGGTGGGAGAGCGAAGATGCCGGCAAGGAGCAGGCGATGCAAGCCGACGCGCGCGTGTCCTCGCATGCGATTCAGCAGCACGTCACCGACGAGCTGCAGGCGGACAATGCCTTCGATCCGGACATCACCTACAGCAAGGGTGAGGCGGTGCTGCGCATGTTTGAGGCCTATATGGGGCCGGCGACCTTTCGCGATGGCGTGCGCCGCTACATCAAGGCGCACGCATTCTCCAATGCGACGACGGTCGATCTGTGGAATGCGCTGAGCGCGGTCAGTCGGCGCAATATCGGGGCGATCGCGGCCGATTGGACCGCACAGGCCGGATTCCCGCTGGTCACGGTGACGGCCAGCTGCGATCCGGCGGGTGCACGCACCATTGCGCTCTCGCAGCAGCGCTTCCTGTTACGCGGCACCGCCGCCCACGACGCGAAGTGGCGCATCCCGCTGCGGGTCCGCTCCGGCGCGGCCGGTGCGCCACTATCCGTGCTGCTCACGCACGATGGCCAGAAGCTGCCGGCCGGCCGATGCGGGGAGCCGTTGACCGTGAATGCGGATGCGATCGGTTTCTATCGCAGCCGCTACGATGCGCCCACGTTCATCGCCAATGCCAGGAATTTCGCCGCCTCGCCCGACGCGGACCGAATTGCGTTGCTGGACGACCAGTGGGCGCTGGTCGAGGCGGGCACGGAACCGCTGTCGAGCTACCTGACGCTGGCGTCGGCGATGGGGGAGAGCCTGGATGCCCGTGCCCGGGAGCAGATCGCCGAGGTCCTGCGAACGATCGAATACGACGAGCGCGGCACGCCCGGGCACGACGCGTACGCCGCCTTGGCCCGCTCGATCCTCAAACCGGCCGCCGACCGGCTGGGCTGGGATGCAAAATCCGACGATACCCCTGACGTGCAGGCACTGCGGCGAGTGTTGCTCGCCGATCTCGGCGCCTGGGGCGATCCGGACGTGATCGGCGAGGCGCACCGGCGTTTCGATGCGCTGGTCAGGGATCGCAGCACGGTTCGGCCCGACGACCAGGCGCTGATACTCTCGATCGTGCTGCGCGACGCCGACGCCGCGACCTACGAACGGGTGCACGCGATGGCGCAACAGGCCACGGACGAAGCCGAGCGGGAACGCTATTACACCGCCCTTGCCCAGGTACGCGATCCGCAGCTCGCAGCGCACGCGGCACAGATCGCACTGTCGCCGGAGCTGCCGCCGGAGGCGGTGCAGTTGCGCCTGGACCTGGTCCTGAGTCTCGCCGGGCAGCACCCCGAACTGGCCTGGACCACGTTCAGCACCCATGCGGATGTGCTGCTGGCGTCACTGCCGAGCTACGCGCCGCTGCTGATCGCGCAGTACCTGCCTGCCGTTTTTTGGGACAGTGTGCCGCTGGATCAGCTCGATGCCTGGGTGCGCTCGCATGTGCCGGCCGAGATGGCGGCCAATGCCGACCGTGGCATGGAGACCGCGCGCTTCCTGTTGTCGGAGAAGCAGGCCCTGGTCCCCGCGGCCGACGGCTATGTACAGTCGATCCATACCCGGTAACCGGTCATTCGACGTGCGATGTTCTACCGGCTGGCGCTGGCGCTCGCCCGGCTCGGCCCGGAGCGACGCTTGCTGGAGCAGCGTCTTGCCGAATCGGGTTGCTGACAGCGACCGCGATCGCACAGCACCAGGAGGCCCCTGATGAAGCGCAGCACCATCTGCCAGTCGATTGTCCTGCCGGCGCCGGCGGCGACGCTGTTTGAAACCTACATCGACGGCGCGAAGCACGCCCAGCTGACCGGCGCACCGGTCGCAATCGGCAGCGAGCCGGGAGCGGCGTTTCGCGCCTTCGACGGCGCCATCACCGGCACCATGCTGTGTGTGCGGCCGCCGCTGCTGGTGGTGCAGTCCTGGCGCTCGATCCATTTCCGCGACACCGATCCGGACTCGACGCTGATCCTGGCCTTCGTGCAGCAAGGCAGCCAGGGGCGCATCGAGCTGGTTCATCTCGACGTGCCCGAGCAGGACCATCAGGGGGTCACCACCGGCTGGGAAAACTTCTACTGGGGGCCATGGCGTCGCCTGCTGTCCAAGGCCTAGCGCGGCGGCGCTTCGGCGGGCGCCGGCGCCGGCCGAAGCGTTGACGGGGGCGCCGGGACTGCGCACAGTAGCGCCCTGCCGTGGGAGGTACAGGCGATGCTTCGCAGTGTCGGATGGATGGTCGCGATGGTCGCTGTGGCGCTCGCGCTACCGGCGGCCGAGCTGCCGTACGACCAGCGCGCGAATGCGACCGCGGATCTGCAGCGTGCACTCGCCGCCGCGCGCGCCGATCGCAACGAGGTGCTGGTGGTGTTTGGCGCCAACTGGTGTCCGGATTGCCGCGAGCTCGACAAGGCGCTCAACGGCAGGAGTCGCGCGCTGATCGCCGGGCGTTTCCAGGTGGTCAAAGTCGACGTCGGCAATTTCAACAAGAACCTCGATCTCGCCCATCAGTACGGCAACCCGATCAGGATGGGCATCCCGGCGGTGGTGGTGCTGAGCCCCGACAACAACATTGTCTATTCGAGCAAAGGCGGCGAACTGGCGAACGCACGCCGGATGGGCGACACCGGAATCTACGATTTTCTCGCAAGCCATGTCGCGGCTGCGCGCTGACGCCACGCATCCCGTGAGTGTCTATGACTTCAGCGTCAAGTCCATTGACGGCGCTGAGCAAACGCTCGCCGCCTATCGCGATCAGGTCGTCCTGATCGTCAACGTGGCCAGCAAATGCGGCTTTACGCCGCAGTACGCCGGACTGGAAGCGCTGTACCGCAAGCTGCATGGCCGCGGTTTCAGCGTGCTGGGCTTTCCGTGCGATCAATTCGGACAACAGGAGCCCGGCAATGAAGCGGAGATCAAACGCTTCTGCTCGCTGAGCTACGACGTGACGTTTCCGATGTTCGCCAAGATCGAGGTCAATGGGGCGCGCACGCATCCGCTCTATCGGTATCTGAAGCGGCAGCAGCCGGGGATCCTGGGAAGCGAGGCGATCAAGTGGAACTTCACCAAGTTCCTGCTCGATCGGCAGGGCCAGGTGCGCAAGCGCTACGGTTCGGTGGACAAACCCGAATCGATCGAGCCCGACATTGCAGCCCTGCTCGACTGACTGCTAGGGTAGTTTGACGCCGGGCGTTCCCGCCGGCGCCGCAGGAGCTGCACGCATGAAAGTCGGATTCATCGGACTCGGACGCATGGGCGCGGCGATGGCGGCCAATCTGGTCAAGGCCGGCCACGAGGTCACGGTCTACAACCGCACGCCCGAGAGGGCCCGGGCACTGGCGACGCTGGGCGCCCGGGTCGCGCAGCGCGTCGCGGACGCCTGTCGCGGTGAGGCCGTCATCACGATGCTCGCGAACGATGAGGCGGTTCGCAGCGTCGTGTTCGACCAAGACGGCGTGCTCGCCAGCGCCGGCCGCGGCGCGGTGCACATCAGCATGAGCACCATCAGCGTCAGCCTGTCGGGGCAGCTCGCCGCGGCCCATGCAGCCGCCGCGCAGCGCTTCATCGCCGCGCCGGTGTTCGGGCGGCCGGAGGCCGCCGCGGCCGCACAGCTGTTCATCGTTGCCGCGGGCGCGCGCGCCGCGGTGGACGACTGTGCAGCGCTGTTCACCGCCATTGGGCAGAGGCTGTTCTATCTCGGCGACGAGCCGAGCGCGGCCAATCTGGTCAAGCTCAGCGGCAATTTCCTGATCGCAGCGGTGATCGAATCGCTCGGCGAGGCGCTGGCGCTGATCGGCAAGGCCGGAATCGACCAGCGTAGCTATCTGGACCTGCTGACCGCGACGCTGTTCAATGCGCCGCTCTACAAGACCTACGGCAGCCTGATCGTCGATCAGAAATACGAACCGCCGGGGTTCGCCGCGCCGTTGGGATTCAAGGACATTCGTCTGACGCTGGCGGCGGCCGAAGAGCTGCAGGTGCCGATGCCGCTCGCCAGCCTGCTGCGCGATCGATTCCTGGCGCTGCTGGCCCGCGGCGGCGAAGGCCAGGACTGGTCGGCCATCGCCCGCCTGTCCGCCGCCGATGCGGGACGCTAGCCTCGAGCGCCGTGCGATCCCTGGTCTACGCGCTTGCCAACATCAGAACCTCTGCGCGA
Source organism: Steroidobacterales bacterium (assembly GCA_044440135.1). Classification (GTDB taxonomy): domain Bacteria; phylum Pseudomonadota; class Gammaproteobacteria; order Steroidobacterales; family Steroidobacteraceae; genus FEN-1191. Next base: position 87,046 of record JBIODC010000001.1, on the reverse strand, counting down.
GCCTGATGGAAAACGTGCGCGGCTGCGCCGGGATGATGTACGGCTGGTTTTCCGCCTGCGGCACGGTCTGCTCGAAGCGCGACAGTTGAGCGAGGCGATCGCCGACGTTGGTCACGGACAGCTGCACCGACAGGCCCTCGCGTTCGGCCCCGGCGGCCAGGTCGACCAAGCCGTACGCCGGCATCGTGCCGACAAGCAGAGCCTGATCCACCCGCAGCAGCGGTGTGGTCTGTGACTGGTAGACAAATGCGGCCTGGCCGTAGGGCGTCCAGCCGCCGAACGTACTGAAGGAGTAGCGCGCCACGAAGTTGCCCTTGAACTTCGGCGTGACCGGCAGGTTGGTGCCGGCCGGCGCCTGCGGACCTACCAGCACATTGCCAGGCAGGAACGGCTCGGATGTCGTCTGCGTCGGGCAGTTCGTGACCCCGACTTGCTGGCCACAATAGTTCTGTGTGAGCTTCGGATCCAGGAAGGTAAAGTTGGCACTGAGGTTCAAGGCCCTAAACGGCGCCCATTCGATTTCGTTCTCGACGCCCTTGATACGCGCATTGCCGCCGTTCTCGATGATGGTGAGGCTGTTGAGCCCGAGGAACGAGAACTGGAAGTTCTTCCAGTCCTCCCAGAAGAACGCACCGTTCCAACGCAGGCGGCGGTCGAACCATTCCGTCTTCCAGCCGACTTCGTAGTTGGTCAGGAAGTCGGCCTGATACGGTCCGATACCCTTCACCGCGGTGCGGTTCACGCCGCCGGGCCTGAAACCCTTAGAGAAGGTCGCGTAGGCCATGATGTCGGGCGTGAATTTATAGGTCACATTGGCGCGCGGCACCGAACCGGTGCTCTTGACCTCGTTGTTGAGGTTGGTGCACGGGGCGCCCAGCGTCGAGGCACCCATGAAACAACCCGCCATGCCGCTGCTGAAGCCGGACAGGGTGTCGTAGGCCTTGGAGAAACCGTAGAAACCCTCGAGCGAGTTGTCGTACTGGAAGTAGCGGAAGCCGCCGTTCACGGACAGCTGCGAGGTGATGTCCCAGGTCGCCTGAATGAACGCCGCCTTGTCGCGGTCGACGCGCTGCTCGTCGGTGAGCCAGATGCTGTTGGGGTACCCCGGGATCGAAAGACTGGTCGCAAAGCCGTTGGGATTGCCGCCGTAGGGGTTGGTAAAGCCGAACCCCGGCATGATGTACTGTTCCCAGATATCGTGCAGCTGGCGCTGGATGAACACGCCGACGGTCGCGCGGACCGGCAGCTGCTTGGGCGTGCTCAGCCGCAGCTCGTGACTCCACTTCTCGAAATAGCCGATGGTGTTGACCAGCTCCTGCGGCATGATCGGCGAGCCGCTGTTGCCAATCCAGTTCGCGCCCGAGCCGTACACACGATCGTAGAACTCCGAGTAGTCGCTGTAGTCCGCGAGCGAGTGCGTATCGCGCTTCATGTAGGCGCCGGCGTACACCAGGTCGAAGTCGCTGAACTTGCCTTCGATCGTCAACGCGGTCTGCGTCCAGCTATCCTGCGAGTTCTCAGGACCGAAATGAGCGACTTCCAGCGCGCCGATGCCGGGGTCGTAGCCGAAGAAGCCCTCGGTCGTCAGCGATTGACCCATGAAGCTTGGGGTCACAGTCCAGTTGTCGCCAATGTCGAGCTTGAGCGCGCCGCGGCCACCCTTCGTGTCCACCGTGTTGTAGTCGCTCTTGACGTACGCGGCGTTGCTGATCGCCCCGGCGCCGATCACGCCCGGCGTCGGGCACGGAAACGGCACGGGGTAGGCGGCGTTGAAGCCGGTCTGCTGGCCGCTCCAGTTCGGGAACGTTCGAACGCCGTTGACGATGCACGCGCTCGCATTGGTGCCCGCCACGTTGTTGATATAGCCGGCGTCGTGCTCATCCCAGCCGACCAGGCGCACGGCCGCTACCGGCGTGATCGGTAGGTTGACGAAGCCTTCAACCTGCCAGCCAGTGCCGCCGTGCTCGATCCGGTTGAGGTCGACGTCGTAGCCGGCCGCGAACTTGGTCGGATCCGGCTTGTTGCTGATGATGCGAATGGTGCCGGACTCGGAACTGGCGCCATACAGCGTGCCCTGTGGACCCTCGAGTACCTCGATGCGCTCGACGTCATAGATATGCACGTCGACGGTGCCGTCGATCGTCGTGACCGGCTGCTCGTCGAAGTAGGTGCCGACGCTCGGCTGCGAGGCCGAGTGGTTGCCGTCACCGCCGCTGACGACTCCGCGCATGTAGACGTGCGAGGTGCCGGGCTGGCCATTGCCGCCCTGGCCGATGCTGCGCACGTAGGACACGCTCGGCGAGTACTTCACGTAGTCGTCGAGGTTCGCGATGTCGAGCTGCTCGATTTTCTTGGTGTCGAGCACCTCGATGCTCAGCGGCACGTTCTGCAGGTTCTCGGTGACCTTTTGTGCGGTCACGACAACCTCTTGCAGGGAACCGACATCGGCTGCCTCGTCGGCATACGCCGCCGGCATCGAAACGAGTAGCGCTGACGCAACAGGCAAGCCTGACCGCAGGATCGATGAGCGTACAGTTGCTTGAATACGCTTTAATTTCCGTCGTCTGCTGCGAGTCATTCGGTGACCCTCTTGTGGTGTTTATGCCGCTCCCATCAACCCTGAGAGTAATCCATGGGCGTTAATTGTCAAAAAGAATCTGGTACCTCGGGGTAGACAGGTAGCACCGTACCCAGCGCGGCTTTGAGCGGCGCGAGCCACGGTTCGTAGCGCTGCCAGTGATCGAGGCCCTCGCGGAAGATCGGCTGGCGCACCTGCTCGGAACTGGCGGTGCGCACCGCACGCTCGTTCTGGTAGAACTTGAGGCAGCCCTCCTCGAACGGCAGATTGCAATAGGCGAGCAGCCGCCGCACCTCGCCCTCCGTGTCCTCGATCATCGTCTCGTAGAACACCCGGTGCACGCGACCCGGCAGCGCGGCATCGAAATGCGCCATCAGCTCGACATAGTCGTGGTAGTAGCGGCCGATGTCCTCGAGGCCGTAGGTGTAGTTCTGGCCGCGCGCAAAGTGCTGCTTGAAGCACGAGAAACAGCAGCCGAGCGGGTGTCTGCGCGCATCAATGATGTGCGCGTTCGGCAGCATCAGATGAATGAGCCCGACGTACAGGCAGTTGTTCGGCATCTTGTCGATGAAGAACGGCGCGTCGCTCTTGCGCACGATGCGGGTCGCGGCCAGATAGCGCTCGCCGAACGCACGCAGCTCCGCGTTGGTCAGCGCGGCGACCGCCTGCGGGAAATTCGCCGGCTCGTCGCGCCCTTTGCGGCCGGCAATCTCGCGTGCGATCTGCGGAATGTCCGGCAGCTCCATCGTGCCCTCGACCAGGGAGTGGCTGGCGAGAATCTGTTCCAGCAGCGTCGAGCCTGCGCGCGGCAGGCCGAGGATGAAGATCGGATCCTGCGCGCTGGCCCCGGCGCCGGCGCGCTGCGCGAAGAATTCCTGCGTGAACACGGTTCTCGCGCGCCGCACGTACTGCGAGTTTTCGTCCGCGCTGTAGGGGTGCGAGCGGCGGCGGATCGCGTTGCCCTGCGCGTAGTGGCTGAACGACTCCTCGTAGCAGGCCTGGTCCTCGAGCGCCTTGCCGAGCGCGAACTCGAAGTGCAGGCGATCCTCGTCGCACAGCTCGTCACGCGCCAACGCACTGCGCATCGCGAGCACGTCGGTGTCGGAGAAGCGGAACGTCTTGAGGTTCGCCAGGCTCCAGTACGCCTCGCCGAGTGTCGGCTCCATTGCGATGGCGCGCCGGTAGCTCGCGACGCTCTCGGTCTGGCGGCCGGCCGTCTTCAGCGCATGGCCGTAGCTCATCCAGATCCTCGGCTGCCGCGGGAATTCCTCGAGCACGCCCTCGTAGATCTTGATCGACTCGGCGTAGTCGCCGAGATTCGCCAGAATCGCGGCCTGCAGGTTGCGATAGCCGGGGTTACGCGGCTCCTTGTCCAGCAGCCGCTCGATCTGCAGCAGTGCCGCGGCCGCTTTCCCCTGGCGATTGAGCACCGTGGCGTAGTTGTGGCGGGCGGCGTCGAAGCTCGGGGCGAGCTCGAGGCAGCGTTCGAGCAGCCCCTGCGCGTCCACGTATCGGCGCAGCCGCGCGGCAACCTCGGCCAGCATGCGCAGTGCTGCCACGTCGGTCGAATGTGCCTGCAGGTGGCTGCGCAGCTGCGCCTCGGCGACCGGCAGCCGATTCTCCACCAGCGCGGCGGCGGCCTGCATCAGCCGTGGGTCCTGCGTGGCGGCCTTGATGTAGTGAGCGCGTGCCTGGTCGGCGCCGCTGGGATCGCCCGCCGCGTCGCGCTGGTCGGCGAGCAGACGCCAGGCGTCCGGCGAGTCAGGCTTCAGCTGCAGCGCATGGCAAAACGCCGCGATCGCCTCGCGCGCGCGGCCGGCCTCGCCGCGCGCGATTCCGAGCTCCAGGTACACGGGGGCTGAGCGCGGATGTTCGCGCGCGAGCGGCTCGAGCACCCCGAGCGCTGCCTGTGTCTGACCCGAAAGACGATGCGCCGCGCCGAGTACCAGGCGGGCGCGGGGGTGGCCGGGAACGACCCGCAGGATCTCCCCGGCCTGCTCGGCGGCCAGGCCCGGATCGCGTTCGAGCAGACGTGCGGCGTGAGCGAGCGCGACGTCGAGCGTACCAAGGGGCTCCGAAGGGTTACTCAAGTCCAGGTCCTGTGCATGCCCGCTGCCGGCCATCGCAGGATAACGGCCTCGAGCGTCGTGTTGTCAAATGCGGCGTGCCGCGGCCTCTGAGAACCGGCCCGAAGCAGTCCGCGGACCAGCGCTGCCATTTGACAACGCACAGCAAATAAGTGCAGTCTAATTAAGGACGAACAGTGTGGTAAGAAATCGACGCCCGACGGTTTTGAGGGGCGGAGAAGCCAGCGCTCAGAGCCGCGTTTCACGTGACCGGCGCAGTGGCAGCGGCGCAGGCTTCGGGCCAGACCAGAGCGATTGCGGGATGCGGGGGGGAAGCGGTGCGGCATCGTCGATCCGGGTAGCCTCGGCGACGATGCCGCCCCGGTTTCGACCCGCCCATTCGGGTAGTACCCCCACCCGGCCTGGGCGTGCACTGTAGCCCGCCATGAATACTCCATCCATGTTGCAACAATGGTCGCGGGAACGCGCCCAACTGGCGGCCGCGCTGACCCCGCATGCGGTCGCGCTCGCGCTCGCGCGTCATCGGTCGCTGTCGGGAATCCACTGGCGCGGGCCGTTCATCGTCACCGCCGCCGAAGCCCTCGCGGGCAGCGATGAGGTCGCCGTCATCTCGGAGCACGGCACGCGGCGCGCGAGCGTGGTCGCGTGCGACCTGGCGACCGATGTCGCAGTGCTGCGCACTGAGGCCGACGACAACGCCGACCGATCGCTCACGAAGCTGGCCGCGCCAGCCAGTGGCGCGGAGCTCGAAGCCGGTGGCGGCGTCATCATCGTCGGCCGCGCCCCGCGTGGTGCGCTCATCGGCTTCGGCAGCGTGCGCGTGGCGGGACCCGCGTGGCGATCGCGGCGCGGTGGCAGCATCGCGCGGCGCCTGGAGTTCGAGGCGGTGCTCGATGATCGCTTCGAAGGCGCGCTGGTCGCCGACCTGACGGGCCTTGCCGCAGCGATGCTGGTGCCGGGACCGCGCGGCAGCCTGCTCGGCATTCCGGCCGCGACCGTCGAGCGCATCGTCCTCGCGGTCGAGCAGCACGGCTACCTGCCACGCCCGTTTCTGGGCTTGCGGCTGCAGGCCCTGTGGCTCGATGAGGCGACCCGCGGGCGCTGGGGCCGCAAGGCGCGCAGCGTGGCCGCGGTGGCGGGCATCGAATCCGGGTCGCCGGCCGAGGCTGCCGGACTCGCCCCGGGGGACCTGCTGGAGGCCATCGACGGCGTGGCGCTCGACGATGTGGAGGCCTTTGCCGCGGAGGTCAGCGAGTCGAGCCCGGGCCGCGTGCTCGAGCTGCGCCTGCGCCGCGGCGGCCAACCTCAGACGCTCCAGATCACGGTCGCCCAATGGCGCCGGCCCGCGCACTGAGCCCGCCACCGCCGTGCTCGCCGTGAGGACCTTGCACTCGGCAGCCCCGCCACCATTACCGACACGGTGAACCTGATCGTCGAACGTCGGTCGGCGCGGCTGACCGCGCGCGAACGCGAGGTCCTGGCCCTGGTCGCGGCGGGGATCTCGAACAAGGGCATCGCGCGCGAGCTTGAGGTGTCGCCCAACACGGTGAAATTTCATATCGCAGCGATACTCGAAAAGCTCGACGCGGCCACGCGCGCCGAGGCGGTGGTCGCGGCGCTGCGACGCGGAGAAATAACCCTATGAACACACTCGCGGCGCAGCCACACGACACCGGCCCGGGGCACGATGAGTCGCTGCTGGATGGCTACTCGCGCACCGTCACCAGCGTCGCCGAGGCGGCGACGCCCGCGGTGGTTGCGATTCACACCCGGCGCTCGTTGGCGCCCGGCAACCCGGGTGGCAGCGCCTCGGGCTTCGTGCTCACTCCCGACGGCCTGATCCTCACCAACAGCCACGTCGTGCATGCAGCGAGCGCCCTGCGCGTCGCGACCGTCAGGGGCGAGGAATTCGAGGCCGATCTGCTCGGCGAGGACCCGCATACCGATACCGCGCTGATCCGCGTGAGCGCGGCGCTGCCGGCACTGGCCCTGGGGCGCTCGCACGCGCTGCGCGTCGGGCAGGTCGCGATCGCGATTGGCAATCCACTCGGCTTCGACTGCACGGTGACCGCCGGTGTCGTGAGCGCGCTGGGCCGCTCGCTGCGCGCCAGTTCCGGGCGCCTGATCGAGGGAGTGGTCCAGACCGACGCGGCACTCAATCCCGGCAATTCCGGCGGTCCGCTGATGGACTCGTCGGCACGCGTCATCGGCATGAACACCGCAATCATCGCCGGTGCCCAGGGGATCTGCTTTGCGATCGCCATCGACACGGTGCAGCGCGTGGCGCTCGAGCTGCTGCGTCACGGCCGGGTGCGACGCGCCAGCATCGGCATCGCGGGCCAGACCGTCACGGTACCGCAACGGCTGCGGCGGCATTTCGAATTGCCGCAGCTCTCGGCGGTGCGCGTCATCAATGTGCTCGACGGCGGAGCCGCGGCCGCGGCCGAGGTCGAGCCGGGCGACCTGCTGGTGCGCTTCGACGGCCAATGGATCGGTGGCGTCGACGACCTGCACCGGTTGCTGATCGACTCGCACATCGGGGCGTCCACGTCACTGGAGCTGCTGCGGCGCGGGCGACGCCTGAGCGTCGATGTCGTGCCGCGCGAAAACGGCGCGGACTGAAACGCCCGCTGCGGCAGCAGCACGCCGCCCGGCCCGCCTCAACCCACCACGATCCGCAACGCACGCGCCCAGGCCGACGGGTCGGTCAGCGCGACGAATGCGAGACCCGCCAGAGCACCGTCGAAATGCGCGTCATGATTGATGCGCCCGCGCGCTCGTTGCGCGGCGTAGAACGTGTAGACCAGGTAGCCGACCGCAAACAGCGGCGCCGGGATCGGCACCGGGATCGGCATGATCATGATCGACTGCTGGGGGAAATACACGATCGAGGCGAACAGCACTGCGAGTATCGCGCCGGAGGCCCCCAGGCAGGCGTAATCCGGGTCGCGCCGGTGCTTGAAATAAGTGCCGGTGCTGCTGGCGACGAGGCCGATGAAATAGAGCGCAGCGAAGCGCGCCGTTCCGATCACGCGCTCGAGTGGAAACGCGAAGAACCAGTAGGTCAGGCCGTTGAACAGCAGGTGCCCGAGATCCGCGTGGATGAAGCCGGAGGTGACCGCGGTCCAGTACTGCCGGCGCGGCAGAAACCAGAACGGGCGCAACAGATTGCGCTCGACCACCCAGGGCGCGACCCAAAGGCCGAGCAGGCTGACCGTTACCGTGACGCCGAGGATGATCGTGGCCGCCATGGCGTGTGCTTGAGTTCGCGGCGCGCCGGTCAGGCCCGGCGCCGCAGCATCAGCAGGTTGCCCGCCAGGCAGAGCGCGATCCCCAGAACGGTTTCGAGCTGCCATCGCAGATGCTCGAACACGCCCGACAACGCCAGCGCGACCACCGGGATCGCCACGGCGGTGTACGACGCGCGGTCGGCGCCGATGCGTCGCATCAGCGTCAGGTACGCGCCGAAGGCGAGCGCCGAGCCGAACAGCGCGAGGTAGATCAGCGACGCGATGTACGGCCAGGAGGCATCGAATGCCATGCGTTGCCCGGTTGCCAGCGCAACCGCGGCCACGAATGCCGCGCCATAGAGCATCGACCAGGCATTGATCTGCAGCACCGGCAGTTGTCGCCGATGAATGTGCGTGGCCACCATGTTCCCGAACGATGCCACGGTCGTGGCTGCGACCGCCAGCGCCAGACCGCGGAACTGTCCGCCGGAGCTCTCGAAGCGCTGAATCTGCGGCCAGAATATCAGTGCCACGCCGGCGACGCCGACGATGGCTGCAATGATCGTGGCCGGCCGGATCGGCATTGAAAAGAACAGCCACATGCCGAGCGCATTCATGAATACCACGATCGAGAACACGACCGCGACCAGCCCCGAGGTCAGGTACTGCTCGGAGAGGTAGATCCCGGAGTAGTTCAGGCCGAACAGCAGCACGCCCTGCAGCGCAATCCACAGGTGATCGCGCGCACTGAAGCCCAGCGGCCTGCGCCGGAACGCCGAATACGCGAGCAACATCAGCGAGGCGAGTGCGAAGCGCCAGGCCACCGACACCATCGGCGGCACGACGCCGAGCTGGAACTTGATGGCCAGCCAGGTCGAGCCCCAGATCAGCACCGCGACGCTGTACAGGCCGACGCTGCTCATCGCGGGTTCTTCAGCTCACGCTCTCGGCGCTGTAGCGCGCGAGCAAGCCGCTGCGCACCGCGTAGCGATAGACGCTGGTGAACAACCAGGCCGCGAGCAGGATGTCGAGCAGCGCCAGGCCGATGCCGAGCAGCAGGCCGCTGCCCGAATAGCCGTGGCCGCCGACCAGCGAACGCATGTTTTCAAACACGTAGGAGGGCGGCAGCAGGTGACCGATGGCGCGCATCCAGGCGGGCAGCGTAGACAGCGGATAGAACACGCCCACGAACGGCGACAGCAGCGCAGGGATCGGCCACACCAGCCACTCCGAGGCCGGCCCCAGCCGCAGCACCATGGCACTGGCGAGCACCCCGAGTCCGATGCCGAACAGGAACAGCACCAGCAGGAACGGCAGCAGCACCAATCCCAGCGCAAAGAACGGCAGTCCGAACAGCCAGGTGGCCAGCACCAGCATCACTGCGAGCCCCACGAGGCTGGTGGCGATTGCGGTCAGCACCAGGCCGGTCAGGTACTCGGAAATCAGCATCGGTGTGGCAAAGACGTTGATGAAATTGCGTGTCCAGACGTCCTCGAAGAACGCCATGGTCACGCCCTGCATCACCCGCGTGAAGAAATCCCAGAACAGCACCGCTCCGAGCAGGCTCGAAATGAAATTGATGCCGGTCGAGGCGACGCTGTTCAGGTAGCGCGAGATGAAGCCCCACAGCACGATATCGATCGCGACCCAGGCGATCATCGGCAGCACCCGCGTCGGGCTGCTGCGCATCAGATAGAACTGGCGCAATGCGATTGCGGCAATCGGTCGCAGCTTCATCGGGTCGGCCCTTTGTCATCGCGAACCTGCGCCAGCGGCTCGGTCGCCAGCGGCTCGCGTGCCAGACGGATGAACAGCTCCTCGAGCGAGGCTGCGCCGTGGGCGTGCGGCAGCGCCCGGGGATCGCCCTCCAGCAGGATGCGGCCGCGCGACAGGAACAGCACCCGATCGCAGGTCTCCTCAACCTCGTACATGTTGTGCGAGGTCCAGAGAATGCCGCAGCCGGTCCGGCTGGCCATCGCGCGGATGCGCGAGCGGATCAGATCGGCGGCCGACGGATCGAGCGACGCGGTGGGCTCATCGAGCAGCAGCAGCCGTGGCCGGTTCAGCAGCGCCTTCGCCAGCGCCAGCCGCGTCTGCTCGCCCGAGGACAGCACGCCGCAGCGGCTGTTGCGCAGCGGCTGCAGGTCGAACTCCGTCAGCAGCTCCTCGATGCGGGCCGAGGCCCGGGGCACGTCGTAGATCAGGCTGAAAAATCGCAGATTCTGGTAGACGGTCAGGTTGCCGGGCAGCGCGGCATAGACCGCGGCGAAATTGGTGTGCGCGAGCGCCTGTGAACGGTGACGGGCCAGATCGATGCCTTCGATGCGGATGTCGCCGGCGCTCGGCTGCAGCACGCCCAGGACCATGTTGATGGTCGTGGTCTTGCCGGCGCCGTTGGGTCCGAGCAGGCCGACGATTTCTCCGGCGCGCACGCCGAAGGAAATGCCGTCGACGGCGACGGTCGCGCCATACAGCTTGCGCAGGCCTTCAGCGCGCAGCGCGTAGTCCGCACCGACCGGCTCCGGCACTTTCATGAGCGCGGGCCGCGGCCGGCGGCAGCGACTGCCGGGGTCGAGCTCTTCAGGCTCGCGCCGGGGTCAGTGCGGTTCGCCGCCCGGATGCGAGTCTTCCATCGGGAAGGTGTGGACGTCGCGCGATGGTGTCGGGCCGGAAGGCGCGGGGGCATTGGGCGGTGCCGCGGCAGCGGGTGCCGGCGTCGGCGCCGGGCTTTCGCCGCTGGCGCTGGCGGCGACCGCCGCCAGAAAGCGTCGTGCCGACTCCGATTGGGTGGTGACCTTATTGCTCGTGATCATCGCAGTGGTGACATCTTCATTGTTATAGAAGGCTCGATTGCCGCCGCGATCGAAGGCGATCACGGTGCCGTCGAGCGCGACCCCGGCAAACAGGCCACGCGAACGCGAATACGAATAGATCTCGGCGGCGACGCCGGCCGCGGCCTCGGTCTGGCGGCCGACCGGTCCGGCGGCCACCGAAGCGTCGGCGCCCAGCGTGAACTTGCCGCGCGCGAAGTTCTCGACACTGCGCGGGGTCACGAACACCAGCACCACGTCGGTCGAAGTGCCACCGACCTGCCAGCCGACGCTGCCGCCGGCAAGCGTGATGAAAATCGGATTGCTGAACCGGCCCGATGAGGCATCGCGCACCGTCATGACACCGGTGCCGTAGCGGCCGCCGAAGATGAATGCGCCCTTGAGCACTTCCGGAACGACCGCGACGCCGTAGGCGCGCTGCATCAGCCAGTCCGGGACGCGCTGGTCCGGGGTCGCCAGCAGCTCCTCGAGCACCTGGGTTGCCGTGATCAGTCTGGCGTCCTCGCGCGTCTGCTCGCGGGTCTGCGCCAGCGCGCTGTTTAAAGGGGCTACGAGCGTGGCCGTGGCCAGGATCGCCGACAGGAAATAGCTTCGGGTCATGATTCGCCTCCAGGGCATTAGAGCCCAAGAGGCGAATGATCGTTCAGTACCAGAAGGAAATAAAGAACTGCATGACGTTGGCGTCGAGCGTGTAGAGCGGCTCGTCGCCCGGGATGAGGCTCGGAATCAGCACATTGTGGAAATCCTGGTAGTCGATGCGCAGGTGATCGAAGCTGAAATTCAGGGTGCCCTTGTCGATCCAATGCGGCCAGGGCGGATGGAATTCCCAGCTGGCGCCGAGCCCCACGGTCAGGCTGCGAAACTGCGCCAGTTCGCGGTCGCGGGAGGTGAAATTCTGCGAGTTCTGGAACGGGTACAGGTCGCTGTAGAAGTTGGCGCGGCTCTGCCAGTAGTAGCGCGCCGTCGCTTCCAGCGTCCAATCGAACAGCGGCTGCGTGTAGCCAAGCTTCGTGGTGTTGGCCAGGATGCCCCAGGTGTCGGCATAGAGGCGGTAGTTGGCTTCCGCCGCGGCGTGCCACGGCAGGTAATACTTGAGCTGCATCGATCCGGCGGTGCCGGTGCGGGTATTGGGGGCGACTGCCAGGCCGTAGCTGTAGCCGCGCGCGACGGACGGGTCGACGAAGCGCACCGCGCGGTACGGATTCTGCAGATAGCCGTCGCTCTCGTCGGTCTCGAAATTCAGGCCGAGCAGCAGGTTGCGCGTCAGCACCTGTGACAGCCCTACCGACCAGTTGCGGCGATCGCTGTCGGCCGAGAACGAGCGCACGACCACGCCGTGGTCCACCTTTCCGACCTTGTCCCAGCCTTGGGTGAAACCGAACGACACCGTGGTCAGATCGCCAAACATGCTCTGACTGACCGAGAAATACCCGGTGTTGGATTTGTAGTCGGGCTCATCGCTGCGGATGTAGCCGGCGCTGTAGAGCGTACTGCCGTGCAGGTAGTTGACGCCGAAATTGTGTTGCGTGCGCTGTTCCTTGTACGCGCTCGCCTGCGTCACCACGTCGATCGAAGCGCTGGAAATGAGGTCTTCGTAATACTGGTAGGAGACCGACAGCGAATCACCGAATTTCTTTCGCACCAGCACCGAAGGCCCCTGCACAGTGAGGCCGCCACCCTCGTAGCGATGATAGAGCACATCGGTGCGATCCTCGGGAAGCACGTCGGCGTGGCCGACGGCGCCCAGCCCGAAGGCCGCCGCGGCCAGCCAGCGCGCTCGCAGATGAAGCCGCATCGTCACGTGACCGCTGTCCGGTGGTCGCTCACGGGTCGTGCGGCGCTAATTGCAGCCGCATCCGCCGCCGACGCTGCCGGTGGCGCCGCGGGCCCCTTCACGCACTTCGAACACATGGTCGAGGTAGCCGCTGGAGATCGGATTTCGATCGAAGGACATGATCGGGTCGGCGAGATGTTCGCGTTCATAGGGCTTGACCCACGGCTCGATCGGGCTGCAGCCGCCGAGCAGCAACCCGCCAAGCGCGATTGCGGCGAGCAGTCTGGCACCACCGAGCCGTCCGGCACCACCCAGCAACCGGGTACCACCCAGCCGCCCGGCACCACCCCGCCATCCGGCATCCGCGATCCTTGACGAGTGAACGTTCGACATCATCGCTCCCGACGCTGCATCACTCGCGCATCAAGCTGCGGATCTGATCCTGGTATTGGCCCTCGTCGCCGGGCTTGTAGCCGTGGTGCACGTAGCGGATGTTGCCCTTGCGGTCCACGATCACGGTGCTCGGCATGCCCGAGACCTCATAGAGGGTACTGACCTTGCTCTGCGTGTCGAACAGTATCGGAAAAGAGACAGGCGTTGCCTTCAGGAAGCTGATCGCATCCCCCGATTTGGGCTCGACATTCACGCCCAGCAGCGTAAATCCCGCGGTCTTGTACTTGCGATAGAGCTGATCGAGCACCGGCATTTCCTGGCGACAGGGACCGCACCAGCTGGCCCAGAAGTTGATCAGCACGACCTGGCCCTTCAGATCCGCGAGGTTGACCGGGTCACCGGCGGCTGCCGGCAACTGGAACGCGGCGGCCGGCGTCCCGGCGGCAGCGCTCGCGGCCGGCAGGCCGGCGACGCCTGCCAGGGCAAGCCCCGCAATCAACGTGCAAATCCTCGATGCTTCAGCTCTCATGACTGCCTCCATTCAATGCGACCCTGCGCTCCGGGCGCAAGAGCGCTAGAAGAATACGCTCGCGCCGATCGTTGCCTGAAGATTGTTCTTCAGCTGGTAGACACCGATGTCGTTGGACTTGAAGACCAGGTCCTGGACGTCGATGTGCAGCGCCAGCCAGTCGGTCGGCAGCACGCGAAAGCCGGCGCCGAAATTGACGGCGAAGTTCTGCTCGCCGGCGAATTTGACGTTACCGATGCCGCCGATCATGTACAGAGCGCTGGTCATGGCGAGATTGCGACCGATGAATACCTCACCCGGCAGGAAGTTGTAGCCCAGCGACAGGTTGTAATACGTGAAGCGTCTCTCAGCATCGGAAAGTAGCTGTACGTTGCCGCCGAGCAATTCAAAGCTGGTCTTGCCGCCCTTGGCGCGGCCGTAGGTCGCCTCAAAAAAAAGATCCTCGCTGATGTGATAGTCCAGCCGCGCCCCGGCGACCGGTTGGGCGCCGAAGTCCTGGATCGAAATCTCACCGTAATAGGCGCCCAGCTCGATGTCTTTGGCCCGGATCTTCGGCACCTTGACCTTGCGCCGCTCGACCTGCGGCTCGATGACCGCCGGCGGCGCGGCGTCGGCGTCCTCGTTCGCCGATGCGCCCGATGCCGTCGAGGCGGCATTGCTCGGGTGGCGATGCCATGGCCAATGCATCGACGCGCAGCCGCTGCAGGCGGCAATCGCGATGCTCAGTAGAAGAAGCCGAATCCGAGTCTCCATTCCTCGTTGACCTCGTTTGCATTGGTCTTGGTGAACACGACGTACTTGCGGAAATCGCCGCGCAGGAAGAATCGCCGTGCAAGGTAGAAGCGCGCGCCGACGCCGACGTAGCCGACCTCATCGCTGCGATCCACCGGCCGCGCAAAGATCGCCTTGGGCTGTACCCATCGATAGCCGGTGCCCAGATCGATCAGGGGCGAGAAGCGCCACTCGGGCATGAACACGTGCGCGAGGCCGATGTCGGCCAGGTAGCCATCGGAAACATTGCCGGTGAACTGCGACACGCCGAGCTCGACCTTGAGATTGTCGGTGATCGACAGCGCGCTGTAGGCGGCAACCAAGGTAGCCCCAGCGTAGGCGCCGGCAAACACCCCGCTCTCCCACCGATGGGACGCGAAACCGGCACGATCGCCGAGGTTGAACCGGAACGGCGCGCCGTCGGCCATCGTGGTCAGCGTCAGCTCGCGGGCCGAGGCCCAGCCTTCCGCGCCGCGCTCGGTACGCACCTTGAACCAGTCGGTGCGGCGGAACAGCACGTCCACCGACTCGTCCCGGGTCACGACCTGCGTCACCGGGTAGCCGCGCCCCGGGCCGGTATGCAGCTCCAGGTAAGGCTGGGTGACGAACAGCTGCAGCAGCTCCTGCGCCGCGCGGGCCGGCGTCGGCACCAGCGACAGCGCCCAGAGCGCGAGCACGACCGCGAGCTCAATTCTACGGAGCGACAAACGGGTTGTTGTAGTACTGGGCGCCAATGTCTGCCCATTCTGACAGCAGCCGCAGCTCAGCGGGAGATAGCAGGCCGATATGCGTGGCGTCGGTGACGAAGACCTGGAAGAAGTGGGAGTCGAGCGCATCGCCGGAGATGAACTCCTGCGAACGCACCACGGTAGTCACGGTCGCTCCAGTGGTCGGGTTGGTGCTGGTGACGCTGAACGGATTCAGCAGCTGCTGGTAAGCGTTGTCCTCGTTGGCATCGGTAGGCGACGCACCGTCGGCCAGGTTCAGATAGCCGGTCGCCGCGGTCGAGGCATTGTGGCATGCGACGCAGGTATTGGCCCCGCGATCCTTGTCCCACAGCGGCTGGATGTTGACCGGATAGTTGATCACGACGCGGCAGTTTGCGGTCCAGCCGGATGGCAATGCGCAGGTCTGTGCGGTCGGCAGCGGCGTGGTGAAGGTCGGGTCGTCGTACGACAGCAACACCGGTTCATTGCCGACGCCGCCGCCGAACCAGGGGTCGTTGAAAACGACGTTGACGCTCGGTACCGCCGCGGCGGTGGCCGAGTTCGCCGAGTTACCGCAATTCCAGCCGACCAGCGCCTCGGCCATGGTCTCGCCGCTGCCGTCGGCATTGAGACAGGTGGTGTAGGAGCCCTGAGTGCCGGGGAACGGGCCGGTCGACGTCGCACCGCTCCAGGCCGAGGCGAACAGCGCAGCGCGGCCATGGGAGTAGAAGCTGCCTCCGGCGACCGGCGTCTGCTGCGCGGGTGGCAGATGACAGCCATTGCAGCTGAGCACCTCTCCCGGCAACAACTGCAGCCAGGTGCGATGCGGCGCAAAGATCCGGCGGGCATTGGCATCGACCACCGAAATCTGAAACGCCACATTCGCCGGTACCGTCACACGCACCGAGCCGTCGGGTTCGATCGGAACGTAGCCCAGGATCTCGCGCATATAGTTGCCGGCGGCGCCGAACGCGCTCCGCCGGTCGAAATTCAAGGTCTGCTTGTCGGGAATCGATACCGCCTTCTCCAGCCGCAGGAAGCGGGCCGGGCGCTGATCGGCGGGCGTCTGCGCCATCGCGGCGATGCCGCCGGCGCCGGTGCCGCTCCAGGCTGCCCCGTCCCAGTCGTACACGCTGCGGATGTCGAGCACGCCCACCGGCGAGGTGGTCACGGTGTAGCTGTCGGCAATGAACGCGGGCGGCGCGGGGCGCGGCTGCAGCGCCACGATCTCGGTGATGAACACGCCTTCGACCGGCGACACGATCGGCTTGAACGTGTTGGCGGCCGGATCGAGCATCCAGGCACTGTAAAGCACCGGCGCCGCGGTGAGCGTGGTGTCGGCCAGATTGGCAGCGGTGCAGGGCAGGATGGTGCCGCCGACATTCTGCAGCCGGCATTCACTCCAGGTCACCAGAATGCGCCCGCTGCCGTCCCACAGCGCAAACGCCGATGAGAACCGGCCGCCCGGAGAGATCACCGCAATGTTCTTGGTGGTGTCGACCGCCGTCAACACCGCGTTCTGTGTCGCCGCCGTCTCGGCAAAAACCGTGGTCGAATAGCCGAGGTTGTTGGCCGTATCCGGGAACGCCTGGTTGTTCTCGACGTAATTCTGCACGTCGATGATCGAAAGGTTGCCGCCGAAATCGGCCTCGGTGAACGGCCGCACCAGGGCCAGCACCTTGCCATTGGGCAGTTCGCGCGCCTTGACGAACTGCACCGTGCAGTCTTCGCCCGCGGGACAGGTATTGGCGCCGCCCGGATTGCTGCTGAGCGTGTTGTGGCTGCCCTTGCCATAGAGCAGCTGCACGTCGGTGCCATCCGGGTTGCTGGTATAGAGATGCAGACCGCTGTTGCCATCGGCATGGTCCCAGCGGCTCCACATCACGCGGCCATTGGCCAGCACGGTGGCATCGATATCGTGGCTCTGGTTGTAGGTGATCTGGTGCATGCCGCTGCCGTCGGGGCTCATCACGTGCAGCACGAAGGCGGATTCATCGAAGGTGCCCTCGGTCTGTGCCTCGAACTCCGGTTTGCCCTCATTGAGCAGCACCGCGCCGGAGCCCAGCTGCCGGGTCGTGGCAAACAGTATCCGTCCGTCCGGCAGGTAGTGCGGCGAGATGTATTGCGAGCCGGTGCCGTTCGGATCCGTTGTCGGCAGGATCGTGTGCAGCGTGTTGGTGGCGACCACGTATTCCCAGATGTTCCAGTTCGGCGGATTACGATCGTTCTGCTTCGGTGTCAGCGGGCCGCGCATCGCAAAGATCACCCGCGTGCCGTCGCTCGCGACGTCGACATCCTTGAGGTCGTAGAACGTGCCCTTGGGCGCCTTCGACGTCACCGGCGCCGTGATGTTGACCTCGGCGCCGCCGGCGCTGGTCGGATTCAGCATGTATAGATCGGCTTGCGGCACGAAGGTGCGACGCAGCCGCAGGTCGTCCTGGGTCGTCGGCACGGTCCGCTTGACGTAGACGATGCCGAAGTCGGTGGTCTGCGAATCGGCCGGTTGCGAGTTGGCGATGGTCACCGAGCCGCCGCTGCTGCAGGCCGCCAGCAGTGCCGCACCGAGCAGCGCCGCGGGCAGAAACCATCGCGCCGGGCGCGGGGCCGGCAGTGCAGCGCGCAGGAACGACTGACGCATAGGCATTTTATGTTCCATCCTCGATCTTGACATCGCGAACCGCATCACGGATTTCGCCCGTGCCTTGCAGTCGGCTGCGCGGGGCAGCGATATGAGACCAGACGCACAATCCTCAAACCGTGCGTTGTGTCTTGTTCAGACGATCGCATATGGGCGCGATTCGGCGTTTTCATGCCCATAAGCATAGCGCTATTGACGTAACCGCACGGACCGTCGTCGCACGGCGACATTACGCGCGGCGCGCCTTAGTCCCTATGATGACGCCCCATTCGTCGTGGCGAAATTGCAGTCGACACGCAGGCAGGAGCTCAAGGCAATGTTCGACCGCTCAAACAGATCGGGTGTGCGCAGGACGCTCGCAGTCGCCGTGGCTCTGCTGCCGGCGCTGCAGCCCTTCACGCCGGCGCTCGCAGGTTCGACCGAGCAGGCCGAACGCCTGTTCGGCCGCATCACCGGCACACCGCCGAGCGCAGCGGTGCTCACGCAGATGTCGACCGACATCAGTTCCGGCAACGCGATGACCGCGGCGCAACTTGCGATGCAGGACCCCAGCTTCTACAACGTCACGCTGCGCAACTTCGCCGCGCCGATGTCCAACAAGGCGCAATCGGTATTCGTGCCGCTGAACGACTACACCGCCACCATCATCGGCATGGTGCGCGACAACGTGCCGTTCAACACCGTGCTGTCGGCCGACCTGGTCTACACCGGCAACGTGTCCGGCGCGCCGGCCTATTCGCCCGCCAACAACAATCACTACCAGTACCTGGATAACAACGGCGCCGATCTGTCGAAGGTGCTGCAGCCGCAGACGCAGTCGGCGCTGATCGGAATACCGTCGGCCGCGACCGCGGGTGTCATGACCACGGTGGGAGGAGCCTCGGCCTTCTTCTATAAGGGCACGAACCGCGCGATGGTGCGGTTCACGATGATGAACTACCTGTGCTCCGACCTGAACACCATCATGGATATCACGCGGCCGCCGGACCGCATCCGCCAGGATCCGTCGCGATCCCCGGGCGGCGACAGCCGGGTGTTCCTCAGCACCTGCATCGGCTGTCACTCCGGGATGGACGCGCTCGCGGGCGCGTTCGCCTACTACGAGTTCGACGTGAACAGCGGCCAGATGGTCTATACGCCCGGCCAGGTGCAGGGCAAGTACGCCATCAACACCGGCAACTTCCCGTACGGCCACGTCACCATCGACGACAGCTGGATCAATTACTGGCGCAGCGGCCCGAATGCGCTGCTGGGCTGGAGCAGCGCGCTGCCGGGCAGCGGCAACGGCGCCAAGTCGTTCGGCCAGGAAATCGAGAACTCGACGCAGTTTGCCAACTGCCAGGTCCAGAAGGTATTTCAGGCGATGTGTCTGCGCCCGCCGAGCAATGCGGCTGACCGAGCGCAGGCTGCGAAGATCACATCCGACTTCGTCTCGTCGAACTACAACATGAAGACGGCATTCGCCGAATCCGCCGTCTACTGCATGGGCCAGTAGGAGGCCACGCCGTGAAAGCCCCGATGAAACCAATGACGGTACCCGGCCTGCTGGCGGCGATGGCGGCGTTGCTGCTCGGCGCCTGCTCCGGGGGCGCGCCGACCACGCAGAATCCGAATCTGCAGGCGGCCGCGCAGGCCGCCACCTACACCGGGCCGGCGCCCGGAAGCGCCGACGTGCAGGCGTTCGAGTCCAACCTGTGGGTCAACATTTCTCCGAGCAACCGCTGCGGCAACTGCCACAAGGCCGGCGGCCAGAGCCCGATGTTCGCACGCTCCGACGACATCAATCAGGCCTACAGTGCCGCGCTCACGGTGGTCAATCTGTCGCAGCCCGAAACCTCGCTGATGGTGACGAAAGTCGCCGGCGGCCATAACTGCTGGCTGTCGAGCCCTCAGGCCTGCGCCGACATCCTGACGACCTGGATCAGCAATTGGGCCGGCGGCGGCTCGGGTTCCTCGGCCGGCACGCAGATCCAGTTGACGGCGCCGCCGTCGCAGACGGTCGGTGCGACCAAGGTGTTTCCGCCCGACGCGACGCTGTTCAGCACCACGGTCTATCCGGTGGTGCAGCAGTGGTGCTCGCGCTGTCACTCCGATACCGCGGCCACGCCGCAGTCGCCGTATTTCGCCAGCGCCAGCCTGACCGAGGCGTATCTCGCAGCGCAGCCGGAGATCGACCTGAACACGCCGACCAATTCGGTGTTCTACCTGCGTCTGGCGCAGCAGTCGCACAACTGCTGGGGCAATCCGGTGAACTGCCCGGCCAGTGCCGCCGTGATGCTGGCGGCGCTGCAGGCGTACGCGAACGGCATTCCGATCGCGCCGGTCGATCCGACGCTGGTGGTCTCCAAGGCGCTGTCGCTCACGCAGGGCACGATCGCCTCCGGCGCCAATCGCTACGATGCGCACGCCATTGCCAAGTGGGAGTTCAAGGAAGGCACCGGCAGCATCGCCTACGACACCAGCGGCGTGGATCCCGGCATGGATCTCACGCTCAGCGGCAATACCGCCTGGGTCGGCGGCTGGGGCGTGAGTTTCGGCGCCAACGGCCGGGCTCAGGCGAGCACCGGCACCAGCTCCAAGCTCTATAACAAGTTGAGCGCCAGCGGCCAGTACAGCGTCGAACTGTGGGTCAACGCGGCGAACGTCACGCAGACCAAGGCCTACATGGCCAGTTACTCGGGTGGCGACAAGCTGCGCAATTTCACCGTGGCCCAGGACGCGTTCCAGTACGAGGCGTTCGCGCGCAGCAGCGCGAGCGACCAGAACGGCGCGCCCAGCCTGTTGACCAACGCCAACAACCAGCTGGCGCAGGCTGCGCTGCAACACGTGGTAATGACCTACGACTCGACTCACGGACGCCGCTTGTACGTCAACGGCGTGTTCAGCGGCGACGTGGACAGCACCACTGGCGGATCGATCAACAACTGGGACAACAGCTTTGCCTTTCTGCTGGGTAATGAAACCTCCGGGGATCACCCGTGGAGCGGCAGCCTGCGCTTCGCCGCGGTCCACGACGTGGCGCTGACGCAGCAGCAGATCCAGCAGAACTACGCCGCCGGCGTCGGCGCAACCTACTACCTGCTGTTCGACGTCAGCGCCCTGGTCGACGCGCCGCAGTCGTACATCATGTTCACGGCCAGTCAGTACGACAGCTACAGCTACCTGTTCGCGCGGCCGACCTTCATCAACCTCGACCCGACCTTCAAGCCGAGCAGCAGTATCGCCATCCAGGGCATACGCATCGGCGTGAACGGCGCCGAGGTGCCGGTCGATCAGGCCTACATTCCGCTGAGCGTGAACGTCAACAGCTCCGACTACTCGCCGACCACCGGCCAGCTGCTGTCGCCGATCGGCACGGTCATTCCGGTGGAGAATGGAGCGGCTTCCGACCAGTTCTTCCTGACGTTTGCGCAGATCGGTATGCACACCCATACCTACACGACGGTCACGCCGACTGCCGCGACGCCGACGGATCTGCCGGCCTCCTCCGACATCGGCATGCGCGTATTCAATGAAGTCAATGGCACCATGGCGAAGCTCACCACCGTCTCGCCGAACACGCCGGCGGTGAATTCGACCTACCTGACGGTGCAGACCGGGCTGCCGACGGTGTTCAACATCCAGAGTGTGAGCTCGGGTGCGCAGATCGCGAGCGCGCAGCTGGCGATGCAGTACTGCCAGGCGCTGGTGAACGATCCGACCCTGGCGCCGGCATTCTTCCCCGGCATGAACTTCAACGCGGCGCCGGGCACGGCCTTCGGGTCCACCGCCGGCATGGACCTGGTGGTGCAGCCGCTGATCAACAACCTGATCGGCCAGAATATCGCGACTCAACCGCCGGCCGCTGGCGTGAGCACCGAGCTCTACAGCCTGATTTCAAACCTGTCCACCTGCGGTGGCGGCACCTGTCCGACCGGGCGCACGCAGACCGTCACGATGGCGGCGTGCACCGCGATCCTGTCGAGCGCCACGACGCTGATCAACTAGCGATGTTCCCAGCCAACCTACCGACGATTATCGAGAGGCCGACGCCATGAAGAAGCATCAATCCAGGCGCCCACCGAATCCGAATGCGCTCACCAACCTGGATCATCGGCCGCCGGTGACGCGCCGGGAGTTTCTCGGCCGCGGCATGCTCAGCGCCGGCGCGACCGTGGTCGGCGTGTCGTCGTTCTTCAGCCTGTTTGCCAATCCGCGCAAGGCCTATGCGACGCTCGCACCCGACATTCAGGCGCTGGTGGCTGCGCCGTGCAATATCCGCGCGGGCGCGGGCAAAGTGCCCTTCATCGCGTTCGATCTGGCCGGCGGCGGCAACATCGCCGGCTCCAATGCACTGGTCGGGGGCGCGGGCGGACAGCTCGATTTTCTGACCACCGCCGGCTACAACAAGCTCGGCTTGCCCGGCAACATGATTCCGAACTCATCGGTCGGCGCGGGCAACTTCGTCAACACCACGCTCGGCGTCGCGATGCACAGCGACAGCGCCTATCTGCGCGGCATCTCGCAGCGCGCGGCGATGACCACGATGAACAACGTCAATGGCGCGGTGATTCCGGCCATCAGCCAGACCGATACCAACCTGAATCCGCACAATCCGATGTACGGGATTCATTCGGCCGGCGCCGCCGGCGACCTGCTGGTGCTCATTGGCACCGAGGCGAAACCCTCGGGAGGCAATTCGATGGCGCCGGCCTACATGATCGATCCGACCGTCAATCCGACCGTGGTACAGCGGCCTTCGGACGTGACCGGGCTGGTCAATACCGGATCGCTGGTCGGTCTGCTCAATCAGGCCGATGCGGTGTCGGTGCTCGAGTCGGTGGAGCGCATCAGCGCGGCCAAGCTCGGACAGGTCAGCACCAACATCCCCGGCCAGGACACGGCGATCAAGAACCTGGTGCAATGCAGTTACGTCGATTCGGCCTACCTCGTGGACCGCTACGGCAACGCGCTGGCGGCGCTCGATCCGACCAAGGATGCGAACATCACCGGCAGCGGCGGCATCTTCAGCGCCACCGACCTGCAGGATTCGGATTTTCTGGCGACCGCCTCGGTCATGAAGATGGTGATCAACGGCTACGCCGGCGCCGGCACCATCGAGCTCGGCGGCTACGACTATCACGACGGTACCCGGGCCACCGGCGAGCAACGCGACTTCAAGGCCGGCCAGTGCATCGGCGCCTGTCTGGAATATGCGGCGCGCGTGGGTGTGCCGCTGATGATCTACGTCTTCAGCGATGGCGCGATCGTGTCCAATGGCATGCCCGACAATTCGGTCAACGGCCGCGGCAAGGGCATGTGGATGTCGGACAATTCGGCGACCGCCGCCTCACTGATGCTGGTATTCGATCCCAAGGCCAAACCGACGGCGGTGATGCAGCAGATCGGCAGCTACAACGCCGACGGCTCGGTGAACTCGACCTCCAGCCCGGCGGCGAATGCGGTCAATCTGCTCGCCGAAACCGTGATCCTCAACTACATGGCGCTGCACGGCCAGGCGGGCGCGTTCCAGACGATGACCTACGCGAGCGGCATGGGCACCGGGCTCGGCGCGGCCTCGAGCTACGACAATCTGATAGCGTTCGGCCAGCTGGCATCGGTGGTCAACGGCCAGATCACGTGACGGCGGCGCCGCGCCGCCGTGCGCGCGCCGACCGCGTGTCCGCTCTGCCAGCCGTCAACGACGCGCACCGCAGGTTTACAACGACGATCGCGCTCGCTGCATAGCGCGTGAAATGCGAGCGGTGTCATGTATTTACGGTTTGACAGTCGCCGTACGCCGGCGAATGATGTCAAATTGGCAGCGATGACAGATCGTACCCGCACAATCCGTCGCCGGCTGCTCGCAGTGCTGGGCCTGGCCGCCCTGGCGGCGCTTGCCACGACGGCGGCGGTCGCCACCGCCGGGCTGATCGGCCAGAAGGCACCCGATTTTGCGTTGCCGGCAGCGGTCGGCAGCAATGTGCGGCTGTCGGAGTATCGCGGCCAGGCGATCATCATTTCTTTCTGGAGCAGCCGATGCAGTGTCTGCGCCCGGCAGCTCGCGCTGCTCGACCGGCTCTACACCACTTATCGCTCCTCGGGCCTGGTGGTGCTCGCGGTGAGCGTGGACGATGACGCGCTGCAGGCGGAACAGTATGCGCGCGCCCACGCCGCCGGCTTTCCGCTGCTGCTCGATACCGCCAAGGCCGTCAGCCGCAGCTATGCAATCGATCGGCTGCCCTCGACCGTGCTGATCGATCGCTCCGGTGTCGTCCGCTACTGGCACGGCGATGACCGTGCCGACGACAGCTCGTATGTGGTGCAGATCCGCGCGCTGCTGGACGACACCGTCGCGACGCCATGAATTTCACAGTGATGAATAACAAGCCATGAACATACCGTCCCAGTCCCGTTTGCCCGGCTCGGCATGCACGCGCCCACTGCTGCTGTTGTTGCTGTCCGGTTTCAGTGCGCTCGCCAGCCCGGCGCACGCTGCCGCGCCTGCGCCCGCACCGGCACGGGCCCCAGCCGCTGCACCGGCACCCGCGGCGGCACCGGCTTCGCCCGCGCCCGCGCCGGCTGCGGGCGGGGCGTCAGCCGGCGGGGTGGCGGCTGGCGACAGCGGCACGGATGCGAACGCCGCCGGCGCCGCCCCCGCCGCCCCCGCCACAGAGGGCAACGATACCCGCGCGCTCGATCAGCAGGTTCAGGATCTGAAGAAAGACGTGATCGACCTGAATCGCGATCTGTTCGTGCTCGAGGAGGAGCTGCTGTTCCCCGCCAACACCCAGGTCGCGGTGTTCGTGTCGATGGACGTGGGGGACTTCTTCTCGCTCGATTCGATCACGCTGAAGATCGACAACCGCGATGTCATGAATTATCTGTATACGCCGCGGGAGGTCGCGGCGCTGATCAAGGGCGGCGTACAGCGGCTCTACGTCGGCAATCTCAAGGCTGGCGGCCACGAACTGGTGGTGTTGTTCAACGGCAAGGGTCCGCACGAACGCTACTATCGACGCGGCGCCAACCTCAGATTCGAGAAGGGCGTCGGCGCCAAATACCTCGAGGTCAAGATCACCGATCACGAGCGAGCGCAGCAGCCCGAATTCGAGATCAAGGACTGGGAATAGCGCGCGCATGACACCTGCCCGCCGATCCGTGGGACTGGCTGTTGCGCTGCTGGCCGCTGGCCTGCCGCACGCCTGGGCCGCGCATAACAGCGATCCGGAGAAGATGCCGAGCATCCGGGTACAGGATCTGCACTACGGCGACGTGCTGTTCCACTACTGGGCCGACGAGGATTCCGGCCTGCAGGCATTGACGCGGCTCGAGGCCTACAACCAGTGGCAGCGCATGCCGCACCATGCGGTCGACGCGCAGCTGCTGGCGGCAGGGTTGTACCTGCAGCTGGGCATGCACAACGAGGCCGGAACGCGCTTCGAGACCTTGCTCGGCGACAATATTCCGCCGGGCGTGCGCAACAAGGCCTGGTTCTATCTTGGAAAGATCTGGTACGAGCGCGGCTACTTCGATCGCAGCGAGCAGGCGCTGAACCGCATCCAGGGCAAGCTGTCGACACAGCTGGAAGCCGAGCGCACCCATCTGCTGGTCAATGTGCTGATGCGCGAGCAGCGCTACGATGAAGCCATCGCGCTGCTCAGGAACTGGCAGGGGCCGGCCGACTGGATGGCCTACGCGCGCTTCAACCTCGGCGTCGCGCTGGTGCGTGCCGGCCGGCTGCCGGAGGCCGATCCGATCCTGACGGCGGTCGGCACGCTGGCGACCGACAGTGACGAGCTGCTCGCGATGCGCGACAAGGCCAATCTGGCGCTCGGTTTCGCGTATCTGCAGGCGGACAAGCCGGCACAGGCGCGCGTCGCGCTCGAGCGCGTGCGGCTGGATGGCCCGTATTCGAGCCGCGCGCTGCTCGGGGACGGCTGGGCGCACGCGGCCCTCGGCGACTACCGCGCGGCGTTGGTGCCGTGGCTGGAGCTGCGCCAGCGCAATCTGCTCGACGCGGCGGTCCAGGAGTCGTATCTCGCGGTTCCCTACGCCTACAGCAAGCTCAATGCCGCGGCGCAGTCGGCCGACTACTATGAATCGGCCCTCAAATCGTTTGCCAGTGAGTCCGACAATCTCGATACCGCCGTGGCGCGCATTCACGACGGCCATCTGCTCGACGACCTGCTCGGTGAGGACAAGGACGCGCGCCATGGCTGGCTCTGGCAGCTCAAGACGCTGCCCGATGCGCCGCAGTCGCGCTACCTGTACCTGTTGCTGGCCGACAATGATTTCCAGGAGGGCCTGAAGAATTACCGCGACCTGAATTTCCTGCAGCATGGCCTGTCGGGCTGGGACGACAGCATGGAGGCGTTCGCGGCGATGATCGATACGCGCGAGCGCGCCTACGCCGAACACCTGCCGCGCACCGACGCGTTGCTCGCGACCGATGCACCAACCCGGCTGCGCGCGCAGCGCGCCGCGGTGGACTCCCGGCTCAATGCCATCGAGACCGGCAACGACGTGGTGGCGCTCGGCACCGCCGAGGAGCGTGACCAGTGGGCGCGCATCGCCGCGCTGGAGGAGCAGGTCGCGACGCTGCCGCACGACATCGAGGGCGAGGCGGCGGCCGATAAAGTGCGGCTGCTCAAGGGGGCGCTGTATTGGCGGCTCGATGCCGCCTTCAACGAGCGCATCTACAACCAGCGGCGCGCGCTGCGCCAGCTCGATGCAGCGCTGGAGGAATTGCAGAACCGCTGGGTACGGGTGCAGCGCGCCCGGGCCACGGTGCCGACCAATACCGGAGAATTCGCGCAGCGCATTGCGGCGCTCGCCGAACGCATCAAGGCGGTTCGCGAGCGACTCGCCGACACCTCGGGTAAGCAGAGCGAATATCTGCAGAACGTGGCGGCTTCCGAGCTCAGCACGCAGAAGCAGCGGCTCGACGCCTATGCGGTGCAGGCGCGCTTTGCGCTGGCGGACATCTACGACCGGGCCGCAAACCAGGCCGATAGCCCGCCGGCCGCGCCGTCAGCGGCGCCGGAATCCGCTCCGGCACCGGAGCAGCGATGATGCCGAGCTCGCGCCGAAGCCTGCAACGGCATGTCGCGGCGCTGTTTTGCGTCGTGGTGCTGCCGGCTGTGCAGGCGGCGCAGCCGACCAAGCCGGCACCGACCATCGGCGATCTGAATGCGAAGTCGGTGCCGGTGCAGCCGAGCGTAGTTCCGAGCGGCGGGGCTGCCAAGGCGATGGAGAACTACCGCCAGTTTCTCAATCTGCAGAATACCGATCCGAAGCAGCGGGCCGAGGCGCTGCGCCGGCTCGGCGATCTCAACCTCGAGTCGGGCGAGCTCGAGCGCATGGCCAGCGAGGTCACGCAGCTCGACATGCAGGGCGCCGAGGCCATCCGGCTCTACGCCACGCTGCTCAAGGCTTATCCGAACTACCCGCGCAACGATCAGGTGCTGTATCAGCTGGCGCGCGCCTACGAGACCACCGGACAGAGCGACCAGGCGCTGTCGACGCTCGACCTGATCGTCGCGCGCTACCCGCAGAGCCGCGATATCGCCGAGGTGCAGTTCCGGCGCGGCGAGCTGCTGTTTTCCAATCGTCGCTATGCCGACGCGCAGCATGCCTATGAGGCGGTGCTGGCGCGTGGCCGCAGCAGCTCGAACTTCTACGCCCAGAGCCTCTACAAGCACGGCTGGTCGCTGTTCAAGCAGGGCCAGAACGAGGACAGCCTGAAATCATTCGGCGATCTGCTCGACCTGACCCTGGTCGACCCGAAAGACGCCGGCCGCATGCGCGATTGGAACGCGCTCGGCCGCGCCGATCGCGAACTGGTGGACGATACGCTGCGGGTCATGAGCATCGCGTTCGCCTATCTGGATGGCGCCAAGTCGATCGACGAGTTCGCGGGTCACCGCGGCAACATGCCCTACGCCTATCTTCTGTATTCGCGCCTCGGAGACCTGTACGTCGAGAAGCAGCGCTATCAGGACGCGGCCGCCACCTACCGCGCGTTCGTCAGCCGCGACCCGGTCGACGAGCACGCGCCGGTGCTGACCAACGCCGCGATCGAGGCCTACCGCAAGGGCGGCTTCGCCGACCTGATGCTCGATGGCAAGCTCGAGTATGTGCAGCGCTACGGCTTCGACGCCCCGTTCTGGAAAGGTCGCGATCACCGCGCCTATCCGCAGGTGGTCGAGGAACTCAAGACCAACCTCAAGGACGTGGCGCAGTACTACCACGCCAGCGCGCAGAAGAGCAAAAAGCCCGAGGACTACGCCGCCGCCGCGCGCTGGTATCGCGCCTACCTGAGATCGTTTCCGGGCGATCCGGATTCGGCGGCGACCAATTACCTGCTCGCCGATGCGCTGTTCGAGAGCAAGCAATACGCGGACGCGGGGATCGAATACGAGCATACGGCCTACGACTATCCGAAGGATGCGCATTCGGCCGAGGCCGGCCACGCGGCGCTGGTAGCCGAGCAGAAGTATGAGGACGGCCTGCCGGCCGAGTCGCGCGGCGCCGCGCATCAGAAGGCGACCGCGTCGGCGCTGCGGTTCGCGCAGACATTTCCCGAGCACCCCGAGAGTCCGGTGGTGCTCACACGCGCGGCGCAGGACCTGTATGCGGCCGGCGATCAGGCGCAGGCGGCGCAGAGCGCGCAGGCGCTGCTGGCGCGCACGCCGAGCGTCGATGCCGCCAAGCAGCGCATCGCCTGGACCATCATCGGCCAGGTGAGCTTCAATCAGGGCGAGTTTGCGCAGGCCGAGAACGCCTTCACCCATGCGCTCGCGGTCGCGGCCGCGAATGATCCCGAGCGCGCCGATATCACCGAGCGGCTGGCCGCCGCGATCTACAAGCAGGGCGAAGGCAAGCGCAATGCCGGCGACCAGGCGGGCGCGGCCGAGGACTTCCTGCGCGTGGCGCGCGTAGCGCCCGGCTCGAAAGTGATCGCGACCTCGCAATACGATGCCGCGGCCGCACTGATCAACGCCGAACAGTGGAATCACGCGATCGAGGTGCTCGAGGCCTATCGGCGCGACTATCCCAAGGGCGAATACAGCGCCGACGTCGGCCGCAAGCTCGCCGTGGCCTATGTCGCGGCCGGTCGCGCAGGTCCCGCGGCCGCTGAATTCGAGCGTATCGCCGGCGATGCCCATGAAGACCCCGCGGTGGTTCGCGAGGCGCTGACCAAGGGCGCTGACCTGTATCAGCAATCCGGCAATTCGGCCCGCAGCGTTGCCATGCTCGAGCGCCTGGTCAGGGACTACCCGACGCCGGTGCCCGACGCGATCGAAGTGCGTGAGCGGCTGATGGAAATCGCGGCCCGCAATGGCGACGCCGAACGCCAGCGCTACTGGCAGCGCGAGATCGTGAAGGCCGACGCGACCGCCGGTGCGGCCCGCACCGATCGCACCAAGTACCTCGCCTCCAAGGCGCAGCTCGCGCTGGCGACGCCCGCGCGCGATCAGTTTCGCAGCATCAAGCTGGTCGCGCCGCTCAAGCAGAGCCTGATGGCGAAGAAGAAAGCGCTCGATGCGGCGGTACAGGCCTACAAGGAGGTCGCCGCATATCAGGTCGCGGAGACGACCACCGCTGCCACCTACGAGACCGCCGAGCTCTACCGTGCGCTGGCGCATGACCTGATGACATCCGAGCGACCGAAGAAGCTCTCCGGCGATGCGCTCGAGCAGTACAACGCGCTGCTGGACGAACAGTCGTTTCCGTTCGAGGAGCAGGCGATTGCGATCCACGAGATCAACGCCAAGCGCGCGCAGGACGGGGTCTACGACCAAGCGGTGCGCAACAGCTTTGCCGCATTGGCCGAACTCAAGCCGGCGCGTTATGGTAAAAGCGAACTCAGTTCGGGCTGGGTGGCAACGCTCGGCGCGCCAGCGGGCAGCGGCGCCAACGCCGAGGCGCCGGATGGTGCGACCCAGGCGGATTTCCGACACGCGATCGATCTGGCCAATGCCGGCAAGGACACCGACGCCGAGCTCGAGTTCAAGCAGTTCGAGCTGCAGCATCCGGGGTTTGCCACGCCGGCGATCGATCTGGGGCTGCTGGCCCGTCGCGAAGGCAAGCTCGAGGAGTCGGAAGCGGCGCTGCGGCAGGCGAGCACGCTCGATGCCGCCAACGCCGTGGCGTGGAGCGAGCTGGGTGTGACGCTGCGCCTGGAAGGCAAGTTCCAGGACGCGCGTGGGGCCTATGAGCGCGCGATTGCGGCGGACGCCGACTATGCGCCGGCGCATCGGAATATGGGTGTACTGCTCGATCTGTACCTGGGTGATCCGGCCGCGGCGCTGCCCGAGATGGAGCGCTACAAGGCGCTGACCTCCGAGGACAAACCGGTCAGCTCGTGGATTGCCGAGCTGCGGGCACGCACCGGTGTCAAGCTGCCGGCGGCGCCGACACCGACCGCCGCGCCCGATCCGCAGGCGCCTGAGGCGGCGGCAGCCGATCACGGAGGCCCGACATGAGAGCATTCGGTAGCGCGGTGGCCGCGCTCGGACTCGCGCTCGGCGCCGTCGCGGCCAGCGCGCAGCAGGACCTGGAGCCCGGCGTGCAGACCTCGAGCGCAGCCGCGCCGACGAGCAGCCCGGCGAATGCCTCGTCCGGGGGCGCGGCCGGCCCGGGCGCGACGCCCGGCACGGCTGCTCGCAAGCCCCGGGAACCGCGCGCCACCAACGCCGGTGCCAGCGCCAACGCGGCTCCCGGTGCCAATGCGGCTCCCGGCACCAGCGCGGCCCCGGGGGCCAACGCGACTCCGGCGGCCACCAACGCGGCCGCCGGCGACAGGAGCGCTGCCGGCGCCAAGGCCGCCGCCTCGGGCGCGGCTCCCAAGGCCGGGAAGGACCGTATCGAGCTCGACACCACCCGGATCAGCGGCAATCGCGAACTGCCGAAGGTGATGTACGTGGTCCCATGGCGCAAGGCGGACCCGGGGGAATTCACCGGTCGGCCGCTCAACAGCCTGCTCGATGAGGCCCTGACGCCGGTGGATCGCGACGTCTTCAGGCGGCAGAACCGCTATTACTCCGCGCTGCAGGGCGAGCCAGGGTCGGCCAGGTCACAGCCTGGAGCCGCCGGCGAAGGCGCGGCGGCGCCAACACCCAAGGATGAGAAGTAGGTCGCGGTATCGAATGTTTGCGTCACTTTAGTTTGAACGTCTTAGGTAGACCATAGCGGCATGGCACGGGAGTCATAGATATGTTCAGTCACATAGTCCGGTTCTTCCAGGGCGGCGGGGAGATGATGTACCCGATCGCCGCGGTGCTCGTGGTGGGTCTTGCGATCGCGATCGAGCGCTGGATCTACCTCACGATCACGGCGGTGGGCAACCGCGCGCTGTGGAATGAGATCTCGCCGTTACTGGCGCAGGGTAACTTCCGCCAGGCGGTGCAGCTGACTTCCAAGTCATCCGCCGCCATCGGCCAGATCCTGAGCTACGGCCTGGCGCGCATCTCCTCGGCGCGCCGGCGCGAGGATATCGAGAAGGCCATGGAAGAGAGCCTGATGGATATCATGCCGCGCCTCGAGCGGCGCACCCACTACATCGCGACCTTTGCCAATATCGCGACGCTGCTCGGGCTGCTCGGCACGGTGTTCGGCCTGATCAACGCCTTCGCCGCGGTCGCGACCGTCAATCCGGCGGAAAAAGCCAACCTGCTCTCGGCCAGCATCTCGGTGGCGATGAACTGCACCGCCTTCGGACTGCTGACCGCGGTGCCGCTGTTGCTGATCCACGCCGTGCTGCAGACCAAGACCACGGAGCTGATCGACAGCCTGGAGATGGCCTCGGTCAAGTTTCTCAATGCCGTGACCGAGCGGACGCCGCAGCCGGCTGCGGCCTGACGCGCCGCGCACTGTTGACCGATACAGAGCCAGAGCATGCGCCGGTCCCATAGCGTCCGCAGATTGCAGCGCCACCAGCGGCGGCCGTCCGAGCTGATGCTGGTGTCGATGATCGACATCTTCACCGTGCTGGTGACCTTTCTGCTGATGACCGCGGTGTTCTCGCGCACCGTGATCCTGGAGCTCAAGCTGCCGCCCGCCAATGCGCAGTTCCAGGAGCCGCCGCCGGGATTGCAGCTGGAAGTGACGGTGCGCAAGGACACGCTGCAGGTCGGCGACCGCAACTCGGGGCCGCTGGCGGCGTTCCCGAACAAGGATAATGCCTATGACTTCGATGCGCTGTCGTCGTATCTGCAGCAGGTGAAGTCGAAATTCCCCGACAAGACCGATGCGACGATTCTGCTCGAGCCGGACACGGCCTACGACACCGTGGTGCAGGTCATGGACCGGATCCGGGTGCTGGAAGTCAGCGCCGGACTCAACGTGCTGCAGTATGAGCTGTTTCCCGATATCTCGATCGGCGACGCCCCGGTGATGGCCGCAGGCGCGGCGCCGGCCGCTGCGCCGACCAGTGCCACCAGCCCGGCCGCAGGCACCAAACCATGATCGGAGAGCGCGCATGAGCATGTCGAACCGCGCCCGGCGGATGCTGCAGCACCAGATGCGCCACCGTGCCGACGCCGAGCTCAACCTGATCCCGATGATCGACATCCTGAGCGTCATGGTGTCGTTTCTGCTGGTGTACTCGACCAACGTCGAGGTGCTGCAGAACACCAAGGCGATCGAGATTCCGCAGTCGATCGCGGAGCGGCAGCCGCGGCAGACCGTGGTCGTGATGCTCACGAAAGACGAGCTGTACGTGCAGGGCGAGCCGATCGCCTCGGTGGCCGAGATCCACGCCACCGACGGCGACATCATCGCGCCGCTGCGCGATGCGCTGAAACGGCCGACGCTGGTCGGCCAGGAGATCACGGAAAAGGATCTCGCCGAGCGCGAAATCACCGTGATGGGCGACAAGGCGCTGCCCTACGAGGTGCTGAAGAAAGTCATGCGGACCTGCACCGACGCCGACTACGGGCGCATCTCGCTGGCAGTCCTGCAGAAGGACAAGCCGGTGCCGCCCGGTGCAGTGGGACCTTCCTGATGCAGGAACAAGCGCATGCAGTTCCCTGAGTACTACCGTCGCTACGACCTGCCCTGGGAGATCGATCCCGAGGATCAGCGCCGGCTGCGCCGCCTGCTGACCGCGGGCCTGCTGCTGCTGGTGCTGTTCGGCCTGATCGTGCCGTTCATTCATCTGCCCAAGCTGACCGAGGCGCCGGAAGCCGTATCGGAGCGCCTGGCGCGGCTGATGGTCGAGGCGAAGCCCAAGCCGCCGCCGCCGGTGGTCGAGCAGCCCAAGCCCAAGCCTGAAACCAAGCCGGTGCCGGTGCCCAAGCCGGTGGACAAGACGGCGGAGGCGCGCAAGAAGGCGCTGAACTCGGGCTTGCTCAAATTGCAGGACGAGCTCGCCGACCTGCGGCAGAACGTCGATCTGACCCCGCTCGGGCAAACCAAGAACCTGCAGGGCGCGGTCGGCCAGGACAGCCACGCCGAGCGCTCGCTGATCGCCTCGAAGGCGGGCGGAGCCTCGGCCGGAATCACCACGGCCAACGCCAGCCGCGGATTCGGCACCGGCGCCGGATCGCTGAGCGGACACGACACCACCGCGGTGAATTCGCGCATTGTCGCCGCCGGCGGCGGCAATGTCTCCAAGGGCGGCAGCGGCAAGCCCTCGCGCAGCCAGGAGGAGATTGCGCTGGTGTTCGACCGCAACAAGGGCGCGATCTACGCCCTGTACGGGCGCGCGCTGCGCGATATCCCCGATCTGCAGGGCAAACTTGTGCTCGAGTTCACGATCGCCCCATCCGGCGAAGTGACAGAATGTCACGTGGTCTCCAGCGAGCTGAAAAATCCCGATCTGGAGGGCAAGATCGTGGCGCGCGTGAAACTGTTCCGGTTCGAGGCCAAGGACGTGGCGGTGATCACCACCACCAAGCCGATCGAGTTCGTGCCGACAAGCTAAGCGGATACCGTGAATCTACAGTCCGAAATCGAATACTTCAGCGACGTGCAGCCGGTGGACCAGGCGCGGCTGCTGTCGGTATTTCTGCATGAGCTGGCGGTCGAGGCGCGCGCCACCTACGGACCGAACGTGGACCAGGTGCACGATGGCGCGCGCCTGCGCTTCGTCAACGAGATCGTCTGCCGTCTCGCGGCCTTCATCGAGCAGCTGCTGGCCGACGATCAAACGCGGCCGGCCGACGACGTGGTGCTGCGCATGCTGCTGTCACCGCGCGCCGACACGGTTGCCCAGGACCTGGTGCTCAACGCCTACCGGCGGGCGATCCACGGCTTCGACCGCTACGACGCCACGGTGACCATGGACAACTGACGCGCACGCACCGTAACGTCGCGGTGTGCCGGTACAGTCGCTCAGTCAGCTCCTGATCCTCCTGCTCGCTTCGGTGCTGGTGCTGGCCCTGGCGCGGCGCATCGGCATGCCCGCGATCCTGGGCTATCTGATCGTCGGCATCGTTCTCGGTCCATTCGCGTTCGCGGTGCTGCCGAAGGGCGCGCAGACGCAGGCGATCGCCCAGATCGGCGTGGTGTTCCTGCTGTTCACGCTCGGGCTCGAGTTCTCGTTCCCGCGCATGGTGGCGATGCGGCGCGAGGTGTTCGGGCTCGGCTCGGCGCAGACGGTCGTGGTCGGCGGGGCAGGCGCGCTGGCGACCCACGCCATCGGCGTCGGCTGGCCGAGTGCGATCGTGGTCGGCGGCGCGCTGGCGATGTGCTCGACCGCAATCGTGCTGCAGCAGCTGGGCGACCAGGACGAGCTCAACCGCACGCACGGCCGCCTGTCGTTCGCGGTGCTGCTGTTTCAGGACCTGGCGTTCGTGCCGCTGCTGGCGCTGGCCACGGTGCAGACGCAGGGGCAGTCGGAGTCGGGCGCGGCGCTGCTGCTGCGGCTGGTGGCGCTCGGGCTGCTCGCGCTGGTCGTGGTGCTCGCGATCGGCCGCTGGCTGCTGCGGCCGCTGCTGTATGAAATCGCGCACAGCCGTCTGCGCGAGCTGTTCACGCTCACGGCGCTGCTGATCGTGCTGACCGCCGGCTGGATCACCCAGCGGCTGGGACTGTCGATGGCGCTCGGTGCGTTTCTGGCCGGCATGCTGCTCGCCGAGACCGAATACCGTCATCAGATCGACGCCGTCATCCGGCCCTATCGCGAACTGCTGCTGGGACTGTTCTACATCACGGTCGGCATGCTGCTCGACCTGAAGGTGCTGTTCGCCGATTTCCCGCGCATCGTGGCGCTGCTGCTGCTGCTGCTGGTAGCCAAGGCGCTGCTGTCGGCGCTGACCACGCGGGTGTTTGGCATCGGCCGTTTCAAGTCGTTGCGCACCGGGCTGGTGCTGGCCGGCGGCGGCGAGTTCGGCGTCGCGCTGCTGACGATACTGGCGCGCGGGCCTGGGTTGATACCGGCGCGTCCGACCCAGCTGCTGCTCGCGGTCGTGGTGCTCGGCATGATCGTGAGCCCGGTGATCATTCGCTACAACAAGCGCATCGCGCGCCTGCTGTTGCGCGAGGACGGTCCGCCGACCACCGCGATCGAGCGCGAGCACGCCGCCACCACCGAACTGGCCCGGCGCGAGCACGTGATCCTCTGCGGTTTCGGCCGCGTCGGCAGCCACCTCGCACAGGTGCTCGATTCCCAGGGCTTCGAGTACCTCGCGATCGATCTGGATCCGGCCAACGTGCGTACCGCGCGCCAGGCGGGCGTGCCGGTGGTGTGGGGCGACTGTGCCGACGAGGAGCTGTTG
Organism: Steroidobacterales bacterium; assembly: GCA_044440135.1. Classification (GTDB taxonomy): domain Bacteria; phylum Pseudomonadota; class Gammaproteobacteria; order Steroidobacterales; family Steroidobacteraceae; genus FEN-1191. The sequence goes on along the minus strand of JBIODC010000001.1, from coordinate 51,803 downwards.
CGCAATCTCGGTCTGGATCTGGCGACCGTCGTGATCATCACGTTCGCCGAGCCCACGGTCGCGATCAGCGTGATCCGCGCGGTGCGCCGCCTGCGCCAAGACGTGCCGGTGCTGGTGCGCACCCAGGATGACTCGCGGCTGGCCGAGCTGTCGGCCGCCGGCGCCACGGAGGTCGTCCCCGAAACCTTCGAAGCCAGCCTGACGCTGGTGTCGCAGGCGCTTACGCTGCTGCACCTGCCGGCGGGGCAGGTCGGCCGCGTGGTCGACCGCCTGCGCAACCAGCGTTACGCGACGCTGCGTACGCGCGTGGGGCTGCCGCCGCCCGAGCCGGATGCCGAGGAGTCGGCCGAGCAGCTGCGTTCCGTGGTGCTGCCGCCCGGCGGCTGGGCGGTCGGTCGCCGGCTCGAGGAAATCAGGAACCGCGGCGCCGAAGTCTCCTTCACCGCGATCCGCCGCCAGGGCATCACCGGGCGCGAGCCGGCCGGGGACACCGAGCTGCGCGAAGGCGACATCGTGGTGATCTACGGGATCCCCGAGGCGCTCGAACACGCGGAAGCCGTGCTGCTGGCGGGGTAGGGCGCCGTCCGGGCCGGGCCGGCGGAGGCTCGAGCGGTCGCCGGCGCCGCTTCGGGTAGAATCCCGCCCCCCATGGATCACGACGACATCCAGTTCCCGACGCGCCACCACCCGCTGCGGGACGACATCCGCGCGCTCGCGCAGCTCATGGACGGCGTGCTGCACGAGCAGGGCGGTGCGGAACTGTGGCAGCTGGTGGACCAGGACCGGCTGACTGCGAGCCGCTGGCGCGCGGGGGTGGCCGGTGCCGCCGAGGCGCTCGCGGTGCGGGTGCGCGGCCGGCCGCCGCGCGTGGCGCGCGAGCTGGTGCGGGCCTTTTCGGCCTGGTTCCAGCTGGTGAACCTGGCCGAGAAGGTGCACCGCATCCGGCGCCGGCGCGAGTATTTTCAGCAGGACAGCGAGCGGCCGCAGCCCGGCGGCGTCGAGGATGCGCTGGCCGAGCTCAAGTCATCGGGCCTGACTCTGCCGGAAGTGCTGTCGCTGCTCGCGCAGCTGTCGATCGAGCCGGTGCTGCTGGCGCATCCGATGGAGTCGACCCGGCGCACCAACCTGCGGCGCCAGCAGCGCGGGGCCACGCTGCTGCTCGAGCGCGATAACGCCACGTTGGCACCGAATGAGCAGCGCGCGCTGCTCGAGCGCATTCGCACCGAGGTCAGCGCCGACTGGCAGACCGAGGAGCATCCGCGCGAACGTCTTACGGTCGCCGACGAGCGCGAACACGCGATCTTCTACCTGGTGGAAGTCCTGTACCTGATCATCCCAGCGTTCTATCAGGAGATCGCCGCCGCGCTCGGCAAGCTCTACGGGGTTTCACCCGAGACTATCGAGCTGCCGGTCATCGTGCGCTTCGGCACCTGGGTCGGCGGCGACATGGAAACCTCGGCCGACGTGCACGCCAAGAGCATCCGCGACACGCTCTCGCGCGCCCAGCAGGTCATCATCAACACCTACTACGACGAGTGCCTGAAGCTGTCGCAGATGCTGTCGCAGAGCGCGAGTCGCATCGGCATCTCCAGCGAGTTGATGCGCCGGGTCGAGGAATACCGTACGCTGCTGCCCGGCGCGCAGGCCATTACGCCGGCGCGCCACGATCGCATGCCGTACCGCGTGCTGCTCGGGCAGATCGCCGAGCGCCTGCACGTCACCTACGATGGCCGTTCCAACGGCTATCAGCACCCGGCACAGTTTCGCTCCGACATCGCGCTGATTGCGCAGAGCCTGCTCGCCAACCGCGGCGCCCACGCCGGGTATTTTCATGTGCGGCGGCTGCTGTATCGCATCGATACGTTCGGCTTTCACCTGGCGACGCTGGATGTGCGCGCGCACACGGCGGTGCACCACGCGGTGCTCGCCCAGGGCCTGGATGATCCGGATTGGACCGGCCGCAGCGCCGCCGAGCGGCACGCGCGGCTGATCGAGGTGCTCGAGCGCGACATCGGTCCGACCGGCAGCTTCGATGCGCTCGGGAAGCGCACTCTCACGGTGTTCGATGCCATTACCCAGTGCCGCCATCGCTATGGCGATGAAGCCATCGGGCTGTATATCGTCAGCGGCGTGGCGCAGGCAGACGACGTGCTCGCGCCACTGGTGCTGGCGCGCTGGGCCGGCGCCTACGACAAGAGCAAAGGGGAAGTGGCGCTCGACGTGGCACCGCAATTCGATCGTGTCGAAACCCTCGAGCGCTGCGGCGCCGTCATCGGCGAGTTGCTCGAGGATGGCGTCTACAAACGCCATCTGGAGGCGCGCGGCCGGCTGCAGACGGTGCTGATCGGCTTTTCCGACAGCAACCAGGAGAGCGGCATGGTCGCCTCGCGCTTTGCCGCCTACCGCGCGCAGCGTCACCTCACCGATGCGCTGCGCAAGGCGAACAAGCAGCACGTTCTATTCTACAGCCGCGGCGGCAGCATTGCGCGCGGCGGCGGCCGCATCGATGCGCTGCTGCGGGCAGCGCCCGCCGAGTCGATCAACGGCATACTGCACTTCACCGAGCAGGGCGAGAGCATCAGCCAGAATTACGGCCTGCGGCCGAACGCTATGCGTACCCTGGAGCGGGCCTTCAGCACGCTCGCGCTGGCGACCCTGGCCGCGAAGCGCGGCGTCGCGGTGCGCGAGAGCGCCGCGCTGGCCGAGTGCGTCGGCCTGGTGGCCGGCCACAGCGCCCAGGCGTGGCGCTCCCTGATCTACGAGCAGCCGCAATTCCTCGATTTCTTTCGCTCGGTCACGCCGATCGACGTCATCGAGCGCATGCAGATCGGCGCCTACTCGGCGCAGCGCAGCGAACGCGGCGGCGTCGACGCCATCCGGCCCGCGCTCTGGGTACTCGCCTGGTCGCAGTCCCGTCATATGCTGCCGGCCTGGTTTGGCGCCGGTGCCGGCCTCGAGTTCGCCCGCGCCGAGCGCAGCATCGAGCTGTTGCGGCGCTGCTACCGCGGCTGGCCGTTCTTTCACAGCCTGATCGACGACATCGAGGCGATGCTGGCGCGCGCCGATCTGAACGTGGCGGGCCATTATGACCGGCTGGCACCGCCGGAGCTGCGCCATTATGGCGCGCTGCTGCGCGAGGAGTACGAACGCAGTTGCGCGCTGGTGCTGGAGATCAAGGAGAGCATCGCGCTGCTGGACACCGATCGCACGCTGCAGCGGGGTATCCTGCTGCGAAACCCCTACATCGACCCGATGCATTTCATGCAGGTCGATCTGCTGGAGCGCTGGCGCGCGAGCGGCCGGCAGAACCGCGAGCTGTTCGAGGCGCTGCAGGCGAGCGTCAGCGGCATCGCGCGCGGACTGCAGACCACCGGCTGACGCGCCGGCCCGGGCGGCCCAATCCGGGCACGCGGCCGCCGGTCATATATAACAAGCGCGGACGATGGTCATAACCGGTCGCGCGTTTATCCGCCGCTCGCGCGACCTTAGAGTAGCCGCTGGGCCAATCCCGGCAGATCCGAGCAGGCGCGTGTACCGGTACGACCAAATCGACCAGACCCTGGTCAACGAGCGGGTGGCGCAGTTCCGGGACCAGACCCGGCGTTTTCTGGCCGGCGAGCTCAGCGAGGACGAGTTCCGCCCGCTGCGGCTGCGCAACGGCCTGTATATCCAGCGCTTCGCACCGATGCTGCGGATCTCGGTTCCGTACGGGCTGCTGTCCACCGCGCAGCTGCGCATGCTGGCGCACATCGCGCGTACCTACGATCGTGGCTACGGACACTTCACCACGCGGCAGAACATCCAGTTCAACTGGCCGCAGCTCGAGCGCGTGCCCGATATCCTCGCCGATCTTGCGACCGTCGAGATGCATGCCATCCAGACCAGCGGCAACTGCATCCGCAACGTCACCGCCGATCACCTGGCGGGGGTGGCGCCCGATGAGCTCGCCGATCCGCGGCCGTACTGCGAGATCATCCGGCAGTGGGCCGCGCTGCACCCGGAGTTCAGCTACCTGCCGCGCAAGTTCAAGATCGCGGTGACGGCTTCCCCGGCGGATCGGGCCGCGGTGGAAATTCACGATGTCGGCGTGCGCCTGCGGCGCGGCCCGGGCGCCGAGATCGGATTCGAGATCCTGGCCGGCGGCGGCCTCGGCCGTACGCCGATTCTGGGCAAGGTCATCCGGCCGTTTCTGCCGCAGGCCGATCTGCTGGCGTACCTCGAGGCGATATTGCGCGTCTACAACCGCCACGGGCGCCGCGACAACATCCACAAGGCGCGCATCAAGATCCTGCTGCGCGCGCTCGGCGTGGAGGAATTCACCCGCCAGGTGGAGCACGAGTTCGAGGCCGGCCGCGAATTCGCGCCGCGGCTCGAAGCCCATGACGTCGAGCGCATGCGCGCTTTCTTCGCACCGCCGCCGTACCGGCGGCTCGAGGACAGCCTGCCTGCGAGCGGCAGTGCCGGCTCCGGCGCGCCGGCCTATGACGCCTGGCTGCGCTACAACACGCGCCGCCACAAAGTCCCGGGGTATCGCGTGGTGATCGTGTCGCTGAAGAAGCACGGCGAGGCTCCCGGCGACATGACCGCCGCACAGATGGAGGCGCTCGCCGGGCTCGCCGATCGCGTGAGCCTCGGCATGGTGCGCACCACGCACGACCAGAACCTGGTGCTCGCCGACGTGGCGCAATCGGCGTTGCCCGGGGTGTGGGGCGAGCTCGAAGCCCTGGGACTCGCGACCCCGAACATCGGCACCCTGACCGATATGATCTGCTGCCCAGGGCTTGATTTCTGCAGCCTCGCGAACGCCGGCTCGATCGACATCGCCAAGCAGATACACGCCCGTTTCGACGATCTGGATTATCTGTACGACTTAGGTCCCATCGAGATCAAGATGTCGGGCTGCATGAACGCCTGTGGCCACCACCATATCGGCCACATCGGCATTCTCGGCGTCGATAAGCATGGCAAGGAGTGGTATCAGATCACGATCGGCGGCTCCTCCGCGGCTCCGGCCGCGCTTGGCGAGGTGATCGGGCCGTCGGTGCCGAAAGATCAGGTGGCCGACACCATTGCGCGGCTGCTCGACGTCTATGTGCGCGAGCGCCACGGTGAGGACGAGCGGTTCCTCGATGCCGTGCGGCGCATCGGCATCGAACCATTTCAGGAGCGGGTGTATGAGACGAGTGCTACGGCGGCGTGAGCTGGTCACCGACGATGTCTGCTACCCCGGCGAGGCGTCCGGCCCGCAGGCGCGTTCGGTGCAGCCGGCCCCGGAGTTCCTCGCCGCGCTGAGCGCGGGGCAGGCCACTGCCGCCGGTGCCGCGATCCTGGTCGGCCCCACGGACGAGATCGAACCGCTGGCAGCGCACCTGGCGCGGCTGAGCCTGATCGCCGTGACTTTCCCGAAGATCGGCGAAGGGCGCGGCTTCTCCCAGGCTCGACTGCTGCGCCAGCGCTATCGTTACGCGGGCGAACTGCGCGCACACGGCGCGATCAAGCGCGACCAGTTGTTTTTCCTCGCACGCTGCGGCTTCGACAGCTTCGATCTGGATCCGACCGAGGACCTGCCGGCCGCGCTCGCGGCGCTCAACGCCTTCAGCGTCGCCTACCAGGATGGCAGCGACGCGGTAGTGCAGGTCCGGCGGCGCGCAAGCCACGCCTGATCCGGTGCGTGCCGGCGCTCAGCGACGCTTCCTAAGCAGCCCGCATCAACTCGGCTTTTGTCTGACGGCGCTTGTCGGCCGGGTGCCCAGGCCAGGCCCGCGGCGCGTGCGCTATCATGTCATCCTGTCGTGGTAAGTTGGCAGCCGTTGGTCAGCGGCGGTTGCTCCTGGCATCGACGTGAGTGCGCCAGCTAGTCATCGGGGTAAGCGTGCGGGACGGAACAGAGCCGGCTATAGGGAATGAACGGCTCACGGAGCCGGCGTCATCCGTCGACCCGGACCTGCTGAGCGACCCGTCGGCGCTCGAGGCGCTGGCCGAGGGCCGCAGTGGCGACCCGTTCGGGGTGCTCGGTCCGCATCCGTTGACGCACGGCACCGTGGTACGCGCCTATCTGCCGTCCGCCTCGGGTGTCGAGGCGATCGATCGCAACGGCGCGCTGCTCGCGACGCTGCAGCCGTTGCAGATCCCGGGCCTGTTCGTCGGCGTGATTCCTTCCGGCGCCGACTACCGGCTGCGCATCCATTGGCCCAGCGACCTGGTGCAGGAAACCGAGGACCCGTATTCGTTCGGCCTGCTGCTGGGCGAACTCGATATCTATCTGCTCGCCGAAGGCAGCCACCTGGAACTGGGCCGCTGCCTCGGCGCCCAGCCGATGACGATCCATGGCGTTGCGGGGGTGCGGTTCGCCGTCTGGGCGCCGAATGCACAGCGCGTATCGGTGGTCGGCGACTTCAACGGCTGGGACGGTCGCCGGCATCCGATGCGCAAGCGGGTCGAGGCCGGGGTGTGGGAGCTGTTCATTCCCCGGCTGCCCACCGGCACGCTGTACAAGTACGAAATCCTCGGACCGCACGGACTGCTGCCGCTCAAGGCCGATCCGGTGGCGCTGCAGGTCGAATCCCCGCCGCGCACCGCGTCGGTGGTGCCGGATCCGACACCGTTTCGCTGGACTGACGCGCGTTGGATCGCGGCCCGCTCGGCCAACGGCGCGCTGCTGAACCTGCCGTTGTCGATCTACGAGGTGCACGCCGGATCCTGGCGGCGCGTCGCGGAGCAGGGCTGGCGACCGCTGAACTGGGACGAGCTCGGCGATCAGCTGATTGGCCACGTCACCGCGCTGGGCTTTACCCACATCGAACTGCTGCCGGTGATGGGGCACCCGTTCACCGGTTCCTGGGGCTACCAGGTACTCAGCCAGTACGCGCCGCAGGCCACGTTCGGCGATCCGGCCGCTTTTGCCCGGTTTGTCGATCGCTGTCACACCGCGGGCGTCGGCGTGATTCTCGACTGGGTGCCGGGGCACTTCCCGACCGATGCGCACGGCCTGGCGCAGTTCGACGGCACCTCGCTGTACGAGCACACCGACCCGCGCGAGGGCTTTCATCAGGAGTGGAATACCGCGATCTACAACCTTGGCCGGCGCGAGGTGCACGCATTCCTGGTGTCGAGCGCCCTGCACTGGATCGAGCGCTATCACGTCGACGGCCTGCGGGTCGACGCGGTCGCCTCGATGCTCTACCGCGACTACGCGCGCCGCGAAGGCGAGTGGATCCCCAACAAGTATGGCGGCCGCGAGAACATCGAGGCGATCGATTTCCTGCGCTACCTGAACGACGCCGTGGCGCAGCGATTTCCCGGCGCGCTGGTGATTGCCGAGGAATCCACTGCGTGGCCCGGAGTCACTCGCTCCACCCGGGACTGGGGCCTTGGGTTCTCGTACAAATGGAACATGGGCTGGATGCACGACACGCTGCGCTACATGAAGCACGATCCGGTGCATCGCTCCTACGACCACCACGACATGACCTTCGGGCTGCTGTATGCATTCTCCGAGCGCTTCGTGCTGCCGCTCTCGCACGATGAAGTGGTGCATGGCAAGGGCTCATTGATCGGACGCATGTCGGGCGATACCTGGCAGCGGTTCGCGAACCTGCGCGCTTATTTCGGTTTCATGTGGACGCAGCCCGGCAAGAAACTCCTGTTCATGGGCGGTGAATTCGGCCAGGACTGGGAATGGGACCACGATGGCCAGCTCGACTGGGTGGCGCTGGATCATCCGCTGCACCGCGGTGTGCAGGCGCTGGTGGCGGATCTGAATCGGCTCTATCGCCAGGAGCCGGCGCTGCATGTGTTCGACTGCGACAGCGCCGGCTTTCGCTGGATCATCGCCGACGACTACAGCAACAGCACCTACGCCTACTACCGCCAGGGCCACGCCGATTCGGCGCCGGTCATCGCGGTGTGCAATTTCACGCCGGTTCCGCGCCTGCACTACCATCTCGGCGCCCCGCGCGCCGGAGTCTGGCACGAGATCCTGAATACCGATTCGGAGCTCTACGGCGGCTCCAATCTCGGCAATGGCGGCCGGCTGGAGGCAAGTACCGCGCCTTCACACGGGCAGCCGTTCTCGCTCGAGCTAACACTACCCCCGCTGGCCACGGTATTGTTGCGCCACGGGGGGTGATCGCCATTGAGGATCGCCGTGCATGCCATCCGACCTGCCGAAAGCCCCGCTAGCGGGGGCCGCCTATCCGCTCGGGGCCACCGGCGACGCCGAGGGCTGTAATTTTGCCGTCTATGCCGGCAATGCCGAACAGGTCGATCTGTGCCTGTTCGATGCCGGCGGGCGACAGGAACGGCGGCTGGCGCTGCGCGAATGCACCGACGGGGTCTGGCACGGGTATGTGACCGGGGTGTCGCCCGGCCAGCTCTACGGCTACCGCGCGCACGGGCCCTACCAGCCGGAGCAGGGCCACCGCTACAACGTCAACAAGCTGCTGCTCGACCCGTACGCGCGCAAGCTTGCCGGCGCGCTGCGCTGGAGCGACGCGCTCTACGGCTACCGCCTGACGTCCCCGCGCGTCGACCTGTCATTCGACCGGCGCGACAGCGCGTCTGCGATGCCGAAGGGCGTTGTCACGGTCGATGGCTTCGACTGGGGCGATGACCGGCCGCCTCGAACCCCATGGACCGACACGATCATCTATGAGACGCATCTGCGCGGCCTGACGATGCGGCTCGACGGCATTCCCGAGCCGCTGCGCGGGACCGCGGCGGCGCTGGGCCACGAGCGAACCGTCAGTTATCTCAACAGCATCGGCATCACGGCGATCGAGCTGTTGCCGCTGCATGCGTTCGTCAACGATCGCGCCCTGGTGGAGCGCGGACTGTCCAATTACTGGGGCTACAACACGCTCGCGTTCCTCGCGCCCGAGCCGCGCTACCTGTCCGATGGCAGCCTCGACGAGCTCAAGGCGGCCATCAAGGCGCTGCACGCCGCGGGAATCGAAGTGCTGCTCGACGTGGTCTTCAACCACACCGGCGAGGGCAGTGAACTGGGCCCTACCTTAAGCATGCGCGGATTCGACAATGCTGCTTACTACCGTCTGGCGGCGGACAACCCGCGCCACTGCGTCAACGACACCGGCACCGGCAACACGGTGAATTTCTCGCACTCGCGCGTGATCCAGCTGACACTCGACTCGTTGCGCTACTGGGTCGAGGAATTTCATGTGGACGGCTTTCGCTTCGATCTGAGCGTGACGTTGGGCCGCGAACTGGCCGGCTATGACCCGGGTTCCGGCTTCTTCGATGCATTGCTGCAGGATCCGACGCTGGCACGCGTCAAGCTGATCGGCGAACCCTGGGATCTGGGCCCCGGCGGCTACCAGGTCGGCAATCATCCGGCCGGCATGGCCGAATGGAACGACAAGTTTCGCGACGACGTGCGCCGATTCTGGCGCGGCGATGCCGGTGTGCGCGGCGCGCTGGCCGCGCGGCTGCAGGGCTCGGCCGATGTGTTCGATCATCACGGACGCCGTCCCTGGGCGTCGGTGAATTTCATCACCGCGCACGACGGCTTCACGCTGCAGGACTGGGTCAGCTACAACCAGAAGCATAACGAGGCCAACGGCGAGGACAACCGCGACGGCACCGACAACAACATCAGCAGCAACTGGGGCGTGGAAGGGCCGACGAACGATGCGGCGGTACAGACGACACGCGAGAGCGTCAAGCGGGCGATGCTCGCGACCCTGATGTTCTCGCATGGGACGCCGATGCTGCTCGGCGGCGATGAGTTTGGCCGCACGCAGCATGGCAACAACAACGCCTACGCCCAGGACTCCGAACTCTCCTGGTTCGATTGGTCGCAGGTGCTGTCGCTCGCGGGCAGCGCGCAGCGCGCCTACTTGAGCCGGCTGATCCGCCTGCGGCGCGAGTTCTGCAGCCTGCGCAGCGACTACTACCAGCACGGGCGGATCGAGCCGCTGCCGCAGGTACGCGACATCGAGTGGTTCGACGAGAGCGGCGACGTGATGCGGCCGGAGGACTGGCACTACGGCGACGGGCGGCTGCTGTGCGTGCGTCGCGCGCTGCGGCTTGACGAGGCGCGGGTCGAGGTCAGCCTGCTGTTGACCAACAACACCCCCGAGTCGCACAGCTTTCAGCTGCCGGACCCGAGGTTTCGCTGGTCGCTGCGGCTGAACAGCGCCGATGTCCATGCCGCGGATCAGGAAATCGAGCTGGCCGCGATCGACGTGGCGGCGCACAGCGTGCAGCTGTTGACCGCGATCGTGCCGGCAACGCCCGCCGAGAGCCTGACGGCAACGTCGGTGCAGCGGGCAGCGCCCTCCGCACCCGCACCGGCGTCCAGGGAACCGGTGACGGCGTCAGCCGCCGAGGTCACCGCGCATCAGTGACGCCTGCAGCGCGAGCAGCGCCTCGGCGAGCGCATCGATGTGCGTTTCGGTATGCGCCGCGGACAGGAAGCCGACTTCATACGCGCTCGGCGCCAGGTAGATTCCGCGCTCGAGCAGCGGATGAAACAGCGCCGCAAAGCACTTGCCCGCATCCGGCGGCAAACTGCGCGGTGAGCGCATCGGCGTGGCGGCAAAGCCGCTGCGGGAGCTGCAGATCCAGAACACCGAGCCGACGCGCTGGATCGCAAGTCCCGGTGCGCCCGCGAGCGCGCGTTCCAGCCGCGCGCCGAGCTGTTCCAGCCGCTGGTACAGCCCACCGTTCTGCAGGCGCTGCAAGGTTGCGATGCCGGCGCACATCGCGAGCGGGTTCGCGCTCAGGGTGCCGGCCTGGTACACCGGGCCGGCCGGTGCCACCAGTTGCATCAGATCGCGACTACCGCCGTAAGCCCCGACCGGAAAGCCGCCGCCAATGACCTTGCCGTAGGTCACCAGATCGGGGCGTATGCCGCTCAAACCGGCGTAGCCCTGGAACGAGAGTCGGAACCCGGAGATCACTTCATCGAAGATCAGCAGCGCGCCGTGTGCGCGTGCTGCCCGTGCGATCGCCTGCAGGAACTCCAGCCGCTGCGGCAGCAGGCCATGGTTTGCCGGCAGCGGCTCGATGATCACCGCGGCGATCTCGCGCCCGTGGCGCGCGAACACCGCCTCGAGTGCGCGCTCGTCGTCGAGGGGTGCCACCAGCGTTTGGCGCACGACGTCGGGCGCCAGCCCGGCGCTGTCGGGCAGCGGCGCCTCGGCCAGGCCGGAGCCGGCGCGCAGCAGCATCGAGTCGGTGTGGCCGTGGTAACAGCCGTCGAATTTCAGAATCCGCGCGCGGTTGGTCGCCGCGCGCGCCACGCGCAGCGCCGACATCACCGCTTCGGTTCCGGAGTTGACGAATCGGATGCTCTCGACCCAGGGGACACGCGCCGTGATCAACTCGGCGAGCTCCAGGCTGTAGGGCTCCGCGGTACCGAGGCTCCAGCCGCGCGCCAGTGCGGCTTCGGCGGCGAGCCGCACCTGGGTGTCGGCGTGACCGAGGATCAGCGGCCCGAAGGCCATGCAGAAATCGAGGTACTCGCGACCGTCGACGTCGCGCAGACAGGCGCCGGCGCCGCCGGTCATGAAGCGCGGCGTGCCGCCGACGCCGCGAAAGGCACGCACCGGGGAGTGCACGCCGCCGGGCGAGATGCGTCGCGCGCGCGCAAACAGCTCCTCGGAACGGCCGCTGCCGGCGCTCATGCCGACAGCCACTCGCGCGCAAAGCGCGCGCCGTAGGTGATGATCATGCTCGCGCCCGCGCGCCGGAACGCAATCATGATCTCCCGATGCAGTGCGGCGCGGTTGGCGAGTCCCTGGGCCGCGAGCGCTTCGAGCGCCGCGAATTCCCCGCTGGTGTGATACACGGCCCAGGGCTTGCGGATCGCGCGCGACAGCTCGCGCAGCAGATCCAGATACGGCAATCCGGGCTTGACCATCAGGATGTCGGCGCCCTGATCGTCGTCGCGCTCGGCGCACAGCCAGGCGTCGCTCGGCCGCGCCGGATCGAGCTGATAGCTGGCGCGGTCCTTCAGTGCCGAGCCGGATTTGGGCGCCGAATCGGCCGCGACCCGGAACGGCCCATACAGCGTCGAATGAAATTTGACCGCGTAGCTCATCAGGATGGTGCGCTCGAGCCCGCCGCGGTCGAGTGCCGTGCGAATCGCGCCAATGCGGCCGTCCATCATGTCACTCGGAGCGACGCAGTCGGCGCCGGCCCCGGCGTACGCCAGCGCAGACTGCACCAGCTCGGCAACGCTGGCATCGTTGTCGACATGATCGCCTTCGGCGGCGAGCACGCCGCAGTGGCCGTGCGGTGTCGATGAGCACAGGCAGACGTCGGTCGCGAGCCAGATGTCGCGGCCGAAGCGTGCCTTCAGCGCACGTACCTGGCCGGCGGTATAGGACCAGTCGATGTGGCGCTCGGAGCGCGCCTGCGGCACGCCGAACAGCAGGAATTTCTGTACCCCGGCCCTGAGGTCCTGTTCGACCTGGCGCAACAGCGACTCACTGGTTTCCTGGTGCACCCCAGTCAGACCCGGAACGGCTTGCGGATGCGTGCTGCCCTCGGCGACAAACAGCGGCTGGATCAGCTGATCGAGCTGAACGTGGACCTCGCGCGTCAGGGCGCGGACGTGCTCGTTTTGGCGCAAACGGCGCAGATCGAGAGAGCTCATGCTGTTCGGCTGGTTTCTGAGTGGATCGCTAAGCTGACAGTGTGCCGCGAGGCACTGCGCCAGCGGTCACGTATTGTCACATGTCCCGTGCGCGGGTCACGATCCGGCGCTTTCGGGACCCGCGGCCGGTATAACGCGCCCGCCGGCAGCGCTGCGGCAGCCGCCGGGCCTGCGCCAGCGGCGACGGCGATCCTCAACTTATAAGCCAATGTTATGAGGTCGGCGGGCAGAATCGCTTCCCTATGCTCTCGGCCGCCGACCACCCAACAATCGATCCGGCTCTGGCCGCCAAGGTTGAAGCCAGCCTCGGGCTGTTGCGCCGGGCGGTCCGTGATCACGGCCGGCTGGTCTATGCGAGCAGTCTCGGCGCCGAAGCCATGGTGCTCACCGATCTGATCTGGACCGGTGTGCCCGAGATCGACATCGTCAGCATCGATACCGGCCGGCTGCCGGAGGAGACCCTGGCGCTGCTCGAGCGCCTCGAACGCCGCTACCAGCGCCGCATCAAGCTGTATTACCCCGACGCGCAGGCGGTGCAGCACTACGTGCGCGAGCACCGCATCAACGGCTTTTACAACAGTCTCGGCGAACGCGTCAGCTGCTGCCAGATTCGCAAGATCGAGCCGTTCAATCGCGCGCTCGCCGGCTACAGTGCCTGGGTCACGGGCGTGCGGCGCGAACAGTCCGAGCAACGCGCCGAGGCGCTGGCGGTATCCCGGGACGAGCAGACCGGGTTGCAGAAAATCAGTCCGCTGCTCGAGTGGACGGCCGCGGACATCTGGAGCTATATCCGCGCCCATCAGCTCTATTACAGTCCGCTGCACGACTGCGGCTATCCGAGCATCGGCTGTGCGCCCTGCACGCGAGCCATCGAGCCCGGACAGGATGCCCGCGCCGGTCGCTGGTGGTGGGAGAACCCGGACTCCCGCGAATGCGGCCTGCATCCACGGCGGCGGCCGGCCGCCGTCAGCCAGGCCCTGGGCTAGAGCGCAGCAGCGGCGCCGCCGCCGCTGCAGGGCCGCGGCCGCCGAGGTCAACTTCCGTCTGATCCGCTAAAGTCCGCTCATGGATCATCTGCCGGTATTCCTCAACCTGCGCGATCGGCTGGCACTGGTGGTCGGTGGCGGCGCCGTGGCGACCCGCAAGGTGGAACTGCTGCTGAAGGCTCACGCGCGGGTGCGCGTGGTGGCGCCGCGGCTGCATCCCGAGCTGGCGCTGTATCGCGACGCCGGCCGCATCGAACACCTGGGCAGCGAATTCGAGCTGCGACATTTCGACGGCGTGGTGTTTGCGATTGCGGCCACCGATCGCCGCGAGGTCAATCATGCGGTGGCCGCGGCCGGCGCCGCGCGCTCGATCTTCGTCAATGTGGTGGACGATGGCGCCGCCTCATCGGCCATCATGCCGGCCATCGTCGATCGCTCGCCGCTGCTGGTCGCCATCGGCTCCTCGGGCCAGTCACCGACGCTGGCGCGGCGGGTGCGCGCGCAGCTCGAGGCGATGTTGCCCGAGCGCATCGGGGAACTGGCACGGCTGGCCGGTGCCGCGCGCGAGCGCGTGCAGCGCGCGCTGCCGGATATCGAGCAGCGCCGCCGGTTCTGGGAGCGGCTGTTCGCGGGCAGCATCGCCAGCAAGGTGCTCGCCGGCAGCACGCACGACGCCCAGCGGCTGCTCGATGCCGAGCTCGGTGCCGCCGCTGCCGGCACGCCGCGCCTGTGCGGCGAGGTGTACCTGATTGGCGCCGGTCCCGGCGATCCGGATCTGCTCACGCTGCGCGCACTGCAACTGCTGCAGCAGAGCGACGTCGTGCTGTACGACCGGCTGGTGAGCGATGCCGTGCTCGAGCGCGTGCGGCGTGACGCGCAACGGATATTCGTCGGCAAGGAACCCGGCCGCCACCGCGTCACGCAGGAGCGCATTCATGCGCTGCTGCTCGAGCATGCCGGCCGCGGCCAGCGCGTCGCGCGCCTGAAGGGCGGCGATCCGTTCATCTTCGGGCGCGGCGGCGAGGAGCTCGACGTGTTGCGCCGCGCCGGCATTCCGGTGATCGTGGTCCCCGGTATCACCGCGGCGCTGGGTGCGGCCGCGGCGGCGTCGCTGCCGCTGACCCAGCGCGGCGTGGCGCCCTCGGTCACGTTCGTCACGGCGACCGGGGAAGGCGCGGAGGGCCTCGACTGGCGCTCGCTCGCGTCGCCGCTTCAGACCGTGGTGTTCTACATGGGCGTGGCGCAGCTGCCGCGGATCGCGCAGCTGCTGCAAGCCCATGGCGCCCCGGCCGGGCGCGCCGCCGCGATCGTCGAGCACGCCACGCTGCCGCGGCAGCGCGTGATCGCCGGCTGCCTGGGCGACATTGCCGTGCGGGCGCAGCAGGCGCAGCTGGGTGCGCCAGCGCTGCTGATCGTCGGTGAGGTGGCCGGCCGCGCGGCGCAATCCGCCGATCTGATGCAGGCACTGATCCCCACGGGGGCCGCCAACCTATGAATATCGTCAGGGATTTCGTCGACGCGGTGGGTCGCACGCCGCTGATCCGGTTGCGACGGGTCAGCGACGAGACCGGCTGCGAGATTCTCGGCAAGGCCGAATTCATGAATCCCGGCGGCTCGGTCAAGGATCGTGCCGCGCGTGCCATCGTGCTCGATGCCGAGCGGCGCGGGCAGCTCAAGCCGGGCGGCACTGTGGTCGAAGGCACCGCCGGCAATACCGGCATCGGCTTGGCGCACGTCTGCAATGCCCGTGGCTATCGCTGCGTGATCGTGATGCCCGACAACCAATCGCCGGAGAAATACGCGCTGATCGAGGCGCTCGGCGCCGAGGTTCGATGCGTCAGGACGGTGCCGTACAGCGACCCCAACCACTATCAGAAGACCGCAGGAAGACTGGCTCAGGAAATGCCGAACGCGATCTGGAGCAATCAGTTCGACAATACCGCGAACCGCCGCGCGCATGTGGAGACGACCGGTCCGGAGATCTGGCAGCAGACCGACGGGCGCATCGATGCCTTCGTCGCCTCGAGCGGCACCGGCGGCACGCTGGCCGGCGTATCCGAATACCTGAAGTCGCGCAATTCCAAGGTGCGCACGGTGCTCGCCGATCCGCCCGGAAGCTCGCTGTATGAGTTCGTCCGCCATGGCGTGATCAAGGCCAGCGGCAGCGGCTCGATCACGGAAGGTATCGGTATCGGACGCGTCACCGCCAATATGCAGGATGCGCCGATCGACGACGCCGTGCACATCGAGGACGCCGAAACGGTGAGTTACGTCTACCGTTTGCTGCGCGAGGAGGGTCTGTTCGTCAGCAGTACCAGCGGCATCAATGTCGCGGCCGCCGTGCGCGTCGCACGCGAGCTCGGGCCTGGGCACACCGTGGTCACGGTGCTGTGCGATAGCGGCTCGAAGTATCTGTCGCGACTGTTCAATCGCGACTGGCTGGCGCAGAAGGGACTGCTCGAAGCGGCGGGCTTTTCGGCCGCATCGGCATGAACGCAATATCGCGCAGCCTGCTGCTATTGAGCCTGCTGGCCGCGGCGCCGGCGCAGGCGGAGTGGTTGTCCCGCACCGTCGACGGCATCATGGGCACGCGCATCTACGTGGAGATCTGGGCCGAGGACCGGGCCAAGGGTGAGGCGGCGATCGACGCGGTGATGGACGAGATGCGCCATATCGATGAGTCCATGAGCACCTACAAGCCGACCAGCGAGGTTTCCAAGGTCAATGCGCTGGCCGCCACGCGGCCGGTGCCGATCAGCCGCGAGCTGTTCGATCTGCTGCGCACCGCGGCCGAATACTCGCGCATCACGCACGGAGCCTTCGACATCACTTACGCCAGCGTCGGCTACATGTACGACTTTCGCCAGCACAAGCGGCCGACCGAGGGCCAGATCGAGTCGGCACTGCCGGCGGTGAATTATCGCCACGTGCTGCTCAACGCCAAATCGCACTCGGTGCGCTTCTCGCAGCCGGGGGTGCGCATCGATCTTGGCGGCATCGCCAAGGGCTATTCGGTCGATCGCGGTATCGAGATCCTGCGCGCGCGCGGCTATACCCACGCACTGGTCAATGCCGGCGGCGACAGTCGCGTGATCGGCGACCGCTTCGGCCGGCCGTGGGTCGTGGGCATACGGCATCCGGATCATCCCGACCAGGTCATCACGCGCATCCCGCTGGTGGACGCGGCATTTTCGACCTCCGGCGATTACGAGCGCTATTTCGATGAGGACGGCGTGCGCTATCACCACATCATCGATCCGCACACCGGTCATTCGGCGAGCAAGGTGCGCAGCGCAACGGTGATCGCGTCGAGCGCGACGCGTACCGACGGGCTGTCGAAGACGGCGTTTGTGCTCGGGCCCGACGAAGCCATGAAGATCTACGACCAGCTCGATGACGTCGACGCGGTGCTGGTCACGCCTGACGGCCGGATCCTGTATTCCAAGGGCCTGCAGCCGGGCGACGCGCCCTCGGCTGGCGCGCCAGCGGCTGACTCAGCGCCGCCGGATGCTGCCCCGGCACCGACCGTGCACTGACGGCTTCAGAAGTGCCGGTAGAACCCGGGCGCCAAATGAGCACGCGCATCATGGCCTGTGACCGTTCGCATGCTGGAGCCATCCTCGGCATATTGAACGAGGCGATCGAGAACTCGACCGCGCTGTACGACTACCGGGCGCGCACGCCGGCGATGATGCAGGCGTGGTTCGACTCCAAGGAGAAGGCCCGCTATCCCGTGATCGGCGCGGTCGACGATGCCGGTCAGCTTTTGGGCTTCGGCTCCTACGGTCCGTTTCGGGCATGGCCGGCCTATAAATACACGGTCGAGCACTCACTCTATGTCGAGCGCTCGCATCGCGGTCAGGGGGTCGGCCGGCTGCTGCTCGCCGAGCTGATCGCGGCAGCGAAGCGGCAGGACTACCACACCCTGATCGGCGGCATCGATTCGCAAAACGCAGCCAGTATCGCGCTGCACCGGCGACTCGGCTTCGAGCAGTGCGCGCATATCCGGCAAGCCGGCTTCAAGTTCAATCGCTGGCTGGACCTGCAGTTCTATCAGCTGGTGCTGAATACACCGGCGCATCCGGTCGACGGCTAGGCTAGCCCACGCGATACCACGCCAGCCGGGCACCGGCGGCGATCAGAATGGCGCCCCCGAGGCGTTCGAGCGCGCTGGAGAGGCGCGCTGCGGTGAGGGCGCGCGCGCGCGCGGCAAGGGCCGCGTACAGGCTCAGGACCAGGGACTCGATGATCACCGAGCTGGCCCCGAGCACCAGGATCTGCCGTGGAACACTGCCCGCGGGGTTGATGAATTGCGGTAGCAGCGCGATGAAGAATATCAGCGCTTTCGGATTGGCCGCCTGGACGATGAAGGCGCGGGTAAACAGCCGCTCGGCATGGCTGCCCGGGCGCTGCGCGGCGACAGCGGGCTCGTCGGCGCGTGTGGCGGCGCGCTCGACCAGCATGCGCACGCCCAGCCACACCAGGTAGGCGGCGCCGGCCCATTTCACGGCGCTGAACAGCGCGTGCGAGGCAACGATCACGGCCGCGATACCGGTCGCCGACAGGGCAAAGTAGAAGCTGTTGCCGGCCAGGATTCCGGCCGCGGCCTCGGCCGCCGGCCGGAAGCCACGGCGCAGCGCCGTCGCCAGCACGAACAGAACCGCCGGACCGGGCATGAAGCACAGCACTGTCTCGGTGACGCAGAACAAAAGCCAGGTCTGGAGTGTCATAGCCTGATCATGCCAGTTATGCTTTGATCTTTAGCCACCGTCTCCTGAGGTACCCATGCGACGACAACTGCTGCCGGGCCTGCTGCTGCTGGCCATCGCTCCCTCGGCGTACTGCGCTGCCGCCTGGGTCCAGGGCAGCAACTACTTTCTGATCCGGCCGGCGCAGCCCACGGCCGTCGCGCCCGGCAAGGTCGAAGTCACCGAAGTCTTCTCCTATGCCTGCCCGGCCTGCAACCGATTCTATCCGGCCGTGGACCGGCTGCGAGCGGCGCTGCCTGCCAATGCCGAGCTCGACTTCGTGCCCGCAGCCTTCCGGCCCGATGAGGACTGGCCGATGTTCCAGCGCGCCTATTACACGGCGCAATTGCTGGACATCGACAAGCGCACCCACGATGCGATGTTCGATGCGGTGTGGAAGACCGGCGAGCTCGCGGTGGTGGACGTGCGTACCCAGAGGACCAAGGTGCCGGCGCCGGGCATAGAGGATGCGGCGCGATTCTATGCTCGGGTCGCCGGCGTGAAGCCGGAGACATTCATCGCCACCGCGGCTTCGTTCGGGGTCGATGTCAAGATACGCCAGGCCGATCAGCTCATCAGGGCAGAGCAGATCGAGGAGACCCCGACGATCGTCGTCAATGGCAAGTACCGCGTCACGGTAGGCTCGGCCGGCGGCGACGAGCAGTTGATCGAACTGGTGAAGTGGCTGGTAGCGCAGGAGAGCGCGAGCAGCGCCGCCCCGCGAGCGCACTGAACTTAAGAGCGTCATCGCCTGAGCGCCTCATCGCTCCAGGTACGCGCGCCAGCCGCCGTACGCGCTGATGTCCTGCGCACGGCCGGCGGCGTGCGCCTCGCAGACAAGACCGCTCGCGCGCGCTGCTCAAGGAACTCGATCGCATGGTCGCCAGGTCATCATCTGCTGGCGGCCCTGATGCCGCAGGTGCATCCGTCCATTTGCGCGCATCGCTAGCGGCGCGGGTTGCGCCGGCCAGCTGTTAGAATGTCGCGATGGCCGTCAGACCCGTGTTGCGGATGGGGGATCCGAGGTTGTTGCGCGTCAGCGAGCCGGTGCGCGAGTTCGACACGCCCGAGCTGCGCGCTTTGCTGGCGGACATGCAGGACACCATGGCCGCGCTCAATGGCGCGGGCCTCGCGGCGCCGCAGATCGGCGAACTGCGGCGCGTCGTGATCTTCGGCACCGATGCGCCCAATCCGCGTTACCCCGACGCCGAGATCGTGCCGCGCACGGTGTTGATCAATCCGGTGCTCGAGCCGTTGGGCGTGCAGTTGGAACCGGGCTGGGAGGGATGCCTGTCGGTTCCGGGAATGCGCGGATTGGTGCCGCGCTATCGGCAGTTACATTACCGTGGCGTCGACCAGCAGGGGCGCGCTGTCGAACGGCACGCGAGCGGATTTCACGCGCGCGTGGTTCAGCACGAGGTCGATCATCTGGACGGCATCCTGTACCCGATGCGCATGAGCGACCTGAGCCAGTTCGGATTCAACGAAGAGCTGTTTCCCGGACAGGGGCTTCAGGACGAATGACCTGGCGCCTTCAGGTCAGTCGCTGCGCCGCGCCGTGATCGAACGCAGGCCGCCGCTGACGCCGATCTCGATGCCGAGCTCAATTGGCTGGCAGCAGATCTGGCAATCCTCGATATACGAGGTCGACCCGGCCGACAGATCCACCAGCGTGTCGAACGGTTGGCCGCAGTACGGGCACTGCACCGTCGCAAACCGTGCCCCGCCCGCGGTGCCCGCCGGCAGGCTGTGCGCGGGCTCGAACACGGGCTCGAGCCCGTAGCGCTGGTCGATGGCCTTCTGATCGAGCGGCGGTTGGGATGTGGCCCGAGAGCGGATGCGGCGTGGATTCATGACTGTGCCACGGCCACGATATCAAACGCCGGCACCGATCGCGTAAGATTGTGCGCCATGGATAAACCCAAGCCGACCTCCAGCCATCTGCAGCAGTCGCTGTCGCAGCTGCACGCGGAACTGGTGCGCACGCCGCGCGCGGACGATGCTTCGAAGCGGCTGCTGCGCGAGGTGCTGGGCGACATCGAGCGCTTGCTGGGCAATGCCGCCGCTGCGCCCGCGGCCGGCTCGACGACGCGATCGGCACCGCGGTCGCGGCTCGAATCCCTCGCGGTCGAATTCGAAGCCGAACACCCGTCACTGGCCGCCAGTGTGCGCGAGTTCATCGATCTGCTGGCGCGCGCGGGCCTGTAGTGGCCGGCCTGGACGGCCGGCCCCCAGCGTCGATTGTCCGGCGACTTGCCGTCGTCAGGTCGCTTGCCGCCGTCAGGTCGCGCCGTGCTGCGCCGCCATCTTCGCCTTCATCGCGGCGAGGACCTGGGGCAGCTGCTGCTGCTGCTCGGGCGTCAGTACCTTATAGAGTGCCTGCTGTACCTGGCTTTGTTCCTGGATGCGGTTCGCCATGCGTGTCTGCAGCTGCTGCAACGCAGTCGCATAGTTCGGATCGCCTGGATTCGACAGCGCGGTGAAGTCCGGCCCACCGCCGGCTTTGCGCTCGGCCGCGAACTGCGATCGAGCGGCGGTAAGAATCGTATGCACGCTCTGCTGCTGTGCCGGCGTCAGATTCAACTGGTGGACCGCGTGCAGCAGACCGCCAGTGACCATCATGCCCGGGCCGTGGTGGCGCCAGTGATGCGCGCCGGCAGTGCCGGTACTGGCGTTCGGGGTGGTGGAACTGTCGCTCGTCTGGCCCATCACGGCCCCTGCCACGCCGGTCATCGCGAGGGCCACCATCAACCATTTGGTTCGATTTCTCATATTTGCCGCCTTTCGTGGAAGTAACGCTAAGCCATGCAACGCTCAGGCTACCGAACGGTGGACAGCGGCGGCTAAAACTTGGATTAAATCTGCATAATGTCTGTCCGGGTCGCATGGTGCAGCAGCGCCCGGCCGCCCTGGCGACGCGTAACCAGCCATTTCTATTGACTTTAAATTGCTGTTAAGCGACTGCCGGCCGCGTCGGCGCCTGGGCCGCCGGCCGAATGACGACAATCCGGCGCAGGCCTGCGGCAATTGCAGTGCCCCGCGCGGTCGAGCGCAGCAACGTGAACAACTCGTAGTCGAAATCCGGATCATCGGCCGGCAGATCGCGCGCGCAGTCGTAGGCCTCTTTGGCATCCTTGATGCCGCCCGCATACACTGCTTCGCCCTCAGGTACGAAACCACGGTGATTGCGGGAGTGGC
The DNA here is from genome assembly GCA_044440135.1 of Steroidobacterales bacterium. GTDB lineage: Bacteria > Pseudomonadota > Gammaproteobacteria > Steroidobacterales > Steroidobacteraceae > FEN-1191. The sequence goes on along the minus strand of JBIODC010000001.1, from coordinate 30,252 downwards.
CGATATAGACGCGCATTTATTCGGCGAGCGGCTGTGCGAAGAAGCGCTGCGCTGCGCCCAGCGCCGCGGCCACGTCGACTTCGCAGCCGAGCTCGAGCCGCGGAGGCAGCCGTTGGGCGCGGCCGGCATTGGCGCCGAGGAATGAGCGCACCGCGATGGCGCGCCGGACAGCAGCAGGATCAACCGGATTGGCGATCGAGCGCAAGTCGATCGATTACATTGCGCAGGGCGAACGCCACGGCCGGGTGATCGACCAGGCACCGTTCTGGTTCCTGGGAAATTTTCACTTCTTTACCATTGCGATCGGCTTTGTTGGCCCGAGCATGGGCCTGAGTTTCGGCTACACGGCGCTGGCCGGCGCGCTCGGCATCCTGCTTGGGACCATCGTGGTCGCGTTCCATGCCTCGCAGGGTGCCGAGCTCGGGCTGCCGCAGATGATCCAGTCGCGCGCTCAGTTTGGTTTTCGCGGCGTCGTCGTGGTCCTGTTCGGCACGCTGCTCACGTTCGTGGGCTTCAATCTCGCCAACTGCGTGCTCAGCGCGCACGGGCTCAACGCGATCCTCGGGTGGAACGAGCGCCTGGTCACGCTGATCATCTCCGCTGCCGGCGCGCTGCTGGCGATCTACGGGCACGACTGGCTGCACCGCATCTTCCGCTGGTGCTTTGTGCTGTGCATGCCGCTCTATGGGCTGCTCACGCTGGCGATCATGCTGCATTGGATTCCGGCGACACATCCTGTCCCCGGGGGGTGGAACGCGGTCGGATTCTTCGGCCAGTTCGCCGCCAGCGCCAGCTACAACATCACCTATGCGCCGTCGGTGTCGGACTACTCGCGCTACCTGCCGAGGGATTCGAAGCCGCTGTCGATCATCGCGGCGGTCTATGCCGGTGCGTCTTCGTCAGCGATCTGGCTGATCATTGTGGGCGCCTGGCTGGCGACGCAGCTCGGCGCCACCGACGGTCTGGTGGGGCTGCACGACGCCGGCAACGCCCTGTTTGCCGGTTTCGGTGTCGTGCTGTCACTGGCCTCGGTGGTGGCGCTGACGGCGACCACGGGGCTCAATGCCTACAGCGGCATGCTCACCGTGATCACCGCGCTGAGCTCGCTGTTCGAAATGCGGCCAACGCCGCGCCTGCGGGTGTTCACCCTCATCGTGCTCGCCGTCGTCTGGGCGGGACTGGCGTTTGCGCTCAGCGTAAATTCGATCGCGCTGGTGTTCGCGGTACTCACGATCATGCTGTATCTGCTGGTGCCCTGGACCTCGATCAACCTGATCGACTATTTCTTCGTGCGCCGTGGCCGCTATGCGATCACCGAGCTCTTCGTGCCGCAGGGACTGTACGGCGCCTGGGGCGGCCGAGGCCTGACCGCTTATTTCGCCGGTTTTGCCGCGGCACTGCCGTTCTTCGTGCTGCCCGACATCTACATGGGCCCGGCGGCCCGGGCGCTCGGCGGAGTCGACCTCGGCTGGCTGGTGGGACTGCTGGTCTCGGGAGCGGTCTATCTGGGGCTGTCGCGCTCGTTCGATCCGGCGCGCGAAGCGCGCGCCATCCGCGAGAGCAATCGGCTGCTGGCACGGGGCGAGTAGCGCCGGCGGGAATATCGACCTTCGCGTACCCGGCGATAGTCGTGCTTGCCGCTGATCAATCCGCCACTGCAGCCAACGAAAATCTCGGTTTGGGAGCAACACCAATCGCGCTTCGATTATTACAGCGAGACAAGGTCGTACAGCTGCCAGGTTCTGGAGGGGAAAGTGCGTCAGCTGCTGCGACAGCTGGGGGCGCGCGAAGTCGGTACTGGAGCAGTCTGTGAATACCAGCGGCTGAGTTCTCGAGCGTCCGCGATCACAGCCTGCGGTCGAGCGAAGGCGAACAGCGCCGCGGCGCAGCCCTCAGACCGACAATGGCTCTTCGCGCGCCGCGCGCTTGCGCTCGTGTGCCCCGAGGTGGCGCTTGCGCAGGCGGATGCTCTGCGGCGTGACTTCGACCAGCTCGTCCTCGGCGATGAATTCGACCGCATATTCGAGCGTCAGCGGGATCGGCGGCGTCAGTACAATCGCTTCGTCCTTGCCGGCGGCGCGGATGTTGGTCAGCTTCTTGGTCTTGATCGGATTGACCACCAGGTCGTTCTCGCGGCTGTGAATGCCGATGATCATGCCTTCATAGAGCTTTTCACCGGGGCTAACGAACATCCGGCCCCGCTCCTGCAGCGCGAACAGCGCGTAGGCGACCGCCTCGCCGTCCTCATTGCTGATCAGCACGCCGTTACGCCGGTCCGGAATCTCGCCTTTGACCGCCGCATAACCGTCGAAGATGTGGCTCATCAGGCCGTTGCCGCGAGTCAGGGTCATGAACTCGCCCACGAAGCCGATCAGCCCGCGGGCCGGCACACGATACTCGAGCCGCGCGCGACCGTTGCCGTCGATCGCCATGTCCGTCAGTTCGGCGCGACGGGCCCCGAGGGCCTCCATGACGGCGCCCTGATGCACCTCGTCGATGTCGACCGTCAGGGCCTCGAACGGCTCGAGCACCTGGCCGTCGACGATCTTCTTGAGCACCTGCGGCTTGCCCACGGCGACCTCATAGCCCTCGCGCCGCATGTTCTCGATCAGGATGGTCAGATGCAGCTCGCCCCGGCCGAGCACGCGGAAGGCGTCGGCGTCAGCGGTATCCTCGACGCGCAGCGCGACGTTGCTCTGCAGCTCGCGATACAGGCGCTCGCGAATCTGGCGGCTGGTGACGAATTTGCCTTCGCGCCCGGCGAGCGGCGAGGTGTTGACCTGGAACGTCATCGCCAGCGTCGGCTCGTCGACCTGGATCGGGGGCAGGCCTTCCGGCTGCAGCGGATCGCAGATCGTGATGCCGATATTGATGTCCTCGATGCCGGTGACAGCGACGATATCGCCCGCCGTGGCCTCTTCTACCGATGAGCGTTGCAGGCCGGTAAAGGTCAGCACCTGGGCGATCTTGGCGGTGCCGCGGTCCTCATCGCCATAGCGCAGCACGACGTTGCGTCCGGCGCGCAGCGTTCCGCGGCGGATGCGGCCGATGCCGATGCGACCGACATAGGAATTGTAGTCGAGGGTCGAGATCTGCAGCTGCAGCGGCGCGTCGATCTCGGTCGGCGGTGGCGGCACGTACTGCAGGATGGCCTCGAACAGCGCCGACATGTCCGGGTCGCGACGTGTCATGTCGGTGCTGGCCCAGCCCTGCAGCGCCGAGGCATAGATGACCGGGAAGTCGAGCTGCGCATCGGTGGCGCCGAGCTTGTCGAACAGCTCGAAGGTCTGATCCACGACCCACCCCGGCCGCGCGCCGGGGCGGTCGATCTTGTTGACCACCACGATCGCCTTGTGCCCGAGGGCGAGCGCCTTGCGCGTCACGAACCGCGTCTGCGGCATCGGGCCTTCGACCGCATCGACCAGCAGCAGCACGCCGTCGACCATCGACAGCACGCGCTCGACTTCACCGCCAAAGTCGGCGTGGCCCGGGGTGTCGACGATGTTGATGCGCGTGCCGCCGTACTCGATCGCACAGTTCTTGGCGAGGATGGTGATGCCGCGCTCACGTTCGATCGCATTCGAATCCATGATCCGCTCGCCCATCTTTTCATGCGCGGCGAAGGTTCCGGACTGCTTCAACAGGCAGTCGACCAGGGTGGTCTTGCCGTGATCGACGTGGGCAATGATCGCGATGTTTCGGATGGGGCGCTGCATGGTTCGGGGAAGCTTCGCTAGGTGGCGTAGAAAGCGGACGTAAGTCACGAAACGGGATACCAAAAGGGCGTCGAGGGTAGCAGAACACCTCGGCCGCTGTTAAAATATTTTTGTGTCTATAAAGATATGTTTATATGTTTAAGGATTATGTTTAAAGGCTCTGTGGCCAGTGCGGATCTCGCCGAGGTCGTGCGGGCGCTCAAGAGCGCCGCCGAACCCACGCGGCTGCGCCTGCTATTCCTGCTCAGCCACGCGGAGTACACGGTCGGCGAGCTCGCGACCGTGCTCAATCAGAGCCAGCCTCGCATATCGCGCCACCTGCGTCTGCTGACTGAGGCCGGGTTTCTGGATCGGTTTCGCGAGCAGCAGTGTGTCTATTACCGCGCCCCGATCAGCGGACGGCATCTCGAGTGGCAGCGACAGCTGCTGGCGATGGCCGATCCGGATGCCTCGATCCTCAAGCGGGACCGCGAGCGGGCGGTGAAGGTGGTCGGCGACCGGGCGCGCATCGCGGCGCGACAACTCGGGGAGGCGCAGACCGCCGCCGTTGAGGCCGCTGCCGGCGGCACCGCCGCTGCCGAGGCGGCCGCCGTCCCGCCTGCGACGCGCGAGGAGCTCGCGAGCCTGTTGCTCGAGGAAGTCGGGCCGGCCGGCATTGGCGAGCTGCTCGATATCGGCACCGGCTCGGGACTGATGCTCGAGATCCTGGGGCCGCGGGCGCGACGGGCGATCGGGGTGGATATCTCGGTGCCGGCACTGCGGCTGGCGCGCACGCGCGTGCATGGCGCTGGGCTCGCGCACTGCGAATTTCGTCGCGGGGACATGTACAGCCTGCCCTACGACGACGCCAGCTTCGACACCGTGTCGATCGATCGCGTGCTGGCCTCGGCCGAACGGCCCGCGGCCGCGATTGCCGAGGCGGCGCGCACGTTGCGACCGGACGGACGGCTGATCGTCATTGAGGATTTCGACCAGATCGATGCGCGCGCCGGGGACAACCCGCTGTCACAGTTGCGGCGCTGGTTCGCCGCGGCCGGCCTGAGTGCGGATCGGCTGCGACCGGCCGACCTGGCCGGACGGCACTTCATCATCGCACTCGCGCACCACAGTCATCGCTTACCTCACATCACGGACCCAAACCATTTGGCAGGTCTCGCATGAATACATCATCCCTCGTCGGCCGCATCGGCGACAGCCTGAGCATGCTCGCGCACCCGGTGCAGGTGTCGTTCGAATTCTTCCCCCCCGGGGATGAGAAAATGGAGCAGACGCTGTGGCAGTCGATCCAGCGATTGGCACCGCTGCGGCCGCGGTTCGTGTCGGTCACCTATGGCGCCGACGGCTCGACCCGTGAGCGCACGCATAACGTGGTCGCGCGCGTGGTCAAAGAGACGCTGCTGACCCCGGCGGCGCACCTGACCTGCGTCGGCATGGACCGCCAGCACGTGCTGGAGATCGCGCGCAGCTATTGGCACACCGGCGTGCGCCACATCGTCGCGCTGCGCGGCGATGCGCCGCAGGGGAGCAGCGGCTATGTGCCGCATCCCGGCGGGTTTGCCTATGCAGTCGACCTGGTGCGGGGCCTCAGGAGCGTGGCGGATTTCGAGATCTCGGTGGCCGCCTACCCGGAAGGGCATCCGGAGGCGCCAACCGCGGCCTTCGACCTCGACAATCTCAAGGCCAAGCTCGACGCCGGCGCGGATCGCGCGATCACCCAGTTCTTTTTCGAGCCGAGCCTGTTCCTGCGCTTTCGCGACCGGTGCGCCGCGGCCGGCATCAAGGCGAGCCTGGTGCCCGGTATCCTGCCGATCACGCGCTTTCCGCACATGCTGCGCTTCGCCGAACGCTGCGGCGCAACGGTACCGGACTGGCTGCGGCTGCGCTTCGATGGTCTCGACGACGATGCCGACACGCGGCGCATGATCGCCGCGGCGTTCGCGATCGAGCAGGTGGAGGCGCTGTCACGCGAGGGCGTCGATGAGTTTCATTTCTATACCCTCAATCGGGCCGACCTGACCTATGCGATCTGCCACGCGCTCGGAGTTCGCCCGGCGCAGGTCGAGCCGCCAATGGTGCGGCTGGAGCAACGCGCATGAGCCGTGAACAACGCATACAAGAATTCAAACGCCTGCTGACCGAGCGCATCCTGGTGCTCGACGGCGCGATGGGCACGATGATCCAGGGCTACGCCCCCGACGAGGCGGCCTATCGCGGCCAGCGCTTTCACGACTGGCCGAGCGATGTGAAGGGCAACAACGACCTGCTGACGCTGACGCAGCCGGCGCTGATTCGCGAGGTCCACGGCAAGTACCTGGAAGCCGGCGCCGACATCATCGAGACCAATACGTTCAATTCCAGCGCACCCGCCCAGGGCGACTACCGCATGGAAGGCCTCGTGGTCGAGCTCAATCGCACCGCGGCGCGGCTGGCGCGCGAGGTGGCGGATCAGTACGCCGAGCGCACCGGACGGCCGCGTTTCGTCGCCGGGGCGATCGGTCCGACCAATCGCACCGCCTCGCTGTCACCGCACGTCAACGATCCGGGGTTTCGCAACATCAGCTTCGATCAGCTGGTTGCGACCTACAGTGAGGCGGCGGCGGCGCTGATCGAGGGCGGCGCGGACCTGATCCTGGTCGAGACCATATTCGATACGCTCAACGCCAAGGCGGCGCTGTTTGCGGTGCGCCGTACGATGCGCGAGCTCTCGGTCGACCTGCCGATCATGATCTCGGGCACCATCACAGATGCGTCGGGGCGCACACTCTCGGGCCAGACGGTCGAGGCATTCTGGAATTCGATCCGGCACTGCGAGCCGACCGTGGTCGGACTCAACTGCGCGCTCGGGGCCAAGCAATTGCGGCCGTACGTCGAGGATTTCTCGCGCATCGCCGATGTCGCGGTGTGCGCCTATCCCAATGCCGGGCTGCCCAATGCCTTCGGTGAATATGACGAGCAGGCCTGCGAGACCGCGGCGCTGGTGCGCGAGTTCGCGGCAGCCGGGCTGGTCAACATCGTCGGTGGCTGCTGCGGCACCACGGCCGAGCACATCGCGCACATCCGCGAGGCGGTCGCCTCGCTGCCGCCGCGGGTGCCACCGCGCCTGAGTCCGCGCTGCCGCCTGTCCGGTCTCGAGCCGCTCGACATCGGACCCGACAGCCTGTTCGTCAACGTCGGCGAGCGCACCAATGTGACCGGTTCGGCCAAATTCCGCCGCCTGATCGAAGCCGACGACTATGACGGTGCGCTCGATATCGCGCGTACCCAGGTCACCAGCGGCGCGCAGATCATCGATGTGAACATGGACGAGGGCATGCTCGATTCGGAAGCGGCGATGGTGCGCTTCCTGAACCTGATCGCGTCCGAGCCGGACATCGCCCGGGTGCCGGTCATGATCGACTCCTCCAAGTGGTCGGTGATCGAGGCCGGCCTCAAGTGCCTGCAGGGCAAGGGCATCGTCAATTCGATCAGCATGAAGGAGGGCGAGGCGGCCTTCCTCGAGCATGCGCGCAAGGTGCGCGCCTATGGCGCCGCCGTGGTAGTGATGGCATTCGACCAGCACGGCCAGGCCGACACGGTGGAGCGCAAGGTGTCGATCTGCGAGCGCTCGTACAAGCTGCTGACCGAAGAGGTCGGCTTTCCGCCGGAAGACATTATTTTCGACCCGAACATTTTCGCGGTCGCGACCGGCATCGAGCAGCACAATGGCTACGCGCGCGACTTCATCGAGGCCACGGCGCTGATTCGCGAGCGCTGCCCGCATGCACTGGTCAGCGGCGGCGTCAGCAACGTGTCGTTCTCGTTCCGCGGCAACGAGCCGGTGCGCGAGGCCATGCACTCGGTGTTCCTGTATCACGCGATCCGCGCCGGCATGAGCATGGGCATCGTCAATGCCGGCCAGCTCGCAATCTACGAGGAGATCGAGCCGGAGCTGCGCGAACGGGTCGAGGATGTGATCCTGTACCGCCGCGAGGATGCGACCGAGCGACTGCTCGAGATCGCGGCGCGTTATCAGGGCGAGGCGGGAACGAAGCGGGCCGAGGATCTGGCGTGGCGCAACTGGCCGGTGGCCAAGCGCCTGGAACATGCGCTGGTGCGCGGCATCGACGAATTCGTGATCGACGATACCGAGGAGGCGCGCAGCCAATTCGAGCGGCCGCTGCAGGTGATCGAAGGCCCGCTGATGGACGGCATGAACGTGGTCGGCGATCTGTTCGGGGCCGGCAAGATGTTCCTGCCGCAGGTGGTCAAATCGGCGCGCGTGATGAAACGGGCGGTGGCGCACCTGATTCCCTACATAGAGAAGGAGAAGGCGGCTGGCGGCGGCGAGCACCGCAGCAACGGGCTGATCGTGATGGCGACGGTCAAGGGCGACGTACACGACATCGGCAAGAACATCGTCGGCGTGGTGCTTCAGTGCAACAACTTCGACGTGATCGATCTCGGCGTGATGGTGTCGTGCGAGAAGATCCTCGAGACCGCGCGCAGCAACGGCGCCGACATGATCGGCTTGTCCGGGCTGATCACGCCCTCGCTCGATGAGATGGTGCATGTCGCGAAAGAAATGCAGCGCCAGGGCTTCACGTTGCCGCTGCTGATCGGCGGTGCGACCACCTCGCCGGCGCATACCTCGGTGCGCATCGACCCGCAGTACCAAGGCCCGGTGATCTACGTCAAGGATGCCTCGCGCTCGGTCGGCGTGTGCCAGCAACTGGTGACACCGGCCACCCGGGAAGCGTATACGGCGCGCATCAAGTCGGAACATGGGCTGCGACGCACCCAGCACGGCGCGCGGCGCACCAAGTCGCCGCAGTTCACGCTGGCGCAGGCGCGCGCCAACCGTACGCGCATCGACTGGCAGGCCTATGCGCCGCCGGTGCCGCGCATGCTCGGCGTGCGCAGCTTCGAGCACTATTCGATCGAGGAGCTGGCGCGCTACATCGACTGGACGCCGTTCTTCCAGGCCTGGGAGTTGCGCGGCAAGTTTCCCGATATCCTGACCGACGCGCAGTTCGGCGAACAGGCGAGCAGCCTGTATGCCGACGCGCGCAAGATGTTGCGCACGCTGATCCGCGAGCAATGGCTGCAGGCGCGTGCGGTGATCGGCTTCTTTCCGGCCAACTCGATCGACGAGGACGTCGAGCTGTATGCGGACGATGCGCGCACCCAGCTGCTGGATTGCGTGCACTTCCTGCGCCAGCAGAAGGATCTGCCGCAAGGCAAGCCACACGGTGCGCTGTCGGACTTCGTCGCACCCAAGGGCAGCGGCGTGCGCGATTACCTCGGCGCGTTCGCGCTCACGTCCGGCATCGGCATCGAGTCGCACCTGCAGCGCTTCGAGGCGGCGCACGACGATTACTCGAGCATCATGCTCAAGGTGCTGGCCGACCGCCTCGCGGAGGCCTTCGCCGAGCGGCTGCATGAGCGCGTGCGGCGCGAGTTCTGGGGCTACGCCCCGGACGAGAAGCTCGGCAACGAGCAGCTGATCCGCGAGGAATACCGCGGCATCCGCCCGGCGCCCGGCTATCCGGCCTGTCCGGATCACACCGAGAAGGCGACGTTGTGGCGGCTGCTCGATGTGGTGCAGCGCGCCGGGATCACGCTGACCGAGTCGTACGCGATGTATCCGACCGCAGCGGTCAGCGGCTGGTATTTCTCCCACCCGCAGAGCCGCTATCTTGCCGTCGGCCGCATCGACCGCGACCAGGTCGAGGACTATGCGCGCCGCAAGGGCATGAGCGTGGAGGAGGTCGAGCGCTGGCTCGCGCCCAATCTCGGCTACGAACCCGAAGCGGTGGCGCTGCTGACGGCATGAACCCGCACTCCGCGCGAGCGAACGCCGCCGCCGCGGCGCGGGCGGACAATCGCGACGTGCTGCTGGGGTTCTTCGGCGTGTTCCGCTACAGCCGGCGCGCCATCGGTCTGGTCTGGGACACCAATCGTGCGTTGCTGCTGGCGATGGCGCTGCTGACGCTGGCGGCCGGCCTGCTGCCGGCGGGCGTGGCCTGGATCGGCGCGCAGATCGTCGATGCCGTGGTGTTCGCCCGCAACGCCGCCAATCACGATGCCGCGCGGGTGCTGCGGCTGGTGCTGCTGGAAGGTGCCCTGGTGGCCGGGCTCGCCGGGTCGCAGCGCGGACTGTCGCTGTGTCAGGCGCTGCTGCGCGCGCAGCTCGGCCAGCGCGTGAACGTGATGATCCTCGAAAAGGCGCTCACGCTGGAACTCAAGCATTTCGAGGATTCCGAGTTCTACGACAAGCTGACGCGCGCGCGCCGCGAAGCCTCGAGCCGGCCGCTGAGCCTGGTGATGCGCACCTTCGGCCTGACGCAGAACGCGCTCTCGCTGCTGAGCTATGCGGCGCTGCTGGTGCGATTCTCGCCGTGGACGATGGTGGTACTGCTGGTGGCCGGCTTGCCCGCGTTCGTCGCCGAGGCGAAGTTCTCCGGCGATGCGTTCCGGCTGTTCCGCTGGCGCTCACCCGAGACGCGCATGCAGATCTATCTCGAGACGGTGCTGGCGCGCGAGGACCATGCCAAGGAGGTCAAGCTGTTCGGGCTGGGCCCGCGGCTGCTACAGCGCTATCGCGACATCTTCGATCGCTTGTATCGCGAGGATCGTGCGCTGTCGATCCGGCGCGACAGCTGGGGTTTCGGCCTGAGCCTGCTCGCGACGTCAACGTTGTATGGCGCCTACGCCTGGATCGCGCTGTCGACCATCCGCGAGCGCATCACGCTCGGGCAGATGACGATGTACCTGCTGCTGTTTCGGCAGGGGCAGGCCGCCGTGTCCGCCATTCTGTCCGCGGTCGGTGGCATGTACGAGGACAATCTCTACCTGTCGACGCTGTACGAGTACCTCGAGACCCCGGTGGATCCCTCGATGGGAACTGCCCCGCGCGGACCCGACCCCGCCGATGGCGTGCGCTTCGAGCACGTGAGTTTTACTTATCCCGGCGCGTCCGAGCCGGCGCTGATCGATGTGGACCTGCACCTGCCGCCGGGCAGCAGCCTGGCACTGGTCGGGGAGAACGGCTCCGGCAAGACCACGTTGATCAAGCTGCTGACGCGACTCTACAGTCCCGATTCGGGCCGGATCCTGGTGGACGGCCTGCCGCTGCCGGAGTGGAGCGAGGATGCGCTGCGCGCGCGCATCGGCGTGATCTTCCAGGACTTCACGCGCTATCAGATGCTGGTCGGCGAGAATGTCGGCGCCGGCGATGAGCGCTATTTCGAAGACCAGGAGCGCTGGCACCAGGCGGCCGAAAAGGGCCGTGCCGCGGACTTCATCGAACGTTTGCCGCACCGCTACCAGACACAGCTGGGCAAGTGGTTCCAGAACGGCCAGGAACTGTCCGGCGGCCAATGGCAGAAGATCGCATTGGCGCGCGCATTCATGCGAACTGACGCAGATATTCTGGTGCTCGATGAGCCCACGGCGGCCATGGATGCGCGCGCCGAGGCCGAGATCTTCGAACATTTCCGCGCGCTGGCGCGCGATCGCATCACGATCCTGATATCGCACCGCTTCTCCACGGTTCGGATGGCCGATCAGATCGCGGTGCTCGATCGCGGCCGCATCATCGAAAAGGGCAGCCATGAGCAGCTCATGGCCGCCGCCGGCCACTACGCGCAGCTGTTTGCACTGCAGGCGCGAGGCTATCGCTGAGGAACGGACGCGATGCAAGCGGACGCGGTACAATAGGCCTACTTATGGACGAAGCTGCTGACATTTTCGATGCCGCGTTCTCCAAGGCGGTCGATCTCGGCAATCGACTCGCCGGCAAGGACAAGGAAGCCGATCTCTGGGACATCGCCGATGGGCTGCTGGCCGGCGCGGTCCAGTACTGGCTCTACTCGCGCCAGCCTTGCGGCGATCCGCGGTGCGAAGACTGCGTGCCGATCAGCACCGCCGAGGCGCGGATGGCCGAGCTCAAGCGGTTGATCGAGCAGCTGGCGGCGGAGAGTGAATACTTTCACGCGCCGACCGACGCCAACGCCGGCCGGGCCTGAGATCGCGCAGGGAGCTTCGGACAGCATTCAAAGCGGTATTGGATCCAGCGAGCTTTTTTATTATGAAAAAAAAGCTCGCTGGATCCAATACCGCCTTGCGTTCTCCGCGAAGGCCCGGCTCTGTCTCAGGCCTCACGCGGTGGCGGCGATCGGCGCGCGCGTCACTTCGCTCAGTGCGGCGTCGAGCCGGTCGAGTCCTTCGCCGAGCAGCGCATCGCTGATCGTCAACGGCGCGAGGAAGCGGATGACGTTTCCATAGATGCCGCATGACAAAATGATCAGGCCGTGACGCGCTGCCGCCTGCACCAGCGCACGCGTCAGATCGGCATCAGGCTGCTCGGCGCTGCCGTTCTTCACCAGCTCGATCGCCACCATCGCGCCCAGCCCGCGTACTTCACCGATCGCGCTGTACTTGGTTTGCAGCGCTTTCAGGCGCGTGACCAGTTTCGCTCCGAGCTGCTGCGCGCGCTCGGTCAGCCGCTCCTCGGCAATCACGTCCAGGACCGCGAGCCCCGCGGCACAGGCGAGCGGCGAGCCGGCGTAGGTGCCGCCCAATCCGCCCGGCGGCGGCGCGTCCATGATCTCCGCCTTGCCGACCACCGCCGATAGCGGCAAACCACCCGCGATGCTCTTGGCAAGCGTCATCAGATCCGGTTCGACCCCGGAGTGCTCGAACGCAAACATGCGGCCGGTGCGTGCAAAGCCGGACTGGACTTCATCGGCGATCAGCACGATGCCATGGCGGTCGCACAGCGCGCGCAGGCTGCGCAGGAACTCCGGCGGTGCGATATAGAAACCGCCTTCGCCGAGCACCGGCTCGATGATGATGGCCGCGACGCGCGCGGGATCCACATCGGCCTTGAACAACTGCTCGATTGCAGCCAGGCACTGCTGCGGCGTGACGCCGTGGTAGGCCATCGGGAACGGCACGTGAAATACATCCGGCAGCAGCGGGCCGAAGCCGGCCTTATAAGGCTGCACCTTGCCGGTGAGGGTCATGGTGGCGAGCGTGCGGCCGTGAAAGCTGCCGCTGAAGGCGATGACTGCCGAGCGACGGGTGTGGTAGCGCGCTATCTTGAGCGCATTCTCCACCGCTTCGGCGCCGGTCGAAAACAGGATCGATTTCTTCGGTGTCGCTCCGGGCGCGACCGCATTGAGCCGCTCGGCCAGCGCGACATAGCTCTCATAGGGGGTCACCTGGAAGCAGGCGTGCGAGACCTGCTGCAGCTGCTGCTGCACGGCCGCGACTACGCGCGGATGCAGATGGCCGGTATTGAGCACGGCGATACCGCTGGCGAAATCGATGTAGCGCCGCCCCTCGACGTCCCAGAGCTCGGCATTGAGCGCATGCTGCACGTAGACGCTGAGCGAGTTGGCCACGCCGCGCGCCACCGCGGCGCCGCGCCGGCGATGCAGATCGGTATTGCTACCCATATCGGGGTCTCCTCCAGTTTGGCAGACTATAAGCCCAAGGCAGGGAGCTTAAGAACCGGTTTGTGACTGGCCTTGCGCGCACCGCGTCGCTAGAATTTCGCGGCCTCATCCAATCTGTGAGCGTATCCCCTTGAGTGACAACGACATCACCACGGAAGTGGTCATTATTGGCGCCGGTCCGGCTGGCCTGTTCCAGGTGTTCGAACTCGGCCTGCTCGGCATCAAGTGTCACATCCTTGATTCGCTGAATCAGGCCGGCGGGCAGTGCACCGAGCTGTATCCGGACAAGCCGATCTACGATATTCCCGCGCTGCCGATCTGCGGGGCGCAGGAGCTGGTCGATCGCCTGATGCAGCAGATCAAACCGTTTGGCGCCGGGATGCACTTCGGCGAGGAGGCGCTGCGGCTCACCAAGCAGGCCAATGGCCGGTTTCGAGTCGTGACCTCCGCCGGCACGGAGTTCGACGCCGGCGCGGTCGTGATTGCCGGAGGCGTCGGCTCGTTTCAGCCGCGGCGCCTGGGCATCGAGGGCTGCGATGCATTCGAAGGCACACAGATCCACTACCGGATCAAGAACGTCACCGACTTCCATGGCCGCAAGCTCGTCATCTTCGGCGGCGGCGATTCGGCGCTCGACTGGGCGCTGGCCCTGGCGCCGAAGGCCTCGAGCCTCGCGCTGGTGCATCGTCGAGCCGAGTTCCGCGGCGCGCCCGCCTCGGTGGCGCAGCTGCGCGCGCTCGAGGCAGCCGGCCAGCTGCGGGTGTTCGAGGCGCTGCCGCACGCGGTTCACACCGAGGCCGGAATCCTCAAAGGCGTGGACGTGAAGGCGCCGAGCGGTGAACTGCATCGGCTCGATGCCGAGCAGCTGCTGGTGTTCTTCGGACTGGCGCCGAAGCTCGGGCCGATCGCCGAATGGGGGCTCGAGATCGACAAGCGTGCAATCAAGGTGGACACGGAGAAATTCGAGTCCAACATTCCGGGTGTGTTCGCCATCGGCGACATCAATACCTATCCGGGCAAGAAGAAGCTGATCCTCTCCGGTTTTCACGAAGCGGCGCTGGCGGCATTCGCGATCCAGCACCACCTGTATCCGGCCAAGAAGCAGTTCCTGCAATACACCACGACGAGTCCGGCCATGCAGAAGCGCCTGGGCGTCGCGACCGCCTGATGCATCCGAGCCTTGCCGAGCTGCTGCGCCTGCTCGAACTCGAACGGCTCGAGATCAACATCTTCCGCGGCGTGAGCCGCGACATCGGCAGTCCGCAGGTGTTCGGCGGCCAGGTACTGGGTCAGGGGCTGCGGGCGGCCTACGGCACCGTGGATGCGGACCGCATCGCGCATTCGTCGCATGCCTACTTCCTGCGGCGCGGGGACTTCAACGCGCCGATCGTCTATTTCGTCGACCGCAGCCGCGACGGCGCCAGTTTCACCAGCCGGCGCGTGACCGCGATCCAGCACGGTGAGCAGATCTTCCACATGTCGGCCTCGTTCCAGACGGTGCAGCCCGGCCTGGAGCACCAGATCGCGATGCCCGACGTGCCACCGCCGGAATCATTGCGCGAATCCGACCCGGTGCCGAAGGCTACGCTCGAGGCACTGCCGGAGAAGACGCGCCGGCTCTATACCGCCGCGCGACCGTTCGAGTTTCGAATGGTGGAGCGCATCGACCCCGCGCATCCGAAGAATGCGCCGCCGGTGCAGCACATCTGGATGCGCACGATCGATCGGCTGCCGGACGATGACGTGCTGCATCGCTGCCTGCTGGCCTACGTGTCGGATTTCTATCTGCTCAATACCGCAACCCTGCCGCATGCCGAGCTGCTGGCGAGCAGCAGGCGATTTTTCGCGAGCATCGATCATGCGATGTGGCTGCACTGGCCGCTGCGCGTCGATGACTGGTTCCTGTGCTCGTACGACAGTCCGAGTGCCGCGGGTTCGCGTGGGTTCTCGCGCGGCAGCGTATTCACCCGCGACGGCCGCCTGGTCGCGAGCACCGCGCAGGAGGGCCTGATGCGCGTGAGCCCCGCGGCGCCGGGTTAGCGTGTTGCGCATCCGCTAGGCGGCGAAGCGCCCGCTGCGGTAGTCCTCACCGCCTGCTCGATCTCCTGGCGCGTGTTCATCACGAACGGGCCGTACTGCACCACCGGCTCGTTGAGCGGCCGCGCCGACAGCAGCAGCAGCCGCGCCCCACGCGCGCCACCCTCGATGCGCACGCTGTCACCATCGGACAGCACGCCGGCCGCGCGATACGGCAGCGTCTGCAGGTTGTCCCGTGGCCCGACCTGCGCCTCGCCCTCGTAGACATACAGAAATGTGTTGTGGCCGCGGTTCACCGGTACCAGCACGTCCGCGCCGGCCGGCAGCTGCAGGTCGAGGTAGAGCGGATCGGTGGTCAGGCGCCCATTCGGGCCATTGACCGGTCCGCTTACCGCGTCGCCATCCATCTGCACCGTGCCGGCGATCACCCTGGCGCTCGCGCCCGAGGGCAGCCGCACCGTCGGGATCTGCTGCGACGGAATGTCGCGGTAATGCGCCGGCTTCATTTTTTCCTTCGCCGGCAGGTTGATCCAGAGCTGAAAGCCGCGCATGCGACCTTCGGTCTGCTGCGGCATTTCCGAGTGAATGATGCCGCGCGCGGCCGTCATCCACTGCACGTCGCCCGGCTTGAGATCACCGCGATTGCCAAGATGATCCTCGTGCCGCATGTGTCCGTCGAGCATGTAGGTGACGGTCTCGAAACCGCGATGCGGGTGCGCCGGAAAACCGGCGAGGTAGTCCGTCGGGTCGTCCGAGTAGAACTCGTCGAGCATCAGGAACGGATCGACCTGCAGGCCGCGCTGGCTGCCGAGACTGCGACGCAGTTTGACGCCGGCGCCGTCCGAGGTCGGTACCGATGGAATGATCTGGCTCAGGGTGCGCATGGTTGTCGTCCTATGCCGCCAGGCGTTCGATCTGTGCCTCGGCCTTGGCCAGGCCCGAAGCCTTGCTCTCCGGACTGATCGCGAGGCCCTCCGCGTAGATGAACTCGATGTCGTCAATGCCCACGAAGCGCAGGAAGTCGCGCAGGTAGTTGGTCTGTGTATCAAGCGCGGTGCCGGCGTACAAGCCCCCGCGCGCGGCGAAGACATAGGCCTTCTTTCCGGTCAGCAGCCCGACCGGACCGTTCGCGGTATAGCGAAAGGTCTCGCCGGCGCGCGCGATGTGGTCGAAGTAGGCCTTGAGCTGGGACGGCACGCCGAAGTTATACATCGGTAATCCGAGCACGATCACGTCGGCCTGCTTGAGCTCGGCGATCAGGGCATCGGAATAGGCGATCACATCGCTTTGCGCGGCGCTGCGTTCGTGCGGCTTGCTGACAAACGCGGCGAACCGTTCAGCGTTCAGGTGCGGCACCGCATCGCTCGCCAGGTCGCGCACCACGATGCGCGAATCCGGATGGTGGCGGCGGAACGCCTCGACGAATCGGCTCGCGAGCCGGCTCGACTGGCCCTGGTCGGCGTGGATGCTGGCGTTGATCTGCAGCAGCGTGCTCATGGTTCGATCCTCGATGGCTGGCTGGATGACGGATACATAGTTAAATATTTGTCGATCAGATAAAAAAGTAGAATAATCGGCTCAGTATTATCTATTTAACTGATAGATCATGGCCGGAAACCCCCGCATATCGCTCGAGCAGTGGCGCGCGTTGCAGGCCGTGGTCGAGGCCGGCGGCTACGCGCAGGCCGCGGCCCGCCTGCACAAGAGCCAGTCGGCCATCACCTATGCGGTGCAGAAGATTGAGGCGCTGCTGCAGGTGAAGCTGTTCGAGATCAGCGGCCGCAAGGCGCGGCTCACCGGCAGCGGCGAAGTGCTCTATCGGCGCGCCCGCAGCCTGCTCGAGGAGGCCGAGTCGCTCGAGGGCGCCGGCCGGCACCTCGCCGAAGGCTGGGAGAGCGAACTGAAGCTCGCGGTCGAGATCGTGTTCCCGACCTGGCTGCTGCTGCGCTGCTTCGAGCTGTTTGCGCAGGAACGGCCCGAGACGCGCATCGAGCTGTACGAGACCGTGCTCAGCGGCACCGACGAGGCGCTGGTGCAGCGACGCGTGGATCTCGCGATCTGCTCACTGGTGCCGCCGGGATTCATCGGCGATGCGCTGATGCGCCTGCGATTCATCGCCGCGGCGCATCCCGACCATCCGCTGCATCGGCTCAAGCGCAAGCTCACCAGCCAGGATCTGCGCAAGTACCGCCAGCTGGTGATCCGCGATTCCGGCAGCCTGCGCAGCCGCAACGCGCCGTGGCTCGGTGCCGGTCAGCGCTGGACCGTGAGTCACAAGGCGACGCAGATCCATGCGGCGGTCATGGGGCTGGGCTTCGCCTGGTTCGCCGAGGATACGATCCGCAACGAGCTCGCGCAGGGGCTGCTCAAGCCGCTGCCGCTGCGTGAAGGCGCGGAGCTCTACGCCGAGCTCTATTTGGTGTACGCCGATCGCGATTACGCGGGACCCGGCGCGCAGCGGCTGGCCGGCATCCTGCGCGCTCAGGTCAAAGCAGCTTGCCCGGGGTTCATGATGCCGTGCGGATCGAGCGCGCGCTTGATCGCGCGCATCGCGCCCAGTGCCACCGGCGAGGCGTAGCGCTGCAACTCCTCGCGCTTGAGGCGGCCGATGCCGTGCTCGGCGCTGATGCTGCCGGCGAACTTCGCCACCAGATCGTGTACCGCGCGGCGAATCTGCGGCTCCTGCGCCAGGAACGCCTCGGTCCGGGCACGATCGATGCAGCTGACGTTGAAATGCAGATTGCCATCGCCCGCGTGCCCGTAGCAGACCAGTACGCCATCGGCCACGTGGGTCTGCACCCAGAGCGATGCCTCGCTGATGAACCGCGGCAGTGAGGCCACCGGTACGCTGATGTCGTGCTTGAGGCTCGGGCCGGCATGGCGCTGCGCCTCCGGTACGCTCTCGCGCAGACGCCAGAACGCGGCACGTACGCGCTCGCTGGTCGCGAGCGCCGCGTCGAGCAGCAATGCGCGCTCGCCGGCATCGGCCAGGGTCTGCTGCAGAAGGTCGGCCAGTGGCTCGTTGGCCGCCGAGGTCAGCTCGCACAGGATGTACCACGGATACACGTCGCCGAGCGGATCGGTGACACCGGCTACGTGGCGCGTCGTGAGCTCGATCGCGATCCGCGGCAGCAGCTCGAACGAGCTCAGCCGCTCGCCGGCCTGGCTGCGCAGCAGGCCGAGCAGCCTGACGGCATCTTCGGGCGTCGCTATCGCGACGAAGGCGGTCGCGCTGCTGCGCATTTTCGGCCACAGCTTGAGCGTTGCCGCGGTGATCACGCCGAGCGTGCCCTCGGATCCGACCAGCAGCGACTTCAGATCGTAGCCGGTGTTGTCCTTGCGCAGCGATTTGAGGCCATGCAACTGCTGGCCGTCCGGCAGCACCGCCTCGATCCCGAGCAGCAGGTCGCGCGCCATGCCGTAGCGTACGACGTTGAGGCCGCCGGCGTTGGTGGCGAGATTGCCGCCGATCTGGCAGCTGCCCTCGGAGCCCAGGCTCAGCGGAAAGAAGCGCTCGACCGCGTCGGCGGCGCGCTGCACGCTCGCGAGCACGCAGCCGGCTTCGGCGGTGAGTGAAAAATTATCCGCGTCGACCTCGCGAATCCGATTGAGCCGGCGCAGCGACAGCAGCAGCTGCCGGCCCGACTCATCGGGCGTCGCGCCGCCACAGTAGCCGGTATTGCCGCCCTGGGGCACCAGTCCCACCCGATGCTCGTGGCACCAGCCGACGATGCGTGCGACCTCGTCGACGCTGCGTGGCAGCGCGATCGCGAGCGCGCTGCCGCGATACAGGTGCCGCTGGTCCACCAGGAAGGGCGCGGTGTCCGCGTCGTCCGTGAGCAGGCCATCGGCGCCGACCAGGGCACGCAGCTCGCCGCGCAGAGCCTCGGCATCGTTCATGCGCCGCGCACGACCGGTCGCAACTACATGTTCCTCAAGTTAATTTCCGCTCGCTGCACGCAGGGCGGCGATGCGTTCCTCAAGCGGCGGATGGCTCATGAACAGGCGCGTCAACCCGCCGCCCTCGCCGCCGGAGATGCCGAAGGCGTTGAGCTGCGCGGGCAGCGGCTCATCGTGCGCGACCTTGAGCCGCTCGAGCGCCGCAATCATGCGATCGCGTCCCGCCAGGCGGGCGCCGCCCGCGTCGGCACGGAATTCACGCTGCCGCGAAAACCACATCACGATGATGCTCGCCAGTATGCCGAGTACCAGCTGCGAGACCAGCACGGTGACGAAGTACGCGGGGCCGCGCCCATCGCTGTCGCGTGACATCGACCGATCGACGACGTTGCCGACGATGCGCGACAGAAAGATCACGAAGGTATTGACCACGCCCTGGATCAGCGTGAGCGTCACCATGTCGCCGTTGGCCACATGGGTCATTTCGTGGCCGAGCACGGCCTCGATCTCATTGCGGTTCATCGACGACAGCAGTCCGCTGCTGACCGCGACCAGCGCGTTGTCACGCCGCGGGCCGGTGGCAAATGCGTTTGGCTGCGGCGAGTCGAAGATGCCGACCTCGGGCATGCCGACGCCGGCTTTGGTCGCGAGCGCGCGCACCGTGTCGAGCAGCCACTGCTCCTGGGCCGAGGAGGGCTGCTGATGATCTGCACGCCCATTGCGCGCACCGCCATCCACTTGGAGATCGCGAGCGAGATCAATGAGCCGGAGAAGCCGAAGAACGCGGCAAATACCAGCAGGCCGCCGAGGCTGCCGCCCTGCTGCGCCAGCCACGCATCCAGGCCGGTGACCTGGGCCACGATCGACAGCACCAGGACAATCGCCAGGTTCGTCAGTAGAAAAAGGAATATGCGCTTCATGACGATGACTTTCCCAAAGGCTCGCGCCGGTGTCGCGCCGCGTGGGCGCACTGTTGCCGTATGTTAGATGACGGCGCCGCGCGGAAATTCAACTGCTGGCAACACTTTCCTCTGAAATCAATGACATACCTGTAAGGGGCTGCGGCTGCGCAAGTCCGGTCGCCGCGGTCCTCGGCAGCGCCGCCCGAGCTCCGGTGCCTTATCGGGGCCGAAAACGAGCGCGGTCAATAGTTGTCGCTTTCCTTCTCGTCCTCGTCCCAGTCCTCGTCGTCATCATCGTCGTCGTCATCCCAGGTCTCGTCGAGGTCATCGTCCTCTTCTTCTTCTTCTTCCTCGTCTTCGTCCTCGTCGCTGCCGGCCCAACCCTCGGGCTCGTCGATCTTCTCGAGGTCGAGCTCGTGCCAGGTTTCCAGGTCGATCTCCTCCAGGTCGCCGTCGAGGTATTCGAGCTCGACCAGTTCGGCGTCTTCATCCACCGACAGCACGCGGAAGCTCTCGTTCTCGTCTATGTTCTCGTACCACTGGCCCGCGACAGGCTCATATTCTCTAGCCACGTGACTGATTCCTCGACCGCTGTATGTGCGCGCACCATGCGCCGCGCAACGATATTAGGGCCCCCGCCGCGGTGAGGCAATCGGGTGAACGTGCTTCCAGTTGGCCTACAATAGCGCGGCCGCACATGATCGATCGCAGAACAAACCGATCACCCACCGCACTGACGGCCGCACGGCGCATCGTCGTGAAGGTCGGTTCGGCGCTGCTGGTCGACGCCAACACCGGGCGGCTGAATCGCTCGTGGCTGAAAACGCTGATCGATGACCTGCTGCGTCTGCACCGGCGGGGCGCGCAGGTCATCCTGGTGTCCTCGGGCGCGATCGCTCTGGGCCGTCGACACCTCGGTCTGGCAGCGGGCACGCTGCGGCTGGAGGAAAGCCAGGCCGCTGCCGCGGTCGGCCAGATCCGTCTGGCGCACGCCTACAAGGAGCTGCTGGAAGCCGGCGGCGTGACCGTCGCGCAGGTGCTGCTGACCCTGGAGGACAGCGAGCAGCGCACGCGCTATCTGAATGCGCGCGCCACGCTCGAAGCGCTGCTGGCGCTCGGCGCCATACCGGTCATCAACGAAAACGATACCGTGGCTACCGCCGAGATCCGCTATGGCGACAACGACCGCCTGGCCGCGCGCGTGGCCCAGATGGCCAGCGCCGATTGCCTGGTGCTGCTGTCGGATATCGATGGCCTGTATACCGCGGATCCGAATCGCGATCCCGGCGCGCTGTTCATCGAGCGTGTCATGCGGGTCACACCCGAAATCGAGGCCATGGCCGGCCGCTCCAATTCCGAGGTCGGCTCCGGCGGCATGGCCACCAAGATCGCCGCGGCACGCATCGCGGTGAATGCCGGCTGCCACATGTGTATCGCATCGGGGCGCCAGCGCCATCCGATCCGGCGGCTGGAGTCAGGGGCACGCTGTACCTGGTTCATGCCGGCCTCGACGCCGCTGGCGGCGCGCAAGCAATGGATCGCCGGCACGCTCAGGCCCGCGGGCGCAATTCATATCGATGCCGGCGCGCTGCGCGCGCTGCAGAGTGGCAAGAGCCTGCTGGCGGCCGGGGTGACCGGCACGCTCGGGCGCTTCGAAAGCGGGGATACCGTCAGCGTCCTCGCGCCCGACGGCGTCGAGGTCGCGCGCGGCATTGCGGCCTATTCCGACAATGACGCCACGCGCATCATGGGCCGCAGGAGCAGCGAGATCGAGGCGATCCTGGGATTTCGCGGCCGCGAGGAACTGATACATCGTGACGATCTGGTCATTCTGCAGCATGATTATCGGCCGCCGGAACACAAGCCAGCGCCGCCGGGCGCGTCCGAAGGGCTGGCCGAGGTGAAACCATGACCAGCGTCGTTACATCGATCGCGGAGCGCGCGGATTCGTCCGACCTGCATGCCCTGATGCAGAATCTTGGCCGTGCCGCCGTTGCCGCCGCCGAACAGCTCGCGCTGGCCGACACTGCGATCAAGAACCAGGCGCTGATTGCCGCGGCCGCCGCGATCCGTGCCCAGGCCACCGCGATCCTGGCGGCCAATGCCGAGGACATGCGCGATGCGCAGGCCGCCGGCATGAGCAGCGCGCTGCTCGATCGGCTCAAGCTCGATGCCCAGCGCGTCGAGGCGATGGCGCGCGGCCTGGAGGAGGTGGCGGCACTTGCGGATCCGATCGGCGTGACGATCGCCGAGTGGACGCGGCCGAACGGACTGCGCATCAGCCGCGTGCGCGTGCCGCTGGGGGTCATCGGCATCATCTACGAGAGCCGGCCCAACGTGACCGCCGATGCCGGCGCGCTGTGCCTGAAGTCCGGCAACGCCGCGATTCTGCGCGGCGGCTCGGACAGCCGGCACTCGAGCGCGGCCATTCACGCCTGCCTGGTCGAAGGACTGAAGGCCGCGGATCTGCCGGCCACCGCGATCCAGCTGGTGCCGACGGCGGATCGCGCCGCCGTGGGCGAGATGCTCGCGGGCATGCAGCAGTATATCGACGTGCTGGTGCCACGCGGCGGCAAGAGCCTGGTGGCGCGCGTGCAGGCCGAGGCGCGCGTACCGGTCATCGGCCATCTCGAGGGCAACTGTCACGTCTACGTCGATCGGGATGCCGAGCTCGACATGGCCTGCCGGATTACGACCAACGCCAAGATGCGCCGCACCGGCGTTTGCGGCGCGGCCGAAACGCTGCTGGTCGATGCCGCCTGTCCGCCGATGCATCTGCCGGCACTGATCGGTGAGCTGATCGCGGCCGGCTGCGAGGTGCGTGGCGATGAGGCGGCGCGTGAAGCCGATCGACGCGTCAAGCCGGCCACCGAATCCGACTGGTCCACCGAATTCCTGGATGCGATCATCGCGGTGCGCGTGGTCGACGGCGTCGATGAGGCGATCGCCCATATCGCCCGGTACGGCTCGTCGCATACCGATGCGATCGTCACGTCCAATGCGGCCACCGCGGAGCGCTTCCTGGCGCGCGTTGACAGCGCCATCGTGCTGCACAACGCGTCCACGCAGTTCGCCGACGGCGGCGAGTTCGGCATGGGAGCGGAAATCGGCATTTCGACCGATCGCTTCCACGCGCGCGGACCGGTGGGCGTCGAGCAGCTTACGAGCTACAAGTACGTGGTGCACGGCTCGGGCCAGATCCGGCCCTGAGCCGGAAGGGGCAATCACAAATCACTTAGAGGACATCGGGGCACATGAGCGTTTTTGTAATAAAAAAGCGCTCATGTGCCCCGATGTCCTTTAGGTCATATTCGCTCGCACTTTCGGCCTAGGGCAGACCTCAGGGCCGGATCTGGCCGGTGCGGTGCTCGTCGTGATGGTCATGGGCATGATCGTGTCCATGACCGTGATCGTGACCACGCGTGGGCTGCGCTGGCAGCGTCCGGGTGTCGTGCGGCTGCGCGGCCGCGGCGGCGCAGCGCTCGCAGTTGACCCAGCCGGAGTCGCCGTCCTGGTAGTACTCCTTCTTCCAGATCGGCACGCGGTGCTTGACCTCGTCGATCACGTAGCGGCACGCGTCGAAAGCCTCGCCGCGGTGCGCTGCGCTGACGCCGACCCAGACCGCGAGCTCGCCGATCGCCAGTGACCCGATGCGGTGCGCGCAGCGCACGCGCGCGACACCGAAGCGCTGTCGGGCTTCATCGAGGATGCGCCCGCCCTCGCGCTCGGCGAGCGGCGCGAACGCTTCGTACTCGAGCCGCAGCACCGTGCGGCCGTCGTTGCGGTCGCGCACCCAGCCCTCGAAGGCGGCGTAGCCGCCGCAGGTGGGATCCTGCAGCTCCTTGCGCAGCAGCTCCGGTTGCAGCGCGCCGTCATGCAGGCTGAAGCGGTTCATCGCAGCTCCCGGGGATCCGGTCCTGGAGCGGCACGTTGAGCGTCCACCGGATCAGCCTCCGGCCACGGGCGGAAGAAAGACCACGGTATCGCCATTGGCCAGCGGCGAGCGCCAGTCCCCGAACTCGTCATTCACGGCCACGCGCAGGAATTCGGGTGCCAGCGTGAGGCCGCGTCGACGCCGCAGTTCCTCGTAGAGCTCGCGCGGCGTGGTGGCCTGGGTTTCGAGCTCCTCGGTGCTGCGGCCGGCCTGCTCGCGCAGCATTGCAAAATAACGCACATGCAGGCGCCGCACCGTGCCGGCGCCGAGCGTCGCGCTCGCCGCGACGTACTCCTCGCCGGTATTGACGTTATCGAGAGCCCGCGGGTTCGGCAGGTCGAGCAGCTCGACATCGGCGCGCGCCAGCAGTGCGCGCGGGCATTGCTGCCCCTGGGCGAGCGACTGCTCGATGACCGGCAGACTGTGCGGCTCGAAGATCGCGCACAGCGGTTCGGGCAGCCCATCGAAGCTGCTGCGATACGCGGTTGCCACCCGCGTGCGCGCCCGGTGCTCGATCAGATACTGCAACGTGGCGCGATCGAGGAACGGCAGGTCACAGGCGAGGATCAGCCAGCCCTGGGCGGGGTAGGTGTGCAGCGCCGCGTGGATGCCGCCGATCGGTCCCAGGTCCGGCTTGATGTCCGCAATGGTGTCGTAGGCGGCGCGGTGCGGGTCGTAGAGCTGATCGGCCCGGACCGACACGAAGCAGCGCGCGACCAGCGGCGTGAGCAACTCCATCGCACGCGCAAGCTGCGACTTGCCGGCATACTGCAGACTGGCCTTGTCGCGCTGCATGCGCCGGCTGCGCCCTCCGGTCAGTACCAGCCCGTACAGATCCGGCGTGCTCACGCCACCAGCCTCAATCGAGCCGCGGCCGGGGTACGCGCGCGTGCACCGCCGCGCGCACCGACCAGCCGCCTGCCACCGCTCTTCGAGAGCAGCCGCACGCTCACGATGCGGATGTCGTGCGATAACGCCTTGCACATGTCATAGATGGTCAGTGCCGCGACACTGGCGCCGGTCAGCGCTTCCATTTCCACCCCGGTCTTGTGGCGCACCTCGACGCGACAGTGCACCACGATGACGGCAGCGCCGGCGGCGCCGGCGGCGCCCGAGGCAAACCCGATATCGATCCGGCACTGCTCGAGCGCCAGTGGATGACAGAATGGGATCAGCTCGGCGGTGCGCTTGGCGGCCATCACTCCGGCCACGATCGCGGTATCGAACACCGGACCTTTTTTCGTGCGATGTCCGCTCCGGCGCAGCGCCCGGGCGACCGCCGCGGGCACACGGACCCGCGCTTCGGCCTCGGCAATTCGATGGGTGACGGCCTTGGCGCCGACGTCGACCATCGTCGGCCGCGAGCGCGCATCCAGATGCGTGAGTCGGGTGCTGCGTGCGCGGCGTGGCATTGCAGAATCAGCCCCCGACGTAGTTCATTTCGACATGCTGCACGCCCCGGGCGCGCAGATTCTCGCGCAGCTCGCTGTAGCGATCGGCGCGCCGCTCCCATACCGCGCGCATCAGTGCCAGCAGCTCCTCATCGCTGGCCCCGCCGCGCAGCGGCGCGCGCAGATCGGTGCCTTCGGCCGCGAACAGGCAGGTATAGAACTTGCCGTCCGAGGACAGGCGTGCCCGCGAGCAGTCGCCGCAGAACGGCTGCGTGACCGAGGAGATGAAACCAATCTCACCGCCGCCATCATCGAAGGTATAGCGGCGCGCGACCTCGCCCGCATAGGCCGGATCGAGCGCCGACACGCGCCAGCGCGCATGGATGCGCTCGAGCAGCTGCTGCGAGGGCACGACGCGTTCGCGATTCCAGTCGTTGCGGTTGCCGACGTCCATGTATTCAATGAAGCGCACGATGATGCCGGTGCCGTGGAAGCGCTCGACCAGGTCGAGCACCTGATGATCGTTGACGCCGCGCTGCACGACCGCATTGAGCTTGATCGGTGCGAGCCCGGCGCGCTGCGCGACGGCAATGCCGTTGAGCACGTCGTCCACACTGCCGAAGCCGCCCGCCATCCGCGCGAATACGGCCGGATCGAGGCTGTCGAGGCTCACCGTGACGCGCTGCAGGCCGGCGGCGCGCAGTTCGGCGGCGTGCTGCGCCAGCAGCACGCCGTTGGTCGTCAGGGCGACGTCGGCGATGCCGGGCAGGCTGGTCAAGTCGCCGATCAGATCGGCCAGGCCGGCGCGCAGCAACGGTTCGCCGCCCGTGACCCGAAGTTTCACCACACCGAGCTGCAGGAACAGCCGCGTCAGCCGCAGCAGCTCTGGGAACTCGAGGCGCTCGGTGGATTTCAGAAAACGATACTGATCGTGGAAGCGCTCGCGCGGCATGCAGTACGGACAACGAAAATTGCAGCGGTCGATGACCGACAGGCGCAGATCGCGCAGTGGACGGCCCAGGCTGTCCTGCACCAGACGCCGGCGCGGCAGTATCGGCTGAACGTTGGAGCTGGCCATGTGCTAAGGCTACCAGATCGGGCGCGCCACCCAAGTTTTGAGGGTCCGAACGGGACCGTTTCCCCGAGCGGGGCGGCTTCCTACCAGCGAAACAGGCGTGTCACATAACCCTTGGCGAAATCGGCGGGACCCGGCGGCAGCTCTACGAAGCCGTCGGTCATCGCCAGGGAGGCGAAATCGCCGGACCCGTTGGTCGGGCAGGGGGTCGCCCAGGGCCGCGCCCAGTCGTCGTTCGACACCCGCACCGGCACGAATCCGGTCATCTGCGTTTCCCAGTGAATCGGCGCCGCCAGCGCGACGCGCTCGCGCGCCGCGACCGGCATGCCCATCGCGGCGTACAGCGCCGGCACCACGTAGCGCACCAGGCACACGAGCGTGGACACCGGATTGCCTGGCAACGCAAACACCGAGCGGCCCTGGTTCGAGGTGCCGTACCACATCGGTCTGCCGGGACGCTGCGCCACGCCGTGCAGCACGCAGTGCACGCCGATATCCTCGAGTGCCTGGGGCACCAGGTCGAATCGTCCCATCGATACGCCGCCCGAGAGCACCAGCACCTCGTGGGTATGCAGATGCAGACGCAGGCGCTCGCGCAGCTGCCCGGCATCGTCCGGCAGGTGATCATCGGCCACGCGCTGAAACCCTCGCTGGCGCAGCGCGGCGACCACCGCGTAGGCATTGGATCGCCGGATCTGATGGGGGGCGATCGGATCGCCGGGCTCCACCAGTTCATTGCCGGTGGAGATCACGACAATCGCCGGCTGGCTGCTGACGCGCACCCGGGCCATGCCGGCCGAGGCCGCGACGGCGATCTCCGGCGCATTGAGCACGCTGCCGGCGGCGAGCAGCAGTGCGCCCTGCGTACGGTCGCTGGCTCGCCGGTGTACGTTCTTCCAGGGCGCGATCGCGAGCCCGCCCTCGATCTCGACATAGCCGTTGGCGCTCTGCAGCCGCTCGACCGGCACCACGGTGTCGCAGCCGCCCGGAAGTACCGCGCCGGTCATCACCTCGACGCAGTTTTCATCCGAGGTAAGCGCCGTGGGCGGGTCACCGGCCGCCTGCGTCGCCTGCAGCCGGAAGCGGCGCCGCCCGTTCGCGGCTGCGCCCGAGGCCAGCGCCACACCGTCCATCGCGACCCGGTCGAACGGCGGCTGGTCGCGCTCGGCATAGATGTTTTCGCGCAGCACCGCGCCGGCGCATTGGCCGACCGGCAGCGATTCGATCGGCAGGCAGGCCAGGTGTTCGCTGATGAGCGTCTCGGCAGCCTGGGGCTCTATCATGGGCTCTATGTTACGCCGGTGCCGGCCGGTGGTGCGCTGGGGAGGTTCATGCCACGATGGGCGCTTCCGCGCGCCCGTAGCTCAGTTGGATAGAGCATCAGGCTTCGAACCTGAGGGTCGGGAGTTCGAATCTCTCCGGGCGCGCCAATCGATCAATTACTTGCCGCTGATCGGCAATGCTCAATTGACCAAACGTAGCGAAAACGTAGCGTTCTCTGCTACGGTTTTGCCGCGCGGCGCGACCTTCAGACTCGGACCTTCCGGTTGCCGCTCGATGCGACTGGCCACGGAACTCAGTTTCTCCGGCGCCAGGTGCGCATAGCGCAGCACCATCTCGTACGACCTCCAGCCTCCCAGCTCCATCAGCTCCTGTAGCGAGGTGCCGCTCTGCACGTGCCAGGAGGCCCAGGTGTGCCTCAGGTCGTGGAAACGGAAGTCCTCGATGCCGGCACGCTGCTTCGCCTTGTCCCACGCTGTCGAGCTCTGGTGGATGCGCTGACCGGCGAAGGTGAAGCACCAGCGCCGGTGCTGACCCCGGGTGGCCTCGAGCGCCGCCACAGCGTCCGCATTGAGCGGAATACCGCGACCCTCGCCCGACTTCGTCGTGCCATGATCGAGCCACGCCACCTTGCGAGCGAGATCCACTCGGCTCCACTCGAGCCCGAGAATCTCGCCTGCACGACAGCCAGTCGCCAGCGCGAACTTCACGATCGGCTTCATGTGCACTGGCAAAGCCGCGATCAATCGGTCAGCCTCCTCGCGTCTCAGGAAGCGCACGCGCCGACGGGGTTCCTTCAGCATCCGAATCTTCGGAACCCCACGCAGCCAACGCCAATCCTGATGTGCGACGTTCAATATCCGCCGAACCACCTCGAGAGCGCGATTGACGGTCGCGTTCGAGACACCATCCTTCGACCTGCGATCGCGAATGTACGGTTGCAATGCCGTCATGTCGATCGCATCCAACCGCAGAGAGCGCAGATAGGGATCGAGCTTCTTCAGATGATCCCTGTCATTGAAGAGGCTCCTCTTATCCGCAAACTCCTCGAGATAGCGTATGACCGCTTGCTGCCATACGAAAATGCCGAGAAGCCCCTGCTGCCGAGCTTCAATCGCCTCGCTCTTCAGACGGACTACGTAGGCTTCAGCCTCGGTGCGTTCGACACGCCCAGTGCTTTGGCATACGCGGCGTCCATCCGGGAGAACGAGGTTGATCCACCAGAACCGCGAATCCTTGCGGCGGTAGAGTCCACGTTCACGGGCCATAGAATCTCCTTCCAGGCCCGCCCTCGGCACTTATCCTGCTGCATGCGCTGGTCCAGATCAATGCGGTCGTAGAGCTTGCAGCGACCCTTGCGGATAAAGGGCAATCCCATGCCATCGAGGAAGCGCACGCTGCAACGCACATAGGCCGCTGCCTCACGGCGGGTGAAGTAGCGCGCAGGCGCGGCCGCTGGCTGAACGACCAGCGCTGCCATGGATATTGCCGATTCCCGGCGACGCCGAGGCGGTGAGAAATCGAGCGGCAACTGCCCAGGCGGCGGCGCCCCGGCCGGCAAAACCGCATTGTCAGTGCGATTCGACATGTCGTCTTGCGGTTCCCAGCCATCATGTCGGCGCCTTTCCAGCATCGACTAAGAGCGCGGCAGGGAGGTCAGCGCGAGAGCTGGTAGATCATCGTTCGACTAAAACCGGTGACCCTGCAGACTTGCGGTAGCCGGAGCATCTGGACATGAGGCGTAGTCGTGACAGTTCGAGCGTTCATACGTGTGATGCCAGCGTGTGGTTCCGGTCGATTCAGGGCGCGTTGTCACGTGAAGCAAGGCTACCGCTTTCGCGCGCAAGATCGAGGCAGGGATTCGCAGTAAAACCAGCGAATCTCCAATTACAGACTCTCTTGTCGCGTCGGGCCGTGTGCGGGTGAGTTGGCATCATCGCGTTTCAACGAGACACGACGGCGGCGATCACTTGGTGTGACGTTTCGCTTAATTTTGAGCGGATTGCAGGATAGCTTCGCGGCCGCTCTGTGTGACACTGGGTTCCACGTGATGCAGTCAGCGTGGAGACGCAATCATGGCCAGGCATGCTTTTCGATTTGGCGGAGACCGGGATCCCGCGCTCGACTTCGTGAGTTATGGCCGTCGCGGTACCGGCCGCCCTGCGCGTTTCAGCCCGGAGCAAATCGCGCAGATTGCGCGCACCGTGGGGCGCGCGCCCGAAGTCATGGTGAAGGTTTCAGGCGGCGGCAAGACGACCGGCGCGGTCGCGGCGCACTTTCAATACATTGACCGGCATGGTGAGCTCGAGATCGAGACGGACGACGGCGAGCGGCTACAGGGGAAGGACGTAGCGGCAAGACTCGTCGAGAATTGGGATCTCGATCTTGACGCCGCGCTGGATCGATGGAATCGGATGGAACGCGGCGGGCGCGTAGCCCAACCCAAGCTCGTGCATAACATCGTTCTGTCGATGCCAGCCGGCACCTCGCCGTCGCGGCTCCTGGCGGCTTGCAGGGAGTTCGCCAGGGAGGAGTTCGCCCTGCAGCACCGCTACGCGATGGTGCTGCACACGGAT